>PBMY01000001.1 GCA_002722795.1 Crocinitomicaceae bacterium
AGACTTACCATTAGAAGTAAGCTTTACAAGAGATGCAAAGTTCTCTTGAGCTATGTATATATTAAGGCCCATTGCTTCCATGTCCTTGCGCGACATAGTAATGTAGTTATCCCACGTAATCTTTGTTACTGGATCAGGAGTCTCCTGAAGCATTGGGTTAGCTGCGTGATTACCCATACCAATTGTTGGCTTTACATAAGTGCTAAGTTGCATTATACCTCCCTTCCTTGAAGAAACTTCACTTGCAGCAGCTGCTGTACTTATAGCAGTAGAGTAATTCGGTGCAGATGCCACAGCGTCAATAGACATATGTCCATCGTGAACTGCTGAGTTCCATTTGGCATCAGTGTATAATGCATCAGCTGTATACTTAGCATTGTAATTGGTTCTTATGTATGAGTACCAATCTGTATTTGATGCACCAGCCCAAACCAATAATGACTCACCCACAGCTCTCGTATCAAATAACGGAGCGATCGTTGGTTGAACTAAATCAATTCTACCAGAGTTAAGACTTAAATCGTTCCAGCTCTCTAGGTAGTGGTGGTTAGGTGCAACATAAGTCGAACGAGAAGCAGTCTCATCAGAAATACCGCTCATGCTAACTGATGTTTTAACCTTTGAAAGACCAATATTGAACTCATCTGCATTTGGCAAATCGTAAGATGGGTTACAATCTAATGTGATTAGCGTGCTAACCTTACCTGCATTCATATCATCAACTAATTGTGCTGTAGCAGCGTCATCTCCACGGAATGCAAGAGATGGATTATCTAGATCAATAGTTGAACCGTAGTTACCAAGTGCTTGGTTAACTGCTGCAACTAGAGTTTGGGTTGCTTCGTCGTTTGAAGCGGCAAGTACGATTGACTTTCCACGTGCTCCATTAAGTGACTTCGCAGCTTCTTCAACTCTTGCTATTGTAGCTTTATCTAAGTTAGAAACTGATGATCCATTAATTGCAGAAAGTAATCCTGCAACAATATTTCCTTCATCTGAAGGTAAAATTGGAGTTCTAACGTCAGCATTAGTTCCAGTTAATGTCATAGCCGACTCGAACTGGTAGTGCTTTGAAAGTGACCCTCGCTCAGGTCTTCTAAGATCAGAATATTGTGATTCTATTTTAGTGTTGGTTAGCCAGTTATTCAAAAAATCAGCTCCTATACTAACAATTACTTTCGCTTTTGAAAAGTCGTATGAAGGAACTGCGTCAACACCGAAATTGTTTTTGTGAACATTTCTCAGAGCGTTATATGAAATCGCATCGTATTGAATATGTTCAACTCCAAGAGAAGCAATAACTTTCTTCAATGAAGGGCTAAGAATAGTGTTTGAAAGAATAACTGAACGACCAGACTCAATAGAAGATTTTACTGCAGAATCTAAATCAGCCCAAGTTATAGGCTCACCGTTCTTAAGTGGGCCGTTTAGACGAGCACTGTCGTAGATACTCATCACAGAACCAATAACTCGTGCATTAGCATGTCCTATCTCTGAGTGCTTATTTCCTTGAACGAAAATTGGGCGACCTTCTCTAGTTTTGACTAGAACATTACAGTAGTCTAAACCATCATAATAAGTCGAGGCATAATAATTTGCTACACCAGGAGTTATTTCTTCAGGCTTATTTGCGTAAGGTATTGACTTAATAACAGGAGTTTCACATGCAGCTAACGTTGCAGCAGTTAAAGAGAATCCCATGAACTTTAAGAAATCACGACGACCTGTAGTGGAAGTGTTGAGGCGCTCGTCTGAGATGAACTCGTCAACTGACTGTGCTTCTGGGAACTCGTGACCCTCAGCGCTTGTGTAAGCATCTGTTTGGTCTAGTTCGTCCAATCCGGACCAGTATTTTTTCAAATTAGCCATGTCTTGTCAGAATCGAGTTTAATAGTGACACTTTGAGCATTCCCATCCACCAAGCTCTTTAACTGTTATTTTATCATCTTCTAAGAAGCGACGAAGTTCTTCATTGCCTCTTAGTGTTGTCTTAAGTCTATCATGCATCTCCATATAATACCCATTAGATGCCAAATCAATATCAGCTTTATTGTGACACTCAATGCACCAGCCCATCGTTAAAGTTGGTTTAGACAACTCAATAATACCCGGGAACTTATCTCTTAATTCATTGATTTCTTCTACTGGAGCAATTCGACCAACAGAATATGTTGCAACATCTCCATGGCAGTTTTGACATTGCAGACCTCCAACAACAACGTGTTGTTGATGACTAAAGAATACGTGATCTGGAAGGTTATGCACCTTATTCCATTTTACAGGCTCTCCTTCATAACTATTTTGTGGTATTGTATATCCATTATTTCCATCACCATCAATATATGTCCCTGTTGCTGGATCAAAACCGATGGCAGCGTAGATCTTAGAGATTTCATCTTCACCTGATATCTTGCCTTTTTTTATAGCTTTATGACAATTCATACAAACGTTTGTTGATGGAATGCCTGCATGTTTAGACTCATATGCACTATGGTGACAATATTTACAGTCAACTTCATTTTCACAGGCGTGTACACTGTGAAGAAAATCAATTGGTTGGCTCGGACTATATCCCTCATATACACCAATTCCCATCAATGCAGCATATCCTTTTGTCACTCCTAATGCCACAAAGAATACCCCAATTATTGAAACAAAAACAATATTTCTCCACGCCCAACTCTTAAGCCTAACGATATATGGTGAATCTGGCAGTAATTCCTGTCCTGTCTTTTGTGAAATTATATCTGTAAGTGAGCGTCTAACACCTGATGCACTAAGTGCAATAATTGTAAAGAGTACTAGTAGTAAAGTAAACCAAAGTATGCTTGAGCTATCTACTTCATCTGATTTAGAGTCATCGATTGTTGGACAGGCATCACTTGTGTTAACCGCTACCTCAACGTTTGGTGGGTTAGCAACGTAAGCCATGATGTCTTTAATTTCATCAGCACTTACTGCTTGAGCATTCATCCATCCGTAAGTGCCAACGTATCTATCAACAAGTGACTTGATGTAGGCATCACCGGTCTCTGCAGCTTCTTGTGGATTTTGTATCCACTTTACAAGAAGCTCGTCTGAGGCTCCCCAACGATCAGCAATTCCAGCTAGACCTGGTGCTGCTAAAACTTCGTCGGTTACTTTGTGACAAGAAGCACAGTTTGCGTTAAAAAGAGATTGACCGTTCTCAATGTTGCCTCCTTCCCAAATTGTTTGGGCTGAAAAAGTCGAAAACTGCAATGATATCAAGGCAAAGAATACCGTAGCTAATAAACGCATATGGCTTTTCCTCCTAGTCTTCGGTTTTTGCATGTTGCTCAAATGGTCTCAATTCTGCTGCAAAAATACACTTTAAGACCTCTTTTATGGGCATGTAAGTGCTCACAATATACCCTTACAAACCTTATTTAGAACCTTTCCAAACAAGCGTAAAAAATAGATGGCAGGATATTTGGAATTTAACTCGTTGACATCAGTAGATTTGTCAAATATGAAAACGAATTTTTACTATCTGAATGTTAAAGTTGTAATAGTAACTCTATGCTTATTTGTTACGGTTGACACATTAGGCCAAATCGGCAAAAACAAGCGTCGAACTACTGCGATTGACACTCTAGATGGGGACTCTGTACAAATAGACTCAACTAAAACTACATTAATTAAACTTCCAGAAAGAACTGAAGAGGGTGAGTTTGTCCTTAACATGGATTCAGCAATTACTTCACTATATATAGATGCAGCTGAAAAAGAAGTTGTTTTAAAAGGCTATAGAATTCAAATTTATTTTGGCGATTTAGAATCTGCTAGAGCCGTTAGAGCTAAGTGTAGAAAACAGCTCGATCATGATAGAATTTATCTAGAGTCCATCACCCCAAATTACAGTGTAGCAATTGGTGATTACAGAGATAGATGGGAGGCTGAAATTGCTCTTTCTAATTTGAAAATAAAGTACCGAGACGCTTTGATTGTGCCGGCAGAGATTAAAATGCCTGACCTGAAGTAATTACCCTTTTTAGGCGTCTTCTAGAGTCTGCTTTACTTCTACATCTTCATATGCTTCAACCAAATCACCAACTTTGATGTCGTTGAACTTTTCGATGTTTAATCCACACTCATAACCTTTAGCAACATCTTTCACATCGTCTTTAAACCTCTTAAGAGATCCAAGCAAACCTGTGTAGACAACTATTCCTTCACGTAGAATTCTCACCTTGCTAGATCTAAGGATCTTCCCATCAGTAACGAAGCAACCTGCGATTGTGCCAATCTTAGAAATCTTAAACGTTTCTCTGATTTCAGCAGTTCCAACAATGTTTTCTTCAATCTTAGCAGATAGAAGCCCCTCCATTGCGTCTCGCATTTCCTCGATGGCCTTGTAAATAACCGAGTAAAGTTTGATTTGGATTTCCTCTTTCTCAGCAAGCTTACGAGCAGTCGATGAAGGACGAACTTGGAAACCGATAATATATGCGCTTGATGCAGATGCAAGAAGAACATCAGATTCTGAGATTTGGCCTACAGCTTTGTGAATAATATTAACCTGAACCTTCTCAGTTGAAAGCTTCTGAAGTGAGTCACTCAATGCCTCGATAGAACCATCTACGTCTCCCTTAACAATAAGGTTAAGTTCCTTGAATTCACCAACTGCGATACGACGACCAATTTCTTCAAGGGTAATAGACTTTTGAGTTCTTACACCCTGCTCACGCTGCAGTTGCTGACGCTTAGTTGCAATTGCTCGAGCTTCTTTTTCATCTTCAAACACGTTAAATTTATCACCCGCACTTGGAGCTCCATCGAATCCTAAAACAGATACTGGAGTTGATGGCCCTGCAATCTCAATTCTTGACCCACGTTCATCGAACATGGCTTTGATTTTTCCGGAGAATTGACCGGCCAAAACTGCATCGCCAACTCTAAGTGTACCTCCTTGAACAAGGATGTTAGTCACATAACCCCTACCCTTGTCAAGAGAACTTTCTACAACCGTACCGTTCGCCTTCTTTTCAGGATTTGCTTTTAACTCTAACATCTCTGATTCAAGTATAACTTTCTCAAGAAGTTCATCGATGTTAGTTCCGTTTTTAGCCGAAATTTCTTGAACTTGATACTTCCCGCCCCAATCCTCAACTAGGATATTCATGTCGCTAAGTTCAGTCTTAATCTTATCTGGATTTGCAGTTTCCTTATCCATTTTGTTAAGGGCAAAAATCATAGGAATATCTGCAGCTTGTGCGTGGTGAATTGCCTCTTTAGTCTGAGGCATAACTGCATCATCCGATGCAATTACAATGATCGCAAGGTCTGTAATCTGAGCACCACGTGCACGCATTGCTGTAAATGCCTCGTGACCTGGAGTGTCCAGAAAAGTAATTAGCTTACCATCATCCATTTTCACAGAGTATGAACCAATATGCTGTGTGATTCCACCAGCCTCTCCATCAATTACATTAGCCTTTCTGATATAATCTAGAAGAGATGTTTTACCGTGGTCAACGTGACCCATTACAGTAACAATAGGAGGCCTTCCTGTTAGATCATCTTCCTTGTCTTCTTCAATCTCAATTGAATCCTCAAGTTCTGAACTCACAAATTCAACCTCAAAACCAAAGTCTTCTGCAATCATGGTGATCGTCTCAGAATCTAGTCTTTGGTTTATCGACACCATAATTCCAAGCATCATACATGCTGAAATAACATCGTTTGGAGACTTGTCCATCATACTAGCTAATTCAGCTACGGTAACAAATTCAGTTAGCTTCAGGATGCTATCCTCAAGCTGCTGTTGAACTAGTTCATCCTCCGTACGCTCACGAATGTTCTTTCTCTTCTCTCTTCGAAGCTTTGAAGACTTCGATTTTTTTCCACCACTAAGGCGTGCTAGCGTTTCTCTGATTTCCTTCTGTATATCTTCTTGGCTAACTTCCTTCTTAACGTATCCGACCTTATTACCCTTCTTCTTGTTTTTGTTGTTTTGACGTGAAGCATTAGCCTGCTTCTTTACGTCCACCTTCTTTACTCTAACTCTCTTTCTTTTTCCATCATCAGAAGATTTAGGCTTTTCAACAGGAAGCTCAATCTTACCTACAACTTTGGGTCCAGATAATTTATCAACCTTTGGCTTTACAATGTCCGAAGATTCCTCAGCAGTATTTTCATCTTGCTGTTCAATAGGCTTAATTGCTGATTTAACTATAATCTTTTCAGATTCCAATTTTGCCTTAATTCTAGCCTCTTCTGCAGCAGCTCTTTTTTCAGCAGCCTCCTTTTCTTGAGCTTTGAAGTCTACTTTTCCTATAACCTTTAGAGAGCTTTTTAAAGCTTCTTTGTGATCTTCTTTTGATGTCTCTGTAGTAGAAGGCTTCTCTTTAACAAGCTTCTTCTTTCTCTCCTTTTTTCCCTCTTCCTTTTGAACTTCTTCTTTTTTAAAGATTCTTAGGTCGATCTTTTCTGGTGACTCTTCTGTAGCAGGTTCTGCCTTCTTTGTGCTAGCAATAGAAATGTTAGCTCGATCTATACTTACAGAAGATCTTTTGGCTGCTTCTTTGGCATCCTTATCCCCTTGGAAATTACTGCGCACAAGCGCATAAACCTCTGGGTCCAACTTTGAATTTGGCTTAGCCTCAACTTGAATCCCCTTTGTTTCAAGGAAATCCACAATAGTGCCAATGCCTAGATTGAACTCTCTAGCAGCTTTACTTAATCTTACTGGTTTATTTGCGTCAGCCATTTGCTTTTTAATCGTTGGGGAAGGTAGGTATTAATTAGGGTAGATATTGAATTATTCTAACTCCTTATTTAAAATCCTAAGAACTTCTTTTACAGTCTCAGCTTCAAGGTCTGTTCTTGCAATCAGACTCTCCTCGTCAATTTCAAGAACAGAACGTGCCGTGTCACATCCAATTTTGATGAATTCCTCAAGAATCCATGTGTCGATTTCGTCACTGAACTCCATTAATTCTACATCATCCTCTGTCTCATCTTCTTCACGGAATACGTCAATTTCATACCCCGTTAAATGACCGGCTAATTTGATATTATTTCCTCCTTTACCAATTGCTAGACTTACTTGGTCTGGCTTTAGGTAAACCTCAGCTCTTCCACTTTCTCCACTAAGAGTAATAGAAGTGATTTTTGCTGGGCTAAGAGCTCTTTGCATTAATAGCTCTTCGTTCTCAGTCCAATTAATTACATCGATGTTTTCATTTCTAAGCTCACGCACGATTGAATGTATCCGAGACCCCTTCATCCCTACACATGCTCCTACAGGATCAACTCTATCGTCGTATGATTCAACTGCAACCTTAGCACGCTCACCTGGTGAACGAACTATTTTCTTAACAGTGATAAGTCCGTCGTAAATCTCTGGAACTTCCTGCTCGAATAGACGTTCAAGGAATTCTGGAGCTGTACGAGAAAGGATGATTCTAGGAGTATTGTTACGTAGTTCAACAGCAGCAACAACAGCACGAACATTATCGCCTTTCTTGAAATAGTCGCCAGGAATTTGGTGCTCACGTGGCATTACAACTTCATTATCGTCATCGTCAACAAGAAGAATCTCTCTTTTCCAGATTTGGTATACTTCAGCTGTTACAACCTCACCAATACGCTCTTTGTACTTCTGGTAAATCTTGTCTTTCTCGATGTCCATTATTCGGCCTACGAGGTTTTGACGAAGAGATAACACCGAGCGACGTCCAAACGACTCAAGCTTGATTTCTTCAGACACTTCCTCTCCCACTTCAAAGTCATCCTCAATCTTGAGTGCTTCATTAATTGAAATCTGTACGTTATCATCCTCAACTTGACCATTTTCTACAATTTCGCGATTACGCCAAATCTCAAGGTCACCCTTCTCAGGGTTGATAATAACGTCGAAGTTCTCGTCAGATCCATACTTCTTAATAATCATGTTTCTGAAAACGTCTTCCAAGATTGCCATCATGGTCTCCTTGTCGAAGTTTTTGAATTCTTTAAACTCGCGAAACGAATCAATTAGGTTCAGTTCCATTATACCTTATTTAAACGAAATTTTAACTTTTGTCCATTCTAAATCGCAGGCGTTAAAAGGATGTTCCTCTTCAACCCACTGTTTTGCCTTGCGCCCTTCGATACGCTTTTTCTCAAGTGTCTTTAAGACCAAACCACTCATCTCTCCTTCCTCTTCCTCTACACTAACTAGATCACCTTCGATTTTCTTTCCCACTTTGGGAAGTACAATCACCTGCTTCCCAACTAGCTTTTTGTATTGACGCAAAACTTTTAAGGGTTGATCTAAACCAGGAGAACCAACATCTAAAGAGAAGTCCTCTTCCTCCCTGTCTAAAGACCCCTCAATGTGGCGGCTTAAAGCCATGCAATTCTCTATCGAAGTGTTGTCATCATTATCAAGGGAAATTCTAATAACATTCCCTGCAGCGACACTTACATCGACCACAAAGCCTGGAGTTCCTTCAACGAACTCTTCAGCCATTTTACTTATTGTCTTTGCGTCTATCATATCGAAAAGTTTAAAGCATAAAAAGGGGGCTTATGCCCCTCACATTTACTTCTCTTCACTATTTCCGTCGCAAAAGTACACAATCTTTCTGTAAATACATGCAATTACATAGCACAATATCCCGAACTTCGCTTGCGTACAAGAGGCAGTGAAGTCAATATTGAATAAAATATCAACGTCTTTTTTGTGTTTGGGCTTTACCCTATTTGTCTTTATATCAGAAGGCAAATCACAAGGAAACAGGCCAATAGGCACTTGGAACGATTTTTTACCTTACGGTCAGGTATTGAAAGTTGCCCCTGCTGTGGACGTAGTTTACGCTATGACAGAATATGCCGTTTTTAGCTATTATCCTGAAACAATTGAGCTAGAAAGGCACAGTATAATACAAGGATTGAGTGAATCTAATCCATCTGCGATTGCAGTTGCACCTTTTGGGACACAAGACTCTCATGTACTTATCATAGGTTATGGAAATGGAAATATCGACTTATTGACAGAAGTTGGAGTCTACAATATGCCGGACATAGTTAATAGCAATCTTATTGGAGACAAGTCCATTCGTGACATTTTTGTTGATGGCCCTAAAGCTTATTTAGCTACTAGTTTTGGTGTAGTGGTTATAGATGTCAATTCTGTCGAGGTTAGCGATACATGGTATATACAAGGTCAACAAGAACTTCTTGGTGTTAATAGTGTAATTAAGCATGACGGAAAATGGTTGGTAGCAACAGATTCAGGTGTGTTCGAAGCTGATATAGATCACGACTTTCTTGCTAGTTCTGAAGCATGGACTCAATGGAGTGATCTTCCAGAAGACCCAAACACAGTTGTAACAGAATTACATTTTACGTCTAATAGAGTTTTTGCTCATTTGGGCGATGGAATACTTGGAAGGCTTTGGGTAAAAGAGGAAGGTAATTGGTCCTTGTTGGATGGATGGCCTGCGGAAGGTGACAAGCTATGGGGTCTTGATTCTAGAGGTGATACACTTCTTGTGGGTAGATGTTGCGACGTAGAGAGATATGATATTCACCTTAATTTGATTCCTGAGACTAATGCAGTGGGTGGATGGATGCAAATAAGAGACGTTGCTTTTGGGCCAGAGGAGACATCGACTGTTTGGATTGCAAGTAGAATCGGAGGATTGGTTCGATTTGTAGCTGAACCTATTGAGGGCGGTGTGGTCAACGCCAATTTTTATCCAAGTGGACCCGAAAGCGCTCACGCTAGAAAATTAGACTGTTGGAATCACAATCTTTGGGTTGCTACTGGAGGTGTTGACGAAACTTGGAATGGATTATACACTTCTGTTGGGGTAACTGGGCTAGTAGATAATTCTTGGATCGATGTTATTTCTCTTGAAAGCCAAAACATCATACCAGGCATTCGAGACATTATTGATGTGAGCATTGATCCTGACAATCCATCTCGAGTTTTCTTTGGCTCTTGGGAAGAAGGTCTTTTAGAGGTTGTAAATGGAGAAATGGTTCAGATTTACAATAATTCTAACTCAACCATTGAAGAGGGAAATTTTGGTGGTAGTCCTAGAATAGGAATTGGCGGTTTAGATTTTGATAGGGACGGTAATCTTTGGTTTACGAATTGCTTTACTAACTCACCACTCCAAGTACTTCTTGATAACGGCACCTTCATTTCTATGGAGCTTGGTTCTGCGATTTCATTGAATGAAAATATTGGTGGAGTTAAATGTACTAGAGATGGATATATTTGGGTGCTACTGCCAAGAGGTGGTGGCGTAATGGTCTACGACACTAACGAAACTCCTGCCAACACTTCAGACGACGATTGGAGGTTCTTAAATACAAACGAAAATTATGGAGGCCTTCCATCTAACTACGTTTACTGTATTGAAGAAGACCTCGATGGTGAAATTTGGCTAGGCACTGGCTCTGGTCCAGCAATCTTCTACGGTTCAGAAAGTCTCTTTAATAATGACGAAAACACAACAGCCTCGCAAATCTTGATCCAACAAGACGGAAATTATCAATATCTACTTGAAACCGAAGCTATTACTTCTATCAAGTTTGACGGCGGTAACCGCAAATGGATTGGCACTAAAGGTTCGGGCATTTATGTTCTCAGCAATGACGGATTGAGTATTGAGCACCAATTTTCAACGGATAACAGCCCCATCCCTGACGACAATATTCTTGATATTGCCATTAACCATTCAAACGGCGAAGCTTTTGTCGCTACTGCAAGGGGTTTGATCTCTTACCTAGGCGAAGCAACAAATTGGGATAAAGAGATGGAAAACATTTTTGTATTCCCCAATCCTGTTGACGAATTCCACAATGGCCCCATAACAGTTGATGGACTCGCATACCAATGCACAGTTCACATCACTGATGCAGCAGGCAGATTAATTGCAGAAGAGCAATCAATGGGCGGTAGAGCAATTTGGGATGGTTTACTAGACGACGGAACTCCTGCCCCTTACGGCGTATACATGGTTTTTGCCATTGACGGAAATGGCGATAAAACAGCATCAACAAAATTTGCCATTACGAGGTGAAGTTGAGGAATGTCTGATTTGAGAATCATAGGGATCGAGGCTCCGATTATTTGGGAGTGTCCAAAGGAAAATCGATCTGCTTTTGAAGTTAAAATTCGTGAGAGTATTTTTGAGGGAGTGGATGTAGTTGTCTTGCCAGAAAACTTCACCTCTGGATTTTCTATGAATATAGAAAGGGTTGATTGTTGGGAAGACGGGGTAACTCTATGCTGGATGAAAGGTTTATGTTCAGAGTTGGACATAGCACTTGTGGGAAGTGTCGCTTTTAAGATGCCCGATGGATCGGCAAGAAATAGAGGGGTGTTTATGAAGCCTTCAGGTGAAGTTGATTTTTACGATAAGAAGCACCTATTTTCTTTAGGCGGGGAGGATAAATATTATGTGCAAGGTGAAAGCAGAACAATTGTAGCGTTTCGTGGATGGAAAATCCTTCTTCAGATTTGTTACGATCTTAGGTTTCCCGTGTTTTCAAAGAATAAGCCTGAGGACTTATATGATGCAATTATTTATGTTGCTAATTGGCCCAAACCGCGCATTCAAGCTTGGAGAAGCTTACTACAAGCAAGGGCAATAGAAAACCAATGCTACGTGATAGGAGTGAATCGTATCGGTGAAGATCCTTATGAAAATATTTATAGTGGAGATAGTTTAGGGATAGATCCTTTAGGAACAATTTTGAGTGAAGGACCAATGGTGGATTTAAGGTGTGAAAGAGTTTTGTTAGACAAGTTTCGTAGGAAATACCCTTTTATATGGGATGGGGAGTGAGTTTAGATAGTAACCATCATGTCACCTCCCCGCTTCACGGTCAGGTAAGCGGGTGGCGGTATTATCTAATTAATAACACACGATATAAACCCCTCTATTATTTACTTAAACTTCGATGTTTATATGCGACAGCATTGTCTATTCACCATTCAAAATGGAAACCCAACATTTCTAAACAACAAAACAACAACCGGTTTTGTAATAGATAATGATTGTTCACAACAATCCTCCTTAAATTAGAATTACTGCTCACAAAACATCCACACTCGTAAACTCGTACGATTATTTTGTTTGGACGGTGTTACTTTTCTTTACTTAAATGCTGAAAAACCTGTTACATCTAATCCTGTTATCAGTAGATGTATATCGTGCGTCCCTTCATAGGTAATCACTGATTCGAGGTTCATCATATGACGCATGATGGGATATTCGTTCATAATTCCCATTGCTCCAAGCACTTGGCGTGCTTCTCGAGCGATGTTAAGAGCCATATCTACGTTGTTTCTTTTAGCCAAAGAAATTTGGGCGCTTGTTGCAGTTCCTTCGTTTCTTAGTTGACCTAAACGTAGAGTTAAGAGTTGAGCCTTTGTGATCTCCGTAATCATCTCGGCTAGCTTCTTCTGTTGAAGTTGGAATCCAGCGATAGGCTTTCCAAACTGATGGCGTTCTGTCGAATAACGAAGCGCTGTGTCGTAGCAGTCAAGAGCTGCACCAATTGCTCCCCAAGCGATACCAAAACGAGCAGAGTCAAGGCAGCTCAACGGGCCACCAAGTCCTGATCGTCCTGGGAGTATGTTAGATTTTGGAACTCTAACATTGTCAAAAATCAATTCGCCAGTATCTGATGCACGCAGGCTCCATTTGCCTTTCATAGTCGGAGTTGAGAAGCCTTCCATTCCACGCTCAACGATAAGACCGTGAATTCTACCTTCTTCGTTCTTAGCCCATACCACAGCCATTTGTGCAAAGGGCGCGTTGGAGATCCACATCTTAGCTCCGTTTAGTATAACGTCGTCACCGTCCTCTACATAGCTTGTTACCATTCCACCAGGGTTTGATCCATGGTCTGGTTCTGTTAAGCCAAAGCATCCTATCCACTCACCAGTTGCAAGCTTTGGTAAGAACTTCTGCTTTTGCTCTTCTGATCCGTACTTCCAAATTGGGTACATAACTAAAGAACTTTGAACAGATGCTGTTGAACGTAGCCCTGAGTCACAGCGCTCTAGTTCTTGCATCAATAAGCCGTATGAGATTTGGTCTAAACCTGCACCACCATACTCCTCAGGTATGTAAGGCCCAAATGCTCCTATCTCTCCAAGGCCTTGGATAAGATGTTGAGGGAACTTACAATTCTCAGCAGCCTCCTCAATAATTGGGCTAACTTCTTGCTTCACCCACGATCGGGCTGCATCACGTATCAACTTGTGCTCTTCAGTAAGAAGATCATCCATATTGAAGTAATCGTGTCCTTGGTATAAATCTGTACGCATTTGAAAATATTTCGCTGTAAAGTTAATCTACATTGGTCGCTTCATAGACTTCATCCACCTCTAAAACACCTTCTTGATAAGCTGAGACGGCGAGTTTATCCGCTAATTCGTTTAATTCATTTCCTGCGTGGCCTTTAACCCAAACAAATTTGACACTATGACTTGGGTAGATTTTAAGGAAACGCTTCCACAGGTCAGGGTTCTTCTTTTTAGCAAAATTCTTCTTCTCCCAATTAAAAACCCAACCCTTTTTAACAGCGTCAACAACGTATTTAGAATCTGAATAAATCGTAATATCTGTGCCATTAAACTTTAAAGTTTCAAGGGCAATGATGACAGCAAGTAGCTCCATACGATTATTCGTAGTAAGCCTAAACCCAGCGTTTATCTCCTTTCTGTGTTTCCCAGAAAGCATAACAATTCCGTATCCCCCTGGTCCTGGATTTCCACTAGCACCACCATCAGTATATGCTGTTACCTCAGGCATTTATGTATGATATTGAACGTTAAAATCCATCTTTAGTCTTTAATCATTGCTTCAGCAATGCGTGGGTAATATTGATGCTCCAAAGCTAGAACTTTTGAAGCAATTTCTTCTGCACTCCTGCATTGAGATATATCAACTGATGCTTGAAATACTATATCGCCCTCATCATAGTTCTCTGACACCTTGTGAATAGTCAAGCCGGACTCATTAGAACCAGACTTTTGCACTGCTTTATGCACGTTCATCCCGTACATCCCCTTTCCACCGTGTTTGGGTAAAAGGGACGGGTGAATATTTAATATTCTATCCTTGTATTCCATCAAAATATCAGAAGGAATTTTCAATAGAAAACCACAAAGAAGTACCCAATCAACTTTTTGGGATTTAAGGTCCTTTAAGAGCTTACCTGAGTCCATTTCGTCCTTTGAAAAGCGAAACGATTTAATACCGGCTTTTTCTGCAATATCAAAAACACCTGACGCTTTGCGGTTTGAGCCAACAACAGAAATATTAACTTCTGAATCACCAGAAAAGTAATCTATAAGAGCCCCTGCGTTTGACCCTTTTCCCGATGCAAGAATTGCTACTCGCGTCATGCGTGATTGTTAGAAATTAATTGATCCTAAATCAACAATCATACGCTGATAGTTCTCAATATTAGATTCGATTGTATCAATGCGTGACTTTAATTCATCCACGTATTCATCATTTGGGTGGTAATACTTTAGCACCCTTTGCAGTCTGTCGCAAACTTGAAGCGAAAGCTGTCTATCCTCTTCCATTGCACCGTAGTATTCTGGTGTGAGACTAAGGCTAAACGTAATGGTCTCCTCAGCTTGAACAAACAATGCTTCAGTAAGTTCTTTCGCAACATCCAATGCCCTCATCCTATCCTCTTCAGACAAAATGTCCGCATATGATGTTAGGTTGGTATCAGCATTTGCAATCTTGATGTAAGATTCTGCAACAGGCATAAGAACTCTTGTAAAAGGAACGTTTGCTTGCGGAGTACCCCGTAGTACCTCATCAAGTACATCTAATGCTCTTTTAGGGTCGTTTTCATCAATTAATGCCTCACTTAGATTTGACATCTGAAGACGAACATTTGTAACCATTCGTCTATTGTTCTCATCCATGTAGACGCCATTTTCAAGGTCATCCATTCCACCCCATTCCCAATTTTCCATCACATTTGTATACATCAGATCTGTTTAAATTCCACCAATGATATTGGGATTAGTATTTTGCGGATATTTAATTGGCACAAGTCTATATGCCAAACCCTCTAAACGGAAGTAATCCTGCAGTCCGATATAAGAATCTCCACCTGTAGTTACTGCAAAATATATTGGCCTCTCCCAATTGTTATTTGCAAGTATAGAAAGAACAGCTAGTTGATTCTTCAATACGTATTGAAGAGGCTGACCATCAGCATCTGAAATAGTCCATTTAACTTCTGATGCTATTTTACTCATCTCTTCTTCATCCATAAATCCAAGCGTTTTTACATACTCAGAATCAACTGGAATACTAAATTTATTCGAAGGGAAGTATGGATACTTCTTAGTGCCAAAAGTCTCCACTGAATTATCATCCAACGCTATTTTAAATGCATCATTTATATTCACATAATCGCTTGATGGTCTAAGTAACACCACATCGCGAGTCCCCTGTCTGTATTGTTCTTCTGTCATATCAATAGGAAGAGGTTCACTCTCATATGCCTTTCGACGCATTTGGTCTATATACCAATCCGTATTTAATAAACTCAAGTTGCAAACTCTAACATCAGTTCTTACACCTTCTACCTCTTGTGCATACCAAAGAGGGAATGTGTCATTATCTCCGTTAGTGAAAATGATCGCGTTAGGAGCAAGAGAATTAAGGTAGTTCTTGGCGAAATCTACTCCGGTTGTTCTATGAGCTCTAGTATGGTCATCCCAACCTTCAAACGCCATTAAAAAAGGAACTAGTAGTAATAGACCTACAATTGTGAACGACCTTAAATTTTCGTCTAGTTTGGCTTCTTTAAGTCCATATGCAATTGCATATAAAACGGCTGCAACTAGAGTCATAAACAAAATACTAAGCGAGAGGTAATTAGGGGTCCCCGATGCAGTTTCTATAATAAAGAAAATTAGACCTGCTCCAACTAGTAGGGCAAAACCTTTTCCGAGGTTCATCAAATCGCTTTTTCTAGCGACATCAAAAAGTGCGATCACACTCAACCCTATCCACATTGCAAAAGCGTAAAAAGATCCTACATATGCATAATCTCTTTCACGTGGTTGCATTGGGGTTTGATTTAGATATACCACAATTGCAATACCAGTCATGATGAAAAGTAGTCCGACTATACCTGCACCACGTGGGTCTCTTATAGTTTGGAATACAAGTCCTATCAAGCCTAAAATCAAAGGTAAATAAAAGAACTTGTTAAGTCCTTTGTTATCCTTCATCTCTTGAGTCAGCTCACTTCTATTGCCCAAACGAAGTTCATCAATTGGATCAATCCCGGACAACCAATTTCCATTTAAGAATCCACCGTGACCTTGTATGTCATTTTGCTTACCTGAAAAATTCCACATGAAGTATCGAAAGTACATCCAGCCCATTTGAAAGTCTGAGAAGTACCTCAGGTTTTCACCCATACTTGGCTGAAGTTTCTCAAGTGTATTATCCAAACCAGCTAAAGCAGATTGTTGGCTCTGATAGTCTTTGGCATTTCCTGCCATATGTTCATAGTATCTCTTTTGAGAATTCAGCCTCTTCACATATGGCTTTCCATAATCAAGACCACTTTCTAATTGAGATACAATTAAATCTGTTAATGCCTCTTTTGACCTTGCATCAGTTAATGGTGCAAGTTTCATCGAACCAGAATTTGGGTCACGAACAACAATTTCTGTTGCAGAACGGACTTGGTAATCGTCTCCCATTCTTTGGCCATATGAATTAAAGAGTCTCTTTAGAGTTCTTTCAAGTTCTGGCTTTGTGAGGTTTCCACTTAGCACATCATTATCAATGTGCATGATGAACTGCAGTTTTGTCATTTCACCATCCACAAGTGGACTTGTATACTTGAGATACTCATTCATCCCTTTGTAATTACTCCACCTGCGATACTCCTTTACATGACGACTATCCGAAGAATACATCCTTGGGAAGAACATTGTGTATTTACTGTCGTAGTTGGGCACTGACCCCTTCTTCTCTCCAGAGTTTACATATTCTTCAACTATTCTAAACTTTTCGTTTGCTTGTTCTTTGATGTAGTTAAGTGCAGCCAACTCGCTTTTGAAAGATTTAATCCTCTTATCTCTTGCACCTCTTTGTTCCTTAATTGAATAGCTCTTAACCCAAGTTGCAGAACCGTCTTTGTATTGTTTTTCAAGATTGAGAGGCGTGTCCCAATATTGCCCCATGGCGAGCGGCCTGTCTCCATACTGCTCTCGATTTAGATATTTGAGAAGTTGAAAAAAGTTCTCAGGATCATTCTCATCCATAGGAGGATTAGCGTTTGATCTAACAACAATAGTTGTAAATGAACTATAGCCAATTAAAATCATTGCTACTGATAAAGCCAAAGTGTTTACAGCCCACCATCCTCTTTGTCTAGAATAGTACACCACTCCAGCTATAAGAGCAAGCAAAAGAATTAAATACGATACTATACCAGTATTAAAAGGAAAGCCCATAGAATTGACAAAGAACAGCTCAAATTTTGCTGCAAACTGAATTATCCCTTGAATAACGCCAATCTGTATTAATCCTAAAAGTACTATTGAAATCGCAACAGTAAGGGCAAGTCCCTTATGGCTGTATTCATATTTTTTGAAGAAGTAAACAAGAGCTATTGCGGGTATTGCTAGAAGATTTAATAAATGGACTCCGATTGAAAGACCCATTAGGTATGCAATAAGGATTAACCACCTCGATGAACCTGATTCGTCTGCAACTGTTTCCCATTTGAGTATTGCCCAAAATACTGCAGCAGTAAATAGTGATGAAAGAGCATATACCTCTCCTTCTGTGGCACTAAACCAAAAAGAGTCTGAGAATGTATAAGCTAGAGCACCAATTGTTCCAGCACCTAATATTGCTATTGATTCAGATTGAGATGGCTTATTTGTAAATCCCCCATAAAACCTTCTTGCAAGATGAGTAATGCTCCAAAACAGAAATAAGATCGTAAATGAGCTGCTAAATGCAGACAGCATGTTGGCTGCAAGAGCTGCTGTTTCAGGAGAAGCAAATACCATAAAAGATCTTGCTAATAACATGAAGAGGGGCGCCCCTGGCGGGTGCCCCACTTCTAATTTATATGCTGATGCGATAAATTCTCCGCAATCCCAAAAGCTAGATGTTGGCTCTACTGTTAATAGATACACAACCGTTGCGATAAGCCATACAGACCATCCGGTCAGAATGTTGAGACGTTTAAAACTCATTTAGTCCTAGTTCTAGTGCCTTACAAAGGTATGACTTTACCCCTGCCTTACCTCTGAACTACAACTCTTTTAGCAGAAGTTGTAAGACCAATGATTTGCATTGTGTATATACCACTGCCTAGCTGGTTAATATCAATTTGCTGTTCGTTTTGGACATAACTATCAAATACAACTCTTCCGGTTGCATCGTAAAGTTTTGCCCCCCATGTTCCATCAGGCAACCCCCTAACTGAGATATTCTCTGATGTAGGGACTGGATATACAGACCATGCATCTATATCAACTTCTCCAACGGAAGTTTCGCAATCTTCGGTTTGGATTGTTATTACTAATGTTTCTCCGTTTGGACATCCCGCCGAATAGTAGGTTGCGGTTATAATATATGTACCACTCTCATCGTATGCATGTGACTCCCAAGCAGAGCCTTCCAAAGTGTTCCCATCACCAAAATCCCATTCAACTGTACAATTTTGCCCAACATTTTCAATAGCAAATGCCCACTCGCACACATTATCTAATGGTTGCATTGCTATTAGTTCTCCGTTGCATTCTTCACCTTCAATGAAGTACTCTTCACAAACTTCAACCCAGCCACAATCTTCTGTTTCATATCCAACACAAACGATAAACTCACCACTTGGAATATTCACAATATTAATTGTAGAAGTGCCATCCATGAAGATTTCATTGTTTACCGTCCAAATGAGATTTGCATCCTCAGGATAGTAAAAGGCTTCGAATGTTGCAGTTTGTGGGCTAAGCCATTCCTCGATTTCTATAGTACAATCATCATCGGAACCTCCGCATTCTCCTGCAGTCCACTCTGTAACTCCATGGTAGTAATATGCGTAACAATCATTTGAATATGTTATCCCGTCACAACCACAAACAGGATCCCATATCTCGTAACAAGACATATTTGGATCAATTAACGATTCGTCAATACATTCATCATTGCCTTCGCAATCATCAATCTCCATTACATCAGACCAATTCTCAACTCCCGCACAAATTACATACTCACAATCATTTAAGAATAGAGTAAATCCAATTGGATAGAATTGACCTTCTTCGTAGCACCCTAAATCATTTATTGGAAATATTGTTTCACAATATTCAAACGCGCCACAATCAGCAGTTTCAGCACCAACACAAATATCCAAAGGTTCTAATATGTTGCTCATATTATACTCAATTGCATTTCCATCAATGTAATAATCGCCATTAACCCACCATGAAACTTCAGCATCTTCAGGGTACACGTACGCTTCTGCTAGGAACACTCCGTTTGGATTAATGTACCATTCGAAGAAAATTTCACAATCCTCAGGACCTTCCTCACAAGTGCCATTTGACCAAGTTGTAACACCACCATAAAAGAATGCTTCGCATTCATTATTATACGTTATCCCATTACAACCACAAACTGGCGCAAATACATCTGGACAATTTAGATCATCATTGATTTGGTCTACATCAACACATTCAAACTGAAAGCATTCCGGGTAAATATCCCAATTGGGTATAAATCCATATTCCAATCCTATCACATCTATAGAAGAGCAGGTATAATTCTCACAGAAATCATCTGAGACTTCTAATACATCTCCGATATTATAGAAAACTCCATCTTCACTGTAACATCCTTGTTCATTGCATCCTTCTATAACAATCTCTGTAATAACAGTAACTAATTGACACGATGGTGTGAACACAAATGCCGTAACTAAATAAATCCCATCCGTTGCATATATATGTTCTGTAGTCCAACCATCCTCGCCTGTTGTGCCATCACCAAAATCCCAAAACACATTATCAGTGTCTTCTTCGATTCCATTAAGCTGGAATAACCAATTCAAATCACATGGGATATCATCCTGTGGAGAAGCTTCAATCGTAAAGTCACAATTAACTCCACAGCCTGGTACAACTTGTATATCTGACCAATTCCCAGGACTTTCACAATAAATGTATTCGCAATCGTTGTAAAATAATTCTGACCCTACACTGAAGAAAACTCCATCATCACTATAACATCCTTCATCTGCGCTACAGTTAACATCAACCAAGAAGTCTAAAAATATTATACCACAGTTAGCAGTAAGTAAAGAAACTGTAACTACATATTGATTGTTTAGTGAAGAATCAAATGTGTGGTTCACCGAAACCCCACCTTCTTGATAACTCCCATCTCCAAAATCCCAGAATATATTTTCTGTTTCTTCGGATAAAGAAAGCCAAAAAGCCCAACTTCCACAAGCATTATCATCTAATTCTTGCGCACTTAAGCTAAACTCACAATCTAATTCATTACACCCCGGAATTTCAAGCAAACCAGACCAATTACCGGGACTTTCACAGAACATATACTCACACTCACTGATAAATAGTTCCGATCCTATTTCATAGAAAATACCATCTTCGTCAATGCATCCTAAATTTTCAACACAACCATCAATTGTATTAACCTCTGACCAAGTATTTGGAGCTTCACAAAAGATATATTCACAATCATTAAAAAATAGTTCTTCTCCTAAAGCATAGAAATTGGAATCTTCATCATAACATCCTAAACCATCAACACAATCCTCAATTGTAATAACATCAGACCAATTTTCTGGACCTTGACATAGAAGATATTCGCATTCATTTAGAAAAAGCTCTGATCCTAATTCGAAGAAAATGCCGTTTGGAGTTGTGCAACCTACCTCTTCGCCTCCATTAATTATATCATCTAAATTAAGTGTTTCACAGAATTCTATGCCATCAGGACAAGCATCTGAAGAATAAAAAACACAAATATTTACAGGTTGTAAAAAAATAAGGAATGAAAGTCCAATCGCATCGTCTATAGACTCTATTTCATTACCGTTAACCGTAAACACAAGCTCAGCGCCCAGAGGGAATTCAATAGCTTGAATGTTAACGATTTCGTCTATTATTTCATACACAAAATTTAATGTACAATCCGCTTCTTCACAATTCACAGTAGGTAGAGCTCCGCCTTCATCGGAGCCGTCTTGACAATCTTCCCAACCATCATTTAAATAATAATGAGGGACACAGCCCTCAGGAGAATATGAGGTCCAATTATCGGGATCATCCCCACAATAAAATCCACCTTGCTCAATACACGACTCACACAAAGAAACAAATTCTGTCTCCCCACAATTCACAGTGGGTAGAGCGCCGCCTTCATCGGAACCGTCTTGACAATCTTCCCAACCATCATTTAAATAATAATGAGGGACACAGCCATGAGGAGAGTAATATGTCCAATTTTCGGGGTCATCCCCACAATAAAATCCACCTTCTTCAATACATGATTCACACAAATTATCAAATGGGCATGTAGTTTGCGCAAAGAAATTAATTGTAGGTAGAGAAAATAAAAAACTAATTAATAAGGCGTCTCTCATAGTGTTGTGTGTTATCTCACTAAAAAGAACTGTATAAATTATCAAATGGTTGCACCCATCTTAAATAAACCTTTCGTCAACATCCATGATTTCTCCTGATATAGGACAAGTTCTTAACTCTTTATTTGAATAGAATTTTTTAAATATTGGTAGAAAATCTTTTTCAATATCATTCAATTGAAAATACTCTTCAAACAAAAGGGCATTTTCTTTTTCTGAATACCACATGAGACCATCTTTATGGTGTGGTTCTCGTTTCCTTTCTATCACTAAACCTATTGAGTTTGCTGATCTAACCGGTGAATGAGGTATTTGTGCCGGTAACAAAAACATTTCACCTTCCTTTATAGGGACTTCAATCATTTTACCATTTTGCTGTGTCTTGACAACAATATCCCCTTCTATCTGGTAAAACAACTCTTCTGTTTCATTGTAATGATAATCTTTTCGAGCGTTTGGTCCCGCAACTATCATAACTATGTAGTCACCGCTATCTATGTATAAATTTTTATTGCCTACAGGTGGTTTTAGAAGATCTCGATTTTCTTCTATCCACTTTGTTAGATTAAAGGGTTTCTTAATTGCCATGCAGCAATTTACATCTATTTTTTATATCTAAAGAATCCCTGGGGAACACTAACTAACCAGACTCCTGTAAATATGGATATAGCACATATAATAGTTGGTACCCCTATGTTTCCATAAGCCCAAACCGCAGTTAATGTAGTTACTATAATTGGTTGAAGGTAAATGTAAATGCTAACCACCGTTGGGTCAACTGATCCCAAAGCGTAGATATTCAGTAAATAAGCTAGAAAGGTCGTGCCAATAATTACGTATAAGATTCTTCCCCATTCTTCACGACCAAAACTCGTCCAGTCTATGGCCTGAACCTCACTAATACCAAAAGGTAAAGCAAAAAATGCACCGAAAATGAAAACCCAAGAAATGATAGTAATAAGCTTGTATTTTCTCATCAATGGTTTAACGATAACTAAATAAATACCATATGAAAGTGCATTGATTAAAATCAATATATCTCCTAATAAACTTGGTCCATTTGTCGTTACTGATTTTGGTGTGTTTAAGAGTAAAAACACAGCTCCAATACCCCCTAAAGCAATACCTAAAATTTTTCGACTAGTAATTACTGTCCCTAGAATTACCGCACTAGTAATAAGTACAAAAATTGGATTAGTCGTCATTATTAAGGATGCATGGATTGGACTAGTAATTGCGAGACCATTGAAAAAACAGAGTTGATTAATTGCAACACCAGTCAAGCCACATAATGCTAGTCTTATAAGATCCTTCTTATCTACTCTTTCAATCTTTAATGAAAATCTCAATAAAAGGAACATTAACCCACCACCGATTACTCTTAGTACAATAAATCCTGATGGGCCTATTTTGTTTGGCATTAAGCCCTTGGCAATAAAATAATTGAGCGCATAAATAAACCCTACTGCCAATAGAGCTAGATGGGCATATTTTAAAGACTTATCCAAGTAGGTTTCTCGCTCTTTCTATTTCAACTTTCCTTGACCCAACTGTCACCTCATTATCAAATAAAAAAACTGGTCTTTTTAAAAAAGTATATTCTTCTAAAATTAAAGTTCTGTAATCCTGTTCTGTCAACTGTTTATTTGCAAGCCCCATGCTTCTGAATTTCATCGCTCTTCTTGAAAAAAGAGCCTCATATGTTCCAACCCTTTCTTTCATTGCATCAAGATCTTCAGCTGAAATACTCTCTACTTTTATGTTAATGACTTCACATCCTTTTTTTTCAGGTTGTAAATCATCAAAGATTTTTTGGCATGTTTTACATGTAAAGAGAGTAAATGCTTTTTTCATAATTCCATTAATGCGATTAGTTCATTGAGACCCTTAGCCCAATCTTTTTCATTATCGATTACAATATCGCATTTATTTCGCCATGGCTCAATATGTTTAATATCTGCTGGCCTTACATGATTTGTCCACTGATATTGTACTTCGTTTGGACTATATCCTCTTACCGTTTCATCCCTATACTTTCTTCTCTTTAGTCTTGTAGAAGGAGTTGCGTCTATATATGCTGTAATATCGAATAAACTTCTAACATCGTCATGATGCATCACAAACAACCCCTCAACGATTAACCAAGGTGCTGAATTTATTGTAATAACCTCTGAAATCATTGCATCACGGTTGTACGTATAAGTCTTAAGACTTACACTTTCACCTGATTTTAATTTCAGAATGTCTCTGTGTAAATCTAAGTGGTTTATTGCCTGAGGAACATCATAATTTGTTTCCCCGTTATCATCAACAGGAAGCTCTTCTCGTGGCCTGTAATAGTCATCCAAAGACAATATTGAAGCTTTATCAGAAAAATGATCCAACAAACCGTTTAATACAGTGGATTTACCAGAACCACTCCCGCCTGTTAAAGCGACAATTTTCATAGCTGATCTGCGAAAGTTCTATCGTTTGAAAGGCGAGGGATTTTGTTTTGGCCACCCAATTTGCCTGAAGCTGCCATGGCTTTGTTAAATCCATTTTTCTTTACTTGCGTAACTACTGCAGGATGAATAACCTTGCCCAAAATTAAATCAGCGTAGTAGGAATTTCTCGCTTGAAGAGCATGACATAAGTCAGCAGAAAAATCCTTCATTGATTTGGGATTAGTCTCAAATTCAATAAACCACTCGTGATAAGGCAGCCCTTTTTTAGGTGCTACCTCTGGGGCCAAATGGAAATCTCGTATTACAACTTCATGCTTTTCGCATACCTCAGCTATAGATGATTCCACCTCCTCTCCTATTACATGCTCGCCAAATGCTGAAATATAGTGGGCTGTTCTACCTGTAACAATTACCCTATAAGGTTCATCACAAACAAACTTAACGGTGTCGCCTATAGCATATCTATATAAACCTGCCTTTGTAGTAATTATGATGGCATAATTCATACCCATTTCTACTTGATCTAGCGTCAAACAAGGTGCGTCTTTTTCTCCAAATTTATCTGCTGGTATAAATTCAAAGAATATACCATCAGCAATATTTAATCTCATTCCCTCAACACCTGGTTTGTCTTGGTATGCAAGGAAACCTTCTGATGCCGGGTACAATTCTACTCTATCAATATCAAATCCTAGAAGCTGTTTAAATCTTTCAGCATATGGGGTATACGCTGCACCTCCATGTACAAATAAGCTTAGGTTAGGGAAAACTTCTTGAACAGTTTCAGCCTTAGTGTGCTTTAATAATTGCTCAAAATACATTTGAACCCAAGTTGGTATTCCGCTTATAAGTCTTAGATCTTGATCTGCTGTTTCTTTAACAATCGCTTTCACCTTCTTTTCCCAATCATCTATTGTATTTGCCTCCATTGATGGAAGTCTATTCCTCTGCAAATAATTTGGTACATGGTGAGCGGCAATTCCAGATAGACGACCTAATGGAACACCGCCTTTTGTTTGTTCAAGTTTTGGGCTGCCCTGGAGGAACATCATTTTCCCACTAACAAAATCTGCGTTTCCAGAGCCAGCAATTTGGCCTAGAAGTGCATTTCTAGCACTATTTAAATGATTCGGTAAACTGTCCTCAGTAATAGGAATATACTTGTCTCCAGAAGTGGTCCCGGAAGTTTTACAGAAATACATCGGCTTTCCAGGCCAAAGAACATTTTCTTCACCTTTTACAGCTCTATTTATGTACTTCTTTATTCCCTCGTAACCATTTACAGGTATATTCTTTTGGAAAGATGCAAGACTCATCCCTTCTCTCAGATTATGGTCCTTACCAAAGGCTGTATTTTCTGAAGATTTAAGGATTTCGTTAAGTTGTTTTATTTGCGCTACTCCGGGTTGAGCAGTACGCATTCTAAGTTCTACCATTGCTGCTCTAGCGAATGGTTTGCTAAGTGATGCTTTAAGTCCCATGCTGCGAAAGTAATGAAAATAAAAAAAAGCACCCCATAAGAGGTGCCTTTCATTGATAATCAAAGTTTTAACTGATTATTTCACAGTCATTTTCTTAGTTACAGTCACACCATTTGCAATTAATGAGTATGTGTACATCCCGCTAGAAAGCTTGTTTACATCGAAATCAATAGTGTGATTTCCTGCACCAAGTGTTCCACGCTCTATACTTGTTACAACTCTTCCGCTTAGGTCTCGAATCTCAAACTGAACATCTTTGCTTGTGCTTAATTCAAAAGCAAAAGTTGTTGTGTTTGTCGCTGGATTAGGACGGTTTTGAAGAAGTTTAATGCCATTAAGACTTGCAATTTCTTCAACACCAACTCTTTCGCTTAAAATCAATCTAATTGCTGGAGTGAACGTGGCTGGAAACCAAACAAAGTCTCCGTCTCCGGTTTGATCAAACTCTCTTGAAGAAAAATCTGTATCGCTATTCGATTGAGCTAAGATCGTTAAACCTCCTTCGCTTTCATATTCAGAAATTACTGCAACAAAATAACTAGAACCCTGAGCTAATTCAACTGGATCTTCAAATGCTAAATATTGAGTAGTACCTGCCCAATCTGGATCAAAAGTCCAGTAAGAACTTTCAAATAATCCATCGGTTGAACCATCAGTGTAAATTCTAGTTTCAAATTCAAGTTCAGCAACTTGCCCATTTGGATTTGTCCCACAATCAGGTCCAAACGTAACTAATAAACCATATGCTAAAGAGCCAGGGTTCACCATATGATAAATATTCCCTGCTCCTGCGGGGTTGTAAAATCCTGGAATGTCTTCTGACTCCCTAGGAAAAGTTTCTATATCTAATGCTCCTTCATCATCATGACCATATTCATCGTCTGAAAATACAATTAACTTAGACATTATATTGTTGTCAGGATTAACATCTTGAACGCCGGCATCAATCGTAGCTCTGAGGATATAGTTTCCTGTTGTAGAAGGTTCCCATCCTGTTGGAATGTAAATTGTGTCCTGTGCGTTTGCTGGGCAATCTAATGCGTTCGCAAATGAATATGCAATGTCTAGAGTTTCAGTTACAGTATTAAGAACTGTAGAACCATCTTCATTAAGTATTTCTACAGTTATATCTACATTTTCTTGGTTGTTTGTCCCGCTGTTACGATATAATACCCCCGCTAAAACACCTCCTTCAGAAGCTGAATATCTCTGTTCCATTGGAGTAACCCTATATTCCCAAACATTATAAATGTCTCCATTCGTTAATTGAACTATCTCTAAGTCATCTTCATTTGGGTTAGCTGTAATTATAACATCATCAATCCCCCAATAATAATGACTATATCCTGTCCCGGTATATACAAACCTAAATTGAACTTCTGCATTGTTCGCGGCAACACAACTAATATCTAGTGATGTTGGAAGTGGATTTGCTGAAGCGGTATTCGCATCCTCAATGAAATTTCCATGACCATTAAATGTGACCCACGACTGCCCACCATCATTTGTTACTTCAACATACAAAGGAGAGGTAGAGTAACAACAATACCTAAAATATTGTTCCCAACTTAATATAACAGATGATGCTGCAGAAAAATCAATAACAGGACTAGTGAGAGAGCCCGACATATCTTGATAACCCTCAGAAATTGGAGTATTGTAGTAATCACAATCAAAAATCATCCAACCATTATCTGCAGTTTCAGATTCAAGTAGTCCAATGTTTGTAGAGTATTCTCCTGCAGGGTGCTCAACACCCGTTGCATTTCCAGAGGAATATGTCCCCATCCCGTTAGATCCAACATATACCCAAGAGCTGTCATTTGCATTATCAGATGCTGTCCAAGCTCCATTTCCGTTTGATCCAGCAAATCCGTTTGAGAAGTCCTCCTCAAATAGAATTGTCCCGCCACCACGTTGGTTAGCAAGTGCTTCAACCCCTGCTTGACGAGAGGATGTAAGCTCTTCTACAGATGCTTTAGATAATTTATGCTCAAATGTGTGCAGGTCGTTTACACGTTGAGCTGAAGCAAACGCTACTATGCAAAGTGCTCCAAAAGTTAATGTCAAATGTTTCATGTCTTGATTTTATTTAGGCAACCAAATTACGCAAAAAAAAGGAGGAGAACCAATTGGCCTCCTCCTTTATATAAGATTAAATAGCTATTACTTAATCAATAGACGGTCCGTTGCTCGCTCTTCATTCACTGTTAGAGTGTATGTGTATGCACCAGCAGCGAATTCAGAAGCATCAATGGTGATGCTATTCATGCCTGGAGCTTGAGTTCCAAGGTCAAGTCTGTAAACAACCTTACCGGTGATATCACGCATGTCAAACGTTACGTCTGAAGCGTTATTAAGGTTGAATTGAACTGTTGTAATTGCGTTAGTTGGGTTAGGGAAACTTGGAAACATCTCAAATCCTTGAGTATTTCCTAGATCAGCAACACCAGCTTCTGCGTTTGGATCAAGGTTGAAACGAACCATTGGAACTTCGTTTGTATAATACCAACCGTATGCAGAACCAGATCCAAATGGACCGTAAACAAATGCTGTTTGATCATATGTGAATTGAGCTTCACCTATCTGAAGGTTTGCACCACCGTATGATTCAAAACCAGCAGCTAAGAAGACTCCAGCAGACGCCTCGAATGGCTCTTCAAGCAGAAAAGTATACCAAGTAGCAACTTCCTCTCCTGCTTCGTTACCATTACCACCAACTAAATCAACCTCATCACTTTGAACAAGTACACCACCAGATGATGGAGTAGCATCGCTTAGGTAGTCAGGATCCATTGCGTCATATAAGTATGCAATTCCCGCAGTTCCTTCTTCGTATCCATTAATAATCGCCACGTCAATAGCATAAATAGTAACATCTGATACGATATCGTATCCAGCTACTGCAATAAAATCATCTGTGCCCTCTCCTGGGAAAGCAGCAGTAATGAATCCATTGTCTCTACCCCAAGAGTACTCAGTAATTTCAAATCCTTGAGTAAGAGTGTTATTTGATGGATTCTCATCACCATTATCATCAATTAAGGTATAATTAATCTCAACATCACCAAGACCAGTTGGCTGGTAAGGAGTTGTAAGAGTGTCATATGCTTGATAAGCCAAATCAATTGTAGCTGACATATCAACTGTTCCGTTGTGATCTAGTTGAATTTGTACTCCAGATTGAGGCTCATAGCCTGAATTATAAACCTTGACACCAGCTTCTAGATCAGTTGGAATTTGTGATTGTGGCCATGCACCGTACTCGTAAACACCTGTCTGCAAGTAATTTGTGTAACTTGCATAGTTGTCGATACGAGTGTCGTTTGCAGGAGTTGCGTATACTTGGATATCGTCAATTTCCCAACTGTAACCCCAAGTACCTGCCCAACGGAAACGAATCCAAATAGTTTCTTGCCCACCAGCTGCTTCAGTTATGTCAAACTCAGCAATTGTTGGGTTGTCACTTTGGTCACCCGTCCCGTAACCTTCAAATACTTCCCAACGACTTTGTATTGGTCCTTCACCGTAATCTACTGTTCCATCCTCTAAAGAAAATGTAGATATGTCTGGCCAATTAACTCCATCACGACTAATTTCAATTAGACACTTTTCACTATCGTCAGAAGATCCGTTATCCCAACAACGGTAACGTGTTTCTAGAGAGATGCTTACAAATGGCTCAGCAGAGCAATCGATAGGGTTAGCTGTTTGTACCCAGCAGTTCTCTACCCAATTTGCATCGTAATTAGCATCTTGGCCAAATAGATCTGAGTCAACCATAAGAGTACCATTATCAGAAGTAGTTGAGTTCATCGAACTTGCCGCTGAACCATCGCCTGATCCACCAGCCCACTGATTGTAAGGCCCTGCAGGACCTTCAGTAGTACATTCGAAGTTGATGTCAACCTCGTACCATGCAGCACCTTCGATGTCAGAACCGTTTTCAAACACCCAATCAGAGCAGTTGTCAATATTACAGTCGTGGCTCCAAAATGCATCACGATCGATTTGTGTAGGTGCGTCAGACGCCTTTTTGAACGATAATCCGTCCTTTACCGCTTGGGCAGGAAGTAATCCCTGAGCGGTTGCAAATGTTCCTACTAACATTGCAGTTAGAAAAAAGTATACTTGCTTCATATTGAGCTATTTATGTTTATTATTTCAAGATTGGTTTACAAATATAGAACTCAGAATGATTTAATAGCACCTTATTTATCTATAAAGTCAGTAATAGGTGGACAAGAGCATATTAAATTCCTATCTCCGTGAGTATCATTAACTCTTGCAACTGAAACCCAAAACTTATCTACATGCATCCCTTTCAAAGGATATACAGCCTTTTCACGTGAATATGGATGTGTCCACTCTGTTGAAGTCGCCTCCTTTGCAGTGTGGGGTGCCATTTTAATTACGTTGTCATCTAGGTCAACTTCTTTATTTTCAATTGACCTGATTTCTTCACGAATTGATAGCATTGCTTCAGCAAATCTGTTTAATTCATCCAATGATTCGCTTTCAGTAGGCTCTATCATCATAGTCCCCGACACAGGAAAACTAACTGTAGGAGCGTGAAATCCGTAATCGATAAGTCTTTTTGCGATATCTGCCACCTCTACTCCAAATTCTTTGAATGATCTGCAATCGACAATCATTTCATGAGCAACTGTTTTATTTTCTCCTTGGTAAAGGATATCATATTCACCCTCAAGTCTATGCTTAAGATAATTCGCATTTAGTATTGCCACTTCTGTTGCTTGTTTGACTCCTTTCGCTCCTAGCATCTTAATGTATCCATATGGAATTAATCCTATTAAAGCTGAACCATAAGGCGCTGCACTAACAGGTGAAATACTATCCACTCCGCCCTTATGAACTATTGGATGGCCGGGTAAGAATTTACTCAGATGAGCTGCAACTCCAATTGGCCCAACTCCAGGACCGCCACCACCATGAGGAATAGAAAATGTTTTGTGAAGATTCAGGTGACAAACGTCTGCTCCAATGTTTCCTGGACTTGTAATTCCAACTTGAGCATTCAAGTTGGCTCCGTCCATATAAACTTGGCCACCATGCTTGTGAATCGTGTCGGTGATTTCTAATATCCCCTCCTCGTATACGCCATGAGTTGAAGGGTATGTAATCATTAGAGCGCTTAGGTTCTGACTGTGTTCTTCAGCTTTAGCATTTAAATCCTCAATGTCAATATCACCATTATCCATACACTTAACAACAACGACTTTAAGTCCTGCCATAACAGCACTTGCAGGATTGGTGCCGTGAGCAGAGGCTGGTATTAGGCAAATATTTCTATGTCCCTCGTTTCTACTTTTATGATATGCCTGAATAACTAACATCCCTGCATACTCTCCATTAGCACCTGAGTTTGGTTGGAGTGTCACTTTATCAAAACCTGTAATTTCAGCTAGATCACTTTCAAGACTTTGAAGAATCTCTATCATCCCTATTGCTTGCTCAGTTGGGCAAAACGGATGAAGCTCCGCAAACTTATACCAAGCAATAGGTAACAATTCAGTAGCTGCATTTAGTTTCATCGTACAAGATCCTAGCGGAATCATTCCATGAACTAATGAAAAATCTCTGTTTTCGAGATGCTTGATATAACGCATCATCGCAGTCTCAGAAGTGTGACTATTAAAAACTGGATGGTCTAAATAATCAACATCTCTATAAAGAGTGTTTAAAAATTCCCTAGAAATTTCTATGCCTCTGATAATTGGAACTCCAAATGCATCGCATAGGTTTTGTAAATCCTCGAGGTTCGTTCTTTCGTTTAGACTAACCCCAACGTGTTCACCATCGTTGTAGTAGCGAATGTTAATCTTCTTAGCGCGAGCACGAGCGATAAGGGCATTTATCTCATCAGCTCCACCTTTAACTTGAATTTTAAGAGTGTCGAAATAACAATTATTTGTGACTTGGAACCTATCATTTGATCCAAGCGCAGTTGCAAAGGATTTGGCCCTCTTGTGAATTCTTTCCGCAATATTTCTTAACCCTTTGGGCCCGTGATAAACCGCATACATAGAAGCCATTACAGCAAGAAGGGCCTGAGCAGTACAAATATTAGAAGTAGCTTTATCCCTTCGAATATGTTGCTCCCTTGTTTGAAGAGCCATCCTAATAGCTGGGTCACCATGTCTATCAACACTTACCCCAATAATCCTGCCTGGGAAGTTTCTCTTGTAATGCTCGTCAGCTGCAAAGAAAGCTGCGTGAGGTCCTCCGTATCCCATTGGAACACCAAATCTCTGTGAAGAACCAACTACCACATCTGCTCCCATTTCACCTGGGCTCTTCAGCATCAAAAGTGCCATTAGATCCGTAGCAAAAACAACTTTCACATCTGCCTCATGCGCGCGTGCTATGAGATCAGTATGGTCTTCAGCCTCACCATTTCCATCTGGATATTGAATAAGACAACCAAACATGTTTTCTGAAAACTCCCAATCCGATCTTGGCTTTTCAATTAGGCTTATTCCAAGAGAGGCAGCTCTTGTTTGCATCACCGCAAAAGTTTGTGGGAATACAGCCGTGTCTACCAAGAAAGTCGATGCGCCTGCTTTGGCTTGGGCACGAGGACGAGAAGAATAGAGCATTGCCATTGCTTCAGCTGCAGCAGTAGCTTCATCTAATAGTGAAGCGTTTGCAATTGCTTTTCCGGTAAGGTCAATTACCATAGTTTGGAAATTCAAAAGTGCTTCAAGTCGACCCTGTGAAATTTCTGCTTGATATGGCGTATAGGCCGTATACCATCCAGCGTTCTCTAGAACATTTCTTCTAATTACTGAGGGAACTTCTGTCGGGTAATATCCCATCCCAATGTAGTTCCTGAAAACCACATTCTTCGAAGCTAGTTCGTCAAGATGTTCAAGGTATTCACTTTCTGTCAATGAATTTGGAAGATCCAAGGGATCTCTTAGCCTAATTGCAGACGGAACCGTCTTAGCAATTAGTTTGTCAATTGAGCTGCAACCAATGGCAGATAGCATTTTGTTTTGGTCTTCTAGACGAGGACCCATGTGCCTTGAGGCAAAACTTCCAATTTTCATACTCTATAAAAGAAAGTACAAAGATATCTTCCGGCATGATTTTCTCACCTTTGTAACATGACTTTTTCCTCACATGCCTCTAGCTTGGTTGTTAGATTCTTAGGATTCTCCCATTTTCTAATCGCTATTGGGTCAGGAGCATGTGTAATTGTGTCTTTAAAAGTGCTTGGTTTAGGTGATGGAAATTGGCTCATTTCTGCATTCATATCATCATGTACAGGTTTAGGTTATTCTATTCAAAGATTTATTAAGGCCAAACTTTTTCCCGATCATATGCCCCGCGAGCGATTAGAATTTCTTAAAAGATTTGGCGTGAGGTTGATTTTAGTGTGGGCTTTGGTTTGGTTTTTCTCGTTTTCGTGGGTTGTGGAGGAGATGGGTTATGTAGCGTTATTTTTGCTAGGCTTTCTTGGTGTCGCATGTCTAGGTTATGCCGTTCTGCCATTACCTTTATGGAAATGGGCGAGATCGATAAGAGAAATACCGGGAGTGAAATTACCACTCCTAAGCATAGTTTGGGGGTGTGCAACTGTGGTTTTGCCGGTGTTAATGTTGGAGCAAAGGTCAAGCATTGAACCGGGATTGTTTTTTGGAGTAGTGATTGCACGAGTACTTTACATTTCAGGATTGACTATTCCATTTGACGTGCGGGATTTAAATGTAGACTTCAAAGAAATGAGGACGGTGCCCATGGTGTGGGGTGGTAAAAATTCATTGTGGTGTGCATGTCTTCTTAATGTGATGGCTGGTGGGGCTTGGGCTTATTTAGGAGAAATACATCTAGCGATTCATGCACTTACAACAACTGTTTTAGTTAATCCAAAAGTGTACAAACTATTTAGAGGCGAATGGTATTACAGTATAGTTTTAGACGGGATGCTATTGCTTCAGCTACTTGTTATTTAATACTAACTTAAATTTGCCACATAAATTCAAAGGATGCAAAGTCATACAATCTCAATTTCAGAGGCCAAGGCTCTAGATGCGGAGGATCCGTTGAGTGGGTTTCGTAAGAAATTCATTTTCTCTCAACACAACGGAAAGGACGCACTATACTTTACTGGGAATAGTTTGGGCTTGCAGCCTAAGGCGGCAAAATATGCTTTACAAATTGAGCTTGACGATTGGGGTGAGCACGGAGTAGAAGGGCATTTTAGAGCGAGAAATCCATGGATGCACTATCATGAGCTTTTATCTAAAAATTTAGCTGATATTGTTGGGGCCAAACCCTCAGAGGTTGTTGCGATGAACGCACTTACCGTTAATCTTCACTTATTATTAGTAAGCTTCTATAGTCCAAAAGATTCGCGAAAGAAAATTATTTGCGAAGCAAACGCATTCCCTTCAGATCGATATGCACTTTTAAGTCAAATCGAATTTCACGGTGGAAATCCTGAAACAGACCTTATTGAAATTGAACCACGCGAAGGAGAAAATTTAATCTTACTAGAAGATGTTCTTAGTGCTATTGAAGAGGCTGGGGATGAATTAAAAACCGTAATGATGGGTGGCATTAATTACTACACCGGGCAGCTTCACAACATAGAAGCAATTACTAATGCTGCTCATGAAGTTGGTGCATTTTGCGGATTTGACCTTGCGCATGCTGCTGGAAATGTCCCTTTAAATCTTCATGATTTGGGGATTGATTTCGCTTGTTGGTGTACATACAAATACATGAACTCGGGGCCGGGGTCAGTAGGAGGTATTTTTATTCATGAAAAACACCACAATTCAAGACTTCCCAGACTTGAGGGTTGGTGGGGTCACGATAAAGAGACTAGATTTAAGATGACCCCGGATTATATAAGTATGGGTACAGCTGAGTCATGGCAAATGAGTAACGCACCTATCTTCAATATGGCAATACACAATGTATCGTTAAATATTTTTAAAGAAGCTGGTGGCATGGAAGTGTTGAGAGAAAGGTCTCTAAGGCTTACTGATTATTTAGAACAAACTATTGGGAAAGTTGTTGAAGCAACTAGCGCCAATTTGGAAATTATAACGCCATGTAATCATGACAATAGAGGATGTCAATTAAGCGTCGTTGCACATGGTCAGGGAAGGGAACTGTTTGACACTCTTTCAGCGAACGGAGTAATTGTGGATTGGCGTGACCCCGCTGTTATTAGAATGGCGCCAGTTCCACTTTATAATAGCTTCGAAGACATCGCTAGGTTTGGTCTTATTCTTCAAGACGCTCTAAATTAGCATTATGAAAAAATCAAGGTTTGCAGTATTTGGAACTGGTAGGTATGGAACTCAAATAGCTCTGTCGCTAGCAAGGCGTGGGGCTGAGGTTTTTACCTTTGATTCTAAGCCTGAAAGAGCTGAAAATTTAAAAGACGAGGTATCTCTTGCTGTTGCATTAGACGCTACAGATAAGAAGGCTCTTTTAGGCCAAAACGTTCAAGATATAGACGCTGCTGTAGTAGCAATTGGAGAAAATTTTGAAGCCACTGTATTAACGACCTTGAATCTTTTAGACCTTGAAATTCCAAGAATCATCGTTAGAGCAAATGATAAAAAACAGCATAGAATTTTAAGCTCTTTAGGAGTAGAAGAAATTCTTAGCCCAGAAAGTGAGGTAGCAGCTGTTGTGTCTGAACGATTAATTAATCCAAGTATTAGAGGTTTCTTACAACTTCCTGACGAATATGAAATTGCTGAAATCAAAGCCCCTAAAAATTGTTGGGGAAGGTCTCTTAGAGACATTTCTCTTGGCTCTAAATACGAATTGCGTTTGATTACAATTCGAAGAGAATTTGAAGAGGGCGAAAACGGGAAAACTGAAATACGAGAACACATCATTGGTGTTCCTCAGCCTGACACTAAGATTCGTGAGACTGACACATTAGTTGTGTTTGGCCCATTAAAATCCGTAAAGAAATTCTTAGAGATAAACGGATAATTATTCGTTGATGTCCCAGCTCACCTCGTGAGTCCAATCCGCTTTTACTTGTATTGTCGACTGCATAACTCTAGCGGGTTCAGGTAGTGTCCAATTCTTGAGACTTACTCCATCCCAAACTCCATTAGCATTTGGGTCGCCTAGCCATCTCAAGGTATAAGATCCAGGGGTTAGATTTTTAAATCTCAAAGGCGGCATTCCCATTTCAAGATCAACAATATCTACTACAGTGCCATTTGCTGAAATCAATTCTAACCATCCCTCAGCATTAATTTCAACAATTAATTCTGCAAGCTCATCTAGTTTAAATGTTGACCATTTTCTAGTTAGCGTATCTGTCAAAACTTGTTTTCCTTGACCCTCAACTGATCCTGGAAACATTTTTAATTCTACCACATTGCCTCGGCCAAATAATGCTTCTACATTAATATCAAAAGGACTAGAATTAGAAATTTCTACATTCTCTATATCTACATTAATAGAGTCTGACCTTGTTAACTGAAATCTATTTGGTTTAACAAAAGTCACAGGTCTGGAAAAAGTAAATGTTGCAATGGAGCCTAGAACCTGTTTCCCCTCTGGAGCTTTTGTTATTGAAAAAGCTGTCGCCTCTCCTATTTTCTCTTCTGAGATTTTTAGAGTGTCCGAGTCATCCCAAATTACAATTGCTTTTTCAACGTCTTCTGGATATGACCATAGCCACAAATTTTCTGCATCATTATACAACTCCATTCCTTCAGCTGTAATCTCTTCAATGCCGCCTAGCTCTTCACTTAATTCAATCTTCACCAAGCCCAAACTATCCCTCTCTACTCCAACAAAATATTTAACATCCACCCCATCCGTTTTCTGCATTTTCATGTCATGCAATAATGTGTCTTTAGATGAAACAAAAACTTGTTTTTCATTTATCGCAAGATGCTCTCCATCCGTCCAAACATAGTTTCTGTCAACATCGTCAATTGCAAGAACTCTATATTTTCCTTCTGGCATATAGTTAACGGTAAAAAACCCATCTTCATTTGTTGTTGTTACAAAAAGAGGTAGCGCTCCTGATAATATTGAGTCAATTTGTAAGTCCCAATCATAAACAAATACTCTTTTATCTACTTGCTTTTCGTCTGAAAAAACATCTACTACTTTACCTGTTAGACTCAATGTGTCAAGGATCTCACCAGTAGAAAACGCATGCATTAAGTCACTTATCGGATTTGCTTCATTCACATCTACAATAGCATCTCCAAACTGGAAAATATATGTTTTGTCTTTTTTTAGTTCTTCGTTCCAAATAAAGCTAACTGTCTTTCCCTTCATTACCCAATCAACTTGTTTAGTCAAGGGCGGAGAAACCAATAGTTGAGTGCTTAGTTGCCTAATATTAACATATTCATCAAATTCAAAAGTCATCATTCCTCCAGGCTTTGGCGATACGTTTGTTGCTCCAAGTTTAGGCATTACTGAAATTACCCTTGGTGGTATTTTATCCACCTCGCCTCCTGTTGGTACGCCAACCTGAGCACAAGCTGAAACAAAAAGTGTAATTATCACAAGAGCCTCTACCCTACCCATCTAGATTCTAATTTCTGAACTACTAACTCTAAATATTTAATTTCATCGGAAGAAAATCCGTTGAATTCTATACTGTCAATATCAAGTACTGCTACAACATTCCTTGATTTTCTTACAGGAATAACCACCTCTGAATTGCTTATTGAACTGCATGCTACATGGCCTTCAAATTCATGAACATTTTCTACTACAACTGTTGAATTTTCCTCCCAAGATTTAGCGCAAACTCCTTTTCCTCGTTTAAGTCTTGTACATGCAATTGGGCCTTGAAATGGTCCCAAAACCAATTCATCAGCAACTTCATCAACTGTATAAAACCCAACCCAATGCCATCCAGATCTTTCCATTAAATGTGTGCAAACATTTGCCATATTAGCAATGTTACTTGTCTCATTTGAAATTAGAGTTTCTACTTCTTTTATGATATTTGAAGAAATCGGCATAGACATCAAAGATATATTTTTATATCTAGGCTAACACAAGAAAAGTAGCTCCAAGTACTCGGATCTGCCAACTCAAAAAATAAATCAACTATTAAAGCCATAATAATTAAATATGAGAAAATTAAGCATTTGTAAAATTGTCTAATTCACTTGTGTGAGCCTTAGGTTTGTAAAGTGAAATTTGGGAAGGTTGATAGTACAGACGATCTAAATGGAATTATTTGGGATTTCCCTCAGACTAGTATTGAATTTTCATCATCAAAATATGAGAGAGTAAAAGTTTCAGCTGGTGGAACAATGTGGACAATAAGGCCCTGGAGGGGAAGCGTTTATCCACAAAAAGACCCAATGAGAACTTGGCCAAAACATTACGGTTCTCAGTTTGGAAACATAGAATTAAATGCAACTCATTACAAAATTTATCCTCGAGATAAAATGTTACAATGGGCAGAATTAATGCCAGATGAGTTTAAATTTTGTCCCAAGTTCCCGGCAATTATTTCTCATTATAGAAGATTAAATAATTGTGCAGGTCCCACAGATGATTTCATAGAAGGTATGCTTGCTATGGGTGAAAAATTAGGCCCTGCATTTCTTCAACTTCCACCACATTTTGGGCCAAAGCATTCTGAAAAACTAATTGAATATCTAGAGTCTTGGCCTAGAGAATTAAAAATGGCAGTAGAGTTCAGGCACCCGGAATGGTTTAAAAGAGGGCATCAAGCGGATTCTGTATGGGAGACAATGTCAAGGCTTGGAATTGGGGCCGTTATTTGTGACACCGCAACTAGACGAGATGCCTTACATATGAGGGTGACTGCACCCTTTATTCTTGTCCGATTTGGAGGATATAGTGGTCACAAAAGTGATAAGTTAAGAATTAAAAATTGGGTTAAATGGATCGCCTCTCATTCTAGACTGGGAATAGAATCCTTTTACTTTTTAGTACACCAAAAAAACAGCTTATATACCCCAAAAACATGTATAGAATTCGCCGAGTTATGTAAAAAAACTATGGGTATTTACGTTAAGTCTCCAATCATAAAATCAAGAGGAAATATTATCATCTAATATCCATCCTTGATTTAAAAATATTTCAGCTTTTTTATATTTTAAACTTTTAACTTCATTCCCTTTCTTAATTGTTACTATTTGATTTCTTCCTATCTTTTTCTGGGTTCGAATTGGCGAGACTTTAGGAGGTGAATTTGGTGATCTACTTTGACCGACACTTCCTCCTTGCCTTATATATTTAGAATTTTGCTGAGATATATTTTCTACCCCTGCCTTAGATGTGATCCCTTGAGGAGAACTTTGTGTTTGTCTTGCTTGACTAATCTTCTGTTCGTTTGGATTAGAAGGAATTGTGCACTTCATCAAGAAGGAAGCAACCTCAGTATTGATCTTGCTAACCATCTTTTTAAATAGTTCGTAAGATTCAAATTTGTATATAAGAAGTGGATCTTTTTGCTCGTGACGCGCGTGTTGAACATTTGCCCTCAAATCATCCATTAACCTAAGGTGTTCTTTCCAATGTTGATCTATCACAGCTAGTACTACTTGCTTCTCAAGAGACTTCAGCACGCTCTTAGCTTCAGTAGCAACGCTCTCCTCTATGTCAGTGCTTACTTGAATAGTTTTACGACCATCAGTAAATGGCACTAAAATGTTCTTGTAGTCATTTAAGTCATCATCGTAAACCCTCTTAATAACGGGATGAGCTCTTGTAGCAAGTTCATCGAGTTTAGCTCTATAATTATTTTCAGATGATGAGTAAATTGAATAAACCAAATCATCGGATTTTCCTGTAATAAAATCATCCTCACTAATTGGGGAATCTATTCCCATTTGTGCGAGCATGCCAAGCTTAAAGTTCTCATAATCTTTGTGCTCGTGATTTGCGTCGACATTGTTTTCTGCTAGTTCAAAAAACATGTTTGCAATGTCTGTTCTGATTCTATCACCGTGAAGTGCGTGGCGACGCTTCTTGTAAATCACCTCACGTTGAGCATTCATTACATCATCGTATTCCAATAGTCTCTTACGAACGCCAAAGTTGTTTTCCTCAACCTTGGTTTGGGCTCTTTCAATAGACCTAGAAATCATTTTATGCTGAATCACCTCTCCCTCTTGATGACCCATTTTATCCATCATTTTGGCAACTCTGTCTGAGCCAAATAATCTCATCAAATCATCTTCAAGTGATGCATAGAACTGAGACGAACCCGGATCACCTTGACGGCCCGAACGACCCCTTAACTGTCTATCAACTCTTCTCGAATCATGACGCTCTGTACCAATAATTGCAAGCCCTCCTGCAGCCTTCACCTCATCGCTTAACTTGATGTCAGTACCACGACCAGCCATGTTTGTAGCAATGGTAATCGTTCCTGGTTCACCTGCCTTAGTTACAACTTCCGCTTCTTGTTGGTGACGCTTGGCATTCAACACTTGGTGCTTCAGCCCCCTCATGTCTAACATCCTTGAAAGAAGCTCACTTACCTCAACCGTTGTTGTACCAACTAGAACCGGTCTTCCAGATTTACTAAGCTTCTCTACATCCTCAATTACAGCGTTATACTTTTCCCTCTTTGTCTTGTAGACCAAATCCTCTTTATCCGCTCTTGCTATAGGCCTATTCGTTGGTATAACTTTTACGTCTAAATTGTATATATCCCAAAACTCACCTGCCTCCGTTTCAGCTGTACCGGTCATACCACTCAATTTGTGGTACATCCTAAAGTAGTTCTGTAGAGTAACTGTTGCGTATGTCTGAGTTGCCGCCTCAATCTTCACATTCTCCTTCGCCTCTATTGCTTGGTGAAGTCCATCGCTGTATCGACGACCGTCCATAATACGACCAGTCTGTTCGTCAACAATCTTCACCTTATTGTCCATAATCACATACTCGACATCTTTCTCAAAAAGAGTGTATGCCTTTAATAATTGATTCATAGAATGTATCCTCGCTGACTTCACTCCGTAGTCCCTCATGATCTCTTGCTTTTTTGCAAGCTTGTCATCATCGGTGTTGTCGGAATTATCTACATTAACTAGCTCAGTTGCAAGATCAGGCATAGTAAAAAATGCATCATCTTCCATCCCGTCTGTCAAGAAAGCAATTCCCTTTTCACTCAGCTCAATTTGATTGTTCTTCTCATCAATCACGAAATACAACTCAGCATCAGCTTTGTGCATTTCACGCTGATTGTCCGCAAGGTAGTATCCCTCAACTCCTAGCAATGTTTGGCGCATGCCTTCATTACTCAAAAACTTAATAAGAGGCTTAGACTTCGGTAGACCTCTAAAGGCTCTGTAAAGCGCTAACCCACAATCCTCTTTTTGTTGTTTAGAAATTCCATCATCGAGAAGTTTTCTAGCCTCAGACAAGAAGCCCTGAACAGCTTTTTGCTGAACCTTAATCAGCTTCACTACCATAGGCTTTAGAGCATCGAATTCTTGCTCATCACCCTTGGGTGTCGGACCACTGATAATAAGAGGTGTTCTTGCTTCATCAATTAAAACAGAATCTACCTCATCGACAATTGCATAATGATGGCGGCGCTGAACTAATGAGGTTGGCTTTTGCGCCATATTATCTCTTAAGTAGTCAAAACCAAATTCGTTATTCGTGCCAAATGTGATATCACACTTATAAGCATCCCTTCTCGACTCGCTATTAGGTTGATGCTTGTCAATACAGTCAACACTAAGTCCGTGGAACTCATAAATAGGACCCATCCACTCAGCATCACGTCTCGCTAGGTAATCGTTTACTGTAACAACATGAACTCCCCTTCCAGTTAATGCATTCAAGAAAACTGGAAGTGTCGCCACAAGGGTTTTACCCTCACCAGTTTGCATCTCAGCAACACTACCTCTATGAAGAGCTACACCTCCAACTAGCTGCACGTCGTAGTGAATCATTTCCCACTTAACTTCTGAACCAGCAGCAGTCCAAGATTTGGCCCAATATGCTTTATCGCCTTCAATTCTAACTACATCTCTTTCAGCAGCAATGGCTCTGTCAAAATGTTGAGCAGTCACCTCAACATCTCCCTCCATTGTAAATCGCTTGGCTGTTTCTTTTACAAGAGCAAAAGCTTCTGGCATGATGTCGTTCAATACTATTTCGAGTTCTTCATTGACTTTTAACTCAAGGCTGTCAATTTTGTCAAAGACTGCCTCTTTAGCATCTAAGTCGGCTTCTGACATTGTCGCAGCATGAGCTTTGAGCTCGGCAATTTCTTTTTGCAAGGATTCAACATGAGCGTGAATTCTTGATTTCAACTCTGAACTTTTCTCTCTCAACTGATCAGCGCTTAGTGACTCTAGAGATTTTTCCTCCTCTAGCACTGCGTCAACAACAGGTTGGATTTCCTTAATGTCTGAAAAGGACTTATCCCCTAGAAAAATTTTTAAAAGGCCTTTAAGCATGATGGCAAAAATACAGTGATTTCATTGAAATAGAGATTGAACAATGTAATATGTAGCTCTCACATAAATATGGTATTTTAAATCTTTAGTTTAGTGTTTATCAGTGATTTAAGCTGTTATCAATATTTAATGTTAACAACTCCAGTAGAAGAAGGGTTGAAATAATGTAGTAGGTAAACTTTCTTTGGAACGTTGATTGGTTGCGAGTCGATTTCGCCTTACCACAGCCACCCAAAATTTTCTTTAACCACCCAATTAAAAGTCATTTAGACATGCAACAACCATCTTCAAAAGTATCGGACGCCGAGAACAAAGAAACCATAATAGAAGAAGTAGATATGGCGCAACAAACTTCTATTGAAGAGGTGCTTCCTGAGAATACGGAAGTTATGGAGCCTATCCTTGTGGAGAACCCAAACCGTTTTGTTCTTTTCCCAATCCAGCACGATGATATATGGGCAGAGTACAAAAAACAAGAAGCATGTATTTGGACAGCTGAAGAAATCGACCTTTCATCGGATNTAGTCGATTGGAACGAAAAACTTAACGATGACGAAAGATTTTTCATCAAAAACGTACTTGCATTCTTTGCTGCATCTGACGGCATCGTAAACGAAAACCTTGCTGAAAACTTCGTTCAGGAAGTGCAATATACAGAAGCTAAATTCTTCTATGGTTTCCAGATTATGATGGAAAACATCCACTCTGAAACATACTCTTTACTTATAGACACATACATTAAGGATAGTGAAGAAAAAGATCACCTTCTTAATGCAATTGACACTGTACCATTTGTTAAAACAAAAGCTGATTGGGCTCTGCGTTGGATTGAAAACGGTTCTTACGCAGAAAGACTAATCGCCTTCGCTGCTGTAGAGGGGATCTTCTTTAGCGGTAGCTTTTGTTCGATCTTTTGGTTGAAAAAACGTGGCCTAATGCCAGGGCTTACTTTCTCTAACGAACTAATATCTCGTGACGAGGGTATGCACTGTGATTTCGCCTGCCTACTTTATAATAAACATCTAATTAATAAGCTCCCGAAGAAAACAGTGGAAACTATTATAAGTTCTGCTGTAGAAATGGAGAAAGACTTCGTTACTAACGCTCTTCCAGTTCGTCTAATTGGAATGAACGCTGACTTAATGCAACAGTACATTGAGTTCGTAGCAGACAGACTGCTTGTTGAACTTGGAAACGAAAAACTATACAACACGTCGAACCCATTCGACTTTATGGATATGATATCACTTCAAGGTAAAACTAACTTCTTCGAGAAGAGAGTGGGTGATTACCAAAAGGCTGGGGTTATGAACCATGGCAATGACTCTGATAAAGGATTCAACCTAGACGCCGACTTCTAAATAATCTGAACCACACACTAAGAGAATTGCCATGTATGTAATAAAAAGAGACGGAAAAAGAGAATTAGTACAATTCGATAAAATCACTGCCCGCATTAAGAAGATGTGTTATGGCCTTCACGAAAATGTAGATCCTGTTCGCATTGCGATGAGGGTAATTGAAGGTGTTTATGATGGAGTAACTACAACCGAACTAGACAACCTTGCAGCAGAAGTTGCAGCTACAAATGCTGTTAGTCACCCTGACTACGCTCACCTTGCTAGCCGTATCGCTGTAAGTAACCTTCACAAGTCGACAAAGAAGTCATTTGCCGAGACAATGAACGACTTGTATAACTATGTAGACCCTAAGACCGGAGATCCTGCCAGCTTGCTTGCAGAGGATGTACACGAAATTATTCAAGCAAATGCTGAGTTTTTAGATTCTCAAATCATTTACGATAGAGATTTCAGCTATGATTATTTTGGCTTTAAGACCCTTGAGCGCTCTTACTTAATGAAGCTTAATAGCAACATTGCTGAACGTCCACAACACATGCTCATGAGAGTGTCTGTGGGCATTCACAAAGACGACTTGGAATCAGTTGTAAGTACTTATAACATGCTGAGTGAAGGGTGGTTCACTCATGCAACTCCAACCCTATTCAATTCTGGTACGCCTAAACCTCAGATGTCTTCATGCTTCCTTCTAACAATGAAAGAAGATAGTATTTCAGGCATCTATGATACGCTAAAGCAATGTGCTAAGATTTCCCAAAGTGCTGGTGGTATTGGACTAGCTATGCATGATATCCGTGCTACTGGATCTTATATCAAAGGGACAAATGGCACTTCAAATGGTATAGTTCCAATGCTTCGTGTATTTAATGATACAGCTCGTTACGTTGACCAAGGAGGTGGACGTCGTAAGGGGTCATTTGCTATGTACATCGAGCCTTGGCACGCTGATATTTTTGACTTCCTTGATATGAGGAAGAACCACGGTAAAGAAGAACAAAGAGCTCGTGATTTATTCTACGCTCTTTGGATTCCCGATCTCTTTATGAAGCGTGTTGAGGAAAACGGTGATTGGACTCTTATGTGTCCAAACGAGTGCCCCGGCTTACCTGACACTCACTCTAAAGAATTCGAAAAACTTTACAAAAAGTACGAGTCTGAAGGAAAAGGAAGAAAGACTATCAAGGCACAAGAGCTTTGGTTTAAGATTCTAGAATCTCAGATTGAAACTGGTACGCCATACATGCTTTACAAGGATGCGGCAAACGCCAAGTCTAACCAGCAGAATCTTGGCACTATCCGTTCTTCAAACCTATGTACAGAAATTATAGAATACACTTCTCCTGATGAAGTGGCTGTATGTAATCTAGCTTCAATTGCTATCCCTAAGTTCGTAAAAGAAGATGGGACATTCGATCACAATAAGCTTTTTGAAATTTCTTACCAAGTAACAAAAAACCTAAATAAAATTATCGACCGCAACTACTACCCAGTAGTTGAAGCGCGTACTTCAAACTTCCGTCACCGTCCAATTGGAATCGGTGTTCAAGGTCTTGCCGATGCATTCATTTTAATGCGTTTCCCATTTGATTCTGAGGAAGCGAAGGCTCTTAATAAAGAGGTTTTCGAAACGATTTACTACGCTGCTTGTAGCGCATCAAAGGATCTTGCCAAGGAGGAGGGTTCTTATGAAACATATAAGGGCTCGCCAGCGTCAAAGGGTAAGCTACAATTTGACCTTTGGGGTGTAACTCCATCTGAACGTTGGGAGTGGGATGTTCTTAAGAGCGAAATCAAGAAGCACGGAATGCGCAACTCGCTTCTAATGGCACCAATGCCTACAGCTTCAACTGCTCAGATTCTTGGGAACAATGAGTGCTTTGAGCCATACACTTCTAACATATACACTCGTCGTGTACTTTCAGGAGAATTCATCGTTGTAAATAAACACCTACTTCGCGATTTGACTAAGTTGGGCCTTTGGAACGAGGATATGAAGAATCGTCTGATCGCTGCAAACGGATCAATCCAAAACATTAAGGAGATTCCTGATAACCTAAAGCTTCTATACCGAACTGCTTGGGAAATTTCTCAGCGTGCAATTCTTGATATGGCTGCTGATCGTGGTGCTTACATATGTCAATCTCAGTCTTTGAACGTGTTCATGGAGAACGTGAACAACTCTAAGTTGACTTCAATGCACTTCCATGCTTGGAAGCTCGGTCTTAAAACTGGCATGTACTACCTAAGAACTAAAGCTGCTGCTGATGCAATTAAGTTCACTATCGATAAGAAGTATAAGGACGAAGTAAAAGAAGGAGAAGCTATAGAACTAACACACGAAGAGCAGGTTGCAATGTGTAGCATTGAAAATGGCTCCGATTGTGAAATGTGCAGCGGGTAAGCCAAAATCATTTGGGAGAACTGATATCGTTTATATTCAATTACTTCACGATATCGATGAAAAAATTGAAAATCCCCTCGGTTAGCTCGGGGGGGGTCTCGTCTAAACTTTACTCGCTAATAGCACTCGTAAATCAACGAGTATCAACCCAAATCCTAATAAGATATGTGCGGGTTGAACTAAAGCTGGCATGCCTAGATTTGAGAAAAGAAAGCCCGTTAAGGTTTGGGCTAAAAGAACGCCAATGGTAATCCACGCAAAAGACTTTATCCTATCAATCTTAATAATCTGAACAGCCCATGCTAGATGAAGAATAAGAATAGGCCAAAATGCAGTTCTGTGAATCTTCCACCACGTAGGAAGTGAGTCCAAAATTTCAGGACGACTAACTCCATCCTCTAATAAAATATCTACCTGCTCTCGAACTTGAGTCCCAAGAACAAGTTGTAAAAAGGATATAACCAAAGACGCAATAATCAAAATTCTTATTCTCCTTGAAACTACTTGACGCTCTCCATTTAAATATTGCATCATGCCTACAAGGAAGGCTAAAATAGTTAGCGCAGCAACAGCATGAATTGTCACTGAGAATGGTATTAAGTTTCCATCAACTACAAGCTTACCAAGCCATGAAACAAATAAGACTGACAGTAAAGTCCCCGATGCAAGCATGATTGGAACAGCTTTTCTAGAAGTTAATGCAAGACTAAATAATAGCAGTATCGGGATCCCTGAAAGAGCACCAAGTAATCTGTTTATATACTCTACCCAAGTATGAAATACATTGAACTTTGCGTAATCATGCTTTGTGTACGGCTCCCATAAATCCTTTGGCGAAAACGAACTGCCTGAACTAATATGATCCTTTTGAGCTTGCCAAAGAATGTTATTCTCAATAACCATTTGACCCTCTTCATATTTTGAATCTGCTGACCATCTTATTTGGTCTTCAGCAGTTGGAGGAATTAATAGTCCAAAACATTTGGGCCAATCCGGACAGCCCATTCCAGACCCAGTCATTCTAACTATAGATCCGGCTAAGACGACAAGAAAGACTAAAACAAATGCTATGTTAGTGGTTCCTTTCAATTCAGGATATCATCCTTGTAGTATGTAGTTTCAACTTTAATCACATCGTAAAGTTGGCCATCAGCAATCATATTTACGCTACTGTAAATATTGAGCTCTGTATTGGCTTTTGGATCGTATTCTACAATGGCGTAATCCGTTTCTCTTTCTTTATCAAAATCAATAATTACACTTGAAACTGCGTCCTGCTCAAGCAGTTCCTTTTTAATTTTTGCTGCACATCCTACTTCACACATCATCCCCTCTATTTCAAGCTTAAGTGTTCTTCTTGTTTCAGGACCCTTTCTATGAACCTCTGTAAAAATTGGTGTTGCTTTATCATGTGGTATATTTTCACCACAGCTGAAAAGGATGAATGCTACAAAAAGTGATACTAATAAAATTCTCATGGTACAAAGTTAGTACGGTATGACGGGTTAACTTTGCTAAACTGTGCTAAATCAAAAACCGACATGGATGATTTGGGGTGTGCTGATTTTGCTCGCCTTTATTTGGGGTAGCTCATTCATCTTGATGAAGATTGCTCTATTCGATTCTTCAGGAGATCCTGTGTACTCGGCAATGGATGTTGCAGCATTGAGAATCAATATAGCTGCGATTGCTCTTTTGCCTATCGCAATTTATCAATTTAAAAATGTAGATCGTGAAAAGTGGGTGTGGATTCTAGGCGTTGGAACATTTGGGAACCTTCTCCCTGCTTATTTATTTGCTTCAGCCCAAACCGAACTTCCTAGTGCAATTGCCGGAATGTTGAATTCACTGACGCCTCTATTCACAATGATTATCGCTGTACTTCTTTTCAAAACATCGATTTCAAGAAGCCAATTAATAGGTCTAGTCATTGGTTTTATTGGAGCAATGCTACTTATTAGTGATGGAGGAAATTTTGCTGATGTATTCATCGGTGAAACCGGGATTAGTATTTTTGGATGCGGAAAAATTGCTCTCGCAACACTTTTTTACGGTTTAAGCGTGAACATCCTTAAAAATAAATTACTTGAGGTGGGGGCTAAAACTATTGCTTCTATTGCTTTAGCAATGGTAATGCCGTTTGCGTTTTTTGCTCTAATTAATTCTGATATTCCAACTATTTTGCTTGAAAATCCATCTGGACTTAAAAGTATGTTGGCTGTGGTTGTTCTTGCAGTAATCGGAACAGCTGCAGCTCTTGCCATTTTTAACGCATTAATTAAATGGACCGATGCGTTAACAGCTAGCTCTGTTACCTATATAATCCCAGTATTTGCTGCAATGTGGGGGTTTCTAGATGGTGAAGAATTAACCGTTTGGCACTTTATAGGAGGAATGGTAATTCTTTTCGGTGTAGCCCTAGTTAAGAGAAGTGGTAGTGGGAAAAAGTAGAGAATCCAATGAAAACTTGGGCAATACACTTGTTATCCCTATCTTTGCGCCCCCTTATGGAGTAAATCCGTTTGGCTATTTAAAAAATATATTTTACAATGTATGCAATCGTAGAGATAGCAGGGCACCAATACAAGGTACAGAAAGACCAACAGGTTTTCGTGAACCGCCTAGATGCCAAAGAAGGAGCTAAGATTAAGTTTGACAAGGTTCTTCTGTTGGATAAAGGTGGAGACGTTACAGTTGGCGCCCCGGCTATAAGCGGCTTCGCCGTTCATGCCATTATAGAGAGGCATTTGAAGGGAGACAAGGTTCTTGTCTTCAAAAAGAAACGTCGGAAAGGTTACCAAAAGCTTAACGGTTTCCGTCCTTACCTAACTGAGATCCGTATTACGGATATCAAGAAAGGTTCTGCTAAGAAGGCCGCTCCTAAAAAGGAGGAAGCAGTAGATGAGGAAAAGCCTGCTGCTAAAAAGCCTGCTGCTAAAAAGCCTGCTGCTAAAAAAGCGACTAAATCAACTAAAGTATAATATCACTAGATCATGGCACATAAAAAAGGTGTAGGTAGTTCGAAGAATGGACGTGAGTCACACTCGAAACGACTTGGAGTAAAGATATTCGGTGGTCAAGCTTGTCTTGCTGGTAACATTATCGTTCGCCAGAGAGGTACTGCTCACCACCCAGGTACAAACGTAGGTATTGGTAAAGATCACACTCTTTACGCACTTACTGATGGGGTTGTTGAGTTCCGCAAGAAGCGCAATAACCGTTCTTTCGTTAGCGTAGTTCCATTTGCTAGAGCCGAAGCGTAAGAGTCAAAACTGAATAAATTTGGACTCCCGTCCCCTTCGGGGCGGGAGTTTTTTGTTTCTAAAAGGTGGGGTTTAAAGTAATTCGCCCGAAATTCACACACTCAATGCTAACACTGACACAAATAAGAGAAGAGCGCGATCAAATAATTAAGGCGCTTTCTAAAAGAGGAGTAGACGTAACAGAGTCTATTGACAAGATTATTATACTTGATAAGGAGAGACGTTTTCTTCAGAAAGAGTTAGATGATACTCTTGCACAATCCAACAATCTTAGTCGTCAGATTGGTGAATTGATGAAGTCCGGAAAGAAAGAAGAGGCTGAGGAGTTCAAAACTGAGACTGTAGGGTTAAAGAAAAAGTCTTCAGATCTAAAAGAAAAAATGCAAGGGCATGAGAGTTCAATGAATGACCTTCTCTATACTATCCCTAACACACCCTCTGATATCGTTGTTGCTGGTAAGTCTGAAGAAGATAACGAGATTATAAGCACACATGGTGAACAGGTAGATCTTAGTGATTATTGTAAATCTCATTGGGATATCGCTAAGGAAAAAGATATTATAGATTTTGACCTAGGGGCAAAAGTAACAGGCGCTGGATTCCCTTTTTATAAGGGTAAGGGCGCTAAACTTCAGCGAGGACTCATTCGCTACTTTTTAGAAAAGGCGGATGAGGCTGGTTACACCGAATACATCCCGCCGTTGATGATTAATTCGGACAGTGGGTTTGGCACAGGGCAACTTCCAGATAAGGAAGGGCAGATGTATAACATGAAGGCTGATAGCCTTTACATGATCCCAACAGCAGAGGTTCCGCTTACGAATATTTATCGCGACACACTTCTAACTGCAGATGACCTGCCTATAAAACTTTGTGGATATACTCCTTGCTTTCGTCGTGAAGCTGGATCATATGGAAAGGAGGTAAGAGGATTGAATAGGCTACATCAATTTGATAAGGTTGAGATCGTCCAAATCTCAGAGCCTAGCTCATCTGATAAGGCGCTTGAGGGAATGATTACGCACGTTCAAAGCCTTCTAGAGGGTCTTGAACTTCCATATAGGATTCTAAGATTGTGTGCAGGAGATATGGGATTCACTGCTGCAATCACATATGATTTTGAAGTTTGGAGTGCTGCTCAAGGCAGATGGCTCGAAGTAAGTTCAGTTTCAAACTTTGAAACGTTCCAAGCAAACAGACTAAAATGTCGTTACAAAGATGCAGATGGAGCAAAAAATTTGGTTCACACTTTAAATGGATCAGCACTAGCTCTTCCTAGAATAGTTGCTGCACTACTTGAGAATCACCAAGCAGATGGTGATGTAAAAATTCCTGTAGATTTAATCCCATTTGTTGGATTCGACAAAATTTAAAATGAGATTCATCACTGCCTTAACATCAATAGTCGTACTCGTTGGTTGCGTAGTTGAGAATCCCAACAAGTTGATTTTAGAAAAAGCGCTTGTGGACGCAGATTCCATCTCTTTGCTTATATCAGAATTTCCTGCTGACTCAATTTTTTCTGTCCGAGAAAGGCTCAATGCAGCAAAAGACGAAGTACAATGGCTTGGCGCTGAAGTAGACGTAGAGTTTGTAAGAGCTGATGCTCCAATTATTGGAAAACTCTCTACTGCTAGCAGGTATTTAAAGGATGCTCCACAAAGACTTAGCGGGCTTAAGAAAGAAAGTGAAAGGTGTATTTACCAAATCAATGGGCTTATTGAAATAATCGTCTCTGGCGCTACAAATGATTCCAAAGGTGATACCATAAATGACGCATACATTACTGAAAACACCTCACGAGAAATTGAGGCGGTAAAACTACTAGAGGAGGCTTATACTGAAACTGAACGGCTTTTCCGATTAGGACTTAAAGCTGATGCTGAGCATTGGGCTTCAATTGACAGTTTAATAACTGACAAAAGGGGGGAGTGGGCTAGATCAATAGCAGAAGAGTAATGAGAGGAATAAAAAGAATATTGGGAAGTGGTTTTGCCCTCCCCCTGATGCTCTTCTTTTCACAACTGACTCAAGCTCAGACAGACATAGAGCTCGCTGAATATTATTACAACAATGGTAGCTATGAGCAAGCGCTACTTTATCTAGGGGATATTTACAAGAAGAATAAAACTAATAAGGTCTACCAGATGTACTATGAGTCTTTGCTCGCTATGGATGATTTTTCCGATGCTGAAAAGCTTGTAAAGGGGCGTCTCAAAAGAATACATAAGAATAGCAAGTCAACAGCATATGTGGATTTAGGTGCGCTATACGTAAGGTTTGATATGAGGGAAAAAGCGCTCGATGCTTTTGACGATGCTCTAGAGATAATGCAGCCAGGAAGAGGTCATGCTATTCGTTTGGCCAATGCATTTATCCACCTCGATGAATTAGACCTTGCATATAAAACCTACATGAAAGCAATTGAAGTGGGAACTAATGATTTTCATTTTGAACTTGCAAACCTCAAGGGTATGATGGGTGATTATTCCGGAATGGTTGAAAGCTTTATGGCGCTTCTTCATACTAAGCCTACTTATATTACAACTATACAGACTTCACTTAATAGAAATCTAAGACTCGAAACAGAGAGGTCAAATGTGAGAATGGTAAAAGGGGAGCTCTTGAAGGCGGCAAAGAAATACCCTGAAGAAGAAGTGTTCACTAAAATGTTGGTTTGGTTCTTTACTCAAGAAAAAGATTTTTCTTCTGCGTTTATTCATGCTCGTTCTTTAGATATAAGATTAAACGAGAATGGAGCCGGAATTATGGATTTGGGAAATACATCTGCCTCAAACGAGGACCTTGAGACAGCTCTTGAGTGCTATGAATATGTGGCAGGAATGGGTGTTAGGAATCCTTATTTCTATACAGCTAGAATTGAAATTCTTCGAGTGAGATTAGAATCACTTAAAAAGGATATGCCCCTCGATATTATAGCATTATCTAATCTAGAAAAGGATTACACAGCGAGCTTGACAGATTTAGGTGTAAAGCCTGAAACTGCAATCATGGTCAAGGACCATGCTCATCTTTTGGCTTTCTTTTTAGACAGAACAGAAGAGGCTATGGATAACTTAGAAGCGGTATTAAAATTGCCCGCATTGAATGAACGAGTGGCTGCTGCTTGTAAATTAGAGTTGGGAGACGTGTATGTTTTTGCCGATCTTGTTTGGGATGCTTCCTTGGTGTTTTCTCAAATAGTAATCGACTTTAAAGATGATCCATTGGGTCATGAGGCAAAATATAGAAATGCTAGAATTAGTTATTACACTGGTGATTTTGCTTGGGCTCAAACTCAGCTTGATGCACTTAAAGCCTCAACTTCAAAACTTATTTCTAATGATGCTATTGATTTGAGTTTATTGATTACTGATAATTTTAATCTAGACACGATTTTCGAACCAATGGAAATTTTTGCTAGGGCTGATCTGCTCATTATGCAACGCCGATTTGATGAGGCAAGGATAACCTTAGACACTTTAGTGACTAATTATCCAGGTCATTCATTAGAGGATGAAATATTAGTCGTTTTAGGAGACCTTGCTATGCAAGAAGGAAATATTGACGAGGCGATAGAATATTACTATGATGTTGTTGACTTGCATTTTGATGATATAACGGGTGACGATGCGTTGTATAATTTAGCTATTATATACGATGAGATTTTAAAGGATTACGAAAAAGCTGAAGAGCTATATTCTAAATTGCTATTTGAATTTAGTGGTTCTCTTTATACCGTAGAAGCAAGAAAAAGATATAGAGAATTAACTGGTGAATTAGAAGAATAAATGGTGCTTTACAACATAACTGTTAGTGTTGATCCTTCTCTTGCAGAAGAGTGGATTGAATACATGCATAAAGACCACATCCCTGAAGTCCTTAATACAGGCCATTTTAGAGATTTCAAACTATGTCGAGTTGAAGGTGATGAACAAGGAGGTTTGACTTTTGCTGTACAATATGTTGCTCATTCTGTAGATTCATTTAACGAATACCAAAAAGAATGTGCGCCAGCTCTCCAAAAGGATTTTATGGAAAAGTGGGGTTCAAAAGCAGTAGCATTTAGAACAGTGCTTCCTATAATTTCTGAAGGAAAGGCTTAATGGATATTCGAGCAAAAAAACATCTAGGTCAACATTTTTTAACTGGCCCTGGAATTGCTCAAAAAATTGCCAATTCAATTAATTGTCACCAAGGATGTAGAACCGTTTTAGAAGTTGGCCCAGGAACAGGGGCTTTGACAAAGCCATTAATTTCTCGTGGCGATCTTGACCTTCATGTCGTTGAACTAGATGAAGAAAGCGTTGACTATTTAGTAACAGAAGAGATATTAGATTCTGAAAAAATTTATGGCGTTGATCTATTAAAATGGGACCCTGATATGGCATTCCCTGACGGAACTCCATTTATCGTTGCTGGAAATTTCCCGTACAATATTTCATCTCAGATTTTGTTTTGGGTGCTTGACAAAAGAAACAGAGTCCCTGAATTAGTTGGGATGTTTCAAAAGGAAGTGGCTGAAAGAATTGCTAAAGGGCCTGGAAGTAAAACGTACGGGATACTTAGTGTTTTGCTTCAATCGTATTACGATATCGAATATTTATTTACCGTTCACGAGGATGCTTTTGACCCCCCGCCAAAAGTAAAGAGTGGTGTTATTCGTATGTTGAGAAATGAAGCCCAAGACATAGGATGTTCGTTTTCTCATTTCAAAAGAGTGGTAAAGGGGGCATTTAACCAAAGAAGAAAAACCTTGAGAAATTCTCTATGCAGTGCTGGTTTCCCTAAGCACTCAATTCCTGAGGAATTTTCATCTAAAAGGGCAGAGCAATTAAGCGTAAAAGAATTTCATTCTCTATCCATCGCACTAGACTTACCTTTGCCGCATGAGCAAGACAATAACACTAGGTGAATTTATCATGGATGGCCAAGCGGAATTCCCGTTTGTTTCCGGACAATTAACTAGGTTACTTACTGACATCTCAGTGGCATCTAAGATTGTAAGCCACCAAGTAAATCGCGCAGGTCTTGCTGGAATTTTAGGTGATTCCGGTTCGAAGAACGTTCAAGATGAGAGTCAGCAAAAGCTAGATGTAATTGCTGATGATACATTTATGAGGATCCTTTCTGCTGGAAAATCTGTTGCAGGCATAGGGTCAGAAGAACAAGAGGAAGCTTTTGTTTGTGGAGACGAAGGGAGAAATGGAAAGTACATTGTTCTAATTGATCCACTTGATGGTTCTTCAAACATTGATGTCAATGTAAGTATAGGAACAATTTTTAGTATTTACAGAAGGGTTACTCCCATGGGTGAGCCTATTACTAATGCAGATTTTTTACAAAAAGGGACAGAGCAAATTGCTGCGGGTTATGTTCTTTATGGATCTTCTACAATGCTAGTCTATACAACTGGGACTAGTGTTAATGGGTTTACTCTTGATCCTGCGGTTGGAGAATTTTTTCTCTCTCACCCTAAAATGGAGTTTCCTGATATAGGCCAAACCTACTCAGTAAATGGTGCTTTATTAGACTCGTGCACTGAACCAACTAAAAAGTTTGTGCAGTATTGCCATGATGATAAGAGCTTGGACTGTAGGGCAAGATATATCGGCTCATTAGTTGCAGACTTTCATCGCAATCTTATTCACGGAGGAATTTATATTTATCCTTCGCTTAATCACAAACCAAACGGAAAACTACGTCTACTTTACGAATGCTCTCCTCTTTCATTTATCGCGGAACAGGCTGGAGGTGTAGCAATTCATGATAACGGAAGAATACTAGACATTCAACCAACAGAATTACATCAGAGAATTCCATACTATGTTGGAAGTAGACATCTCGTTGAGGTTATGCAAAAATGCCAGTCATCATAAAAAATAGATGCGCACAGACGATCTATTAGAATTTTATAGACGCGATAATAGAGCAACTACGGTTCTCAACTCCCTTGAAAACGAGGGGAGAAAGGTCGAATTACGAAATGTCGTAGGATCTGCATTACCACTTAGTGTTTGCGGAATACTCGAAAGAGAGCTGGAGTCTGGGATAAAGCCAAGACATCATTTATTCGTTCTAGAAAACAAAGAGACGGCTGCTTACTTCATGAATGACGTGGAGCAAATCCTAGTTAAAAATCCGCGTCCAGTTTTTCTTTTTCCTCGCTCGGCCCGAGTTCCTTACCAAGAAGAAGAAGTAGAAAACTCGAACATAGGAATGAGAGCTCAAGTGCTCAATGAAATAAATGGCGGTCGTGATGGATGTATCATCGTGAGCTACCCCGGCGCTCTTTCAGAGTTAGTTGTCACAAAAAAGAAACTCAGTTCCCAAACCTTTACCCTCGCCCTTGGCGAAAACTACACCCTCGATTTTATCGATGAGGTTTTTATGGAATACGGTTTTGAGAAAGTAGATTTCGTTTATGAACCTGGCCAATATGCCATGCGTGGTGGAATTGTTGACGTCTTCAGTTATTCTTTAGACTACCCATACAGATTAGAGTTTTTTGGAGAGGAAATCGATTCAATCCGAAAGTTTGATCCAGTAAGTCAACTTAGTGTTGGAAAACTCACAAGAGCAACAGTTGTCCCAAACGTAGGCAAGAAAATGCTACATGAGTCAAAAGAAAGTTTCTTTAGTTTTATCCCTCAAGACACAGTGATTTGGATGCACGATGTAGTGTCTTGTGAAAAGGGACTTGGTGCTGAATTAGAAAAAGCAAGAGCGCATTACGAAAGATTAGATAGCGAGCTTAATCATACTCCACCCGAGGAGCTCTACCTCGACCCAAGGGTGTTTAAATCAATGATTGAGGATTTCAGAGTGGTCGAATTTGACGGAGGGACTACTTTCCCAGATAGGCTGACCATCGATTATGAAATGACTGAACAGCCAGCTTTCAACAAGAATTTTGATCTAATTGCTTCTAACCTAATTGCCAACGGCAAAAATGGATATGTAAATGTTATTGTTTCCGGCCAAGCAACTCAGCTCGAACGTCTTCACGATATTTTTTCGGATAGAGAGGACGACGCCCCGTACAACCCAATAGCGATGGAGTTGAGTAATGGTTTTGTCGATAAGGCACTGAAAATTCTTGTATACACCGATCATCAACTCTTCGATAGGTACCATCGCTTCAGGCTCAAAGAGAGGTACAAGAAAAGTAAGGAGGCTCTGACCATAAAGGAATTGATGGCCTTAGAGGTTGGCGATTTCGTAGTTCATATCGACCACGGAATAGGTCAGTTTTCAGGTCTACATAAAATCGAGGTAAACGGCAAAGAGCAGGAAGCGATAAGGCTATCTTACAAAGGAGGCGACGTCCTCTATGTGAGTATTCACTCCCTTCACAGAATTTCGAAATTCACATCGAAGGAGGGGTCACATCCCAAAGTAAACAAACTCGGCACTGCTACTTGGGCTAAGACTAAGGCCAAAACTAAATCCAAGGTAAAGCAAATAGCATACGACCTACTAAAACTGTACGCTAAGAGAAAGGCCGCTGAGGGTTTTGCATATTCGCCAGATAGTTATCTCCAACATGAGCTTGAAGCAAGTTTTATGTTCGACGATACTCCAGATCAACACGAATCGACAAAGGCAGTAAAAGAAGATATGGAAAGGGAAATGCCCATGGACAGACTTGTTTGTGGAGATGTGGGCTTTGGGAAAACTGAAATTGCTATTCGCGCCGCTTTTAAGGCTGCAACCGACGGTAAGCAAATCGCTGTTTTAGTCCCGACGACTATTTTGAGTATGCAACATATGAGAAGCTTCGCTAGAAGACTCAAAGACTTTCCTGTTTCTGTCGATTACATAAACAGATTCAAGACAGGCAAAAAATTAACTGAGACTCTAAACCGTGTAGAAAATGGAGAAGTAGATATTCTTATTGGTACTCATGCAATTGTTGGAAAAAGAGTGAAGTTTAAGGATTTGGGCTTACTAATTATTGATGAAGAACAAAAGTTTGGGGTTGGTGTAAAGGATAAATTAAAGACCCTGAAAGAAAATGTTGACACCCTTACTTTAACTGCAACTCCTATTCCGCGTACTCTTCAATTTTCACTTATGGGCGCTCGCGATTTGAGTATTATTCGAACACCGCCACCAAATCGTCATCCTGTCGAAACTATCCTGACTGGCTTTAGCGAAGAGACAATTAGAGATGCTATCACTTACGAAGTGAGTCGTGGAGGACAAGTGTATTTTGTTCATAATAGAGTTGGTAATATTGTTGATGTTGCTGGCATGATTCAAAGACTTTGTCCTGATGTAAGGATTGGAATTGGGCATGGCCAAATGGAGGGTAAACAACTCGAAGATGTTATGGCGAGATTTATTGAAGGAGGTTACGATGTATTAGTGGCTACAACAATCATCGAAAGCGGAATAGACATCAGTAATGCAAATACAATATTGATAAACGAGGCCCAAAAGTTTGGCCTAAGTGATCTACACCAATTACGTGGAAGAGTTGGGCGGTCAAATCGAAAAGCATTTTGCTACTTAATGGCTCCTCCCTTAAGCGCTCTCCCCTCTGAATCTCGGAAGAGGCTACAAGCCCTCGAACAATTTAGTGACCTAGGAAGTGGAGTGCAAATTGCAATGCGAGACCTTGATATTCGTGGAGCTGGCGACCTCCTCGGTGCTGAACAAAGCGGATTCATATCCGACATCGGCTTCGAGATGTACCAAAGAATTCTTGCAGATGCAGTCAAAGAACTCAAGGAAACTAATTTCAAAAAACTATTTAAAGAAGAGCAACGTGAAACTGGAAATTATGTGGAAGAGACAGTTCTTGAAACTGATCTAGCGCTTCTAATTCCTGACTCTTATGTCAGCGACATCCCTGAAAGAATTACTCTTTACAGAAAACTAGATAGCATAGACTCAGAAAGCGAACTTGAAGGGTTTAAAGTAATGTTAGAGGATAGGTTTGGCCCCATCCCAAAAGAAACTGAAGAATTACTTCAAACAATAAGATTAAGATGGCTTTCAAGAATATTAGGTATGGAAAAAGTGATTCTCAAAAGTAAGGTGCTCATTGCTGCATTTGTGTCAGAGGAGGATAGTCCGTACTTCCAAGGTCCAATGTTTGCACGCATATTAAACTATCTCAAGGAAAACACTCGTGAAACAAGTATGTACCAACGAAACGGTGCCCTACGACTGAAAATTACAGGTGTACAATCAGTAAAGCATGCGCTTGGTATATTTGAAGACATGGCTGGCATGACAGCATCAGACGCAACTGAAATGACTAGCGGGCGTACAGCTAGAAAGGAAAATAAAAATGTCGAATAACTTGCCATTTTCAAGTGTGGATGAGGTCTTGGAAGGCCAGGTTTTAGTGTTTGACAAACCTTTAACTTGGACCAGTTTTGACGTTGTAAACAAAGTTAGAGGGACTCTCAAAAACGTTTTCAAACTGAGAAAAATTAAAGTTGGTCACGCAGGCACACTCGACCCTCTTGCAACGGGTGTTCTTATTTTATGCACAGGTAAAAAAACCAAAACAATTGACCAGCTCCAAGCTCAAGAGAAAACATATACAGGAACAATACGGTTAGGTGTAACTACTCCTTCATTTGATTCAGAAACTGAAATTGATAGTTGGGGAGATCCGTCATTGATCAAAGCCCTTTCTAACGATGATATTTCTAAAATGACCAATAATTTTATTGGTGATTTAGCCCAAATACCCCCTCAATTCAGTGCAAAAAAAGTGGATGGAGTCGTGGCCTACAATGCGGCAAGAAGAGGAGAAAAAGTTAATCTCAAACCCAAATCCGTTCAAGTTTTCAGTTTCGAAATAACCTCTTTTACCCCAAATCATTTAAGTAATCACCCCATAATCGACGCCCAGTTCCTAATAAAATGTTCAAAAGGAACTTATATAAGAGCTCTTGCCAGAGACCTTGGCAAAGCCCTCAATGTCGGCGGAACCCTTGTCGAATTACGGCGAACAAAGAGCGGGAATTTCACTGTTGAAACTGCCTATGATTTACAAGAATTTATCTCATCTGTCAAGTCTTTAGCATAGGCTGAATTTTAAGGCTGAAAGTACTTGACTTACATGGTGTTTTTGATTAGTTTCGCACGCTCAATTTTCGCACCCTAAAAACTGCATATAAATGTCAGCTCAAAGAATGAAATTATCGCACTTCAGGTTTGACCTTCCAGAAGAACAAATTGCGAGATACCCACTAGATAACAGAGAGGATAGCCGCCTTATGGTTATCGATAGATCTTCGGGTAAATTCGAGCATAAGATGTTTAAAGACATTATCGATATTTTTGACGAAGGCGATGTCTTTGTCGCAAACAACACCAAAGTGTTCCCTGCTAGACTTTATGGAAATAAAGAAAAGACTGGTGCTGTAATTGAAGTTTTCCTTCTAAGAGAGTTAAACGAAGAAAGTATGCTTTGGGATGTTCTTGTAGATCCTGCAAGAAAAATTAGAATAGGAAATAAGCTTTACTTCGGTGAAAACGATGAGCTTGTTGCTGAAGTAATTGATAACACTACTTCTCGAGGTAGAACTCTTCGTTTTCTTTTCGAAGGTACTAAAAGTGAGTTTTTAAAGAAGATTTCTGATCTTGGTGAGATCCCACTCCCTCGTTACTTAGATCGAGGTACTGAAGACATCGACGCTGAAAGATTCCAAACTATTTATGGAAACGTTGAAGGTGCCGTTGGAGCTCCCGCTGCAGGGCTTCACTTTTCAAAGCAAATTCTTAAGCGTCTTGAAATTAAAGGAATCGATATGAGCTTCCTTACTCTCCACATTGGCCTTGGCACTTTCCGTGAAGTCGTAGTTGAGGATATTACTAAACACAAAGTAGATAGTGAGCAGCTTATCATCCCTTCGAGTTGTGTAGAACGCGTAAATCGTGCAAAATCAGAAGAAAAGAGAATTTGTGCAATTGGCACAACTGCTATGCGTGCAATGGAAACTTCTGTTAGTACAACAAATACATTGAAGCCATTCACAGGATGGACTAATACGTTCATTTTCCCTAAATATAACTTCCGTGTTGCTGATAGTCTTTTAACTAACTTCCATACTCCACAATCAACTTTATTGATGCTTCAATCTGCATTTGCAGGACATGAACTAATCATGGATGCATACAATGAAGCAATCAAAGAGGGTTACCGTTTCTATGTATATGGAGACGCTCTATTAATAAAGTAAGTCATGAAAAATTTAGTTCTATCTCTAATTGCAATTTTTGCAGTGACAGCTGTTACAGCACAATTCCCTACAATCGAAATTGGAGATAGAGTCCCATTCCAGTCATACAAAATGAGGAATGTAGATGGACAGACTTTTTCTATTGAAGATATTGCTGGTGAAAATGGGGCGCTTGTGATTTTCACTTGTAATTCATGCCCTTTCGTTGTTGGACGTGGTGACAAAACTGAAGGTTGGGAAGGGCGTTATAATGAAATCATCGAGCTTGCTAATTCTAAGGGAATTGGTTCTATTCTAGTAAACTCGAATTCTGCTAAACGCACGAAGGAGGATAACATAAGCGCTATGAAAAATAGAGCTCGTGATATGGAATATTCTGTTCCTTATGTAGTTGATGAAGAAAGTAAGCTTGCTAATGGATTTGGTGCTAGAACAACACCTCACGTTTTCCTTTTTGACGGCAATCTTGATCTAATCTATATGGGAGCAATCGACGATAATGTTGATAGTTCAGAAGAAGTTGAAGAGCATTATTTAATCAATGCAATTGAACGCCATTCTGAAGGAAAAAAAATTAGAAAGAACACAACTCCTCCTCTTGGTTGTTCTATTAAGAGGGTTAAGTAATTCTCTATTTAAAGAGGGACATTCCCGTGCTTCTTGCGAGGATTATTCCTCACCTTATTTTCTAACATTTCGAAAGCTGAAATTAATTTTTCTCGAGTATCACTCGGCGATATAACTTCGTCAACATATCCCCTTGCTGCAGCGTTGTAAGGATGTGCAAATAGCTCTGCATATTCAGCTTCCTTTTCAGCAAGCTTAGCAGAAGGATCATCTGCACCTTGAATTTCTTTTCGGAAAATAATTTCTGCGGCACCCTTTGCTCCCATTACAGCAATTTCAGCAGTTGGCCAACTATATACCATGTCTGCTCCAATATTGCGGCTATTCATTACATCATAAGCTCCACCATATGCTTTTCTAGTAATTACTGTAACCCTCGGAATAGTCGCTTCAGAAAATGCATAAAGCAGTTTGGCTCCATGAGTAATAATACCATTCCACTCTTGGTCTGTTCCCGGAAGGAATCCTGGCACGTCTTCTAGAACTAATAATGGCACGTTGAATGCGTCACATGTTCTAACAAAACGAGCAGCTTTTATTGATGCGTGAATGTCTAATACTCCTGCTAAAAATGCGGGCTGATTTGCAACTATTCCAACTGATCTTCCAGCAAGCCTAGCATAACCAATTACAATATTTTCTGCGTAATCCTTTTGGACTTCAAGAAAGCTGTCGGCATCTGTAATTTCATTTATTGCCTCTCTAATATCATACGGATGTTGAGTGTTTTCCGGAATTAGACTATCAAGCTTAGGGCGCTTTTCGTCTGAAGGTGAGTAATCGAGAGCTATCGGATCCTCTTCACAGTTTTGTGGAAGAAATCCTAAAATTGCTTTTGCTTGTTCTATCGCTGCTGCTTCGTGTGGCGCTGTAAAGTGAGTTACTCCCGATTTAGTTGCATGGGTTTTGGCACCTCCTAATTCTTCAGAACTAACTTCCTCATGAGTTACAGTTTTAACGACATTTGGTCCTGTCACAAACATAAAAGAAGAGCCCTCTACCATAAATGTAAAGTCTGTAAGCGCAGGAGAATAAACTGCTCCACCAGCACAAGGCCCAAGAATTAATGATAGTTGAGGCACTACTCCACTAGCTTGGACATTTCTATAAAAAATGTCAGCATATCCTCCAAGACTGACAACTCCCTCTTGAATTCTTGCTCCACCAGAATCATTCAACCCAACTACAGGTGCTCCATTTTCAAGAGCTAGCTCCATGATTTTGCAAATCTTTTCGGCATGTGCTTCAGCAAGTGAACCACCTAAAACTGTAAAATCTTGAGAAAAGACATATACAAGTCTTCCATTTACTTTTCCGTAACCTGTAACAACTCCATCGCCTAAAAATTTCTGCTTATCAAGCCCAAAATTCGTAGACCTATGCGTCACTAACATTCCCAGTTCCTCAAATGTTCCTGGATCCATTAATAAACTAATTCGCTCACGTGCAGTGAGTTTTCCCTTAGCATGCTGAGCTTCTATGCGTTTTTCCCCTCCGCCTTTAAGGGCATCTTCACGCATCTTTTCAAGGCGTTCTTGAGCACTGTTAAACTGGTTTTGCATAATGCGAATCTACGGCAGATAAGTTTCTAACTTTGCGCCATGCATAGATCACATACATGTGGAGACCTGAACCTAAAAAATCAAGGCATTCTTGTTGTCCTTGCAGGTTGGGTACAGAAGACTAGAGACCTTGGGGGGATGACCTTTGTAGACCTACGTGACCGTTATGGAATAACGCAGTTAGTATTCAATATGGATACTAATGCTGAGCTTTGTACTCAAGCTAGAAAGTTAGGGCGTGAATACGTTATTAAAATTTCCGGCGATGTTGTGGAGAGAGAAAACAAAAATCCCAAAAACCCAACAGGTGATATTGAAATTGATGTTAAATCTCTTGAAGTTCTAAACGCTAGTAAACATCCTCCATTTACAATCGAGGATAAAACTGATGGTGGTGACGATTTGAGAATGCAATACCGTTACCTCGATTTACGTCGTAATCCAATTCAAGAAAACATCATGCTCCGTCACAGAGTGGGAATTGAAACAAGAAAGTATCTTGACTCAATTGGATTTATCGATGTTGAAACACCTTATTTGATCAAGTCTACACCAGAGGGAGCTCGCGACTTTATCGTTCCATCAAGGATGAATCCCGGTCAATTCTATGCATTACCTCAAAGTCCTCAAACATTTAAGCAGCTTTTAATGGTGAGTGGATTCGACCGCTACTATCAAATCGTTAAGTGTTTTAGAGATGAGGATTTGAGAGCTGACCGTCAACCTGAATTCACACAGATTGACTGTGAGATGGCATTCGTAGAACAAGAGGATATTCTTAACACTTTCGAAGGAATGGTGAGACATCTTTTTAAGGTTGTCCTCGATATTGAGATTGAGGATTTTCCTAGAATGGATTATGACGATGCAATGAAATTGTATGGATCTGATAAGCCAGACACTCGATTTGGGATGACATTCGTAGATATAGCGGACGTCGCTCAAGGGAAGGGTTTTGGTGTATTTGACACAGCTGAAGCCGTATTAGGTATTGTTGTGCAAGGAGCTGCTGAATACACTAGGAAGCAACTTGATAAGCTAACTGAGTGGGTTAAGCGTCCACAAATTGGGGCTAAGGGACTTATCTATTGTAAGATAAACGAAGACGGATCTACAAAGAGTAGCGTAGACAAGTTCTTTAACGAAGACTCTCGAGAAGCTTGGGCTGAAAAAGCGGGTGCTGAAAAAGGAGATTTAATTTTGATTCTTTCAGGTGAACTTGATAAGACTAGAAAGCAACTTGGAGAACTTAGATTACACCTGGGTTCTGAACTTGGCTTAAGAGATCCAAAGGTTTTCAAACCACTTTGGGTTATGGACTTCCCTCTTTTAGAATGGGATGAAGATACTGAACGCTACCACGCAATGCACCACCCATTTACTTCGCCTAAACCTGATCAACTTGAATTAATCAATGCCGACCCTAGTAAGGTTAAAGCAAATGCCTACGATATGGTTATCAATGGTGTTGAGATAGGCGGTGGTTCAATTAGAATTCATGACAGAGAGTTACAATCAAAAATGTTTGACCTTCTTGGGTTTACACCTGAAGAAGCTCAAGCTCAATTTGGTTTCCTAATGGATGCCTTCCAATATGGAGCTCCACCACACGGTGGATTAGCTCTTGGATTTGATAGACTCTGCTCAATGTTTGGCGGGTCTGAGTCAATTAGAGACTTTATCGCATTTCCTAAAAACAACTCTGGAAGAGATCTTATGATAGACGCACCGTCGCCTATCGATAATAAACAATACGACGAATTATTCTTAAAATCTACACATGTACCCTCCTGAACTAGTAGCACCTATGAAGGCCGAACTTGCAGACGCAGGTTTTCGCGAACTTCTTTCTGTTGAAGATGTAAACAAAGCTTTAGATAAGCCTGGAACTACTCTTGTTGCGATTAATAGCGTATGCGGGTGTTCTGCAGGTTCTATGAGACCTGCTGTAATACAGGCATTGGACAACGATAAAATACCTGATAATATCACAACAGCATTCGCTGGAGTTGATACAGATGCTGTTGCTCATGCAAGAAAGTTTATGCTTCCCTTCCCTCCGTCTTCACCAAGCATAGCGCTTTTTAAAGATGGCAAAATTGCAATGATGATAGAACGTCATCACATCGAGGGAAATACAGCTGAAGCTATTGCTGCCCATTTGAGGTTAGCATTCAATGAATTCTGCTGATATTTGAACTATGGCGCGCATCCTAACTGGAATACAAAGTACCGGAACACCTCATTTAGGCAATATACTTGGTGCAATTAAGCCTGCCATAGATCTTGCTAATAATCCAACTAACGAGTCATTCCTGTTTATCGCCGACCTTCATTCGCTAACCCAAATAAAAGACGGCTCTACGCTAAGAGACAACACTTATGCTGTTGCTGCAGCTTGGTTAGCATTTGGGCTTGACCCCGAGAAAAGCGTTTTTTATCGCCAAAGTGATGTCCCTGAGGTGACTGAGCTATGTTGGTATTTACAATGCTTCTTCCCTTACTCTCGTCTCACTCTTGCTCACAGCTTTAAGGATAAGGCTGATAGACTTGAAGATGTTAACGCAGGGCTGTTTGTCTACCCTATGCTTATGGCTGCAGATATTCTTCTCTATGATGCTGAAAAAGTTCCTGTAGGTAAAGACCAAATGCAGCATATAGAAATGACAAGAGATGTTGCTAGTAGGTTCAACCATAAATTCGGTGAGACTTTTGTTATGCCACAGGTTATGGTTAATGAAAGCACCATGTATGTTCCTGGAACAGATGGTGGGAAAATGTCTAAATCTCAAAACAACACTTTAGACATTTTGGCAGATCCATCCGCAATAAAAAAGGTTATTAATAAGCAGATTGTTACTGATACAACACCACTTGAAGATCCAAAAGATCCATATTCATCAGTAGTTTTCAAGCTTTACCAATTAATTGCATCTAAAAGTGACGTGGCTGAAATGGAAAAATCTCTTAAAGCTGGAGGATACGGGTGGGGTCACGCAAAAAAAGAATTGTTCGAAGCAATAGTTGATGGATTTGCTCCACAACGTGAGCGATTTAAACACTTAATGGCAAATCGTAAAGAGATAGATGCAGCTCTGAAAATAGGTGCTGAAAAAGCTAGAAAAATTGCCTCTGAAGTTCTAGCTAGAACTCGTTCAAAAGTTGGATACTAGTTACTTTGGAGAGTCTTTACTCTCAATTCCATATTTACTTTGAAACTTTCTGTATAGTTCTCTCTGCCTGTTATCAAGGTCAATATGTTTGCCTTGAATAAATGCGTGAGTTAGATTATTGGTCATAATATCCAATGCATCACCTGATGATATAAACAGTGTCGCATCTTTACCTCTTTCGATAGAACCACAAGTCGCATCTATACCCAAAATTTGAGCGACATTTCGTGTTAAAGCCATCACAGCTTGCTCATCAGTTAATCCATACTTACGAGCTGTCCCCGCGTAGAAAGGAAGGTTACGAGTATTCATTTCTGTCATTCGAGCATCTACTTGAAGTCCAAATAACACACCCTCATCAGCTAGCAGTTTAGGCAGTCTATACGGTAAATCAACGTCGTCTTCCTTAAAACGAGGAAGGCGATGAACGCTGTTTAATAGTACACTGACTCCATTTTCACGCAATATGTCAGCTACCAAGTAAGAATCGTAACCACCAATAATTACCATTCTAGAAATGCCAATCTCGCGCTTAAAGTGCACTGCTTCTGAAATTGCTCGAGCATCATCTGCATGCACATAAAGAGCAAGCGATCCATCAAAAAGTCCACGCATACCTTCATGTCTTACATCCATCTCTCTAGAAGATGCTTCAGGGTTAGCAGTAGCATAAGCCTTTGCTTCAGAGAAGTATGTTGTGATTTCGTGTTTGCTCTGATTATAAGTCTTACTTTTTCTAATATCAACCTTACCAAGCCTATTGTGCTTGTGATGAGTCATAGGCCAATTCAAATGAACTCCATCAACCATCTTTACTACTGCATCCTCCCAATTCCATCCATCAAAATGCACAACTCCTGATGACCCGCTAATTACTCCACCTCGAGGCGTAATTTGGCCCATCAGGACTCCGTTTGTTCTAACTGTAGGTGTAATCTCAGAGTCCGTATTGAAAGCTATAAGCGAGCGTACATTGGGGCGAAACGTGCCTACTTCGTATTGGTCTCTTGATGCTCTAACTGCTCCGATTTCTTGTAACCCTATCGTAGAGTTCGTGACAATGAACCCAGGGTAAATTTCTTTTCCCGAAGCATCAATTATATCATCATATTTGCTTTTATCAACCTGAAAGGCTCTACCTACATAGTCAATTTTACCCGCCCTAAAGCCTATTGCTGCATCAACAATTACATCACCTGTGCCAAGGTGTGCTGTACCGCCTAAAATCAAAATAGACCGGCTCTGTTCTGGAGCTGGTGTCTGTTGAGCTATTAATCCTAAAGTGAAAAACAGACCAAGTATCACTATTGAAATAATCTTCTTCATCTTATCTGTTTTCTTCAGTTAATGTATCACAGTGATAATGTAGTCTAATTCTCTCAGAAGGCTTTTTAAGCTTCTCCCCTGAAGTCGATGAGTTCAGCATCTTTTCCGTTAACCTTGCTCTTTCTGCTTTAATAGCAGTTCTAAGTTCAGTATCCTTCTCTATGCTAAACAAACAACGCCCTTCTACATAAGTAGCAACAACTTGAGCATTCATGCTCAGAGGATTGTCATCCCAAATCACAACATCAGCATCCTTTCCTTTTTTAATCGATCCTGTTTTGTGATCAATATGAAGAAGCTTAGCCGGATTCAATGTCACCATTTTTAATGCTTCTTCCTGAGGCACTCCACCATATTTCACAGCCTTAGCTGCTTCTTGGTTAAGTCTGCGTCCCATCTCAGCATCATCACTATTGATTGCAGTCGTGATGCCCATGTCGTAAAGTACGGCAGCATTATATGGAATAGCGTCTTTCACTTCGTACTTATATGCCCACCAATCGCTAAATGTTGAACCCCCAACTCCGTGTGCCTTCATTTTATCAGCAACCTTGTAGCCCTCCAAAATATGAGTAAAGGTGTTTAAGCGGAATCCCATAGAATCTGCTACATGCATTAGCATGTTGATTTCGTCTTGTCTGTAACTGTGGCAAGTAATAAATCTTTCTTCATTTAGAATTTGCAAAAGCGCATCTAGCTCTAGATCTCTACGAGGTTCAAGTGGGCCCCTTCCGGCCAAAACATCTCTCCTCTTAGTTTTTCTCAATTCTTGCCTATAGTTGTATTGGTTAAGACCGTATTCTCTTGCTCTTATAAAATTGTCGTAGAATACTTGCTCTACTCCCATTCTAGATTGAGGAAATCTAGTAGTCTGCATATCCCCCCAATTACTTTGTTTAACATTTTCTCCAAGTGCAAACTTGATGAATGGTGATGCCTCTTGATACAATAGTTCGCTAGGAAGTGATCCCCAACGGAATTTTACTATAGCACTTTGCCCCCCTATTGGATTTGCCGATCCATGAAGTAGCTGAGCACATGTTACACCACCTGCAAGCTGTCTATACATGTTAACGTCTTCACTATTTAGAGAAGATCCAATCCATACTTCTGCACTACTCGCTTGAGTTCCTTCATTTACACCTCTCTCAATTATAATATGAGAATGCTCGTCAATTATGCCAGGCGTGACGTGCTTTCCTCTTCCGTCAACTTCAACAAATTCGGTCTTTGATCCCAAAAATTCAGATGGATTTATTCGCTTGCTAACTGAAATAATTTGGCCTTCGCTTATGAGTATATCTGCATCTTCAATAATCCCTTCATCTTCACAAGTCCAAACTGTCGCGCCTCGAATTACAACATTTTCATACCCTACAGATTCTGCTGAACCATAAGCTGTAAATGGATATATTATCTCCCCTAAAGCTGATATTTTAACATCTGTCGAGTCTTTTGGTGATTTAACAAGGTCAACCTGTTTGTCATCGGTTTTAACCGCACTCCATTCCATTAAATTACCAAGAGCGTCTACTGCCGTTCCTTCCCAAATTCGACTATCCATCCAGATGTTCCCCGTCATTCTAACTAGTCCTTGATCCCTTGTAAGAGACATTACTATAGTTCTTCCGTCTAGATTTAAGTTAATTTTATTAGTCGTCGTGTCGTTTACTTGTTCCGTCGCTTCCCACATACCAATTTCCCCGTCAACTATCATATCAATGGTTTTTGAACCAATAGTTAAGCTGTAATCGCCTTTAAGGTTCAATGCATCTCTATCTAAAATAATTGTAGGTTCTCCACTCACCCAGTGCTCTACAAGTTTGGTTTTATTTTTAAAAAGTGGGCCATCAGTTACAATGATGTTTGCCATTAGCCCCGGAGAAATTGTTCCTACTAAATTTTCAGCACCAATTGCTTCTGCCGGATTCGATGTTAAAGCAGCGAGTGCATCATTTTCCGGAAGGCCTCTTTCAACAGCCTTCCTTACTGCAGGCAAAAATTCTGAGGGAGACCTTAAGCCTTCAGATGTAAAGCAAATATTTACTCCTGCCTCATTTAAAATTGAAGCATTGCTTGGCGCTAATTCCCAATGTTTGAGCTCGGTTAATGAAACAAATCTTGCTAAGAATGGATCGCTTAAATCATATGCAGTTGGATAGTTTACAGGAACAATTATTGTAGACCCTGTCTGAGCAATTGCCTCTGCTCTTTGATAACTGTCTCCTCCTCCAAGGACAATGTATTCTAGCCCAAACTCTTTAGCAATCTTGTCTGCTCTTAGAATGTCTTTCCAATTTCCGGCACTGAAGATTTGCGGGAGATTTTGAGAATTGTTAAACGCTTCAAGACTTAGATTTGTCCCGCCGGATAATCCGCGTTTGGTTGCATCATTATACCATCTAGCATCAAAGTGAGTTTGTCTCAAAAGAGAAATAGATCCCATTAATGAGCTTGGGTAATTTTGCTTTGATGACCCTTTTCTAAAGCTGTAATGCGCAGAAGCTTCAATTCTAATTATTGCGTCTCTGGGGTCGTCAACCGGCATAACTAGAGTGCCTGTTCCCCTTGAAATTCCATCCGGAACATGAATAAGTAGAGCACCAAAGCCTGCTTCACGAAGAGTTTTAGCCTTGTTAGAATCTTCTACAAATACATCACAAGATTTAATCTCAGGCCTAATTGCTTGATTCCAACCGTAAGCTCCCTTTTTGTTTGATTCGTATTGAGGATTTCTCGACCATTCAGCAAGCTTTACCTCTGGTAATCCATACGTGCTGTGCAAGTCTACAAATGAGGGATATAAGTGATATCCTTTCATATCTAGAGTTATAGCAGGTCCGTTGACACTAATTTCCTCAGATGTTCCAACGCTTTCTATCATCCCTCTGAACAGTACAACTGTTCCATTCAATATTGTTGTGTTTTCATCAATGTGAACGGTTGCGTTTTGTAGGATTGTTCTCACCAAATGTTTATCTACAGTGCCATTGATTGGAAAAGTAGAAGAATGTTGAGTGGGGGTTTGGGCTAAAGCATTCGATGAAAAAATCGATGCAAAAAGTGCCACAAAAGCAAAGCTTGTTTTTAGAAGATTTATCATGATTTCTAAGTGGACTCACAAGTTAATGACTGATGAAGTAATCCAAGTATCTTTGCAATATTATGTCTACTTATAAGATACCTACGAACGTATACGCTGAAATGACGCCAAACCCGACAACAATGAAGTTTGTGGCGGATAGACCCTTAGTTTCAGGTAGTCATCAATTGGAATTTTTAAGTCCAGAAAAAGCTGAACTTTGCTCTCCTCTTGCTGTTGAGTTATTCCACTTTCCATTTGTAACTGGGGTGTTTATAAGTGGCTCTATAGTAGCTGTGACTAAGGATGAGAGTCTAGGTTGGGAAATGATTGTAAATCAACTTAGAGAGTATATCCGAGAATGGTTGATGGAGAATGAGTTTGCCGTTGAAGAGGATAAAGTCGAGGCAGCATTAGAAATGTTGGGCGAAGCCTCGTCTGATATAGTCCTAGATGAAAGTGCCCCACCAATTAATTTTATTAAAGACACTGACATCAAACCGTCAAAACATGACGATGAAATCAAAAGATTACTTAACGAATTTGTTAGGCCAGCAGTTGAGCAAGACGGCGGTGCTATAGACTTTGTAGCATTTAAGGATGGGGTTGTTTACGTACACCTAAGGGGTGCATGTTCAGGCTGTCCGTCATCTACCCAAACCCTTAAGGGAGGTATCGAACAACTGCTTAAGTCGAAACTTGAAGCCGTAGAAGAAGTGGTTGCTATAGGGGTTTAATCTACCATTAATTTACAACTGTCAGCCTCTTAGTTGCACTTGAACCTTCTTTATTTATTACTTCAACCAAGTATATTCCTGTCGGTAGATCTGTTAAGTCTAGTCTTGTTGTTTGGGATATTGTCTTTTGGCTTAAAAAAAATTCACCCGTTGGACTGTAAAGAGTAAGCTGAGATCCTAATGCATTTTCCAATTGAACATTTGCAATGTCATTTGCAGGGTTTGGATGTAGACCAAAATTAAATACCTCCAACTCTAGCTCATCAACTTCAAGAACCCCGGGATCAACGTCTATTTTCATTTCTGAAAATCCGTAACAAGGTCCTCCGTAATTGGACACAATTGAAAGAAGTAAATACCTTACTAAAAGGCCATCAAAATTTGGGCCTTCTTCTCCATAATAAAAATCGCTACCTAGAGCTTCGTCAAGGTTGAAATCGCTAATAGTATAAACAGTAATTTTTTCATGGCATTAGATATTTAAGAACCCTATTGGATTCCCCGATCCAAGAGTATAGAAATTCTCAAGGTTAGGGAATATGTCAACCAAATTTGATCCATCAACACCAAGCCATAAAGCAAGCTCAGCGAAGTATTCATCAGTAGATAATTCAGGTAATAAAATTCCGTTTCCAATTTCAAGTTCATTATCTAGTGCTAGAGAAGGGTATTGACCATAAATCTGTCCCCCGTTAACTGCGCCTCCAAACACAAGAGCATTTCCACCCCATGCATGGTCAGTACCAAAACCATTAGAAGTTAGTGTTCTCGCAAAATCTGAAACTGTGAATGTCGTTACGCTATCAGACATCCCAAGTTCATCCATTGCTTGATAGAATTCACTAATGGCAGCGCTAAGAAGAGACAGTCTTGCAGAGTGGTTGTTTAATAGCTCTCCGTGATTGTCAAATCCTCCGAATCTGATGTAATATGTTTGTCGAGCCATCCCAATACCACCTGCAATAGCAATGCTTTTAGCCACCATTCTAAGTTGCCTTGAAATTGCGGTTTGAGAGAATTCCGTTGAAAGTGGAGTTAGGCCTTCAAGGGCTGCCGTGAATCCCTCGTGTTGTGTTTGAGACGTCTTGACCTTATTTGCATAGGTCTGCTTTAAGACGTCGTTGTAGGTTTGGTCTAAAATGTTATCTAATCCTTGCGCAAGTATGATTTCAAATGGATCCGTCCCTCCTAAAATGCTTATACCTACACTACCGTTTTGGGTAATTGTAAATTCATCAACTATTTCTCCTGCTTGCCAAAGGTTGGTTCCAGTCAGAGACAAGTTCATGGAGATGTCCTGATTCGAGTTGCCAGCTGCAAGAATGTCTGCAACCTTCCCCCCCCATCCTTTGGCATGTCGGTTTTGAGGAATTGAGGTTTGCCAATGACGAGCTTGGTCAGCGTGAGATTGTAATCCTAATGGCAAAGGAGCTGTACTATTTATAATCTGAGTCTTTGTAACCGGCTCAAGTAAAGTTCCAATGTTTGCTATGATAGCTGCCTTGCCATAATTAAACATGTTAGCCACCTCAGGCATTGCCGGATGTAGTCCATAATTAATGCCTAATGAATCTGTATAGTTCAACGGCAACAATTCACCGGTAGTAAGTGCCAAGTTAGATCTAGAGGCTGCGTAATCGTTATATGGTTCTGCTGTAGTTGGTACAACCATATTAAAAGAGTCATTCCCTCCAGCAAGAAGAATACAAACCAATGCTTTGTACCCGTCAGGTGGTGGAGATCCAAAAGCTTTCCTTGGTGCGGATAGTGAATTCATCATCCCGAGAGATGTGAATGACGATAGGAAAGTTGTAGATCCAACAGCAGCGCATGCAGCTGAGCCTAGGAACTTTCTTCTGCTCATGCCCTTTCTTGAGTTGAGCTTTTTATAGTCATGCTTATGTCCCATGGCTATTATTTTTGGATTACGTAATTTGGTGAAATCAATGTGAAGTACAACGCTATTTTCAACCTTTCATAAGGTTCTAAATACCCAACATCTGAAATCGCGCTTATATTTTTCATGGGCTATAGCAATAATTCTAGTGTAATATCACACGTTGGAAAGAACTATACTGTCCCTCTGAAATTATTTTCACTAAGTAAGCTCCTCTTGCTAGATGAGACACATCTATAGATGTATTGGAGCTTATTGAAGATGAATGTACTACTCTTCCAGACGCATCTCGAATCTGAATAGCTGTTTCCGCAGAACCAAAAGATGGCGCTTTAATATTTAAAGTCGTAGAAGCTGGAGATGGATATAGAAGGAAAGAAAGAAACCCTAATTCATCAAGATTTACCGGAGTAATGTCTACATCTAAACACACTTGCTCTCCTGAGCAGCCACCACTATTTGTTTCAGTTACACAAAGCGTTCCTTCGTCATTACCCCACCACGCTACCTCAACAAGGTTGGTTCCTTCGCCATCTTCTATATCTCCATTTATAATAGTCCACTCATAAGTTGAGCCTGACGTATTTGGATATAGATATGTTAGAAGCATAATCGCATTTGGATAAGCTTCTCCCGAAATCGAATAAAGAGTTATGTAATTACAGCTACTAGGATCTGGAATTGCATTTGGGTTGTAATTACAAGCGTCTAGATCGTCACAACCGTAACCAGTACATGAGCAATCTTCTTGGATAAAGTCTTCATAAGTGTATTCTTCACCGTCATCACAACTATCACCTGGAAGTATGCAAGTGCCATCGTCTATTGTCATGCCTTCTTCATAGTTGCAGGCTAAAGGATCTGTACAACCTGCACATGAAGTGTACTCACAAGTGCCATCCTCCAACCAAGCCTCTAAATTGAAGTTACACGCTACAGGGTCTGTACAGCCTGCACATGAAGTGTACTCACAAGTTCCATCATCTATTGTAGATTCTTCGTTGTAATTACATGAAAATGGATCTGTGCAGCCATAACAAGAGTAGTCACATCCTCCGGTATTGTCTGTTGCTTCAGGATCGAAATTACAGGCATCTTCTTCCATGCATCCGATAATTTCAAATTCGTCACAAATTCCGTCACCATCGGCATCATTCACACACTCACCGTCATCAAAAACATGTGTTACATTTAAAAGACCAGGGCAGTCGTATTGAATATCTTCTTGAACGCCATTTACAAAAACTTGAACACAAGCACTGAAAGTAAAATGTCCGCAAGTAGTTACTTGAGCAACTAGAACCTTCAGGTCATCACCAGCTACTGCATTCTGTGGCATGGCGACGCTGAAAATTGATCCATTATCAATAACGTCATTACATATGTTTGAACCATCTGAAGGCAGTCCTACAGTTTGAGGTAAAAATCCTATGGCGTCACTACTTCCCATACCGATTGTCATATAGGTATCGTATTCTAAATCCATAAATGGCCCTATCCATAATGCAGATGGATTTGTTGCGTCCATCGCGTACGAACTAGTTACAGGGTTGTGACATCCACAGGGCGCATCGATAAACATCGATGGGGTATTTAATGAAAATACATCCGCATAAAGAGCACTTAAAGCGTCGTCGGGGCTTAAAAAGTTCGCGTAGATTTTATATGCACCGTAAAATTCTAGCTCACCCTCCGGGTCAAAAGGATCTTCTAATGTTGGAGTGTCTGCTCCAAAAAATACCGTGTCTAGCTCCGATGTAAATCCAATGAATTGCGAGTTCGCCGAAAATGAACAAATTAGAATAAGGAGTAAAACAGATGAAAATCTAAATTTCATATTCTTGCTGAGTGTGTGTTTGAGTCAACAAGTTAAGAAATTATCTATTCATAGCTTCCTCTATTTCTTCAACCTCGAGTGGAATATGACCCATTAAATCAATAAAGCCATCTTTCTTTATGACAATGTTATTTTCAAGCCTAATCCCAAGATTTTCCTCCCTGATGTAGATCCCCGGCTCTACTGTAAAAACATTTCCCTCTTGAATCGGTTCATTCCAAAGACCTACGTCATGAACATCAAGGCCAATAAAGTGAGATGTGCCATGCATAAAGTACTTTTTATATGCTGGCCATGCTAGATTCTGTTTTTCTACGTCGTGATTATCAATAAGCTTGAGATCTAAAAGTTGTTTAGTCATTAACTCCCCAACTTCTTTATGATATTCATGAAGACTCACGCCTGGCTTGAGAAGCTTAATGGCGTCTTGCATAACTGAATACACGGCATTATATACAGCTTTTTGTCGGGCCGTAAATTTTCCGCTAACTGGAATACATCTAGTCATATCTGCAGCATAATTGCCATATTCAGCACCAACATCCATTAATATAACATCGCCATCCTTACACTCACTTTGATTTTCAATGTAGTGAAGTACACAGGCGTTGAATCCTGATCCGATAATAGGGGTATATGCAAATCCTCTTGAACCTCGACGAAGAAATTCGTGCATGAATTCTGCTTCGATCTCGTATTCCATTACTCCAGGCTTCACAAATTGAAGAACTCTGTCAAAACCTGCCTTTGTAATGTCGCAAGCTCTTTGCATCTGAACTATCTCATCGTCAGATTTTCTAGATCTAATTTTGTGAAGAATCGGGGCAGATCTACAAATTGTATGGTTTGGATATTTAGCTCTAATTCTATTATTTTCCCTCATTTCTCTAGTCTCGACTGGAGAATTTGCTCTAGTATGTTGGTTGTCATTTAGGTACAGAGTTTCAGCCTCAGCCATCAACCTATGAAGGGTTGAGTCAAAGGCGGTAAGCCATTGAATATTTTGAACTCCCGTCTGTTCTGTTGCTTCTTCTTTTGTGAGTTTAGCACCATGCCAAATCGCAAGTTCCTTACTCGTTTCAAGAGAAAAAAGAATTTCCCTGTCAGCGGGGTTATGCGCATCAGGGAATAAAAGAAGTATAGTTTCTTCTTGATCAACTCCTGAAAGATAGAAGGCATCAGAAGCCTGCTTAAACGGTAAAGTACCGTCAGCACTAGTTGGATAGATGTCATTAGAAAAGAACAGAGCCAAGCCCTTGTTTTCCATAGCATCTGCAAACGCTTTTCTGTTTCGCACGTACAGCGATGAAGGTAATTTTTGATAACGCATGCGCGCAAGTTACGAAAGGCATTACCTTCGGGGTATGAGTAATAGTATTTCTACTTCATCGGCTCCTAAGCCAGTTGGTTCATATCCTCACGCTAAAAGAGTGGGAGATTTATTATTTTTAAGCGGTGTTGGTCCTAGAATAGCGGGCTCAGGGAATGGCGATTGCGTCGTGCCTGGCATGGAATTAAACGAAAACGGAGAGGTTGTAAAATTTGATTTCGAGGCACAGGTTCATGCTGTTTTTGCAAATGTCAAAGCTGTATTGCTTGCTAGTGGAAGTAGTTGGGAGGAATTAGTTGATGTAACAGTATTCCTAGTAAACATGAAAAGAGATTTTAAATTATTCAATAGGATTTATGCCGAATATTTCCCTAGCGATTCTGAAAATCGTCCATGTAGGACTACAGTAGAAATCAATTGTTTGCCTACACCAATTGCTATTGAATTAAAGTGCATCGCTACGGTAAATAAATAACTTGATTTTCCGAACTTGCATTTATGCCTTCTAAGAAAGACCTAAGCCCTGAAATTATTGAAAAGCTAAATCTTTTGCAGGAGAAGTACTCTTCTGTAGGTCAAGATCTAGCTTCATATCTAGACGGTTTGCTATACGCAGACTTTCTTACGTATTGGGATTATATCAATCTTGATACGCTTTTAACTCTTCAACAGCCAAAGACCCCTTTTCCAGATGAAGAGGTGTTCATCATATATCATCAGATTACAGAGCTATACTTTAAGCTTTGTATGAATGAGTATAAACGACTCCGTGAAAAGGTTGAGCGCTCGAGTGTTGGCCCTGAGTTTCTTTTAGAAAGAGTTAGAAGAATAAATAGATATTTTGAAGCTCTTACTCAGAGTTTTGATATCATGGTTGATGGAATGGACCAAAAAGAGTTCCTTCAATTTAGAATGTCACTTTTACCCGCGTCTGGATTTCAATCAGGTCAGTACAGAAAAATTGAAATTTGTTCGACAAGTTTGGATAGAATAGTTCACAAGGATCTGCGTGAAAAATACGCTAGCCATAGCCAAAACGATATTGATGAGCTATCTAAACATACTTATTGGAGAGAGGGCGCAATAGAAATTCAATCGAAGAAAAAGACTTTAACTCTTAGACAATTCGAGGACAAATACGATGAAGAATTCCTTCAACTTGCTAAGGATTTTTATAAGTGTAATCTTCGATGTATATATGCTGATTTAAGCTTTACAAAAGAAACAGAGGGTCTTAAAGACGAAGTAAAAGATGCGTTACGATGGTTAGATGTTAACATAAATATTAATTGGCCTTTAATGCATTACAAAAGCGCAGTGCGGTACTTGCAGAAGGATGTTGAAGACATAGCCGCGACTGGAGGTACTAACTGGCAAAAATACCTTCCTCCAAGATTCCAAAAGAGGATTTTCTATCCTGAACTTTGGACAGAGGAGGAGCTAGAAGAATGGGGAAAAGGATGGGTTAAGAGAGAAGTGTTTAATATAAATGAATAAACAGGGATTTCTTGTAGTTACAGGGCTTGCACTAATTCTTGCTGTTACTCAGCAATGTGGCTCGGGTAGCTCAAATCCTAAAATTTTTACCTCTGAACCTGAGCCAAAACAATTGATGCGTTTTGGGCTTATTTGGGATAGTCTAAACGTAGATTCTGGTGTTGTTAAATCAGGCCAAACCCTCTCACACCTTCTCGATCCATATGGCATTTCTCCGGGACAAATTGCTAAATTAGCTGCAAATAGTACCAAAGTTTACAGGGTTACTTCTATGAGACAGGGTAAGCAATGGTGGTTAGGATCAAGCCGTGATTCTGTTCCCGTACCACTTTGGATTATCTATGAGAGAAACAATACCGATTACATAGTGTTCTCATTAAAAGACACCCTTGGAGCTCGACTAGGAACATACCCTGTTGATACAGTTTATAGAAGAGTAAAAGGTGTAATTGAAAATTCGCTTTACTTGGATCTAGAAAACATGGGTGAAAGCCATCTGTTAGCGCTCTCAATGTCTCAAGTTTACGATTGGACAATTGACTTTTCACACGTGAGAAAGGGAGACACTTTCGATGCATACTACATGCAGCAAAAGGTAAATGGGGAACTTGTTGGGATGCCTGAAATACTTTCTTCAAATTTTACTCATATAGGAAATGAGTTCAAGGCGTATAGATTTGACCAAGGAGCAGGAGTTGATTGGTTTGACCCAACAGGTGCGTCATTGAGAAAGGCCTTTTTGAAAACCCCTATTGAGTTTGGCCGAATGTCAAGTGGATTTAATAAGAAAAGATTTCATCCAGTTCTTAAAAAAGTTAAGGCTCACTTGGGAACTGATTATGCAGCACCTACTGGAACGCCAATTAGAGCTGTTGGAGCAGGTGTTGTGACCAAAAGTGAATACAAACGCAACAATGGAAACTACGTTAAGATTCGCCATAACAGCACTTACGAAACTCAGTATCTACACATGAGTAAGAGACTTGTAAAAGTGGGTGATGTCGTTAAACAGGGTGATGTAATTGGTAAAGTGGGGAGCACTGGATTAGCAACTGGGCCTCACGTTTGTTTTAGATTTTGGAAACACGGAGAGCAAGTTGACCATAGACGGGAATCTTTCCCGCCTGACACACCAATTAGGGACGAAATGATGGATGAGTTTGCAGTTGAAGTCGTGCGCTTAGAACTAGAAGCTGATTCCGTGTTTAGACTTCAGGGTCTTTAATTCTTCTGAGTAAATTTCTTTGAGGAACGAGCTTTCTTCTTCCGACATTTTTGGGAGGCTAGTGGAGTCGTAGTACCAACGTGCAAGTGGAGTCTTGATGAGAGATGGGATGAGGTTGCCAAGTTTTTGTTTGAGCCCGACCTTGGTGAGGATTCGGTTGAGGGATTCGAATCGTGGGAGACCTGCTATATTGACATCCTGGGTTTTGTCCTTAATGTCTAGGGGGGCTTTATCTTTTGATATACCAAGCCAAGAAATTAATCCCGACCAACAGTTTGGGTTTCTGAGATCTGAAGTGAGCATGATTTTTATTTGGGATTCAGGGAAATGATTTTTGTATCGACAGATTTGGTCAGAGTACATCCCTAGTTCTACAAATAACTCACTAGAACCCCAACCCTTTTGCTGGTGATTCATATCGTTTTGGACAGCTTCGATTAATGGAAGAGAAGTGAAACCGTATTTGCGCGCCATCATGTAATGCGAATAAAGGCGAGAAATTGGGTCTCGCAGCATTATTAGTATGCGAGCTTTGGGGTGCGCCTTAGCAATATTAACTGGGGCGGACTTTGACCACAGATAAGATGTGCTACACTCTCCAATTAGTTTTGCTTCACTAGGTGCTGGATCAAAAAGCTGTGAATATTCTTGTGCACTTCTAACAAAACCGATTTGTCTAATTGGCAGAGGGGTTTGGTTGAAATAGCCGCTTAAATCTAGCCTTGTATTGGTGAGGAATTCTGTTGAGAATTTTGAAATATCAATGTCATCAGAATAAAAGTTTGGCTCCTTTAGGGGGCTGAGATAAACGTCGGATCTGTTATTGAGTCTTTCGAAAACCGTTGTGGTTCCTGCCTTTGCAGCACCTACTAAAAAAAAGTTTATTCTACTTGTGCTAGACATCTTAAAAAGGGTGCGGGATTGAGATGAAACCGTATTCTTTTTTGATTTGGGCTACACCAAGGGCATTCCAGACAACAGTGCTAATTGATGTAGCATATGCCGCGCCTAACAAGCCGAAAATAGGAATTAATGTTAGGTTGAGAATAATGTTTAAGATGCTTGCTATAATTATGATATTCCTAGCGATTTTTTCTTTCCCAGTCATATTTAACAAATACATCACTGGGCCACAAATAGCATTTATTACTGATCCGATAGCTAGGATGATAAGTGGGGCAACTCCAGTTGTAAATTCATCTCCAAAGAAATTCAGAAGAAATTTTGGGAAGAGTATTATTATTATGAAAATGGGGACGCTGATTAGTACGTTTAAGTAACCAATATTGCGGACAATTTTTCTCAGACCTTTCATGTCTCCGTTTGCATTGAATGAGCTGAACATGGGTGCTGCAATTGAATTGATTGCGAATTGAGCAAAGGTTGTTAGAGCTGCGATTTTGAATGCTAGCCTATAGATCCCCACTTCAGATTCCTCAAGATAGTATCCAATCATAAGGGTGTCAGTCCAATTCATCACCATGAACATAGATGTGCTGAGCAGCATTGGGAAAGCAACCGTTAGAAGAGTCTGTGGGAGAAAGGTGTTGGTTGTGGTTTGCGCTTCGCCTAAGTCCAAAATCTGCCTTGGCGCATATACCCCCGCTGCAATAGACAAACCTACCACACCAATACCAAAACCCATTAGCGGCACTTGATTCGAATAAGGCAAATTGAATGCAAGGATCAGGATAGCAATTGTGGCTATGAATACCACTGTCCCTCTCTGGTAGAATGAGTAGGACACCATTTTCTTCATCCCTCTGAACGCCTCTGTATTGAGGCCCATCCAAGTGGAAAACGGAACGATAAGGGCCGTGATTTGGAAACCATCTACAAGGGCTTCAGACTTGAAAAACTTAGCTAAATATTCAGCACCAAAAAACAGTCCTGTTGCGAATACAAGGCTAATAGGCATTGCAACGCTTAGAGCAATTTTATACACAGATCGAAGATGGTTAAATTGTCTTTTTTCAACGTACTCAGGTATGAATCGTACCAAGGCGCCATCCAAACCAAGACGTCCTAATACAGACAAAATTGTCAGAATAGTCAAGCACAATTCAAACACACCAAATGTCTGCGCACCATAGTTTGTCGTAATCACATAAGCAAGAACATACCCGGCCAAAGCGCCTAAAACCCTAACGGCAAAAACAAGACCAGACCCTGTCAGTAGCTTGACAAAATCGGGATTTAAACCCTTTAGAAATTTTATTATTGAAGCTGACATGCCCTAGTTAACGAGCTGAATATGCTAATCCGTACATCTTCATCTGTTTTACCATGGAAAGAAGTCCGTTTGAGCGCGTTGGACTTAGATGAGCGTTAAGTCCTATTGCCTCTAAAAAGTGTAAGTCAGCTGATGCGATTTCCCTTGGTTTAGCATCGCTAAGTACTCTTATCATTAGTGCAACTAATCCTTTTGTAATGATGGCATCTGAGTCTGCAAAGAAAATTATATTGCCCTCATCGTTTAGAGATGCGGTAAGCCAAACCCTACTTTGACATCCTTTTATGAGATTGTCGTCAATCTTGTCAGCTTCAGCAATTGGATCTAGTTCCTTGCCAAGCTCAATAATGTGCTCGTATTTCTCCATCCAATCTGGAAACATATCGAACTCTTCTATGATTTGGCCTTGTCTGAGCTCTAAGCTATTATTGGCATGCATGGTATAAAGATATTATCTGAGCATCTTAACTGCTCTTTCAACTCCTGCTACCAAAGCATCAACCTCGCTGAATGTTGAATAGGCTGCAAAAGAGGCGCGAACTGTACCTGGTATTCCAAGCTTAGTCATGATTGGCTCTGTGCAATGATGACCTGTTCTAACAGCTATGCCCAATTGGTCTAAAAGAGTGCCGATATCAGAAGGATGAATTCCATCAACTAAAAATGAAATCACACTAGCCTTTGATTTGGCTGTACCTATTAGACGCAATCCTTCAATTTGTAAAAGCTTCGATGAAGCATACTCGAGTAGAGAGTTTTCATGAGCTGCAATGTTATCTAATCCCAAAGAATTAATCCAATCTATTGCAGCGCCATATCCAACAACTCCACTTAGGTTAGGAGTGCCTGCTTCGAACTTGTATGGTGGCACATTGAATGTTGTTTGTTTTTCGAAACTAACTGATTCAATCATTTCTCCACCACCTCTACATGGTGGCATTTGGCATAACAATTCGTGTTTTCCATAAAGGAAGCCAACACCGGACGGGCCATACATTTTGTGTGCAGATCCTGCATAAAAATCACAATCTATTACTTGAACATCTATAGTTTTATGAGGAGCTGCTTGTGCGCCGTCTATTAAAACTAATGCACCAACTTGGTGAGCTTGTTTTGTGATGTTCTTGACATCATTGATTGTGCCTAATGTGTTTGAGACGTGAGAAACACAAACTATTTTTGGACTTAACGCTAGCTTTTCCTTCAAGCTATTTTCACATAGTTCGCCGTTTTCTTTTATCTCTACTACCTCTATAGCAAAGCCTTTTTCCTGAGCTAGAATTTGCCAGGGAACAATGTTACTATGATGCTCAAGGCGAGTTAATACTATAGTATCGCTCTTTTTCAAATTTGCTCTACCCCATGTCCCAGCAACTAAGTTGATTGAGTCAGTAGTCCCTGACGTGAAAATTATTTCCTCACGCTTTGAGGCGTTGATATGATTTTTAAGTTTAGCCCTAACACCCTCGTATGCTTCTGTTGCTTTTGTTGCAAGAGTGTGTACGCCTCTGTGAATATTGCTGTGGAAATGAGCTTCGTATTCTCTTTGAGCTTCAATAACTGCTCTTGGCTTTTGTGCCGAAGCAGCACTATCCAAATAAACTAAGGGGTGGCCATTAACCTCTTTGTCAAGAATGGGAAATTCCTTTCTCAACACATCAACGTCGTATGGAGAGTCTTGTTTCATGCCCAACGGTGTCTTTCAGAGTAAAGTCTCATAACTTCATTTTTAACCTCTTCCCTATCAACAGCTGCAATCACATCGCCAACATAAGCTTGTACTAATAAAGCCTTTGCCTCGTCTATTCCTATACCACGAGACTTTAAGTAGAAAAGCGCCTCCGTATCAAACTGACCCACAGTACATCCGTGAGAGCATTTTACATCATCAGCATAAATCTCTAATTCAGGTTTTGCATTAATCGTTGCTCCCTTAGAAGCTACAATATTTGAATTCTGCTGGAAAGCGTTTGTTTGTTGTGAGTCTTTTCGAACGAATACTTTTCCGTTAAATACTCCTGTCGAATTGTCGTACATAATGCCTCTGTACAATTCTGAAGAAGTCCCGTTTGGATATGCGTGATCCATCGTTGTGTGGTTGTCCACATGCTCTTTTCCACTTGGCATGTAGGTGCCATTGAAGACAGAATCCGTCCCGGGACCCTGAGCTACAATTTCCAATTCGTTTCTAACCCAATGACCCTTTACTGTAAAGGTGTTAATCTTCATTTTGCTATCTCGTTCTTGGCATATGTGCTCATACGAAAATTTGAAAATTTCTCCACCCTCATTGCATACTTTGTCAATCACCAAGTATGCATTTGGAGCTATGTGCGCCTCGAGTATGCCGTTGCACATCCCTGATGATTTATCAGTTGCACTAGACCAAACCACAACCTCAGCTTTTGCTCCTTCTTCCAACTTTATAAAATGTCTTGGGAATGATGCGATATTCTCTCCGTCAGTCAAGTGATGAACAACTATGGGTCTATCTAGCGCTTTGTTTTTACCCACTTTTAAAAATAACCCGTTCTGGTGATAAGAGGCATTAATAGCCCCTATCCATTCAGACTTATGGTATTCATTTTCAAACCTTGCTTCTACATCTCCAAGAGGTGCGCAAACCACATCGTCATCTATTGGAAGATCGCTTAATGATGCAACGTATGACCCGTTTCTAAACACAATTCTATATGAGTCTAAAAATGGAATTGGATTTGGTAATATTTCCTCAGGCCAAACCACACCTTCCCCCGAACAAGTCATCAGCGAGGAATTCACGAGTTTGGATATGGGCGAGTACTTCCACCTTTCCGATTTTCTTGTAGGCACAGGAAGATCAGCCATATATTGATGCCCTTGTGATCGCAACTCGTGGGAATTACTCGGAGCTTGAAAGTTTGATATAAAGCTTTCCTTAGATCCAGTCATATCCCTTTTCTTCGAGTTCAAGAGCTAGTTCTTTGCCCCCACTTTTCACGATTTTACCCTCTGATAAAACGTGTACAAAATCTGGCACAATATGGTCAAGCAGTCTCTGATAGTGAGTGATAACCATAAAACTTCTGTCTGAATTTCTCATTGCGTTTACACCCTGTGAAACAACTCTTAATGCGTCAATATCTAAGCCTGAATCCGTTTCGTCTAGGACTGCGAGTTTGGGCTCCAACATAGCCATCTGGAAAATCTCATTCCTCTTCTTTTCTCCCCCAGAAAAACCTTCGTTTACAGACCTGTCCCTCAGACGGCCGTCGAGTTCCACTAATGATGCACATTCTTTGACCTTTTGCAAGAAGTCATTGCCTTTAATGGGGTCAAGACCTGCGTGCGCGCGCTTTCCATTTATAGCAGCCTTCATGAAATTCATGTTGCTCACTCCTGGAATTTCAACTGGGTATTGGAATGCGAGAAATAGCCCCTCGCGTGCCCTGTCGCTAGCGTCCATGTCTAACAGGTCGACACCGTCGAAATCGACGGAACCATCTGTAACTTCATAATCCTCCCTTCCAGATAGAACTGAAGCGAGAGTAGATTTGCCCGAACCGTTTGGCCCCATAATTGCATGAACCTCCCCCGGTCCAACTTCTAAATCTAGTCCATTGAGAATTTTAGTGTCCCCAACTTGAGCGTGTAAATTTTTAATCTTTAGCATTATCCTACGGATCCTTCTAATGAAATTGTCAAAAGTTTTTGAGCTTCTACTGCAAACTCCATTGGAAGTTTGTTCAATACTTCTTTCGCGTAGCCCTTTACGATAAGTCCAATTGCCTCCTCTTCGTCAATACCTCTTTGTTGGCAATAGAAGATTTGATCTTCACCAATTTTTGAAGTTGTAGCCTCGTGCTCGATTTTGGCAGTTGGATTGCTTGCTTCAATGTATGGAAATGTGTGTGCTCCGCAATTGCTTGACATAAGAAGTGAGTCACATACAGAGAAATTTCTTGCGTTAGTTGCTCCAGGGTGAATCTTTACAAGACCCCTATAACTGTTTTGAGAATTACCGGCTGAAATTCCTTTAGAAATAATCGTTGACCTTGAACGTTTTCCCAAATGAATCATCTTAGTTCCGGTATCTGCCTGCTGCATGTTGTTTGTCACTGCAACACTAAAAAATTCACCTATACTGTCGTCCCCCTTAAGGATGCAGCTAGGATATTTCCATGTTACTGCTGAGCCTGTCTCTACTTGGGTCCAACTGATTTTAGAACGATGGTGACAAATGCCTCGTTTTGTTACAAAGTTGTATACCCCACCCATTCCATTTTCGTCACCTGGGTACCAGTTTTGAACTGTGCTGTATTTCACCTCAGCGTCATCTAAGCTCACGATTTCTACTACTGCAGCGTGGAGTTGATTTTCGTCTCGTTGGGGTGCTGTACAGCCCTCGAGGTAGCTTACGTAACTTCCTTCATCAGCAATTAAAAGAGTTCTTTCAAACTGACCAGTTCCCGCTTCATTAATTCTGAAGTAGGTACTGAGTTCCATGGGGCATCTAACTCCTTTGGGGATATAGCAAAAAGAACCATCAGTGAATACTGCTGAATTCAATGCTGCATAATAATTATCTTTTTGTGGTACTACTGTGCCGATATATTTTTTTACTAGCTCAGGGTGCTCTTGAACCGCCTCGCTCAAAGAACAAAATATCACTCCTAGATCACCAAGTTTTTCTTTAAACGAAGTTGCAACGCTCACGCTGTCCATCACGAAATCGACTGCAACACCGCTCAACCTTTTTTGTTCTTCAAGACTGATTCCAAGCTTCTCCATAGTTTTTCTCAACTCAGGATCAACCTCGTCTAATGACTTTAGTTCCTTTTTCTTCTTCGGGGCAGAGTAATAACTAATCGCTTGAAGGTCTGGTTTGGGATATTGCAAATGAGCCCATTTTGGTTCTGCCATTTTAGACCAAACCTTAAATGCCTGGAGTCTCCACTCCAACATCCATTCTGGTTCGTTTTTTTTCGCGCTAATCTCTCTAATTACGTCTTCATTCAGTCCAGGCGCAATTGTATCGGATTCAATATCAGTTGTAAATCCAAACTCGTAACTCTTTCCGGTTACCTCATTGAGTAGCTTATCTTCTTCTGTTTGGCCCATCTGAATCATTCTATCAAAGAGAAAAACTCTCTCCGCATCCACAAGTTCTGTTTGCATTTGGGTTGTAAAATTCAAACCCCTTACCATTAAGCCCCCCACTATATCTCAGCTCTGTCCCCACTAAATACAGGAAACTTTTTTTGTCTACCACTATCGTAATGCCTTTATCCTCAAAGCTTTGGTCTCCTTCCTTCTGCTCTGTGTCAAAATCCATTTCATACATCAGTCCACTACAACCCCCGCCTTTTACACCTACACGTAAAAAGCTGTTTTCAGGCATACCCTCGTCATTTAAGAGTTTGCGCACCTGAGTTGCTGCCGATTCGCTTACTGTAATCATAGTGCAAAAATACCATAAAAAGGGGATGTTACGCCTTTTATTTATAATCATTATAAATAACTTTTTCTTTAGTGTTGACGTTCAGATATAAACGATTCAAATTGCATCTTTGAAACATGGATAAAATGCCCGCCTCACAAGCAACAACAACTTTTACAACTATAGTTGGGATGACGCTGACATTAGTGCTTGTAGGGCTTTTGGCTGTTGTCGCAATATTGGGGTATAGATGGGAGGAGCAACTACGTCAAGAGGTAAGAATTCAGGTTTACTTTCAAAGGGATTTAGACGAAACAGTGTTACGGTCTGCATTAGCTGCTGTTGAGACTGACCAAGCCGTTGAAGAAGCAAGATATTTAGACCCCAAAGTAGAAGCTGAAAAACTTGAAGAAACAATTGGGGAAGATTTTATTGATTTCCTAGGATATGTGCCTTTGCCTCCAGCAATGGATGTAAAAGTTCGAAGTGAATGGGGAACTTCTGAAAAACTACCTCATTTAGCAAAAAGGTTAAATGATTTAGACGGAGTGAGTGAAGTCGTTTGGCAGAATCATCTTCTCGCTAAAATTGAAACCACAATTAGCCGTCTTTTGTACCCATTAATAGGCCTTTCAGCAGTTTGTTTCTTTATCGCTCTTGCTCTCATGAACAATACTGTTAGATTAACCGTCTTTGCTCGTAGATTCTTAATCCGAAACATGCAATTAGTCGGTGCTACACCTAGTTTTATAAGAAGACCATTTATTAAGCAGGGTGTTCTTTTAGGAATAACATCAGGATTTTTGTCTCTAGCAATAATTATGTCAGGTTTAACTCTGCTAAAATCTTATTCACCCGACGCTTCCATCTCTTTAACTATTGAATTCATTGGAATTATGGGCGTTGGACTTACGCTTGTTGGTGGGCTTTTAGGAATTCTATCAACAACTCTAGCTGTAAACAGATATTTAAGACTTGATTTAGGTAGGCTGCATTAATTTAATTTCACATTATGAGCAAACAAAATTTCGCTTTCACTAAAGAAAACTACGTCTGGTTAGGTGTGGGGATTGTGCTTCTTGTTATTGGATATCTACTAATGAGTGGCGGAGGTTCTGATAACCCAAACGAATTCCACGCTGACCAACTCTTCAGTGCTCGCAGAATTACCCTGGCGCCTATAACCGTAGTTGCTGGTTATGGGACGATTCTATATGCAATTCTAAAAAAGCCGTGATCGAGGAAATACTATCCTATTTGATTTTGGGCCTCATTCAAGGTCTCACAGAATTCCTTCCCGTTTCTAGCTCTGGTCATCTTACCCTATGTTCTGAGTTGTTGGGTATTAAAAGCGATGACATCACATTTAAAGTGCTAGTACACTTTGCTACTGCACTTAGCACAATCATTGTGTTTAGAGAGGACATCATGAATCTTATCTCAAGTTTTTTCAAAAGAGATAATAGCAGTAATTCTGCAAGAAATTATATCGGCCTGCTAGCTCTTAGTGCTATTCCAGCTGCATTTGTAGGTTTTACTATGAAGGGCCAAATAGAAGCCCTAGACAATCCTCAATTTGTTGGATATATGCTTATCGTTACTGCCTTAATTCTCGCAGTATCGCAAAAGTTGAATGCTTCACAAGAGAAGGGTGTTAATGGTAGTCGATCAATTTTAATCGGACTTGCTCAAGCACTAGCTGTTCTCCCTGGGATAAGCCGTTCAGGCAGCACTATTGGAACTGCGTTGTTGCTCGGTGTTTCTAGAGAAGAAGCTGCTCGGTTTAGCTTTTTAATGGCAATGCCTGTTATTATAGGAGCTACCCTTCTTGAAACAAAGGAATTATTAGAAGTTGGAGCTACTACTTCAGGACCTTTGATGGGTTATGTTGTTGGAGTTATCGCAGCATTCGTTTCAGGCCTAATCGCTTGTAAACTAATGATTCGCCTTGTAAAAGACACTAACCTATTGTGGTTTGCCGTTTATTGTGCTGTAGTTGGCTTGATTGCCATTATAATTTGACCAACATGAAAAAATATCGCCTACTAACAATTTTACTTTCAGGAATTGTTCTCATGACTGGTTGTGTTGAGGTAACATTCCCTGAACCAATGCCTTTTAATAGAAGGGATAGGCAGTATTTCCCAAAAAGCACAAAGGGTGTTTGGTATGATAAAACAAGTAATGACAATCTTAAAGACTCCATTATCATTTACTCAGAGTTCATTGATTTTGGCGAAGAGCCATTGATATTAGGTGATAAAACTATTCTAAGAAAATTTAATAGTTACTTCGTTTTAAGTTCAAAAAATGAAGATGGACGTTGGGTTGTGTATTTGGCTAAATGCAATGATGAGACGCTTAGCCTTTATGAGTTTGATGGTGGAGATAAGGAAAAGGTAGCAATTTGGGAAGGTGTTTTAGTCGGCTCAGGAGTTGAGAAATTTCAAAGAGAAAATAGCGACAAGCTAAGTGAGATTAAGCTTAACCCATCTAACAATAAAGAATTCAGAGAGATAATCAATAAAGGCGGTCTCAGTCACATGGGTGATTTTGTAAGATGACAAAAAAGAAAATCCTTTTAAGTCTGCTTTTACTCCTATTAGTTACAGTGGGTGGAGTTTCTTCTTATGTTTTAATAAAAGGCGACGTATGGAAGGAGCTGGCGCTTAAATCCATTAATGACAATATCACTACAAGCTTAATTGTGGATGATGTAGAAGTAAGCATACTTTCTTCATTCCCCCAAATAAGTGTGGATCTGAAAGATGTACGACTCGTTGGGGCGCCGAAAAGAGCTGGTGTTAAGTCTGACACTTTAATATCTGTAAATAAGCTTGGCGTTGCATTTTCATTGTGGGATGTCGTGTTTGGGGATCCTGTAATTCGATCGATTTATTTAGAAAATGGAGCCCTACAAATTGAGGAGTTCGCTGGTGGTAAATGGAACTATGAAATTGCTTCAAAAAGCGAAGACAGCTCTAGTTTAGAAATCTCTTCAATTCATTTAACCGATATAGACTTCACGTACATTGAAAAGGGTGCCAAAAAGTCAACAGGACTGATTAATAAAGCAGAGATACGTAGTGATTGGCTAACTGTTTCATTTGAGGATTTAAACTATGATGGAATTAGCGACGTCTTCATTCCATTATACGGAGAGTTCCGAACATCGTTCTCTGCAAATGAGCACAATGGTTATTCAGGAGTCATTGAAAACGGAGTGTTAGCTGATCTAGATGTTTCGTGCGAATTTGTTTTGGACGACAAAGGAGGCTTTGACGTTTGGGGTCATTTTGCAAGTGTTTCTAAAGACGAATTAAGGTCTGTATTTTTAGAACAGGAGAGTTTTGAGGGATGGACTTATGGTGGAAGACCAAACCTGTTTTTTTTCACTGATGAGTCAGTGGGAAGAATTGACTTTAAGCTACCAGAGGCTGAATTTGCTATTTCTCCTGATCTTACAGGATTATCACTAAATAACAAGGGGTTAATCTCAGGCGAAGGGCGAGTAGACTTGGATTACAAAAGAGATGTTCTTGGGTTTTCTATAAAAGACGGTGTCATTAATTCTAATGGACTTGAAGCTGAATTATCTGGCTCTACTCCCTCGTGGGGATCTAAGCCCGTAGATTTTGATATTAAAGCAACTCTTGATTTAGGGTCATCATATCTATCATGGATCCCAGGTGTAAATATTGATACTGAATCTGTTATGCCAAGCCAAGGGGCCATTTCGATTAATACTCTAGTCTCATGGTTGCCTACTGGTGGTTTTACTACCTCATTGATACAGGCAGAATCTTCCTCAATCAAAGGGAATTTAAACTCTAATCCATATACATTGAGTAATGTGCTGTTTGATTACTCTAAAGACGTCCTTAAGGTTGATCGGTTGAATTATAATTGGGCAGGGAATGTCGGAGAAATGACTTGCCATCTTAGCTCGGTTGATGATCTAATTCAAGGAGGTGCAGTACTTGGGTCAGTGCAAGTTGATGCAGAAAGTATTTTAGTTGACCCCCTCTTTAGTTGGTGGGAAAACAGGCCCGATTCTGAAGAAGAATCTCTAACTATTTCGCTTCTGCAAAATGGCTCTTCATTGAGTTATTCGGTAAACTCTGACATTTTAATTTGGGATGGTCTTGAATGCACAGACGTCTCAAGTAGAGGAGAAATTGGCACAAAGACTATGCGTATCAGTTTCGCCAAAACTCAACTCCTAGATGGTGAAGCTACTATCCAAGGTCAACTAAAAACATTAAACAACAAATACTCCTTAGGGCTTGTTGGATCTGCTGAGGGCTTTTTGATTTCCGATATGTTCAGGGTCTATGAGAATTTTGGCCAAGACTTCTTAAGAGCTGAACACTTGGAGGGTCGAGGTGATGTTAGTGGCAGCATGAATCTTGTTTGGGATAGGGAAGGAAACTGGGAATCTAATTCATTCGATGCAGAACTGCAGGCAAGTGTGTCTAACGGTAGGCTTAAAAGCCTTGAGGTGTTTGACGCGGTGGCTGATTACTTAAAAGAAAACAGATTGATTGCTCCTCTTGTTAATCCTGAGGATTTGAGGAAGAGGCTTTCAGATATTAAGTTTGATTATGTAGAAACCCCTGTTTCCGTTTCAATGTCTACTGTCAGTATCCCCTTTACAAACATTAAATCCTCTGCTATGAATGTTAGTCTTGAAGGAGCCCAAACTTTCGCGGGCGAAATCGATTACACTTTAGGCTTTGCCTTAAGAGATCTAAGAGATAACAAACAAGGAGAATTTGGTAACATACAAGACGACGGCTTAGGCAACATGTTCTTCCTAGGAATGGACGACACACTTGATGAGCCTGTTTTCAGCTATGATAGAAAAGCACACAAAGCCCACAGGCGTAGAGCAATAAACGCAGAAGCTCAACGAATAAAAGATGCGTTTAAAAAAGAGGAGGAAGATTCATCCAAGGAAGAGAAGGATGAAAAGTCCAAACACTCATGGAAAAATAATCCCGAAATCCTTGACGATCCTGAGGATGACGATTTTTAGTTTAACTCTATCTTTATTCATTGAATGGACGGTGACAAACACATATCGCTAACGGACTTAATCGAACGATTAAGAAATGGTGTTGATGCTGTAAACTCTAGCGAAGCTTCTAAGGAGGAATTGTCTGAGATGTTGATACTTTCGAGGGAGCTACATGAGAGGTTTGCCGTTCTGCGATTCAAAGCTTTTGAGGCTTCCACTCAAGAAGAACAAGTTGAAGAAGAGGATGAGAGTGTGAATGAATCCCAAATCGATTTAATCGACGCTATCGAAGAAGTGAGTTTGGCCGAACAGTACCAACGTAAGCCATTAAGCTCCGTTGGAGAAGGGCTTACCATTTTAGAAAGAGCAAACTTCACTTCAATATTGTTTTCTAATGACGATGCTAGATTCAACAATATGTTGGATAATGTGGATGATTGTAATAGTGTGGATGAAGCAACAAAATTATTCAGAGAGTCTATTAATCCATCCGGAAGAAACGAGGATGTGGACTTAGCAATTAAGTCATTCGAAGAACGAATACCAAGAATATTTTAAATCGATGGAATCAGGAAGGTTAGAAATAATTCCTACTCCAATTGGTAACCTTGGAGATATAACAAATAGAGCAATTGAGGTTCTTAGCTCATGTGATTTAATCCTCGCAGAGGACACTAGAACTACTAGAAACTTATTACGTCATTTAGGTGTCGATAAACCTCTTAAATCTTTTCATTTACACAATGAACATAAGGCTGTAGGATCTATAGTTGATTCTTTAACTTCAGGCCTGCACTATGCACTTTGTTCTGATGCAGGAACCCCAGGTATTTCAGACCCAGGATTCCTTTTAGTAAGGGCTTGTATTGAAGCTGGAATTGAAGTTAGTTGTTTGCCCGGTGCTACAGCATTTGTGCCTGCATTAGTATTGTCTGGGCTTCCTTGTGATCGGTTTATCTTCGAGGGGTTTCTGCCACATAAGAAAGGAAGACAGAAGAGGTTGCAAGCAATGATTCTAGAGAAAAGAACAACCGTTCTTTACGAATCGCCTCATAGAATTCTAAAACTGCTTCACGAACTAGTTAACTATGAATGTAGCTCTAGAAAGATTGCAGTATGTCGTGAGTTATCTAAGCTACATGAAGAAGTTATTAGAGGAACTGTGAGTGATGCATTGGAACACTTTTCTCGAAAGTCACCGAAGGGTGAATTTGTAGTAGTTATAGAAGGCGCAGATTAAAAAATTTGCGAATGCACTTCGCTTACCCTTTTTACGAAAATAACTTTTAAACCTTTTGGCACTTTTGGCGCTTTACTGTGTCCGCTTACAAGCATTCTTTTCATTCCAAGTCTAGCGGCTTCTGCCATTCTAGCTTCTAATCTTGGTACGGGTCTGATTTCGCCGCTCAACCCCACTTCACCTGCAAAACAAGTGTCCCTATCTAAGGGTAAATCTAAGGAAGATGAAAGTATTGCAGCAACAACAGCGAGGTCATTTGCTGGATCAACTATTTTCATCCCTCCCGCTAGATTTAAGAATACATCAAATGCTCCTAGCTTAAATCCACATCTCTTTTCTAGAACTGCTAATAGCATATTTAATCTTCTCAGATCAAATGCTGTTCCTGACCTCTGAGGTGTTCCATAAACAGCAGTACTCACAAGAGCTTGTACTTCAACAAGCATTGGCCTTAATCCTTCCAATGAAACAGCGATCGCAGAACCGCTAGCCGGCTCGCCTGCCTCAGCAAGTAATACGTCACTAGGGTTATCTACACTCTTTAAACCCTCTACAATCATTTCATAAATGCCTAGTTCTGCAGTTGTGCCAAACCTGTTTTTGGTAGCCCTTATCATTCTATATGCATGGTTTCGATCACCCTCAAATTGAAGAACAACATCAACCATGTGTTCTAGCACTTTGGGACCAGCAATTGATCCTTCTTTAGTAATGTGCCCAACTAGAAATACTGGAAGGTTTCTCGACTTTACATGAGAAGTGATTGATGCTACAGATTCTCTAATTTGAGATACTGACCCAGGTACTCCATCAATGTCAGGGTGGTCTAGAGTTTGGACAGAATCTACAATCAAGATTGAGTATTCGTCTGACTCGAGTACGCTTAAAATATTTGGGACTCTAGTTTCAGGCAATATCATTAAATCAGGCGGCACATTGCCAATTCTGCTTGCCCTCATCCTAACCTGTTCAGGACTCTCCTCTCCGCTAACGTATAAAACTTTTTGTCCCGATGCGCTAACAAGAAAAGCCACCTGTAACATCAATGTCGATTTACCAATTCCTGGTTCACCACCGAGCAACATTAATGACCCGGGTACTACTCCACCCCCAAGAACTCTATCTAGTTCTTTTTCGTTTGTTATAAGTCTTTGGACTTTACCTACCCTGACCTCAGCGAGTGGTTGTGGGTATGTGGATTGAAATTCTTGTTGATGCCTGTGCGATCTCTTAGATGATACAACTACTAGCTCCTTTTTGAGTGTATTCCACTTCTTACATCCAGGACATTTGCCAACCCATTGGGCTGTTGTCGTACCGCAATCCGTACATACGTATTGTGAACGAGCCTTGGCCAAAGTATTAGTCTCGGAAAATAGTTAAAGGACTATTCTTCTCTTCGTCAATTAAAGAAATATATAGCGTGTAGTAGTATGTTCCTTCTGATAAGTTGGCACCTTGTTGATTTGTTCCATACCAAGGCTCATCATTATTATATCTATCGTTTTCATAAACATTATTTCCCCATCTGTCATACACCCTAAGTACAGCATACTCGCCATTTAAAGTATAGTTTTCAAGACCTGGAATCTGCAATGAATTGTTGGTGTCATCTCCGGTGTAAGGGGTTATCACGTTTGGAAGGAATAAGCCACAAACATCTCCATCTCCTTGGTTTGTGTGAATATTAAATAGTTGTGTTTCTGTGCCGCAGGGTGTTTCCGTCTGTCCATATAAGTCTATTAGATACCCTCCCCCATATTCAGGAATAACAGGGTCTCCACAAGGGTATGGAAAATATTCATTGCTCACATTAATATTCCCCTCAGATCCAGTTCCAAGAAAAAAGTTTTCATTATCACATTCAATCCACCAAGTGAAGTCGCTGTACGGGGGGCCTGGTTGGATTTCATTAAGGTCAAAATCGTAGTGTACGTTGTCACACATTACCACAAGCTGACCAGGAAGAAGCACTCCATTTCCATCTACATAAGGATATGAGATCTCATCAACTGTTGGGTTAATCGTTGGTGGAGCCCCAATGTACAAGTAAACACAATGCTCTGTGATTCCACAGCCATATGGGTCTTCTACCTCTATACAAATTTGGCCACCGTTATAAAGCCAAATTGGATTGCCATCTGAATCGAACATTGGATTACCATCCGCATCATTCGCTTGAAGGTCTTCTGCAATAGTCCATTCAAAACCTACTGACCCATCAGGCCAAGTAGCTACGTACTCATCATTCGGTAAAGTAATCGTTATTGTTGTTGTACCATCTTCGTCGATTCCATCACCATCACAATCTGCAATTACACCTCCAGCTTCTTGATCGAATATCCCTTCAATTTGGCTTACTATATCGACAAAACCACAATTGATTTCGCCTTCAGGATAACATGCATTCGTTACAATAACACAGTATGAACCTGTTTCAGAAACAGTAAGTTCATCTTCTGTCTCACCTAGAATAGTCTCTCCGTTGTATGTCCACTCGTAAGTACTTTGTTCGTCATTCTGATCCCCTGGAATTGGATCAATGTCGATCTCATCTCCTTCTTCACAAAGGAACATGCTATCAATTAATGGAGGGAAAAATGCTTCAACGTTTACTGTGTCAGCATCAGAACCACATCCATTTTCAATTTCTACTACAAGAATTGTAGACGTATACTGTGTGTACTCATAATCGTTTTCAAGAACATCGTCAGTTCCTGGATAAGGCCAGTTAATTTCTGAAGTACCACCAGCATCAGTAGTGTCTGCTATTAATTCTAGTTCTTCGCCATCGCAAAGTAGTACGTCAGATTCGCTAAGATCGATTGTTGGTGTTAGGGTTACCTCAACATCATAACAATATGGGATATTACAGTTTTCCTCATAAAAACACAGTTCGTACATCCCGTATTCAGTTGGAGCCCATAGCGTATTGAATTGGTCCGTGTATTCAAACCAAGATGTTCCAGGCCCTGAAGTCTCTTCCCAATATCCATTTGCCTCTTCTACCGTACACATAGCAGCTTCAGAATAAATTATCCCAGAACTTAGGTCTGTAATGGTTGTATTGTTTTGACTGTTTGAACAGTTGTATACCTGTATTTGATTGAAGGCGTCGTTATTGGGGTCTGCTGAGATGTACTCAACCTCAATTGTATCTCCAAAAGCAATTGGCACTGAGAATGTTCCAAATGTGCTGTTGAGCAGGGTCAGGGTAGAAACAACTTCTCCATTTACAATTATGTTGACGAAACTGCCTTCCCATCCTTCGTTATTTGACGTGATCAAGTAGATGTTAAAGTCTCCTTCGTTAGTGCTTGCATATCCTCCCATGAATTCTAAAGTGTCTAATCCATCACACATAGGAGGAATAGTAATGTCTGGAATATCTGCATCAACATTAAAGATTTGGAATACCCGTTGCCCAAAACATCCCGACTCATCCTCTACAAGCAGTCTGTACATTCCTGCAGCAAGCCATGCTCCACTTTCGTTATCAGTTACATCGTAAACTTCTCCTCCAAGTCCATTCCAATCCTCTTCCCAAGTATATCCAACAAATGTTTCATCAACATCAGGAATTACTTGAACAAATGCTGAATCGTCAGAGCAAATGTTCGGTGGATTTGGAGTGTATTCTACGTCTGGTAGATAGTATGGACTTTGGTCAATGAAAAATGATGTTTGAACAGAACACCCTTCATCTAAAACTCCGGTAACAACAAAGTTTCCTCCAAATGGAATATTAGCTATGTTTCCATCAGTAAACTGACTGTTTAAATTCCATATAAATTCGTCGAAATCCCCTAGCGCAGTAATTTGAGTTTCAGATCCAGCACAAATAGACATAATCCCCTCAACTGTTAATTCAGGTGGAAGAATATCAAGTACGTTTATGTACATGGTTACTGAAGTCGTCGAAGCAGGAAGTCCATCGTCAACTGCAGTTATTTCGATAGTATTTATTCCTGGAGCGTTGGCCTCAAATATTCCTGTGATGCCCGCATTAGTTCCGTCGATTTGAGTAAAGCCGTTAATCGTGTTACCCGGTATTAAATTTTGAACTACATCAAGAGTAACTGATTGTCCTGGCTCAGGGCCTAGGAAGTTTACATCCACAGATGTGGTTTGGCCTAAACAGATTGTTATGGTATCACAACCTAAGTTTTCAGTAGCAACAGGTGGAAGGTTATTACTTGCAAGTGCAGTGTTAATATTAAAATATTTGAAATCAAGCCAGTCAATACCATCGTCGCCTGTTGGACCAATACCATAAGGACCATTGTAAGTGTCGTCAAGAAGGTTGAATCGGCCAAACTGGACGTGTGGTCCGTCTGATCCTGTTGTAGATTGGTCAGCCCCTGTCACGCCTGGATCAGGTCCGCAACATCCACCGCCGCCGCCGATGTCTCCATGTGCCCAGTCCATGTCCAAGTAACAAACCTGTGCGTTGTTTCCGTCACCAATAATTCCATCGTTTGGAGTAATTATAATTTGGTAGTTATTAGTCAGATCATTATGATTGTTATAATACCCAACATCAACGTAATTTACATAAACTGCATCCTGAGTAACCTTGTACATGATCTCGCCAATAGACCTGTTGTCAGTGTCCTGCCAATATCCTGCAATTTGGTTGTACTCTGCTTCTGGGAAACTTGTTGGCGTCCAGTCAATTACATCTCCACCAAAAGAAATCATACCCTTTGAATTCACGTAGAATTCATCGTATGTGCTTCCGTAAAGCTCAAAAGTCCACCCCGGAAATTGTATCGGCGGTGATGCGCAATCAACATCCCATCCAGCTCCTCCTTGAGTTGCCCACTCTACTTCGTTTGGGCCTGGGCCTCCTAAACCTCCAGGAGGAATAAGAGTCATGTAAGTTTCGTCTGGCTCTACCCAACATCCGCAATCTGTATTTTGGGATTTAAGCAGTCTTTCAGCTTTTCTTTTTTCACGCTCGTCAGCAAATGAGTCTTTAAATTCTTTTAAAGCCTCTATGTACGCAGTTTCGTCGAAGTCTTCCCAAGCTCTTACAACTTCCCATTCATCACGAGTCATTTGTATTACAGCATGCTTTAACCCTCCGTAAGAATCAAGAATTTCTTTGGCTGTTAATACTGGTTGTTCACTTTGAGCAACTACCAACGCGCTAGTTGATAGGATAATTGATACTAAAATGAAGCTGTTCTGAAGGAATCGAATCATTATAAACCGGGAATTTAGCGTTGGTAAATATACAACTTACATAAGCGTGGAACACAAGGTTTGTCGCTTTGGGCTTGAACAAGCGTATTTTTGCAACTTATAATTAGGAAATTAGCCTATGGAACTCATTAGAAACTTCTGCATAATCGCCCACATTGATCATGGGAAAAGCACATTAGCTGATAGGCTGTTGCAGGAGACTAATACCATATCTGATAGAGAACTTCAAGAACAAACTCTTGATGATATGGATCTCGAAAGAGAAAGGGGGATTACCATTAAGTCTCACGCTATTCAGATGCGACATAAACACACTAATGGTAAAGAATACACCCTGAATCTAATCGACACTCCGGGGCACGTTGATTTTTCTTATGAAGTTAGTCGTTCAATTGCTGCTTGTGAAGGGGCTCTTTTGATAGTTGACGCCACTCAAGGAATTGAAGCCCAAACCATTTCAAACTTATATCTAGCATTAGAACACGACCTTGAGATTATTCCTGTATTAAATAAGATGGATTTGGACTCTGCAGACCCGGAAGTAGTTGGAGACCAAATAATCGATTTAATCGGTTGTGACGAATCTGAGATCATTCCAGCAAGTGGTAAATCTGGTCTTGGGGTTGAGAATATTCTAGCAGCTGTAATTGAACGAGTCCCTGCTCCAAAGGGTAACCCTGAGGCTCCGTTCCAGGCAATGGTCTTTGACTCTGTATTTAATAGTTTCAGAGGTATTATCGCATATTTCAGAGTGTTGAATGGCAAAATCAACAGGCGAGAAAGAGTAAAGTTCCTATCAACTGACAAAGAATATATCGCTGATGAAATTGGAACTCTTGGATTAGATCTAATGCCACAAAACTCGCTTTCAGCTGGTGATGTTGGCTATATCATTTCAGGGATTAAAGACGCTAAAGAAGTAAAGGTTGGCGATACTCTAACTGTAAGCAGTAGGCCTTGTCCCGAAGCGGTAAAAGGATTTGAGGATGTGAAACCCATGGTGTTTGCAGGTATTTATCCTGTAGATACAGAGGATTATGAAGAATTGAGGTTTTCAATGGAGAAGCTTCAACTAAATGATGCTTCACTTGTATTTGAACCTGAAAGCTCTGCCGCATTAGGATTTGGTTTTAGATGTGGATTCCTTGGAATGCTACACATGGAGATTGTTCAGGAGAGATTGGAGAGAGAGTTTAACATGACTGTTATTACAACTGTTCCTAACGTTAGTTACATAGCTCATGTAAAAGAGGGGAGGTCATTCACTATTAACAACCCTTCAGACCTTCCGCAAAGCAATCATCTTAACTACGTAGAGGAGCCATTTATCAAAGCTCAAATAATTACAAAATCTGATTTTATCGGACCAGTAATGAGCCTTTGTATTGAAAAAAGGGGCGAACTCGTAAGCCAAATTTATCTAAGCGCCGAAAGAGTAGAATTGACATTTAAAATGCCTCTTGGTGAAATCGTTTTTGACTTCTATGATAAGCTCAAGAGTATTTCTAGAGGCTACGCTTCATTTGACTATTTCCCTGATGGATATAAAGAGTCAAGCCTTGTAAAACTTGATATCCTCCTTAATGGAGATCAAGTTGATGCATTGTCGGCATTGATACACCGTGATCATGCATATGATTTTGGAAAAAAAGTTTGTCTTAAGCTAAAAGAGCTGATTCCAAGGCAACAATATATGGTTGCTATTCAGGCGGCAATTGGGGCTAAAATTATTGCTAGAGAAACAATTAGCGCTGTTAGAAAAGACGTTACTGCTAAATGTTACGGTGGTGATATTACTCGCAAAAGAAAGCTCCTCGAAAAGCAAAAGAAGGGTAAGAAGCGTATGCGCCAAGTAGGCTCAGTTGAGGTGCCACAATCTGCATTCCTCGCTGTTCTAAAACTAGACTAAGCCTTTTTTAGAGCGTCTTTTCCTATCTCGTTTTTATTTGCTAATTGACCGCACGCGGCATCAATGTCATTACCCCTAGACCTTCTAATATTTACAATTAAATTTTTATCTTCTAAGTATTTAGCAAATTTGTCAACCTTCTTGAAATCTGCTTGCTCAAACTCTCCGTCATCAATTGGATTATACTCAATGATGTTGATTTTACATGGGGTGTTTTTACAAAATTCAGCTAGCTCTTGAGCGTCCTCCATTGAATCGTTAAAGTCCTTGAAGATTATATACTCATAGGTGATTCGCGTGCCCGTTTTATCGTAGAAATATTTAATAGCTTCAGCAAGAACCGCTATATTATTTGTGTCGTTGATTGCCATAATATCACTACGCTTCTCGTCGTTTGCTGCATGAAGACTAAGTGCGAGGTTAAACCTAACCTCATCATCGCCAAGCTTCTTTATTGCCTTGGCAATTCCAGCAGTACTGACTGTAATTCTCTTTGGCGACATGCCTAATCCTGGTGTGCCACAAATTCTTTTTATACTTTCAAGCATATTGCTATAATTGAGAAGGGGTTCGCCCATTCCCATGAATACAATATTGGTCAGATTAGTGTCGTATTCATCTCTAGCAATAGTAGCAATATTCTCAACTTGATCATATATCTCAGCAGCACTCAGATTTTTCATGCGCTTAAGCCTGCCAGTTGCACAAAACTTGCATGCGAGACTGCACCCAACTTGAGACGAAATACAAGCGGTCATCCTACTCTTAGTTGGAATTAACACGCCCTCTACTACGCTAAGGTCTGTTGGCTCCTTTTTCTCAACCTCAAACGCACACTTTATGGTTCCATCATTACTCTTTTGACTTTCCGTTAAGGTAATTCTCTTTAAATAGAAATTTTCCTTAAGGGCTTGTCTGAAAGCTTTTGACAGACTTGTCATGTCGTCAAAAGATGATGCAGATTTAGTCCAAACCCACTCTTCTAGCTGTTTTGCCCTAAAAGGCTTTTCGCCCAAGTCAGAAACAGCTTGCAATAACTCCTTGTGAGAAAGTCCGCGGATATCCTTTAACATGTTACAAAAGTAACCCTAGCTAGCTATCAATTATTGAGCAAATTATCTATCCGTATCCAAGTGTTCTTTTTAGGCAAATCATACAGGTAAGTTAGCAGATGTCAGGCGAATTCAATCCTACAGTATACTTCCAGCCAAATAGTTCCTGAAGATGATCCTTCAAAATAGGCTTCACTTCATCAAGGGTAACCTTTCTCCCAACCTCTTTAGAAATCGAAGTCACACCTCTGTCAATTATGCCACAAGGAACAATCAAATCGAAGAAATTAAGGTCTGAATCTACGTTGAAGGCTAATCCATGCATTGTTACCCAACGACTGCTTTTTACGCCAAAAGCACAAATCTTTCTTGCGGACATTCCACTTTCAATATCAACCCAAACTCCAGTTAGTCCTTCTATTCTCCCTGCAAAAATCCCAAAATCTGCACATGTTCTAATAATCGCCTCTTCAAGTGTCCTCAAGTATTTATGGATGTCCGTGAAAAACTGATCTAAGTCTAGGATTGGATATGCAACTAGTTGACCTGGGCCATGGTAAGTGATGTCCCCTCCCCTGTTTATTGGGAAATAGTCTACGCCTAATTCTGCTAACCTTGATGGGTTAACTAAAACGTTGTTTGCGTCTCCGCTTTTGCCAAGAGTTAGTACGTGTGGGTGTTCTACAAATAGAAGGCGGCTAGTAGGTAAGGGTAAACTTGCTAGATCTTCTTCATCTGCAACATCACGCCTCTCAATTTTACGTTTGATTATCGTTTTGAATATCACTTCCTGATACTCCCAACATGGCTTGTATCTCTTTGTGCCCAAATCCTCAAACTGCAGCTCCTTCATGAATTAAAGTTCAGACAGTTTGGACTTTAGTCTTATTATATTTTCAATTTCTACTGGGTCGACTTCTTGTTTTTCAGCAAGAAGAAGTGAGATATAGTCACCTAAGAATACTAAATCCATAAACTCATGTATTCGAGATTCTCCATTTGCATCAATAAATATCACATCAGCCCCCATTTCTTGAATTATTTCAGCACTTAGATCCATTCGAACTTTAGTTCTCGCTGAATCCTCAGAAGTACGAATAATAAGTACCACATCATGTTCAGATCCTGCAGCCCAACCTACAAGTTCATTGTGATTTAACTCTGGAAAAACATGAGAGTTCACCAACAGTTTACTGTTTTCATTTAATTGTTGGCGCCACCTTATCGCAACACACTCGGTGTCAGTATCAGAGTAAATATGAATATTCTTATCATAAATCAATTCTGATATTGTCTCAGCTCGTTCTTTAACTTTGCTAGCATTTAAAGACAAAGATTCTGCTGATGCTTCAAATTCTAAATAAAGCTGATTTGGAAATATCCCAAACCTCTCAAGAGTCCATGCTAGACTTAAAAAACTATGTCCAAATTGTGACCTTGGCGGAAACCCAGCTGGAATTTTTACAATAGGCAATTCATTAGCTAATGCAAATTCTTCTAGTTTTCCTCCTGAAGTAACACATGCAACATTTGCGTTTCTATTAAATGCATCACTCGCTGCTTTTAGTGTTTCCTCAGTATTTCCAGAATTAGAACAAGCTATTACTAATGTTTCATTATTAACCCATCCTGGTATATTATAATCAGCTGTCGTTAAAATTGGAATTGTAGATGATTTTCTGAGAATAGATGCAACAAAAGCTCCTCCAATTCCTGATCCTCCCATCCCCAAAATTAAAACGCCTGATGGTTGAAATCCATTAGCTTTTTCATCATGCAGTTTTGATTCCTGTTTCTTCAGTGCGAATAAAGCGTCTTCAATCTGAATTGGAAAGTCTTCTATTAATTTTCTCATAATTGTTACGAAGTTAACCATTGATTTGACATGAGACCGTTATGATTAAAATTTTTGAACTTCATATGTACATTTATGGGCCATTAGCTAGTCTTGTCAATGTACCTTTGCGGTTATGATAAGGAGCGAACAGGAAACTATCAGGCTTAGTTCTTTACAACAAATCCGTGATTTAGGGATAGATCCATACCCTGCAGATGAGTTTATTATATCTCATAGAAGCAAGGATTTAGCAGAGAACTTTAAGATAGACAAAGAAGTTACCATGGCGGGAAGGCTTATGAGTCGACGCATTATGGGTAAGGCTTCTTTTGCCGAATTAAAGGATTCTGAGGGAACATTTCAGCTTTATATAAACAGAGATGAAATTTGTCCCGATGAGGACAAGACTCTGTACAATACGGTTTTTAAAAAACTGTTAGACAGAGGAGATTTTATTGGTATTAAAGGCAAAACCTTTCTTACTAAGGTTGGTGAACCTTCTGTAAAAGTTAGTGACATCACTATTCTAGCCAAAACCATTAGACCACTTCCAGCTGTTAAAACTGATGAGGAAGGTAAAGTACATGATGCATTTGTAGATCCTGAGCTTCGTTACAGAATGCGTTACGTTGATCTTGCGGTAAACGATCACGTAAAGGACACTTTCGTTGCAAGAAGTAAAATCATTAAAGCAATCCGAGATAATTTTAATTCTCAAGGCTGGCTAGAGGTTGACACACCTGTACTCCAAAACATTCCTGGTGGAGCAGCAGCACGTCCGTTTACCACTCACCACAACGCGCTTGATATTCCTCTATATTTAAGAATTGCAAACGAATTGTATTTAAAGAAACTTGTCGTTGGTGGATTTGAGGGGGTTTATGAGTTTTCACGAAACTTTAGAAATGAAGGTATGGACAGAACTCACAACCCTGAATTTACTGTTCTTGAGCTTTACGTAGCGTACAAGGATTACAAATGGATGATGGGTGCTATGGAAAATTTAATCGGCGATGTTTGCAAAGCCGTACACGGAAAAACTAAAGCTACACTTGCTGGCACTGAGATCGATTTTACACCTCCGTTTGCAAGGGTCACAATGCGTGACGCAATACTAGAGCATACTGGTTTAGATATTGATCAACACGATGAAGATCGGTTAAGGGTTGAGTGTGAAAAACTAGGTATTAATAATGACTCTAGTATGGGTAGAGGAAAGCTAATAGATGAACTTTTTGGCGAGAAATGTGAAGGCAATTACATACAACCCACTTTCATAACTGATTACCCGATTGATATGTCGCCCCTGACTAAAGCCCATAGAGATAAGCCAGGTTACACAGAAAGGTTTGAGTTACTGATAAATGGTACTGAGGTTGCTAATGCCTATTCTGAGCTTAATGACCCTATAGATCAAAAAGAACGTTTCGAATCTCAACTTGCTCTTGCTGAAAGAGGTGATGATGAAGCCATGTTTATTGATCAGGACTTTTTAAGAGCATTAGAGTTTGGCATGCCTCCTACTGCTGGAGTTGGAATTGGAATTGACCGTCTTGTTATGATGCTTACAGACCAAACCTCAATTCAAGAGGTGCTGTTCTTCCCACAAATGAGACCTGAATCTAACTAAACATGGCTATCCCAAATCAAAACCAAGTCATCGAAGTCCTAAAGACTATTTTCGACCCTGAAATTCCTGTCGACATCTACGAGTTGGGGCTTATTTACGAAGTGGAAATTAGCGCTGAAGGAATGGTCAATATCGATATGACTCTGACTTCACCAAATTGTCCAGTAGCTGAAAGCTTGCCAAAAGAAGTAGAAGATAAGGTTGCTGAAATGGATGGAGTAACAGGCGCTAAAGTCCAAATAGTTTTCGAGCCAGCTTGGACTCAAGACATGATGAGTGAAGCGGCAAAGCTTGAGTGTGGATTCCTATGAGCAAAGAGACTCGTGGCATAGCAATTCTAGGATCTACCGGGTCAATTGGAACGCAAGCTCTTGAAGTAATTCGCGAGCAAAGTGATGTTCTACACGTTGAAGTTTTAACTGCTGGTCGCAATGCTGATCTATTAATGAAGCAGGCATTAGAGTTCAGACCCAATGCCGTAGTAATCGCAGAGGAGTCTCTTCACGAAAAAGTATTCGAGGCTCTTTTTGATGAGGGGATAAAGGTTTATTCTGGTGCTAATGCTTTAGAACAGGTTGTTGAAATGGAGGGCATTCAAATGGTCCTAACCGCTCTTGTTGGTGCAGCAGGATTAAAGCCCACTTTAAATGCAATAAGAGCTGGTAAACACATCGCTCTAGCTAACAAAGAAACTATGGTGGTGGCTGGTGAATTAGTCACTGAAGAAGCAGAAAAATATGGGGTTATTATACACCCCGTGGATTCTGAACATAGTGCTATTTACCAATGCTTAGCGGGCGAGTTTCATAATCCAATTGAAAAGATTGTGCTTACTGCTTCTGGAGGCCCTTTTAGAGGTTGCAGTACTGAACAATTGGCAAAAGTCACCAAGGCTCAAGCATTGAAGCATCCAAATTGGGATATGGGATCTAAAATCACAATCGACAGCGCTTCAATGATGAATAAAGGCTTAGAAGTTATTGAGGCAAAGTGGCTCTTTGATTTAAGACCAAATCAGATAGAAATCATCGTCCACCCTCAATCAATCATACATAGTGTCGTACAGTTTACTGACGGAAGTATGAAAGCTCAGATGGGGTTGCCTGATATGAAGCTTCCTATTCAGTATGCTCTCACATATCCACATAGATTAAAGAATGATTTTACAAGATTTGACTTTCTAGATTACCCTAATCTGACCTTTGAAAAACCGGATTATAGTGCATTTAGAAACCTTCAATTGGCTTATGATAGCCTTGAGAAGGGGGGGAATTGTCCAGCAATCTTAAACGCTTCAAACGAAGTAGCCGTTGCAAGATTTTTAAATGATGAGATCCGTTTTGAGCAGCTTCCGGATGTCGTGGAACACGCTTTGAAAAATGTCGGGTATGATAAGAGCACCAATCTTGATGCCCTTCTGGCTTCTGACAAAGAAGCAAGAAGATTTGCTTTAGAGTTTAAGTAAGTCTTATATCGTCATAATATCCGCTTCCTTCTCACTCAACATTTCTTCTACTTTACCAATGTATGAGTTTGTTAGATCTTGGACTTGAGTCTCCCCTGTCTTCTGCATGTCTTCACTTAAACCATCATCTTTTGCGGATTTTAGTAAATCGTTAGCGTCCTTTCTAGCATTTCGAATAGACACTCTTGCTGACTCACCCTCACCCCTTGCTCGTTTGCTAAGCTCCACCCTTCTTTCCTCAGTTAGAGGAGGAACATTGATAATTAAAACCTCACCGTTATTCATCGGATTTAATCCCAAATTAGCATTAATAATTCCAGCTGATATATCATCTAACATTGATTTTTCCCATGGCTGAACAACTAGGGTTCTTGCATCAGTTGAGTTAACGTTTGCTACCTGACTTATTGGAGTAAGGGTTCCATAATAATCAAGCTTTACACTCTCTAACATGGATGGATGAGCCTTTCCGGCCCTCACCTTTCTCAATTCCCCAGACAGACGCTCAAGAGCTTTTTCCATTTGTTCTTTTGCCTCTTCAAGAGCCATATCTATCGCTTCGTGCATAACGTTCTTTTATATTGAATTTAATGTAGTCCCTACTTTTTTCCCCTCTATAATTTTCTTGAGATTCCCCGACTTATTCATATCGAACACAACTATTGGGAGGTTATTTTCATTGCAAAGAGTAAAAGCTGTCATATCCATAACCTTTAATCCTTTCTCGTACACTTCGTTAAAACTAATGTCGTCATATCGAGTGGCTGTTGGGTCCTTTTCGGGATCAGATGAATAAATCCCATCAACTCTTGTTCCTTTCAAGATTACATCAGCTTCTATTTCTACTGCTCTTAGTGCAGCCGCTGAATCTGTAGTAAAAAAAGGAGAGCCTGTGCCTCCTCCAAAGATTACCACCCTCCCTTTTTCAAGGTGGCGAATTGCTCTTCTTCGAATGAATGACTCTGCTATTTGCTTTAGCTCAATTGCTGATTGGAGCCTTGTATCTATCCCAATAGATTCTAATGAGCTCTGAAGAGCCATGGCGTTTATAACGGTAGCAAGCATGCCCATATAGTCACCTTGTGTCCTCTCCATTCCATCTTCCTCAGCTTGGACTCCTCTGAAAATATTTCCACCACCAATTACAATTGCGCATTCAACGCCTTTGTCTACAATCGTTTTTATCTCTTTAGCATATTGAGCAAGTCTGTCATTGTCTATTCCAAACTGCTTGTCGCCCATTAGGGCTTCACCGCTCAACTTTAGTAGAATTCTTTTGTACTTCATCTAAAGTGTAAATATCCGATAAACAAGACAAACATTAAAGCCCAAACTAAAGAAGACCGCCAAAGCGGTCTCTCTTCAATATTTATATCCAAGGATATTATCCTAGTGCAACACGGCTAAAGCTACAAACAATTGCGCCTGGGCATTCTGAAGCAACGTATTGAGATACCGTTTGCTTGTTGTCCTTGATGAAAGGTTGGTTTACAAGAGTTACTTCTTTGTACCACTTGTTTAAACGTCCCATTGCAATCTTTTCAGCAAGATCAGCAGGCTTACCCTCTTGGATAGCTAGGTCCTTGCCAATTGCTTTTTCCTTTTCGATAAGGTCTGCAGGTATGCTTGACTCATCAACCGCTACAGGGGCCATTGCAGCAGCTTGCATAGCTACGTCACGACCAACACCATCATTTACATCTCCGGAGAATCCAACTACAGTAGCTAGACGATTACCCGGGTGGATGTATGCAGCTACAGAATCACCTGTTAATGTTTGAAGATCGCCAATCTCGATACGCTCACCGATTTTGCCTGTTTCTTCAACAATCTTGTCAGCAACACTAAGTTTAGATCCTGGGTAGTTTAACGCAAGAATGCTTTCCTTATTTTCACATCCCTCAGCTAGAGCTAAGTCTAAAAGAGTTTGCGCTACACCAATGAAATCTTCATTCTTTGCAACGAAATCTGTTTCACAGTTTAAAGAAAGAACAACACCAGATTTGCCATCTGTGCTAACGCCTGAAAGGATTACTCCTTCACTCGCCTCACGGTCGCTACGCTTAGCAGCAACTTTCTGACCCTTCAAACGAAGAATCTCAATAGCCTTGTCCATGTTTCCTTCGGCTTCTTGGAGTGCTTTCTTGCAATCCATCATTCCTGCTCCAGTTTGCTTACGGAGCTTGTTTACTTCAGCAGCTGTAATGCTCATGATATAAAAGTATGAAGTGTGTTTCTATTATTTTTCAGCCTTAGCCTCTTCCTTAACTTCCTCTGCAAGAGATTCTTCAGCAGCAGGAGCGTCCTCAGCAACTAGAGCTTCATCAGATGCCGGAGATTCTTCAGCAGCAGGAGCGTCCTCAGCAACTAACGCTTCTTCAGATGCAGGTGCCTCTTCAGTAGCAGGTGCCTCTTCAGATACAGAAGATTCTTCAGTAGCAGGAGTTTCCTCAGCAACTAAACCTTCTTCAGCAGCTACAGCTTCCTCCTTTGCTGCAGCTTTCTTTGAAGCCTTCACATCAGCAGAAGCCTTTTCAGCTTGGCGTTCGTTAAGGCCTTCTGCAACTGCTTCTGCAAGAGTTCTTGTAATAAGATCGATAGACTTTGTAGCGTCATCGTTAGCTGGGATTACAAAATCGACTTTACGTGGGTCACTGTTGGAATCAACAATAGCAAAAACTGGAATTCTAAGCTTCTTTGCTTCAGCAAGAGCAATGTGCTCTTTTGTAACATCAACGATAAAAATCGCAGCTGGAAGACGCGTCATGTCAGCGATAGAACCAAGGTTCTTATCAAGCTTTGCTCTTTGACGATTTACTTGTAGACGCTCTCTCTTTGAAAGAACTGCAAGAGTTCCGTCAGCCTCCATTTTATCAATTTGAGTCATCTTACGAATAGCCTTACGAATAGTCCCGAAGTTCGTAAGCATGCCTCCTGACCAACGCTCAGTTACGTAAGGCATACCTATTGCATTTGCGTGAGCAGCTACAATTTCTTGTCCTTGTTTCTTAGTAGAAACGAATAGAATCTTCTTACCGCTCTTTGCGATTTGCTTCATAGCAGCTGAAGCATCGTCAATCTTAGCTATAGTTTTGTGAAGGTCAATAATGTGAATCCCCTTCTTCTCTCCGAATAGGTAAGGAGCCATGTGTGGATTCCACTTGCGCGTTTGGAGGCCAAAATGAGCTCCGGCCTCTAATAATTGCTCAAAAGTTGTACGAGCCATGTTTGTTTACTTTCCTGGTTTAAGCAATCCTTGGGTAGCCACTAATGTGAGTCTCAAGAATTTGGATGCTAAACGAATTAATAAAATACGAATGCGTTTCAGGCCGTTGCCATTAACGCTTCGAGAATTGTACTTTTTTACGTGCTTTTCTCTGACCAAATTTCTTACGCTCAACCATACGTGGGTCACGAGTAGTAAGGCCTTCAGCTTTAAGAGCCGGCTTGTTTTCTGGATCAAGCTCAACTAATGCTTTAGAAATAGCAAGGCGAACAGCTTCTGCTTGGCCAGTGATCCCACCGCCAGCAACGTTTACCTTAATGTTAAATTTGCCCGCTGTCTCCGTTAGGTTAAAAGGCTGGTTAATCTTGTATTGTAGAGTTCCCGTTGGGAAGTATTCTTTGTAATCACGATTGTTAATAGTGAATTCGCCCTTGCCTTCTGACATGTATAGGCGAGCTACAGCGCTCTTGCGGCGTCCTGATGTATTAATTACGTCCATTTCCTATTAAGAATTCAATGTAACAGCAGTTGGACTTTGAGCCTCGTGCTTATGGTTAGTGCCTGCGTATACATGCATGTTGCGGAATAGCTGACGCCCAAGAGTGTTCTTAGGCAGCATTCCTCTCACTGCCTCTTCTACCAAAGCAAATGGCTTACGTGCCATTACTTCTGATGCAGTGCGTGTACGTTGTCCACCGGGGTAACCGGTGTGGCGCATATAAATCTTTTGATCCCACTTTTTCCCTGAAAGAGAAATCTTCTCTGCGTTAACAACTACTACGTAGTCGCCACAATCTGCGTGTGGTGTAAAGTTTGGCTTGTGCTTTCCACGAAGAAGCTTAGCAACTTCAGATGCAAGACGGCCTAAAGGCTGACCCTCAGCGTCAATTAATAGCCATTTCTTATCGGCGTTCTCCTTATTAGCGGAGATAGTTTTGTAACTTAAAGTATCCACAGCGAACATGTTGCAAGTTTAAGGTTCCCAAAAATTTGGGTGTGCAAAGATAGTGAAGGCCGTTAATAAACAAGCGTTTTTGTGTAACAAATTTTATTTCTTCGACTTTCTACGCTTCTTATGAATGCTAGAACTACAAATTATTACGTGTTCAGCCCACGGATCAGGCCCTCCTCGTGGCGTTTCAACCTGATAGCCAATTGTTAGGTACTTCCGTTTGGCAACCTTTTTTCTCATTGATATTCTGCACCTTATGTCACTGAATTCGTAAAACTCATTTAGGGGTCTGTAAAAGGTTTCGGTACTCAGGCTTAATCTATAGCTTTTAGATAGCCTATATGTGTAGGTAAGTTTGGTTCTTGCTGCATTAGAAAATTCTATACCTTCACCTGGGGTCCGAGCGCCTTTATGTCCTGTTTGGTATTGAGCGCGAAGAGAAAGAGCAGACTTCTTCCCTAGACTAAACTTATAACGAGCATTAGCTGAAAATCTTCTCTGAGGATCCCATAAGAACTTATCATCCATAGAAGCTCCGGCTCTAAAAGAAACACAAAGGTCTAAGTCGTCTAGCACCTCTCTATTTAGATCTGCGTCTATAAAAATTGAGCCAAGTCTTGTAAAATCTCTGTCAAAACGCATTGCAACACTAGCAGACGCAACGGTTTTTTTGGCCACCTTTTGAGAAAGCGAAGCAGAAGCCCATCCCCCATAATCTGTCCATTGGGATAAGGCAGAACCACATATAAACAATGCAGCAATTAGAATCGTAATGATTCTACAGCTCATTATAAATCGTCGTAAATAGTAATTGTGTCAGCTACAACTGTCTCTGATCTATCCTCTATTGTTATACTAGTTGATATTGCAATTTGAGGAAGAGGGTATGCCACAGGCATTGTGTCTTCTGAATAAACAAAGAGCGTGTATTCTCCAGTGCGAAGCCAGTTAAAGGCAAAGTCGCCATCTGGATTAGTAAATACCCTGTCGTCGGGGCTAATGTTTTCTCCATAAACTATAAACACTTCTGCATCCGTTGCAGGAACAGTGTCAATATTTGAATCCGGATTGTTTAGTTGAGCTCTTCGTATTATTTCAACGTAGCCAGTAATACATGCTCTTCCTCCTTCACCAGGGGTTTTAGTACAAGATGGAAAAATCATCAGCGATGAAATAATAAACAGATATACTTTGTGAATATTCATGTGACTAAATTACGAGTCTAAGCGCGATTCATCATCGTAACTTGCAACAGCTTATGCATAGAACTGATTCATATCACTCAATTTCCACTCTTCCATTAGGCGAAGGACGCCTTGAAGTTATTTGTGGGCCTATGTTTTCGGGCAAAACCGAAGAACTTCTTCGTCGTATTCGCAGATCGGAAATTGCAAAACTTCCAACTGTATTAATAAAACCATCAACAGACACTCGTTATGCTATTGGAGACGTCGTTTCTCATGATAAAAGTGCAATGCCATCTGTTGTTGTGAAAAGTGCACGTGACATCCTAGATGTTCTTGAAGTTGATAGTAGACCAGCTCTTGTTGTCGGGATAGACGAGGCGCAGTTTTTTGACGACGCTTTACCTGAAGTTTGTACTAAGTTGGCAAATCGCGGGATGAGAGTGATTGTTGCTGGGCTTGATTTGGACTTTAATGGAATTCCATTTGGAAGTATGCCTGAGCTTTTAGCACTAGCTGAAGAAGTAACAAAACTGCATGCTGTTTGTGTTGAAACTGGAAGGTCGGCTCATTTTTCTCATAAAATCGCTGGAAGTTCTGACACAGTTGAATTAGGCGAAAAAGACAAGTATATTCCTCTTACAAGACACGCATTTGTAGCAGCAAGAAAGAAGTAGGAAATGGCTAGCACTCACGTTACAACATTAACTCTTGACCTTTCTAGAATTAGAGAGAACATCAGCGTTGTTAGAAATCACCTTAAAAACAACGGTGACGTTGAACCTGGTTTAATTGCTGTGATTAAAGGTTTTGGTTACGGAACTAATGATATAGTATTGGCAAAAGTTTATGCTGAAGAAGGGGTAGATTATTTAGCCGTTGCATATGTTGAGGAGGGGGTTCAGCTTAGAGAGGCTGGTGTAGAAGGACGCATTATGGTGCTAAATCCTGACCCATCAACGTTTGATAAAGTTGGAGAGTACAAGCTTGAGCCAAGCATGATTTCTCTAGGTCATTTGGAAGACTTTGTCAATTGGATTGCGCGCAACAATATTTCCGGAGAAGGTTTAGAGCCTATTCACTTAAATGTAAACACCGGAATGCACAGGTTGGGATTTGGACTAGAAGACATTAAGCTTCTAATACCTCTCCTGAATTCTATTGAGGGATTGAGATTAGGAACCGTTTACACCCATCTTGCCTCTACTGAAAATCCCGATAACGATTTCAAAACCACATCACAGCTTCTAAGCTTCAAGATGTTCTGCGGTAGTTTGAGGATTGGACTTAAAAACGTAAAGCTCGATAAATTCAAAACCCATTCCTTAAACTCTTCCGGTGTAGTCCGTTTTCCAAAGCACGGTATGGACTACGTTCGTATTGGATTGATTTTGCTAGGATCTGATCTATCTAATAAAGGTTTGGCATTGAGGCCAGCGGTATTCTTCCGCACTCTAGTTACTCAGGTTCAAACCGTACCGCCGGGTCAAGGCGTTGGTTATGGCTATGCAGACCCTTCAGAAAACGAACGAGAAATCGCTTGGCTTCCTGTTGGTTATGCTGATGGTTATCCTAGAAGTCTGAGCGATGGTCGAGGGAAAGTGTGGATTAATGGCCAAGAAGCGCCCATTGTAGGTCGAGTTTGTATGGATTTAACTGCTGTGGATGTTACTAGCTTAGGAGTACAGGTGGGAGATGAGGCAGAACTGTTTGGCGACCATATCTCTATTGAAACAGTAAGTGAAGCGGCTGACACCATCCCTTATGAGTTAATCACTAGAGTACATCAAAGGGTAACACGCAGGGTAGTGTGATTTTCTAGTCTTATTAGACGCAAGAAGCGCCACCCACGTTTGGGTAGCGCTTCGGCCTTAACCAATACCCTGAGAGTCGTCTCAAGGGTTAATGTCGAAATCACGCGACATTGACTTTCTAATCAACATATAAACGACCCTGAGCTGAAAAAGGTTGCACTCAAAATGTTAAAAATATTAACTCTGCCGAAAGTTGTTGTAAACCCGCGGGGAAGTAGCCTAATCTTAAATTAAATTTTCTAGCTTTTCTTACTCATATAGTAAGGAGCGAGGTGAATTTTACCATCTATAATCCATGAGCTTGCAGACAACAATAACAAAGCCATATTTTTTAGTCGAGAAGTTGGTTCATAGCGTGAGGTCAGCAGCAAGCTAAATGTCTATCTCAACTTTGTAAACGCCAAGTCCTGTTGCAGCTCTGAGGGCTTCGCGCGAGTTTTCCGGCTACTTTCTAACAAAACCTCTGTTAGCAACTAGCTTGAATTTGTTAGTCATTAATTGAGTGATCTTTTTATTAGGTCTTCATCTGTGTGTCTTGGCATTGTAACCTTTAGCTTCGGTTCTGACTGCATAGCTCTTTCAATTGCCCACTCAGACCCAGTGTTTCTAGCCCAGCTCCTTCTCGCAATTCCATTATTCACATCAAAGTGAAGCATCGCCTTGAGCCTTCTCTCTGCATCTTGACTTCCATCTATAAACATGCCAAATCCTCCGTTTATCACCTCGCCCCAACCCACTCCTCCTCCATTGTGAATAGAAATCCAAGTAGCACCCCTAAAGCCATCGCCAATTACGTTATGAATCGCCATATCTGCTGTAAATGCAGAGCCGTCATAAATGTTTGACGTCTCTCTGTATGGCGAATCCGTTCCGCTTACGTCGTGATGATCGCGACCAAGCACAATGCCTGAGCTTATTTGACCTGATGAGATGGCGTCGTTGAATGCCCTAGCAATTCTCATTCGACCTTCGGCGTCTGCGTACAATATCCTCGCCTGAGATCCTACTACCAATCGGTTTTCTTCTGCGCCTTTAATCCATTGAATATTATCCTTTATCTGTTGTTTAATTTCCTTTGGTGCCGTTTGCATCATTTCTTCTAAAACCTTGCAAGCAAGCGCGTCTGTTTTGGCCAAGTCATCTGGATCTCCGCTCGTGCAAACCCATCTAAACGGACCAAACCCATAGTCAAAACACATCGGGCCCATTATGTCTTGGACATAGCTTGGATATCTAAAGTTAATGCCGTCATCCGCCATTATTTCTGCTCCAGCACGACTTGCTTCTAAAAGGAATGCATTACCATAATCGAAGAAATAAGTTCCTTTAGCGGTGTGACTATTTACTGCAGCAGCGTGGCGTCTTAATGTGTCTTGTACAAGGTCGCGAAATCTGCCTGGTTCTTCAGCCATCAATCTATTTGATTCTTCAAAACTTACTCCAACGGGGTAATATCCTCCAGCCCAAGGGTTGTGAAGCGAGGTTTGGTCTGATCCTAAATCAATATAGATTCCTGCCTTATCAAATTCTTCCCAAACATTAACAATGTTACCTAGGTAAGCGTATGACACAGCTTCCTTTTTTTCTACAGAATCCTTTACTCTATTCTTGAGCTCATCCATGTCGGTTACAACATAATCTACCCAACCTTGTGAGTGACGTTTGTAGGCCGCTTCTGAACTAACTTCTGCACATACAGTTACGCATCCCGCTATATTTCCGGCCTTGGTTTGAGCTCCGCTCATTCCGCCAAGTCCTGATGTGACAAATAATTTTCCTGCTAAGGTTCCGTCTCCCCCTAGTTTTCTTCCAGCGTTAAGAACTGTGATTGTTGTGCCGTGCACTATGCCTTGTGGACCAATGTACATGTAAGAGCCTGCTGTCATTTGGCCAAATTGGCTAACGCCAAGTGCGTTCATCCTCTCCCAATCATCTTGGGAACTGTGGTTGGGTATTACCATTCCGTTTGTTACAACAACTCTCGGAGCTTCGGGGTGAGAAGGGAACAAACCCATTGGGTGGCCAGAGTACATTGAGAGGGTTTGGTCTTCACCCATCTTACTCAAATACTTCATCGTAAGTCTATACTGAGCCCAGTTTGAAAAAACCGCTCCGTTACCTCCGTATGTGATGAGCTCCTCTGGATGTTGGGCTACAGCGTGATCCAAGTTGTTCTGAATCATTAGCATAATTGCTGCTGCTTGCTTACACTTTGCTGGATACCAATCTATGGGTCTCGCTTTTATTTCGCCTTCTGGCATAAACCGATACATATATATTCGGCCATAATCCGCTAACTCTTGGGCAAATTCTGGCGCTAGAGTTTCATGTTGTTCCTCCGGAAAATATCTCAATGCGTTTTTAAGAGCAAGCTCTTTTTCAGCAGGAGAAAGAATGTCCTTCCTCACTGGAGCGTGAGGAACTTCGGGGTTTGGCTTCTTCGGAGAAGGTAGCTTTGATGGAATCCCTTCTGTAATCGTATTGCGGAAATGCTCTATGTCCATTTGCACTAAACTTTTCGAATAGTTCCTGTTTTTTTGTCAAATCCATAGGGGCAGTGCTTGCAACCTCTCTGACAACAGCAACCTCTTTTTAAATGATGTTTTTCTGTAAATATGATGAAACCCTCGTCCGTGGTGTAATAGTCCTCCGGTTCTAAGTTTTTTCCCATCGATGCAAAGGTAGTATTTCACTACCTTTGATGCTCAATTATTACATCTTAATGAGCGACTTCTTAACGCACGAATGCGGCATTGCGCTTTTAAGGCTTAAAAAGCCTCTTCAATACTACATTAACAAGTATGGGACGGCGTTCTACGCGCTCAACAAGATGTACCTCCTTATGGAGAAGCAACACAATCGCGGACAAGATGGCGCGGGCATTGCAAACATTAAGCTAGACGTAAGCCCAGGCAAAAGATACATATCACGAATGAGGTCTGTGGACAATAAGCCTATTCAAGATACTTTTGGCAAAATCATGGGTCGTTTTAAGCACTTAAGTGCCGATCAATTGAACGATGCAGATTTCCTACAGCAGAATTTTGCTTTCACAGGTGAGCTTTCACTTGGGCATCTCAGGTATGGGACTTATGGGAAGAACGACATCGAAAACTGTCACCCATTCTTAAGGCAAAACAATTGGCGTACTAGAAATCTAGTCGTTGCTGGGAACTTCAATATGACAAATGTAGACGAGTTATTTGACGTTTTAATCGAGATCGGTCAGCACCCAAAGCAAAAGTCAGACACGGTTACTGTGTTAGAAAAAATGGGACACTACCTAGACGTAGAAAACCAAAAAAGATTCGACGCTTTAAAAGCTGAAGGCCTAGACAACAGATCTATTTCTGAAAAAATTGCTGACACACTAGATCTAGGAGGGGTTCTTCGTTCATCTGCTTCTGACTTTGACGGGGGTTATGCAATGTGCGGACTACTCGGTCATGGTGACGCTTTCGTTCTCAGAGATCCAAACGGAATTAGACCTGCCTACTGGTATGAAGACGATGAAATAGTCGTTGCCTCTAGCGAGAGGCCTGTAATACAAACTGCTTTCAATGTAAAAGCAGAAAAAGTAGTTGAGGTCAGTCCTGGTCATGCGCTAATTATACGTCGTAACGGTTCTACTAAGCTTGAAAAAGTAATTGAGCCTAGAGAAAGAACTGCTTGTAGTTTTGAGCGCATTTACTTCAGTAGAGGCAACGATAAAGATATTTACGAGGAGCGAAAAGCTTTAGGTGAAGGTGTTGTTCCACAGGTGTTAGAAGCTGTTGAGCACGATTTAGACAACACTGTTGTAAGCTTCATCCCAAACACAGCTGAGGTTTGCTTTTATGGTTTGATTAAAGGCCTTGAAGACAAGCTAAATAGATCTAAAATCGAAAGAATTAAAGGCCTTGGTTCAAACCCTTCTTCAGAAGACATTGAAAGCATCCTTAGCGAGAAAGCTCGAGCCGAAAAAGTAACAATCAAGGATGCTAAACTTAGAACTTTCATTAGCGAGGACAAAACTAGAGATGATCTTGTAGCTCACGTATACGATATTGCATACGGCACAATAAAGCCTGGGGTAGACAACCTTGTTGTTATCGATGATAGCATCGTCAGAGGAACTACTTTGAAGAAATCCATCTTAAAGATTTTAGATAGATTAAGCCCTAAGAGAATTGTTGTAGCTTCTAGCGCTCCTCAGATTCGCTACCCAGATTGCTATGGTATTGATATGGCAAAAATGGGTGACTTTATCGCATTCCAAGCTGCAATTGCACTTTTAGTAGAAAAAGGAATGGGGCACATTTTAGATGAAACTTACGAGGCATGCTTAAAAGAGCTTGAGAAGCCGCTTGCTGAGATTCAGAACCCTGTTACTGCAATATACGAACCTTTCTCTGCTAATGAGGTCTCTGACAAAATATCTGAGCTACTTACACCAGAAGGCATGGTGGCTGAGGTAAAAATCATTTTCCAAAGCATTGAAGGGCTACATAAAGCATGTCCGGATCATACCGGTGATTGGTACTTTACTGGCAATTACCCAACTCCAGGTGGACGAAGAGTAGTAAATAAAGCATTCGTTTACTTTATGGAAGGTTGTACAGAAAGAGCTTATTAAGCTATTCAACGATTAACTGCTCTGAGGCCACTTCATGGCCATTAGTAAAACTAATCGTGTACACTCCAGGCGGCCAGTCACTAACGTCAAACTGAGTAAACGTCATGCCTGGGAAAGTTTTGATTTTTTCGACTTCACGTCCATCGGCAGCGTATGCAACAATTGATTCTGCTCCATGCGCCCATCTTAGCATAACTTTATTTGATGCGGGGTTTGGATACAGGACAAAAATATCAAGCTCTACAGCTTCAGTACTTGTGTCAGAATAATTCTGAAGATATTCTAAAACATTGATCTCCATCTCTCCAAGTCCTTTGCCAATTATCATGTCTGTATGAACAACCACAGGTGATACTAATCCGTTTTGAAAGAACTGCACTTGATCTATTACGTATTGAGTAACTCCTGCTATTGTGCTGTCGGTTATGGTTCTGTGGACTCTAATTCTACACGCGTCATCATACACTGTTTCGTTAGGCATATTTATGGTTCCATAGCCATCAAAAGCCGCGGTAGAATAGATTGATCTGAACGTTTCCATTCCAGTAATGAACAAAACATTTTCTGTGCTGTCTTCATGTGTGTCACCATAACTAAATGGGTAAGGGTAGAATTGTTCGGAATCAGTATATGGGTAGCTCGCCCCGTTTTCTACTCCACCAAAATATTCATACATGTCAGGCCCGAAGTTGTAATAGTATTGTCCTCCTGCAATTTCCCAAATCCATTCGGCATGGGGGTAATCGTCTTCAAATAATGAAGGAGAAGAGGTGACAAACTGGCCGTTGAAATTTTGCCCAAACCCTAAGCTAGTGTAATCCCATACCATATTTTCTCCTGCCTCACCCGGTGCAACTGTGTCAGTTGATGTAATTGTAAAGATGTCGCCCGAAAGTATAAAAGGAGCATCTATGGTTTGAGCTAAAGAAACTATCGCTTTTAGAATAACGGCAGCTAAGAGAAAAAATCTATTCATGGTTTTGAGCTTCCTTAAAGATAGAAATTCTACAACTTCACTCTAAATTTCTATCCAATTCTCAGACTCATCGTCTTCATATAAAATGAAATTGAAGTTTTTGTTCGAACCCTCATTTATGACTAATTGAGATTGCAAGTTCGTTGAGAAAATCACTAAAAGTATGATTACAAGCTTTTTCACGGGTTGTTAAAGTAGAAAATAATTTCTAGTTTCAACAAATGTTTAGCGATGTGCGCGAAAAACTGATTTGGGGGGTTGGATGTTTGACCGCTTGTGCGGGACTGTATTTGGTGACAAACCACTTGACAGACGGTTTCAATGATAGAGCCCAAATGTATTTTCAATGGGAACTCGAAATCCCTTTAATTCCAGGTTTTATCCTTCTGTACACTTCGTTTTATTTCCTGTTATTGCTAGGGTTTTGGACTTGTAAAACAAAGGTGGATTTACAGAATTTATCAGTCCAAATGGTTGTTTGCGCCATTATCGCAGCCTTTGTGTTCGTCGCTTCCCCTGCTGAGTTGGGTTATACACGATCTGAGGAAACTGGGTTGTTTAAGCCTATTTATGACTTGCTGTTTTCTCTTGATAAGCCTACGAATTTATACCCATCTCTACACATTGCTTTTTCATACGTGGCGACTTGGTTTGTTTTGGGTCAAACGCGACGAGTAATTTTTAAGCTGTTTTTTTTGATTTGGTTCGTGGGGATTTGTTGCTCTGTTATTCTTGTTCACCAACATCATCTGTTTGATGTCGTCACTGGGCTCGTGTTGGGGGTGGTGGGCAAGAAGGTTGGGTAGAAGGTTGATTAAAGTGCGAGTGCTCATGGAGTAGTGGGTGTAAAAATCCGCTTATGCCGCTTTTTTAACCTAACACTACCTGCCTCAAACTCTTTTTATAAAAATATCTATGAGCTCTTCGCTTTAAAGGAGAGGTTGATATACATCAATGTATATTGAGTAGTGAAGGCATTGGCTTAGCAATCGATTGAGATTAAGCCACATTAGACATATATATGAATAGAACTACAGCAATTGTGAGCGGCTTGCTTGTCAATTTCTATTGATAATAACAATAGAATACAATAGACTTGTTCTTTTTGACTTGAAAATCATTGAAAACAACCGTCAAATACAGGTGTTATTCAAAGACGCACAAGTGCTTTCAGTGATTATTGACAAGGCAGGTTTGTTAGTTTTAGAATACTAAGAAATCCCCCCGAACCGCACACATCAAAAACAACTTCTACTTTTTGACCCGGGATTAAAATTTATGGCAACCAACTGCTATCTGAATTCGAGCTTTCAAACTTGTTAATCTCAGCCTTGTATCTTATTCCTAATTCGTCTTGGAAAAAAATATACGTTCTAGTCTTTTCCCAATCTGGATAATTCAAAATATATAACGTATCTCGTTCTTGTTGAGAGCAATCAAATTTAAATACATTAAAATCAAAAGAATGCCAAGAAGCCTGACGAAAAGGTGGTGGTTTAGGTAAGTAATCTTCATATGATTTAATACTATCACGCGTCACCATTTGATTTTTTAGTTCTTGGATTTCATCACAACAATTTTCTGTAGAACAAGAAAAGAAAAGAAAATGAAATGTTATCCAAATGAACAAAAATCTCTTTTCATTAAGTTTAAAAACAGGCATTTTCAATGATTAATAAAAATGAATTTTGAATAAAAAGTTCAAATTATTCAGCTTTCTCATACCCTCAAATATCGGAAGCTCTTGCCTATCCTCATGTTCTCAACCTCACCCAATTTTCTATTAAGATTTCTTGATAACGTTTCTACAGAAAAAAGCACCTGTCAATACAAAGCAAAAAATCATTATTCGATTTTTAGAGAAAAGCTCGTCTTTGATGGAGAAAGATGTAGAACCCCAATTTTGAACAAAAGTGTAAGCTTATTACTAGCAACATCAATACTTTAAAGGCGGTAAAAACAAAAAACGAGAGACAATCTTTGGATTACCTCCCGCTTTGTGCCCGAAGTGGGAATCGAACCCACACTCCTTGCGGAACACGAGTTTGAGTCGTGCGCGTCTACCAATTCCGCCATTCGGGCAAATAGGAGGAGCAAAAGTACGTTATGGATTGCAATCTCGCCACGGAGATGTTGTGGGAGTGATGCATAACTTTTTGAGAGTTGGGTTTGCGAGGGAGGCGTAGCGGCGCTCGAGCCATAATTTGCGTTCGCGCAGGGCTTGATGCGACGAGGAGCTAGGGAAGGATCGCATTTTTTGGGCCGGGTTGAAGGATTTATGGAGGGTTGATTTTCCGAGTTTTGATAGGAGGGATGTGCGGAGGGTTAGTTCTGCGTCGGCTGAAACTCTAACAGGTAGGAATCCGCCAAGGAGTTTCCAAGTTTTTTTTGAGTGAAGTGATTGGCAATGGCCAAAGTACATGGAATTCCTTTTGCTGAAGTCAGGTGTCCAGCGTTCTAAGACTGGGAGTACTGTGCCTTGGTGAGTGCCGAGAACGTCGAGTAGGTGAGACAGCCAATTGGTATAAGCCTCGTCGTCGGGATCAATAAATGTGATGTGGGTCCAATCAGGGTCGGCTGCCTGAAGAGCTGTGTTTCGGGCTATGTAAGCTCCGGAATTATTCTCGAGTTGAATTGCTTTGATCCGAGAGTCTTTTGAGGTTTGGGTGGTTAGCTCGTGTAGAGTATTTGGATCGGTTGAAGCGTCGTCTACTATGATAAGTTGCCAATTGGGGTGAGTTTGGGCCAAAACTGAATCAACACAGCCCGGGAGCCAATTTAGATGGTTGTAGTGCGCACAAACAATTAAAACCTTAGAATTTGAATGGTTTGATTTGGTGGGTGTAAAGGTGGCTGCAAGGCGCTTTGATTCCGAAATACATAGAGCTGTTTGCACAGCTGCTGTTATGCCCGATTTGCGTAAAAACAGGGCAAGGGGGAACCTGATAAAATTTGGAAGTATTTTATGAAATAGGCTTACTTTCATATTTAAATATCGTAGCCTAGGGAGTGCGAGTAGTCTTGAATTTCGATTGTTAGGCCAGAGTCTATTTTGCGCAATTCTTCCCATGTTACAGGTTGCTTTCTGTTGTGGTAAATAAACCTGCGCCATTGTGTAATGGGCCCCACTTTGGGGTTGAAAAGGGCATTTGACGATCTAGAGGCTCCGGTGTTAGCACCGCGTTTTGCACGCTTATTGGCTTCCTTCCACTGTGTTTTACTTACCTCCCACCCTAGTGTTTTAAGTATTTCTGGGGGAGCTTTTTCAAGGTCCTCTAGCTTCCAAGTATGAGAAGACATGTCTCCTGCTCTTTGGTTCCAATCAAGCCAATGCACCATAGCTCTATGCATGATTTTTCGTGGGAGCGAGTGTGAGTTTTCAGTTATATATCTCCAGCTTGATTTGTTGAAAGTAGTTAGCGATCCAATTGCTTTAAGAGGGTTTCTCACTTGGTGCCCAACAACAAAGTCGTTCGATATACAATCGCCCCCTGGTCCATAAACTGCATCCTTTACATTTGGCACAATGCACCAAGACGCTATTCCATCAGCTCCCATTGCTTCGTGCTTTACATCCTTCCCCAATTCCGAAAGAACAGTGGCAAAAAAATTTGTTCCAGACCTACCTGTTCCTGTTACCGCAATTTTATTTGCCATCTTTGCTAAGAATTATTCTAAATGTTGTCCCTACTCCTGGTTCCGACCTTAGAAGGGAAATACTTCCCCCGTGGTACTCCTCTACAATTCTTTTTGTCAAAGAAAGCCCTAGTCCCCAGCCGCGTTTTTTAGTAGTAAATCCTGGGGTGAATACATTCCTTGTGTCTGATCTTAATATTCCCTTTCCTGTATCCTCTATATCGACAATTGCTTTGTCTCCTATAGTATTAATTGAGAGTGTAATCTTGCCTTTCCCCTCCATAGCATCTACAGCGTTTCGAAGTAGATTCTCTAAAACCCAGCTAAGAAGACTTGGGTTAAAATGTGCTGTTAATGATTTGTCTGTGTCACATCCAATAAGTTCAAGCTCGACTTGCTTACTGATTCTTGGCCTCATGTATGCGACAGCGTTTTTGAGAGCTAATACTAGGTTTTCGGATTTGAGTTCAGGTTGAGACCCAATCTTACTAAACCTATCTGTTACTGTGTGAAGTCGCTTAACATCCTTCTTCATTTCGTCAAGTTTAGACTTGTCAACTCCTTCAACCTCTAAGAGCGCAACCCAAGCCATTAAGGAGCTAAGGGGCGTTCCTAATTGATGAGCTGTTTCCTTTGCCATGCCAACCCAAACCCTGTCCTGTTCAGCGCGCCTAAACGAGCTAAAAACCAAGTATGCAACTATCAGAAATACAACTATCAGGATTAGCTGAATTAGTGGATAATATTGCATTTGGGATAGTACATAGCTGTCCTCAAAAAACACAAGCCTCAACCCCTCTCCAGGAAGGTTAACCTCTATGGGCTCATCAGACTCAGACATGCTTTTAAGCCTTCTATTAAGCTTCTCTGGAGTGTCAATGGCGCTATGATCAATGCCTCTAGATTCTATAACAATTGTCTTAGTAGAGTCAGTTAAAATAACTGGGACAGATGCACTGTTTAAGACTGTTTCAGAAACAAATGAAGAGATAAGTTCAGTCATCGCCTTCTTAAGCTCCTTGAGCCTAAGGCTCTCGTCGTAAAAAATTATATGCCCTTCCTCTTCAAATATTATAGGGTCAAACCTCGAAGCCATAGAGTCCCTAAGTACATCGTATTGCTCAGGCGTTGCATCAGGGCCAATTGCATCACCAAGATTGAGTGAAAAAAGCTTCTCTCCAGAATTGTTATAAATCAAAACTGGAACAGTTTTATTGGCCCATAGGTAGTCTGTAACAAACGTAAGGTCCATACCATCAGGCGGATTATCAATGATGCGATATGCGTCTGCCAGCCTGTCTGCCTTCTGCCTTTCTTCTGCCTCTAATTCCTTGAATAGTTGCTCAGTATAATTAACAAGCTTCGATCTCTGAGCAATCGCCTCCGTCCAAACCCTAATCTTAGCCATCTCTTCGTTTCTTACACGCCTAGAAATATCGCTTGCAAACCAAAGTGTTGCCCCGGCAATAACTGCTGCAGCAATAAGAAGAACATGCTTCCACCTTTGTTTATTTAATCGTAAGCTGGGCATGCGTGCACTCTTGTTGCTTTCATATCACAGGCGCTGAAAGCAAGTGTGAATTCATGCGAACTTCTCGAGGCAACGCCAATTTTTGAAATGCCAAAGTCGTATGAGTATCCCACCTTCATATAATTAAATAAGGCGATTTGAAGTGAGCCAATTAATGCGCTTTGGACTCTGTAGCCCAAGCCCACCGCAATCATATCATCATACACAACAGCTCCATTCATTTCAAAGCACACAGGCGCTCCACTAGCATACCTAAGGTTTGCCGATGGCCTAAACATATATCTACCATCTAATTCTAACGACGTCCCTCCTGTGGCAATAAATATTTTCGACGTTTGTGAGCCCTGAGTTACCCCTGAAAGAGTTCCAGATGTAACATTCAAAAGTGAAAGTCCTGCAAAGCTTCTTTTATCCTGATACCATAAACCAGCATCAACCATTGGAAAAAGAAATTGTGAGTTTTGATCTCCAAGTATGGCGGGATCAGAAATGGTCACGTCAAGACCATCTGGGTTTAGCCTAAACTGGCTCAGCCCAAGAGAGAATCCAGCGCTAATCCAACCTTGATTATTTAGCTTGAGTTTGTGTGAGTACGCAACGCTAGCAGAAGTTGTGCCCCACGGACCTGCTTCGTCTGTATCTACTCTAATCCCAATACCTTGAACGGCTCTCGGGCTCTCGCCAAGTCTGCCTGAAAGGCTGATAAATGAGCTCGTTGGAGCTCCAGGAAATCCTACCCATTGATTTCTGTGTCCAAGTCTTAGGTCTAAACAATCCTTGTTTCCGGCTGCTGCGGGATGGTCCATAAAAGACGTGAAAAGATAATTTGACCTCACTGGAATATGTTGTGCATTTGCAGCAATAGATACTGCAATGAGAAGCAAAGCCGCTAAAGATATTTGAGCTAGATACTTCATCTGATAATTGCAACATTTCCTGTTAGCGGTTCAAGGCTAATAGATGGGTGATTTAAATCAATGACGTAATAATAGGTGCCTATTGGAGCATCTTTTCCAGAGTAAGTGCCATCCCAATCCATGTTTCCAACATGTCTGAAAACCTGTTGTCCCCATCTATCGTAAAGTGTTACAATTGTTCCAGGATAAGCGTCTAGCCCTGTAATATTCCATGTATCGTTAATGTTGTCTCCATTAGGCGAAAAAGAATTAGGCACATCCACAACAGAACCTACCGTTACAATTACTTGATCAAAATACTCGCAGCTTTCAACAAAACCACTAACAGTGAAAATTGTGGTTTGGTCCGGAGTAACATCAACTTGATAAGACGACGGATTGTCTACATATTCAGCAGGCTCCCATTGGTATCCAACATTTCCATCTCCTCCTAGCACTTCAAGAGAGGCGCTTTCGTCGAAATCTATACTTTGAGGGCAACACGCTTTTATGCTTAAGGGATCTCCTGACACAGTGATTGCAAGCTCACACGGAGTCGGAACTATACCTGCTTGGTGGCAAAATAACACTAAATAATCGGTGTTGGTATAAAGCTGATCCGTAACAAATGTGATGTCTGATGTCACTGTTATGCAATCCGACACAACCGAGAATTGGCTTAAATCACAATAATCAAGTTGGTTTGGCAAAACAACAACCGCCTGAAGTGTTGTGTTAAGACAGTCAACATTTTGAAGATTGACCGTTACCCCATTAACTGTGTTTAAGTAGGTCGTATGAAACCTCGCCACAGACCAGGAGTCGCCCGTCAAACAATTTTCAAGAGGGGTGCCAGAAAAGTCAATGGGACTATAGGCCTCTACTGCTGCAATTTCTCCGCCACACAACGATGTCGGACTATCACACGTTTGCGCAAAGGAGGCCAAACTCAACATCAACGTAGTCAATAAAGACAAATATGATTTTTGTGTTTGAAGCATTTTCTAAAGTTAAGCGTTACTCTTGAGAGAATTTAACTAAAAGCTCTCCCTTTTCCACAGCGGAATCGGCATTAGCAGGAACGCTTTCAACTGTTGCTGAAACCGATGATTTTATTACGTTTTCCATCTTCATCGCCTCTAGAACGATTAAAGAGTCGCCTTGTTGTACAACGTCACCTGGTTTTACAAGAACGCTTAAAACTTTACCAGGCATTGGTGCGTACAGCTCAAGGTCTACGGCAGCATCTCCTGCTGACATACCCATTCTGTCTAGCAAAAGAGCCCTATCGTCTAGAATTTCCACCTCTCTTTCTACACCTGAGATCCTTACAACCATTTTGCTGTTTTCAGGCCCTTCAACAGCGCTAACTGTGTAGTTTTTGCCTTCAACATTTACTCTATAGCTTCCAGGTCCGACTTGGGTCCAAACCCAGCTTTCCCTAAGCTCTCGATTTTTATCCTCACTTACCTCAACGACTTTGTCGTCCCAACGAATTTCCATTGCCATGCCGCAAATTTAATCTCTTTACTACGACCTTGCGAATATGTCTGGCATCTACCTCCATGTTCCTTTTTGTAGAACTGCGTGTCACTATTGTGATTTCCACTTTTCTACTTCCATGAAAAACATGGATTCTTTTGTCGATGCTGTCATTCGTGAGATTCAGATTCGCTCAGGCCAAGCCCCTTGGCACTCTTCTCTTTTTCGCACTCTTTACTTCGGTGGCGGCACCCCATCAGTTTTGTCTGTAGATCAAGCCCAAAGGATAGTTTCTGCCATTGGAAGTTGCCTGAATAATGAGGGTTCTTGGGCGGAATCAACAATTGAAGTTAACCCGGAAGATGTTTCTAAAGAGTCATTACGTGGATGGAGAAAGTGTGGTTTTAATAGAATTAGTATAGGCGTGCAATCTTTTGACGACGATCAGCTCAATTGGATGAACAGAAAACATTCTGCAGCTGAGGCAATCGAGGCAATATGGTTAGCAAAATCCGAAGGGTTCGAGAAAGTGTCTATCGACCTTATATACGGGATTCCTCATAGATCTGAAAAAAGTTGGACAGATACTATAGAAAAAGCTTTTTATCTTCCTATTGACCACATCAGCTGTTATGCTCTTACAATTGAGCCCAAAACTGTATTAGGCGCTAGGGTTAAAAAAGATATAGAAAAAGCGGCTCCTGACAAGCTAATTGAAAATGATTATTCAGAGTTGTGTTTAATGGCGCAACACAATGGGTTTATACATTATGAGGTCTCGAACTGGGCAAGAAGTGAAGAAAACAAGGCCATACACAACACTTCATATTGGGAGGGTGTTCCTTATTTGGGATTAGGCGCTGGTGCTCACGGTTTTGACGGGAACCGACGGTATTCACTTGTATCAAATAACTATAAATACATAAGCTCGATAGAATCTAGGGTTCTGCCTGAAAAGTTTGAAGAGCTCACTGCGCTTGACCGTAGTAACGAAATGCTTATGACCGGATTGAGGACTTCAAACGGTGTGGATTTTGAAGAATTAAAACAGCTTTGGGGAGTGGATCACATTTTAGACAATGCTAGCGCATGGAAGCGTTGGGTTGAAGCTGGCGCAATAATTCCCGTTGATGAAAACAGATACAGAATTTCAGAGAGGTGTTGGCTTATTGGCGATTCTATCTCAGCAGATCTTATCTCAATATAATCCTTATTGGAGAATAACCTTCGCCAAGTATTAGAGAATATATTCCTGTTGAATACCCCTCCAAATCAAGTGTAATTCTTGAGACGCCGGGTTCCTTTTTTGATAATACTAAAGATCCTATTGAGTCATAAAGCGACCACGACGATACGGGTTTGCTTTTTAAATCAATTATAATCGACCCCTTAGTCGGATTAGGGTATGCAGAGACTTCATTAGACTCAATCTCATCGACGAATACCCAATTAGACTCTATTTCTCCTGTTATTTGCGAGCTGCATTCACCATCCTCACTCAATGCTGTTAGTGTAATTGTAAAAGTGCCATCAGATGTATAGAAGTGTTCCGGTGTAGCGTCTTGATATGACGTTCCATCCCCCATGCTCCAAAGATAAGAACCTGCTCCGGTACTTAAATTAAATATCTCAACATGACCGTTTGATCCGTCCCAAGGCGATACAACTAAAAAGTCAGCTAAAACCGGTTCTGTTAAATCAAATTGCCCTCTTGGTGTTATTGTGTATCCGTCAACATATGGGGCGTTGTAGTCCCTTTGCCCGCCTATTCCCGTCACGCCAAAAACTCCAATTGGGGCAGGTTGCCCAAAAAGATTGGTGTTTGCATCTATTCTCATAATCAAATCTTGTGATCCAAAAGTAATTGCAACCTCAAAACCTGGAGTTGAGTTAGTCCATTGGTTTGGGTCGACAAGCTCCACGCATTTTAGTTTTACCATTCTCGACTCGGTCTGCTCGTCCATCTCAGCGACAAGAGACGGTGTCTCGGTATCGAAACCACTACCCTCGTAGATAAGTGTGTCAAGCCTAATTTGGGCAAGCCCTAAGTATTGATCTATTACTCCTCTAACCCTAACACTGTCGCCTTCTTCAACATCGTAGCCAAAATCACTAACGGGGCTAAATGCGTTTATTCCATTCGTTTCATCAATAAGTGTAAACTGTAGCCCGCTTGGGTAATCATTCCATCCATGTACTATGCCTCTAAGCTCGCAGGCCGTGTCAATACTGTCCAAAACGCCTTGGATGTTGGTGCCTCTAACTTGGTTAATTTGGTATACTGGGTATTCTAAATCTGATGGTAAAATGTGAACTACAACTGTGTCGATTCCCAATTCAGCTTCTCCTGAAACAGCACTCAAAGCAAGCAGAACATCCTCTTGAAGCTCTGGGTCTTCTTCATCAATTGCAGTGAATGTGAACGTTTGTTGGTTTAATAACCCCATGTCAAAATTGAATTCTAGAGGAAAAACATCCGGATAGTCTATGCCTATTGTTGCGTCACCTCCTACAACACTTACCTGCATTACTACATCTTCAAGAGGGTAGGTTGGAGACATGCTTACCTCTACTCCTCCGCCTTCAAACACATATAGTTCAGGAGAGTCAAAACCTATTTGCATCGTACCTAATCCACCACAAGTTGCCGTGTGAGATCCAAGAAAATCAAATGTGTCTTGGGGGTAGCTGTCCCATTGTGTCATTCCCTCAGCCCAATCTGTGGTTCCGTGACCAATGTTGGGCTTTCTTACAAGGGTGAATTCTGCCATAGCTCCTCCAGAAGTTACTGTCCAAGGCTGGCCTGGGTCTTCACCAATAATCCCCATTATATCAATAGGCTCGCTGTTTTTCAAGAGTACAATCGCGTCGTTTCCATTGTACCAGGTGACTTGACTAAGGGTGGTCGAAAGGTTTTGGATTAGCGGTGTTGCTTGACTGTTTCCAATTACAAAAACCTCACCCGGCAAAAGTTGGCCTTCTAATTCTAGTTGCTGTGTGGGGTCCGTTGCTCCATTATTATAAACTTCAACCGAATATGGCTCAAGATTTATTGTAATAGAGGAGGGGTTGTGAATTTCAATCGCCTTGTTGTGGCTGTCTCCCTCAACGTATTCTGAAATAATCAAGTCGTCACAAAGTCCCGCATCACCACATTGCAAAACAGTCACCTCTAATGCAGAAACCCCAACACTATCACACTCTATTGCAGACGCTCCAAATACTAACGCTCCTTGGTCTACGGTAGTCGAATCAAGTTCCCCCTGGGTGCTTACTCCCCAAATATGATAAACGTCAGCCCCAAGGTCTGTAAAATCATAATAGGGTTGTGTCGTAGTCGCCAAAATAGTGTTTGATTCGTCACAAATTGCAAATAGAAAATCATCCTCAACCGCCTCGCTGTAATATCCAAAAGGAACAAACGTTCCCTCATCAGAAAGGCAAACTAAGACTTCGTTAGATCCGCTTGCATCGAGCATCGTTCCGCCATCACATGCAGGGGTTTCACAAGTCATTGCAAATATTAAATACGGCTCATTTGAAATACTAAAGCAACCCTCCCCTGTTACGTTTTCTAACAATTCTCCCTGCTCTATAGATGTTGGGTCAAGTGGTGTGTCATGAGAAATGGCAATAACCTCAAACTCACCATCGCCAAGGTTTTGGAAATTAATCGCAGGACCATTTGCGCTTGCCACAACCTCGCCTGTAGATGGGTCTACAACTAGGAGCGTTAGTTGAGCAAACGGCGCGTCAGAAAAGTGTATAAATGTTGCAATTGCTGGGCCTTGGTCTGTACAAAGAGTGTCGTTTATTAGGTTAGTTAATTCTAGGTGTCCTCCATCACAAGCAAGGATGTTCGTAAACCCTTGGGTTGGCGCTTGAAGCTGGTAGCTGTTTACGTCAAAAACTTCACCGCCATCGGGGATTCTAGCAAGTGAGTGTCCTTGGGGGTTATCCTCTAGTCCTTCGTGTATCATCACGCTTCCTTCTGGCATTAAAGCGTCAAGCAATACGCTTGCTTGTGGGTTGTTAGCTGAGGTGTTTCCATAAACTAAGGCGTCTACTATATCGTCGGTTGGAGGAGCTTCGTTAGTCGGCACCTGAAAAGACTCTATCTCATATAAAACCACAGCTGCAATTGTGGGATTCAATTCAATGGGAAATTGGGCAAACCCGTCTTCATCCAAATACTCCATATTCAAATCGATAGTGTAGTAAACAATTGGCTCATACTCTCCGCCTCCTAAAAAGCTACTGCTTACTAGCGCCAAAGTGTATCCTCCTAGGCTTTCCCCTGGGGCGCCGTAGAGCTCTACAAATTGCTCCCCCTCCCCTACTGTTGCGTCTATTTCATTAATTACAAGCCCTTGTGTGGATACAATCAATGGGGCGCAAATAATGGCAACAAAAGCCATTAACAAATTCTTTAAATTATTAAATCTATTGGTCATTTTAAAGTTTTTACTTCCTGTAGCACAAGGTACGTACCTTTACATATTCAAAATGACTCAAATCTCGCTCATAGAAAAGTTAGATGACTTCATCCGTAAATACTATAGAAACAAGTGTTTAAAGGGTGTGTTAATATCTCTTGGGCTTTTGGCTGGGGGGTTGTTGTGTGTGAGTGTTGCCGAACATTTTGGGAATTTTGGAACTTCTGTCAGAACGGCTTTGTTCTATTTAGTTTTAATCTCTAGCGCAAGTCTTCTTTATTATTTAGTCTTTTCACCTCTTTTAAAACTCGCTAAGCTAGGCTCAATAATTAGCCACGAATACGCTAGTCAAATCATTGGGCGTCATTTTCCCGATATAAAAGACAAACTATTAAACACCCTTCAGCTTCAAGACCAAACAAAAAACTCGCCGAACGATGCTCTGCTTCTTGCAAGTATTGAAAAGCGTACTGAAGAGCTCAGGCCCGTTCATTTCGCAAGTGCCATAGATCTAAGCGCAAACTTGGTTTATCTTAAGTACTCATCTGTGCCGCTTGCCATAATTGTAGCTATCCTTTTGTGGTCGCCGTCCATGATTTCTGAGCCGGCAGAGCGAATCATACAGCACAGAAGCGCATTTGAAGCGACTGCTCCTTTCAGGTTCGAGGTTCTTTCGTCTCCGCTTACTGTGCCTAGGGGAGGTGATTTTGATTTTTCAGTTAAGGTCATTGGTGACGCTGTCCCTTCCACTCTTTATTTGGTTGATCGCGGAGGGCGCTATAGAATGGAGCGTGTAAATGGTGATGTGTACCGCTTTTCTTTTACAAATGTTGACTCCAATATCGAGTTTCACTGCTCTTCTGGGGGGTGGGGCTCCCCTACTTATAAGCTTTTAGCGCTCCCTGTCCCAAATGTTGCTGAATATTCAATCGTTGCTACACCTCCTGCCTACACTGGTTTAGATATAATCAACCAAACCAATCATGGAGACCTTATTATACCAGAGGGCTCAACTATTTCATGGGAGTGTCGTGTTGTTGATTCAGAATCTTTAGATTTTAGGTTTGGCGATTCTCTTGTCGTGGGTGAGCCGGTTCTTGGAGGTTTATTTAGAGCTTCTTGGAGAGCTAGATCTTCGACCCCTTATTGGTTAATCCCATCTAACAGAGACCTTGGCGCTGTTGATTCTTTGCGTTTTTCACTTGGGGTTGTGTCGGACACTAGGCCCACAATAAAAGTCTTAGAGGCTGAGGACTCAATTAGTAGAGGACTCCGATATTTCTCAGGAAACTGTAGTGATGATTACGGGTTTACAAAGCTCGTTTTTGCCTATAAGAAGCCCACAGAAAATGAGGTTACTAAAATTGAGCTAAACAGGCCTACTGGCAAGTCTGACGTGTTTTATCACACGTGGAACCTTGAAGATATTAGCCTCTCCCCTGGCCAATCAATAGAATATTGGTTTGAGGTTTGGGATAACGATAGGATAAATGGCGCAAAGTCTTCGAAGACATCAACGAAAATCTTTTCTGTACCATCAGAAGATGAACTCAAAGGAGAAAGAGATTCAGCAAACGAAGAAATTGAGTCTTCAATTGAAGACGCTGTTAAAAAGGCGGCTGAGTTGCGAGATGAAATTGATTCTTTTAAAGAACGTTTGAGAGAAGAACGTGAGCTAGATTGGAAAGATAAAAGGGCGTTGGAAAACCTTTTAGAGCTGCAAGAAGACCTTAAAAAGACGCTTGATTCTATCAATCAGAATAATGAAAACAAAAACTCTAGGTTAAACGAGTTTTCTAAACAAGAAGAGAGAATTCTAGACAAGCAAGAGGAGCTTCAAAAGTTAATGGAGGACGTTATGTCTGATGAGCTTAAGGAGTTGTACGAAAAGATGCAAGAGTTAATGAAGGAAATGAACCCTGACGACCTTCAAGAACAAATGGACCACATGGATGTTGGGCAAGAGGCTCTAGAAAAAGAGCTTGACAGGGCTCTAGAGCAGTTTAAACAACTCGAGTGGGAGATTAAAATGGAAGAGGTTGTTGACGAATTGAAAAAACTGGAAGAAAAGCAGCGCGATTTGGCCTCAAAAACAGAAGCGGGAGAAAAAACTTCAGAGGAATTAAAAAAAGAGCAGAATAAGCTGAATGAAGAGTTTGAAGATCTGCAAAAAGACCTAGAAGACCTTCGTAAAAAGAACGATGAGCTAAAGAATCCAAACAGCATGATGGACTCAACGTCAGAGGAACAGTCTATCAAAGAGTCTCAGCAAAAAAGCTCAGAGCAGTTAGGAAACAACAAAAATAAAAAAGCTGCAGAGGAGCAAAAGAAGGCTGCAGATGAGATGAAGGAGATGGCTCAGCGTATGGAAAGCATGATGTCTCAAGAGGAAGAGGAAAGCCTCGAAGAAGACATGGATGCTCTAAGGGCGCTTTTAGAAAACATCATTTCTTTAAGTTTTGATGAAGAATCGTTGATGCATGAAATTGTAAGGACTGATTCGCAAGATCCACGTTATATAGATTTGGGTCAAGCCCAAAGAAACCTAAAGGATGACGCTAGGCTTGTTGAAGACTCTTTGTTTGCCCTAAGTATGAGGGTAAGGCAAATTGCCGGCGCGGTAAACCGTGAAATTGGTTTGGTTAACCACCATATGGAAAAGGCGCTTGGTGGTTTTGGCAATAGAGAAAGCTCAATGATTGCAATGAACCAGCAGTATGTGATGACTTCATTCAACAACCTTGCTCTTTTGCTTGATGAGGCGCTTAAGGAAATGCAAAACAAGCAAGAGTGCAACAACCCAGGGACGGGGAATTGTAATAAACCTGGTGGTTCGGGTAGTAAGCCGTCTTCGGCCAAGGCTGGCGATATAAAAAAGATGCAAAAAGCGCTTGGAAAGAAGCTTCAGGAAATGAAGGAGAAAATGGGTGAAGGTGCAAATAAAGGAGAGTCTCAAAAACGTGGTGGACAAATGAGCAAGCAGTTGGCTGAAATGGCAGCTCAACAAGCAGCTTTAAGAGAATTGGCTAAAAAGCGAGCTCAAGAACTTAACGAAGACGGGTCGGGAAATGGGGATGAAATGAAGAAAATAGCTGAGGAGATGGAGAAGCTTGAAAAAGACCTAACAAATAAACTTATTGATATTGGAACTATTGATAGGCAGCGAGAAATTATTACACGGTTATTAGAGGCTGAAGAGGCTGATAGGATTCGAGGAGAAAAGGATGAAAGAAAATCAAGGGTTGGTAATCAGGGGTTACACCCAAACGACCCACAAAACACTGATTATCTGAAAGATCGGGCTAATGAGATCGAGCTTTTAAAAACTATCCCCGCTGACCTCTCCCCTTATTACAGAGATAAAGTTGACGTGTATTTTAACCAACCAGAACCTAAATGATTTTTTTTAGAGAGGCAGATGTAAACTGCTCTGTTTTGAGCAAAAAAAAGGTTGGGCGCTGGTTAAAAACCGTTGTTGAGTCACACAAAAAACAGCTTGGTGAGGTTTGTGTGGTCTCTTGCTCTGATGAGCATTTATTAGAAATAAACAAGATACACTTAAATCACGACTGTTACACTGATATTATCTCGTTCGATTATACCGAGGGTGATGTTGTAAGCGGAGATTTAATGATCTCTTTTGATCGTGTAAGAGAAAACGCGATAGAAAACGGGATTGGTTTCCAAGACGAGCTTAGGCGTGTAATGGTGCATGGGTGTTTGCATCTTTGTGGTTTTAACGACAAAACCAATGTTGAGGCTTTAAAAATGAGGAAAGAAGAAAATAAAGCGTTAGAAAAGTTCCACGTGGAACTCTAGGAAAATGTCATATCACAAAGAATACGATGTAATAGTTGTTGGCGCAGGACACGCTGGTAACGAGGCTGCTGCTGCTGCTGCAAATCTGGGAGCGAAAACACTTTTGGTTACAATGAACATGGGGGTTATTGGCCAAATGTCATGTAATCCTGCCATGGGTGGTGTTGCAAAGGGACAAATCATTAGAGAAGTAGACGCTATGGGTGGTTATAGCGGAATCATTAGCGATCACAGCGCCATTCAATTTAGAATGCTTAATCGTTCAAAAGGGCCGGCAATGTGGAGCCCTAGAACACAAAACGACAGGATGGTTTTTGCCGGAGCGTGGAGGGAAATGCTCGAGCAAACAGAAAATCTTGATTTTTGGCAAGACAGTGTTGTGGGTGTCATTGTTGAAGGCGAGCGTTGCGTTGGTGTAAAAACAATGATTGGAGGTGAAATCCGCGCAAAATCAGTTGTTCTAACAAACGGAACTTTTTTAAATGGGTTGTTGCATGTTGGAGAAAAGCAGTTTGGAGGTGGGCGTGCTGGTGAAAGAGCATCAAGCGGTATAACTGAACAAATGGTTGATTTGGGCTTTGAAAGCGGCCGTATGAAAACTGGAACTCCCCCACGTATAGACGGGAGAACGTTAGATTACGAAAAAATGGAGCTGCAGCCCGGCGATGTTGACCCTAGCCATTTTTCTTTTTTGAAAAAGAGAAAAGATTTGAGCGACCAACTGCCTTGTCATATTGCGTATACGAACGAACAAGTACATGAGGTTTTAAAGTCTGGTTTTGACCGCTCACCTATGTTTAATGGTAGAATTCGCGGTCATGGCCCACGCTACTGCCCTTCGATTGAAGATAAAATCGATCGCTTTGCAGATAAAGCTAGGCACCAGCTCTTTGTTGAGCCAGAAGGAAGGAACACTATTGAAATTTATGTGAACGGCTTTTCTACAAGCTTGCCTGAGGAGGTTCAATTAAAAGCAATGAGGTTAATTCCTGGATTTGAGAATGCCAAAATGTTCCGACCAGGGTATGCGGTTGAATATGACTACTTCCCTCCTACTCAGCTAAGCCACAGCTTAGAAACAACATCAATAAAAGGCTTGTATTTCGCCGGACAAATTAATGGCACAACGGGTTATGAAGAGGCAGCATGCCAAGGTTTGATGGCTGGAATTAACGCCGCTCGTTCCACGTGGAACAGAGAGCCTGTGGTTCTCGGTAGGTCCGAGGCGTATATCGGGGTGCTTATTGATGATTTGGTTACAAAAGGAACCGAAGAACCGTACAGGATGTTTACATCAAGAGCAGAATATAGAATTTTGTTGCGACAAGACAATGCCGACGAAAGGCTTACGCCGTTTGGGCATTCTATAGGTTTAGCTTCTGACCATAGGCTTAAATTATTAGATGATAAACTCATGTCTGTTGCGCAGTTGCAAAAGGAGCTATCAAAGACGTCTGTTTCTCCCCAAAGCGCCAAAGAGCTGCTTGAGGAGTTTGGGAGCTCACCTTTGAAGCAGAAAGTAAAAGCTGAGCAGATTTTAACAAGGCCACACATCAGGCTAAAGAACATGCTACAAGGGGTTGAGGAGCTGCAGGGGATAGGGGTTTATTCTGAAGATGTGGTTGAGCAGGTTGAAATTCGCGTAAAGTATGAGGGCTACATAGCAAAAGAGCAGGCAATGGCAGATAAGATGTCAAAACTTGAGGGTCTCGTAATTCCGTCTGATTTAGACTTTTCTAAATTGGCTTCGCTTAGTTCAGAGGCAAAGCAAAAGTTGTCAGACAAAAGACCAAAGACTTTGGGTGAGGCGTCAAACATCTCGGGGGTTAGCGCGTCTGACATAAGCGTGCTCCTAATATACTTGGGTAGGTAAAACCCTGTTTGTCATGGGTTTAGGGCTGGTGATTAACCAAAACTTCATGCGTAACTTTGTCGCGCAAATTGTTTATAAAATGGACATTAATAAAATTCTTTCAGATCTCGGTATTGCCGATAAAAATAGTGGTGTAATGATAGGCGGTAGGGCTTTTGGCTCTGGCGCTTCTGTTGAGTCTTATTCTCCTACAGACGGTAAATTAATTGGCTCTGTTACTACTGCAACAAAAGAAGAGTACGAAGAGGTTGTGGCTGCGGCAAGCGAGGCGTTTGTTGAGTGGAGAAGGTGGAGCGCACCCGAAAGGGGTGAGGTGATTCGCCAGTTTGGCGAGGCTTTGAGGGAGAAAAAAGACAGTTTAGGCGCGCTTGTTTCTTATGAAATGGGAAAAAGCTACCAAGAGGGATTGGGTGAAGTTCAGGAGATGATTGACATCTGTGATTTCGCGGTTGGACAAAGCAGAATGTTATATGGTTTGACTATGCACTCTGAAAGAAGAAACCACCGCATGTACGAGCAGTATCATCCACTTGGAATTGTGGGAATTATTTCTGCTTTTAACTTTCCTGTTGCGGTTTGGTGTTGGAATACGGCTCTTGCTTGGATTAGCGGCGACACATGTATTTGGAAGCCCTCTGAAAAGGCTCCTTTGTGCTCTCTCGCGTGCCAAAACATTTGGGCTAGGGTTGCTGAAGAAAACGGTGTGCCTGAGGGATTGTCTTGCATTGTAAACGGAGATTACAAAGTGGGGGAGATGATTAGCAAGGACAAAAGGGTTCCTTTGGTTAGCGCAACCGGGTCAACAAGAATGGGAAAAATTGTAGCTCAAGAGGTGGCGGCACGTTTAGGGCGTTCGCTACTAGAGTTAGGGGGAAACAACGCAATTATCATTACTCAGGATTCTGACCTTAAAGTTGTGGTTCCTGCTACAGTGTTTGGCGCTGTGGGAACTTGTGGGCAGCGTTGTACGTCAACGCGTAGGTTGATTATCCACTCAAGTGTTTATGAAAAGGTAAAAGACGCTTTGGTTAGGGCTTACCAGCAAATTAGAATTGGAGATCCTCTAGATGAAAACAACCATGTTGGGCCACTAATTGACACCGGTGCTGTTCAGCAGTACTTAGATGCTTTAGACGCTGTTAAAGCTCAGGGCGGCAACATCTTAGTTGAGGGTGGTGTTTTGGAAGGCGCCGGATATGAAAGCGGTTGTTATGTGAAGCCTGCTATTGCTGAGGCTTCTAACGATCTTGAAATTGTTCAGCACGAGACTTTTGCCCCAATTTTATACTTAATGAAGTACGACACAATTGAGGAGGCTATTTCTATTCAAAACGGTGTTGCTCAGGGGCTTTCTTCAGCAATTATGACTAATAATCTAAGGGAGGCGGAGCTTTTCCTTTCTGCGGGAGGGTCTGATTGTGGAATTGCAAACGTAAATATCGGCACCTCTGGGGCTGAAATTGGCGGCGCCTTTGGTGGAGAAAAAGAAACTGGGGGCGGGCGTGAATCTGGGTCTGACGCTTGGAAGGTTTATATGAGGCGCCAAACAAACACTATTAACTACGGAAAAGACCTTCCTCTTGCTCAGGGGATAAAGTTCGATCTATAATGCGCGGGTTGTTCTTTGTTGCTGTCGCATTGCTCTGTCTTTGGGGTTGTGGTGGTGGTGAGAAAACCGGTTCGTCTGGTGAGGTTTTATTCCGCCTTAGTGACTCTGTTTCGGTTCGTCTGAAAACAGGCCAAATCAAAAAGGGTCGGGATTTAGTGATATTAAACGAGGGTGAGGACATTGTTCTCACCCTTGTGCGTGAAGGGATTTATAGTGTTCCAGTCTTTGGGGGGTCTGTTTATGGTGATTGGGGTGGTGACGGTTCGTTTAGGGGTGTTTGGGTAGATTCTTTGCGGGGAGCGGGGTATCGCGTTCCATTGGAAGCACACCCAACATTGCTAGGGCAACCTTGTGAGGATGAGAAAAAACCATTTGTTTATGAAACCTCGCTTGGTTTGTTGGTAGGAGAGGAGTACTGCGATTCTGTTCGAGGGACAATTTTAACACCAACCGGCGACTATAGGTATTTAACAGGAACAAAGGGTGGGGGAGAGTTGTGTTTAAACACTTTTGACGGCGCTCACTTGTTTTGTTTTAAAGCGAGGGTAAAGGGCGACTCTTTAGTTGGTGGCGCGTTTTTTAGCGGCACACATTATGTTTCTGATGTTTGGAGCGGCGTGCGTGTTTCTAGACCTGAGGTTGGTTGGTCGTCAAAACAAGCTCCAGATTTAAGCTCTAGCGTGGATGTTTTGGGTGTAGACCCTTTTAATCTTCTTGATTCTTTGGGCCAAAAACTTCTTGTGGTTGATATACTGGGAACGTGGTGTCCAAACTGTTACGACGAGGTTCGTTTACTTAAGTCCCTTGAGGGGTTGTATCCCGACGTTGCTTTTATGTCGGTAGCTTTTGAGCGTGGGGATTCCGCCTCGGCATATCGAAGAATTTCTCAGTTTAAAAACCAACTCGGGATAAGCTGGCCAATACTATATGGTGGCCCGGCTGACAAAAGTCACGCAGACAGCGTGGTGTCGTTTCTGGGTGGGGTTAAGTCTTTTCCAACAACCGCTTTTATCTCCTCTAATGGAGAGGTGGTTGTTCACACTGGTTTTAACGGGCCTGCAACCCCATACTATTCGGAAGAAGTTGATTTTTATAAATCAACCATTGAGTCCTTTATCGAGTAGGAAAGTCGTTTTCTACGTCTACAACAATTTTATCATCTCTGTTTAAGAGCTCTAATGCTGTTTGGTATACCAGTCGGCCCACTTTTGCCGTCTTGTGATACATTATTTTTTCGAAATCATCTCCAGGGCCGTGATAGTCCTCGTGTACTCCGCTGAAGTAAAAAATTACCGGGATGTTGTTTTTCGCAAAATTATAGTGGTCAGATCTGTAGTAAAATCTATTGGGATCATCTGGCGCGTTAAACGTGTAATCTAATTCCAAACCGACATGGTCCTTGTTAGCTTTTTCAGATATAGCGTGAAGCTCTGTACTCAGTTTGTCTGAACCAATTAAATAAATGTAATTATCGTTTCCTTCGTGAGCTTCGTCAACCCTACCTATCATGTCAATATTAAGGTTTGCTACAGTGTTCTCGAGAGGGTAAATAGGGTTGTCAGAATACCATTCTGATCCTAACAAACCTTTTTCTTCACCTACTACATTCATAAAAAGCACACTTCTTCTAGAACCATTACCCTCTTTTGCAGCCTGCATAAAAGCTTCTGCAATTTCAAGTACTGTAACCGTGCCAGACCCATCATCATCAGCTCCGTTGTTTATTTTTCCATCTATAATTCCTATATGATCATAATGAGATGTGATAACCACCAATTCGTCTGATAGAAGCGAATCTTTTCCTTGCAAATATGCTAGAACGTTTGCTGCTTCAAACTCCTCTCTAACTTTATTTATACTATGGTTCCATGTTTTCCCTAAGTCTGCAGTGAAGCTTTTCTGTTTCTTTTCAGTAATCTGACGAAACGATTTAGGTGTTCTTTTCCTTTTTACCCCATCAAACCAAGAGTCTACAGTAAGTTCATTTATAAAAAAGGTTGGAATCGACGCTCCTTCTCCCTCTTTGGGTCTGTTTATAGATGTGCTCTTTCTATGTATATAAAACTTCATACGCCCTTTAAAAACACTATAATCTTTGTCATCCATCAACACCACAAAAGCAGCCGCACCAAGCTTTTCAGCCAAAACTCTTTTTTTATTTATGTTTTGTCCCCAATTTGTTTTTCCGTCTTCTCTAATATCTCCGGAAAGAACAACAACAACTTTTCCTTTTACATCGATATTCTGATAATCATTCCATCCATCTTCTTGAATTCCAAAACCAGCAAACACAATTGGATAATCTTCAAGTGACTCTTTTTGAATACCTGGATATAAAAGGAAATCATCTAAAAGATTTAATTGACTATCTCCAACTATTATTCTACCACTAACAACCTGTGAATTAATTAAAGGCACCATTTGAGTATAATCCTTACCGTTATACGGTTCAAACCCTAATGATTTGTAATAATCAATTAAATATTGAGCTGCTTTTCGTTGTCCTCTTGTTCCCGTTTCTCTTCCCTCAAATTCATCTGAAGCAAAAACGCTTAAATGATTATATAATCCCAATGAGTCTATTCTTGTAGAATAGTCTGTTTGGGCTACTAAGGTATGAGTAAGTGTAAGAAGGAAAGTAATTATTGAACAACAAATTTTACTTACTCTTTTTTGGTGACGACCACCCTCAAATTCAGCATTTATAAAAGAATCAACTATAGAAATAGCATCCTCTTGAGAAACAAAACGTGCTGGAACACAAATAATATTAGCGTTGTTATGTGTTTTGGCTAACTCTGCAATATCAGGAGTCCATGCTAAACCTGCTCTGATGTTTTGGTGTTTATTAGCTGTCATAGCAACACCGTTAGCCGATCCACAAATTAATATTCCTAAATCGCTTTTTCCACTTTCAACATCATTAGCTACAGCGTGTGCGTGATCTGGGTAATCTACACTATCTTCTGTATCTGTTCCCCTGTTTGTCACAGAATGTCCCAATTTTTCTAAATGCTTTGTAATTAATTTTTTGTAAGCAGGACCAGCGTGATCACAACCAATACTGAATTTCATCTTAAATGTATTTTGGTACCGCAATTTAATTCACATCCATTGTTGACATAGTAATAAATTTTGTTGACTTGTTTTTAAAAGGTTGATTTGGTTTTTCTTCAAAACTAACATAAGCAAACTAATCAACTCTTAAACCAAAAATTTCTATACCATTTTTCCATTTAAAATAACACAGTAAATTGAGCTTTATTAACTATTAAACCTTATCTAAATTTTCAATTTTAAAGTTATTATTTAAAAGTTGATAACCATATTTATTCTTTTATTACCAAGGAATTAATATGTGTGTTATATGTTTATATAAAGCAGCTTCTTTTTGATAAAATGATATACCAAACTAAATACATATCAGTTTTCCCGCTTATCAACAAGCCTATAAATACATATAAATATTTAAATAAGATTTTAATATTATTACTGTGTGTTTGTTTTCCTTTTTTCTCTTCTTTCAGTCAAAGTCAAGAAGTAGATTTACACTCATGTTTAAACGGAAAATTCACTCAGTTTTTTTACCCCAGCGGAAATATATCAAGCCAAGGATGTTTGGTTGATGGAAAAGCTGAAGGTGTTTGGTCTTCATTCTTTGAAGATGGATCAATCAAATCAGAAGGTAAATATTCTTCTAATAAACTAAATGGATTGTGGACTTTCTACCACTCTAACACACAAATTGAGAAAGAAATACACTATCAAAATGATGTGAAAAATGGTTTAGAAAAATCTTACTCTGAATTTGGTGTTTTATTAACCCAAACCAATTGGCAATCTAATATTAAACACGGAGAGGAAAAGAGATTTTTTGATTCAGGAGAACTTCAGCACGTTACTTTTTTTAATGAAGGTTTAAAAGAAGGAAAGTGTCGCGAGTATGCTAGAGATGGTAGACTAATTGCTTTTAAAACATTTAAAAAAGGAGTTATTTTTTCTACAGATAGATTTAATAGATATAATAAATCGAATGAAAAAACAGGGGTTTGGAAGGTGTTCTTCCAAAATCTAACAGTTAATAAAGAAGGTCCTTGGGTTGGTGGTAAAAAGCACGGAATTTTTAGGACTTATGATAAAAAAGGAGATTTAATTAACCTTGAGAGATATCACTTTGGAGAATTGATTATTGATGAAGAAATACTTGATCCAACAGAAGTGATTAGATTATATCACCCAAATGGTAGATGTTCTTCAGAAACAGTTTATAAAAATGGTGTTAAAAATGGTATTCACAGAGAATATAATACTAAAGGACAAATTATTTCCGGTGGTATTTTTAAAGATGGAATTTTATTAGAAAAAGGAATTACTGATTCAGAGGGTAACAAGCAAGGTTTTTGGATTTTGTATTATAAGAGTGGAGAAAAAAAAGCGGAAGGGGAATATTTGGATGGAAAAAGGATAGGGGAGTGGTTATTTTATTATGATTCAGGTGAAATAGAACAAAAAGGATTTTATAATGCAGGAGAATATAATAGAGAGTGGAAATGGACTTTTAAAAATGGTTCAATAAAAAGGATTGAAAATTATATAAATGGAATAGAACACGGTTATTTTGTTGAATATGATAATAAAAAAAATGTGTTATTAAAAGGTTTATATAATAATGGATTAAGAGAGGGAAATTGGATTTATCATGTTAATGATCATAAGGAGGAAGGAAGTTATATTTCTGGTCAAAAAAATAGTATTTGGATACATACATTTTTAGACGGTACAGTGATATTTAAAGGAGAATTTTCATTTGATTCTCCAATTGGAATTCATAAAGTTTGGTCTTCAAAAGGAGTTTTAATTTCAATAGGTAAATACAAAAACGGATTAAAACACGGAAAGTGGAAATATTTTAAAAACGACGGTACGCAAGACATATTTTATAAGTATAAGAATGGTGTTATAGTGAAAGTTGATGGGAATAAAGTGCAGAAATCTAAACAATCATAACGACCTTGTGGTAGTGAAAGAATTAAAAGGATTAGAAGAAAAATTATTTGAGCGAGCACCAGAGGCTCATTTTATTTTAAAGGATGGGGTGGTTGTTAAAACAAATAGACATGCAAGAAGGATATTTCACACAGAAGATGTTGAATGGTTGGGTTTTGATCCATTTGACAGTAATGAGGGACTTTTTAAATACCTTCCAGACGAAGAAAATATTTTAAAAACAAAACTTACAAAAGCTCGAAAAACAGGCAAGGTGATAAAAATGAAAATTCTGTCTAAGAGAATTGATGGAATTGAATTTCACAGCGAATTAAAAATAGCTCAAATTCAAGATGGTATAGAGGATTTACAAATTCAAGATATTAGTGAAAGGATATATTTTGATAGAGCAATTAGGGAAAGCGAGGAAAGATTCAGGAAGTTGAGTCAATTTGCAATGGAGGGAATTGCTATTATTAAAAACGGGATTATTAAAGATGCCAACGACCAGTTTGCAGTGATGTTTGGTCACGATAAAGTTCCAATCGGAGATAGTGTTTTGGAATATATAGATGATAGGGATTGGCAGAGATTAGCAGCAAAAAGAAATTGGGGAATGCATTGTGAGCTAAGAGGTTTGACAAAACAAGGAAAACCAATATATCTCGAAGCCACACGAAGTGAAAGTGGTAAAGATAATGAGCAGCTATTGATGGTGTATGATATAACCGACAGAAAACGAATAGAGTTTGATCTTCTTCAAACAAAAGAGAGGTTTAGAATGCTCGTTGAATCAAGCCCTATTGGATTGTTTTTGATTGTTGAAGGAAGAATTAAGTACACAAATGCAGGTGGATTAGATATTATGAATCAAAGGTTTGAAGACTCTATTTATGATGAACTATTTACAAAATTTTTTAGAAACAAGGAGAAGGATATAATTAGTGATGATTTAGAAAAGGTTAGAGAAGGAGAGAGGCCACCATATAGAGAAGTGATGATGTCTCTTCAAGATGGATCAGAAAAAGAGGTTGGTATAAGAATGTCGCTTTCTTTTCACGACAGACAGCCTGCAATTCAAATAACGATAAATGATCTAAGCACGAGAATTCAACTTATGCGAGAGCAGTTGAGAGCTACCCTAGCAGAGGAAAGTAACTTAATGCTTAAAGAGGAAATAAAAAAACACAAACAAACACAATCAAAATTAAGGGAGGCTGAAGAGCTTAACAGGTCTATAATTGAGTCTTCAATAGATATGATTGTAGCGTTTGACATGAAGGGAAACCTCATGCAATACAACCACGCTTTTGCAGTAGAGTTTGGTATTGATCACACAAAAAAGAAAAATATTAAATTCAACAAACTCCTAGCAAAAAAAGAAGAAGCTCAGGAGGTTTGGGACTGGTTAAGAAATAGAAACTATTACTCTGGTGAGGTGTTGGGTAAAAGATTATCTGGCGAAACATTTAGCATGTTCATTTCTGTTGCAACAATGAGAGATGAGGAGGGTAAAGAATTAGGAGCGATGGGTGTTGGCAGAGATGTAACAGATCTAAAAATCGCTGAAGAGGAACTTAAAGCAAGTGAGGAGAGGTATAGAGACATTCTTGATAACGCAAGTGATATAATTTTTGTGGTTGACTCTTACGGCGCATTTACATATGCCAACCCAGCATTTTTTGAAAAACTAGGATATACAGAAGAGACAATTGCGAGCGTTACAATTCACGACGTTTACGAAGACCTTCCAATAACCAAAAAAAACTGGCTAAAAAAACTAGATGGAGACGAAGGAGAAAGAGTGTTGGTAGGGTCGGGTGGTGACAGACTGACCATGATTGGCGGAACAACAACTCAATATGACACAAACGGAGCTCCTGTTGGTCTTAGAGGGATATACTTGGATATAAGCGAAATGCTTAGGCAGAAATCAAAAGCCAAAGTAAGCGAGGCTAAACTCAATGCAATATTCAACACTACAGAGAATCTACTAATGTTTACCTTAAACAAATACAGGCAAATTACTTCATACAACCAAAACTTTAAAAACATGGTTGATGAATTGTTTGATGGCAATCTTGATCAAAAAACCAACTTCATTGAAACAATCAAGAAACGAATTAGTGAAGATTCGGGAGTTAAAGACACACCATACTTTTCAAAAGCCTTCAGCGGTATTGCTCAGGATTTTGAGGTTCCGATTTTTGACCAAAACCAAAACGAAAGATGGTACCAAATTTTTCTTAACCCTATATCTTTTAATGATGAGGTTAGCGAAATAAGCTGTATCACCTATGACATTACCGACAGAAAGGAGGCGGACAAAAAAATAAGGCTAGCGCTAAAAGAAAAAGAGATTCTACTTCAAGAAGTGCACCACAGAGTAAAAAACAACCTTCAAGTAATAAGTAGCTTGATGAATCTTCAAAGGTCGTTCGTGTCAGACCCAAGCCTTGTGCATGTTTTAGAGGAAAGTCAGTCGAGAATTTCAACAATGAGCTACATACATGAGTCGCTCTATAGAAACGCAGACTTCTCGTCGATAAGTTTTTCCGAATACCTAGACAGGTTAAGCAAAAACCTTGTAAACAGCTATTCAACCCCAGACTGTAAAGTCCACTACAAACCAACCCTCGACGAAGTAAAACTACCTCTCGACCAAGCAATTCCATGTGGATTAATTGTAAACGAACTTGTTTCAAACGTTCTCAAATATGCATTTAAAGGAAGGGTAGAAGGAGACTTCTATTTGAGAGTACAGGAGAAAAGGGGTAGGGTTGAAATAGAGGTTGCGGACAATGGGGTTGGGTTGCCAAAAAATTTTGAAGAAAAGAAGAGCGACTCATTAGGTATTTACCTGATATACGCACTAATTGAACAATTGGGTGGAGAGATAATAATAGAGAGCACAAACCAAGGAAGAGAGGGTAGTTCTTTTTTAATTAGCTTTGATATACAAAACCAAACTTGATATGGCAGCAAATATTTTAGTTATTGAGGACGAGGCGATTGTAAGAAAAGACATTGAAAGGTGTCTAGCTTCTCTAGGACACAACGTTGTGGCAACAGCAGATAACGGTAAAGACGCAATTCATAAAGCGCTCGAACATAAACCTGACCTCTGTCTAATGGACATTATGATTAAGGGTGACATGAGCGGGATATCAGCTGCAGAAGAGATTAAAAAAACCATTGACGTACCAGTCATCTTCCTAACAGCATATGCAGATGAGGGAACTCTTACGTCAGCAAAATCAGCAGAACCTCACGGTTATATTTTAAAACCATTTAAAGAGGCCGACATTCAAGCTGCTGTAGAAATGGCTCTGCACAAGCACTCAAAAGAAATAGAGCTTAAGAACGAAGCTGATTTTTTAAGAAGCCTTACAGAACACAAAGAAGGCGCAGATATTTTGTTTGTCAAAAACAGATCGCGCCTTATGCATGTTAAGCACAAAGACCTTCTTTTTGTAGAGGCGCTTAAAGACTATGTTGTTGTGCACACACGCAAGGAGAGCTATACTATACATAGCACAATGAAAGAAATAGAGCGCAAACTAAGTGACAGGAGATTCATGAGGGTTCACCGCTCATACATTGTGAACCTAAACAGCATTGAGAGCATTAAGTACTCAAACATCACAATGGATGGTCTTGAAAAAGAAATCCCGGTTGGGGGGTCCTATAAGGACTCGCTAGCAAACAGAATTAACTTGCTGTAGAACAAAAAAGCCACCGATTTAGGTGGCTTTTCTTTGCTCCCCCTATTGACAAAAGTTGCAGCAAAAGTGTACCTTTTAATGAACTTTGTTCTTACTAAGACTAAGTATCCTGATCGCTCCTTTTGAAACAATAAAAAACACAATTGCACCGATTATCAAATCTGGCATGTTGGAATTAAGCCAATATACCATCAAGCCCGCAACAATAACTCCCAAATTAATCACGACATCATTCGAGGTAAAAATAAGACTGGCTTTGATGTGGGCCTCATCTTTATCTTTTGACTTTTGTAAGAGATATAAGCACAGGGCATTTCCGACTAACGCCAAAACAGAGATGATAATCATAGTTAGATAATTTGGAAATTCCACACTGTAAATGGTCCTTCTAATCACCTCACCAAACCCTATAAGCGCCAAAATGATTTGAAAATAACCAGCAATTTTAGCCACTGTTTTTTTATGGGTTAAAGATTTTCCGACGGCGATTAAGCTGATTGCATATACAAAGCTATCTGCGAGCATATCTAAGCTATCGGCCACCAAACCCATAGATTTGGAAACAAGGCCGTAACCCATTTCAAGAATGAAAAAAACAAGATTAATTATGAGTACAGACCATAATACCTTTCTTTGGTCCGTATTCTGATCAAAGGATTGTCGGTTACTTTTTTTAGTGTATAGTTTTTTATGACCGAGATTAAGCTGTTTGAGGCATTCTTCAATCTCTTCAATACCGAGTTTATGAAAAACCGTCAATTCCCTATGGTTCAAGTCAAACTCTAAGTGCTTTATTTGAGTTAATTCTTCAAATTTCATTCGAATGAGATTTTCCTCTGACGGACAATCCATTTTATCAATTTTGAAGAGAGTTTGGTACATTTTCGGTATTAGTTTGACGGACTATCAAAAATAAAAAAACCGCTACACTATAACAGTATAACGGTTTTATAATTATAAGTTGCTCCTCCTCTTGGACTTGAACCAAGGACCCTCTGATTAACAGTCAG
>PBMY01000002.1 GCA_002722795.1 Crocinitomicaceae bacterium
ATATTGTTAAGACCGTTCCCCTTACCCTCTAATCTTGTTACGATAACACCGTCACCATAATTAGAGTTTTGGATAGTGCCATCAGCTTCAGGTGATGTAGCGTGAGGGATACCAGAATACATCTTAATTGAACCAACAGCACTTTTACGTGAGGCCTTGTATTGTAGATCTTGACCTAAACCAGTTGTTGGATCAAATGTTTGGTAGTTGTTGTAGCCATAAGCCAAAGCCATAAAGTAATAAGTACGATGGTTAATCAACTTATTATCGCCCTGAGCAAATGCATCAGTAGTAACTCTAAAGCTGTGCTGAATTCCTTCATTCTCACCATTTGCCATTAAGGAAGGCACTGAAGACTCCATGACTTCATCAAATGTGTAATTGATAACCTGATCAATTTCATTTGCAATGTCACATTGGAAAATAAGACGAGCTTTTTCAATATCATTTAAGTCTGTTGGGGATACCGTTTCATCTAAAAGCTGGTAAATCTGATACCCCTCGAAAACATATGACCTTTCTAACTCGGTTAAGTCTGTACCGTCCTCAAACTCCTTTGGGATTGAAGGGTCAATTGCGGTAAATGATTCCTCGAAATTATTTGAAAGAATGTTGTCATTCGTGAGGTAAAGTATCAACTCATTCTCAAGCTCCTGTATAGTTACATCGGGAGCATCTGGACCACTTACTATTTCAAAACAATTGTCAAAAAGACTTTGGGCTTTATCATCCGCAAGTCTTAAAAGTTGTACAGATTCAAAAGGCTCTCCTCCAGTTGCTCTTGCGAATACCATCCCAACAGTAATGTTGTTGTAATCACCTGGCTCCAATGTAAATGGACCAGCTGACTGTAAGAAAAGTCTATCTCCAGGAGGATTGCCTACTTGGAATTCAGACCAATCTTCAACAGAAATCCCTTGAGTTCCCCACCTATTAGGATCTGTTTCACCTGGGAACATGTAATCTGAAGGGATGTCAAGATTAGTTCCAGTTGCTGCGCTAATCCCATCGCCACCGTATGACATTCTTTGACCATTTTTCCAAAATCCCTTCATGTAGTTGTAGTAGTGAAGAGCTTGTGTTGGCTGACCGTTATCGCCATAATTCCAATTGTAGTAAAGGAACTTCCTCATTCCATACCTCTCATTATCTACTACTCCATCACCATATCCTATACCAATTCCGTCATAAGGAATGCCGAGTGAATCAACAGCATCGGTGAAAACAGATGTTAGGGGATTATCAAGCTCATCTGCATCTTGATAGGGCCCCTCAAAGAAATCAACTCCCATTGCCGGAGGGTGGTTTCCATAACCAAGTGAATAAGATGTTTGTTCGTCAAAAGCATCACCATTGTATGAATATCCCAAACCACGTTGAACGTCACATCCAACATAATCATCTACGTGTCCGCCAAGATCAGAATCTACCCACTGCGCGAAATAAGTGTCTGTAAGAGTTTGAGTTCCTTGATTAATTAAAACGTAGTTGTAGAAAGTCATGTTATTGACTTCATCATTTGTGGCAAATGCAAACGCCTGTGCACGGATCTCCATACCAATTGGCTCACCTTGAGACTCAGAATGCACATTTCCTTTATCGTTGAAAATCCAGAAAAAGTTTTGGTCTCCATAAAGTGGCACAACATCCTCTCTACGTCTTTCAGAACAATCAATTTGCTGAAGGAAATCATACCATGGATAATCCCCGTTTGCAGGATTGTAATTACCATCACCATCGTAATCAAGAAATGGAGCCAGGTAATAATCCTGTCCTTTTGCTGGATTTCCATGGGCGGGGTAATCATAAAAATATGCTGGAGTTACATATCCTGAGGGGAAGACATCATCTACACTTCCATCTGCGAGGGCATCAAAATATTGCCTATGTCGCATTGCATCAGATCTGTAACTAATCGTGAAATGATCGTATTCCTGGCATGTTTCTTCATCTACCTCAGCTTCTCCAGTATTTGTCAATGGCCCTGGCCAAAAATCATTTCCAGACCATCTGTATTTTACAGCAGCAAGCTTTAATTGCTGGTCAGGAGATATCCCACCAAGCCACAAAGCTCCTCCGTAGCACACACTAACTCCGAGTTCTTTTGGCACGTAGTGAGCACCCTTGTCAATTGCTCTGTCATACCAAAGTGTACCTCCATTTTCTATCAATGCTTGCACATTGTTCCATTCCAAATCACGAAGTGCAGTAGCAGGGGCACATGCAGAAGCTCGTTGTTCAGCTTGTACTACGTCATTATTTACCGGTACATGCATGCCTTTACGAAGCTCCATCACTTGAGCTGAAAGGCTAGTAAATGATAGTAAAAAAGATAAAAATGTAGGAAAGCGATTTAGACTAATCATTGTATAGAACTTGGGCCACCGAATATAATACTGAATCACACTACTTTCAGAACTTTTAGAGGGTCTGTATAAATGATAATTCCTCTAACTTTTGGGCCCTCTATCACTGACAAAACCTCACAATATTCCTCAACTTGATTTTTGTGATTTTCAATCCCCTCTTCAGAGCTTTTGTAGTCGATAATAGTCCAATCTTCTCCATCTTTAATAATTCTATCCGGCCTTAAAATTTTACCATTTGAATTAACAAATGATTGCTCTGTTTCAACATGTAATCCTTCTTTGAAATAAGACTTGGTTTCTTCTCCTTGCAAAATACTTTCAACTCGTGAGATTACCGTTTTCTTATTGTCCTCTCCTATGGACATAGCTTCCTCAAATGTCTTTTTTATATTTCTCCAATCACCTATGTTTTCAATTGACTCTAGAATCCTATGTACTTCTAATCCTAATTCTCTTGGTGACATATCCTGTGGTTGGGACTTTATAGCCTCTGAACCTGATGCTACAACAAGTTGATCTATTCTCTCTCCAGTGGTGAAATTACTAGGGTGCAATGAATCATAATCTATATGCTTTTCTGAATCTTTTTCTTGTGCTGTGAAATCAGTTGTTTGGTCTCCGGGCGCTACATCTGAGTTATATACTTTTTGTAAAGCCCTAACCAAGAGTTGCGACATATTCACCGGTTTTTTGAATTCCATTTTCTCTAAACTTAAAATCACGTCAAGACGTTCAATTGCCCTAGTTAAAGCAACATATGTGACATTAATATTGTCGAGCAAAACTCGCGACAACTCTGCCTCCATTTGGGGTTCAAGTATGGTGTTTTTCATGTCACCATTATCCATCATAGCAGCATCAATTGGCAGTCCTTGCCCAACAGTCAAATCAACAGGTATTATGCCACTGAAGGAATTGAATTTTCGAGGTGGCACAATTGTGATAACAATCTTAAAGGCTAACCCTTTGGCCTTGTGTATTGTCATTATTTGGACTGAATCCTTACTCTTCGCAGTAACTATACTATTCTCTTTTGCTTTTTGATCCCAAACTCTCAAAAACCCATGAATACCGCTCTCATCTGAACCACTCACCTTTGTCGCCAACTCCATCATTCCCTCAGCATAGGCAGGATATTTTTCAGTAATGCCCATTGCATCACAAGCGTGACCAATAAAGGAAGCTAAAGGACCAGAAGTATTTAGGTTTAAGCCCGGAAAAAGTAATTCCAACATTTTTTCAGTTTGAAATACTGTTTCACTTTTTTCAATTTCAACTGTATCCTCTAAAATGTCTGCCTCGTTTAACCCGGGCGTCATAGCACAAGCACATTGCAAAATATTCGCGCTCTGCCTGTAGTCTTTTGGTCGGAGTAACCATCTCATTAACGAGACTACAGCAAGCGGACCGGGATGTCTACCTAGTTGAAGGCTTTCCTCAGTTTGAGGTTTAATATTATTTGAGAGTAAGGCTTGAGCAAGGTATGACCCTGTCTCATTGTCTCTTACTAATATCGTTATATCACCTCTATCATATCCAAGATTATCGTATTTCTTAATCCTATCGATGATTTTATCGGTATACACCTCTCTTCTAACTTCCTTATTGCCTCCAATGGCATAGTCTAAATAAACTCCACCATTAAATTCAGTTTTGGGTGTTTGTTTAAGCTTTGAATAGACTTTTTTTAGTTCTGGTGAAATGAATTCAGACATCGACTCAAAAAGAGAGTTATTCCACTCAACAATTTTCCTTCCAGACCTGTAATTATCATCCAATGTGCTTGAATTATTCTCTCTTGAAAATGTTTTCTCAGCATTTTTAATTGCTTCACCTAAATATACAGGTTGAAGTTTGGGCAAATCCATAAGTTGCTTGTAGTCTCCATTTCTAAATCGATAAATAGCTTGTTTTCCATCACCTACAACTAGTGTCCTGTGTTGGTTACTTATGGCATGATCATATAGGACTACTAAATTATGCCATTGAGTTATCGAAGTATCTTGGAACTCATCCATGAAAATATGATAATACCTCTCACCCATTCTCTCGTAAATAAATGGAGCATGATTTTCTTTGACTACATCAGAAATTCTTTCATGCATTGAGTGAAAGGTTCTGATGTTATTGTCAATTTGGACATTCTCGATTTCTTGGTGAAGGGCTGCTAAGGTTCCCATTAATGCCATCCTTTTATTGAGTTTTTTGGCGAGAATGTGCCTCTTCCCAATTGGGGTCTCTGGCGTCAGAGTCAACAGACAAGAATGTACTTTATCAATGTATTGATGTAAATCTTCAGCCTTCTGTTTTATGTCAGATGGAGCATCCTTATCAACCATTTTGACAGGATCTTCAACGTACATATCAAAAGTTGCAGTTGGACTAGAAATCTTCACATATCTAAGGTCTTTAAGCAGTTTAGTAATCGACGCTTTTTTAGGTAGCCACTCATCAATGTTAGATTTTTCAACCTCTTCTATCGCAACATCGACTAGATTGTAAAAGTGCGCTTCTGCTTTTCTAGTATCATGCCATAATCCCTCACTTATTTTTTTAAACTCAGAGGGGTCAATTTCAGAAAGGACATCAATCACTCCCTTCATTTTTTCTTGCATGAGGGTTTCACCTAGCTTGGTAAGAGGACTACGAACAGATGAATCCTGATCATCATCCACCTTATTCAATGCAAAACTTTTTAATAGAGCCGTCAAGTCCTTATTTCCAGGAGTCCCTATTTTATCAAGTAATTGAGATACCGCATCCTCTATAACTTTTTTAGAATCAATCTCAATTCTGTAGTCCTGTTCAAGAGCTAAATCTCTTGCAAAACTCTTTACCAACTTATTGACAAACTTATCTATTGTCATCACACTGATATCACTGTATCTGTGTAGCATTTCTTTGTGGAGATGAGTTGAGCGCTTTATCAACTCTTTAGATGAAATTTTAAGTGATTTACACAAAGCATCCTGCTTATCACTCTCACAGTTTACCAAATCTTCTAAATCTTCTAAGATTCTAGATTTCATCTCTGCAGCAGCCTTATTAGTAAAGGTCAAAGCTAGTATCCTCTTAAATGCTCGAGGATTATCATATTTAAGTGCGCATTCCAAATACATTATAACTAACCTGTATGTTTTGCCTGAACCCGCAGAAGCTCTAACTATTTCGAAATTTCCGTCCTTGTTTCTCATATTAAGTTGGGCTATCTTTCGTTGTGCAACTTATGTGCAAAATAGACGTCAAGAATATATGAAACGAATCTTAAGACTAAACTTTTTTACAACTTTACTCGCCATACTTTTTATAGTTGGTTTCAGTTCGTGTTGGGAAAATAAGGAAAGCGCAAAGTTGGATTTAAACTTTAGCCTCGCTTGGAATGGCAATAATGTTTCAATAGGAGATACCGTTCTTTATCAAAATTCGATGCCATTAAGACTTGAAAAATTCAAGTGCTATATCGATAATATCAGCCTTAGAGATTTAGAAGGTAATTGGATATCATCCGGGTCAATTGACTTGATCGAATTCATGCCTTCAAATGAAATCACATCTGCTGAATTTGGAGCAGATATTATAAAGAGAGGAAAAGAGGTAGATGCAATCAGGTTTGGCATAGGAGTAGACACTCAACACAATATGTTAGACAATGCGCCCGCCACTTTCCCAAATGAACATCCTTTAGGGATAGTTGGTGGAGCGGGCATGTATTGGACTTGGGCCACAGGATACATTTTTACAAAATTCGAAGGGAAGTTAGCTGTAGCTGAAGGAGATGATTTTACAGACCCATTTGCTTTTCACACTGGTACAAGTCCACTTTACAGAGAGGTATTATTAGAATTGGATGATGAAGTTTGTGTTGCAGCTGAAGAACTATATGAATTCAATGTATCAATAGACTTAGGTAAATCAGTTGCTTCCGCTGAAGACGAATTAGATTTATTAAATAATGGGATTACTCACACTCTTGACAATATCGAGTTAGCTGAGAGGTACGTGAATTTACTTGGTGATGCGTGGTCGATTGCTGAATAAAATAAATGCAGCAATTATCATTAGCATTATGCTGATTCCCGGTTGCGATTGTCGTGAACCCCAATGGGAAGCAACACCATATAATTTAGAAATTCCAGCCTTCTTCCCTCCTATGGATATCCCAGCAGACAATCCATTAACAGTTGAGGGGGTGAATCTTGGAAGGCATCTGTTTTGGGAAAAAGCATTGAGTCTTGATTACACAATGAGCTGTGGTAGTTGTCACGCACCCGATGCAAATTTTTCAGATCCTAATCAGTATAGTGAGGGTGTTAGTGGTATGCTTGGAGATAGAAACGCAAGTGCAATTATTAATATGGGATGGTCGCCTTCTTTCGCTTGGGACGGTAGATCTCTAACTCTTGAAGACCATATAAGAGATCCAGTAGAACACCCTTTAGAAATGAACGTTGCATGGGAAGTTGTTGAGGATAGATTACAAAATGAGAACTTGAGCATGGACTATCCTCAGATGTTTTGGGATGCCTTTGGTGAGGATGTTATTACAGAGGATTTAGCCGTAAAAGCCATCGCTCAATTCATAAGAACTATGATTTCTTCTGATAGTAAATTCGATAAATACAGAAGAGGGGAAGCTCAACTTACTAGCCAAGAATACATGGGATATCAACTCTTTTTAAAAGAAGGTGGAGATCCAGAGGTAAACCCAGGAGGAGAATTTGGTGCAGACTGTTTTCATTGTCACGGCGAAGCTGGATTACAATTTTCAGATTATTTATTTCACAACAATGGGCTAGATGCTTCATTCGAAAATGATCCCGGCAGGTTCAATGTCACAGCTTGGCCATTAGATTCAGGATTATTCAAGACTCCAACTTTAAGAAATGTTGCATTAAGCGGACCTTACATGCACGATGGTAGATTTAATACACTAGAAGAAGTTGTAGAACATTACAATAGTGGTGGTGTGCCATCTTCGACCATTGACACATTCATGAAGTACACCACAGGTGGATTGCAACTTGCACCAGCACAAAAGGAGGCTCTAATTGCATTCTTGAATACTTTGACAGACGAGACGTATATCAACAATCCTGATTTTCAGGATCCATTTTAGAATTACCTGATCTGATTTACTTCCGGTTCTAATTCTATTCCAAACTTTTCTTTCACACTCGCCATAATTTCCTTAGCAAGTATCCAAATTTCTCCACCAGTTGCTCCGCCTTTGTTAATTAGTACAAGTGCTTGCTTGTCGTGAACTCCATGTGTTACTCTATCGTGTCCCTTCCATCCTGCTTTATCAATTAACCAACCTGCCGCTAATTTAACTAAACTATCATCTTGGGGGTAATTGGGCATATCTGGATGAGATGCATGGATTTTGTCAAAGTCTACTTTTGAGATGATAGGGTTTTTGAAAAACGAACCAGCATTACCCAAAACAGCTGGGTCGGGAAGTTTAGATTGGCGGATTCTTATCACTGCATCACTCACATCTTTATAAGTTCTAGTTTCAAATGGTATCGAACTTAGTTCGGCTTCAATTGCTCCATAACTCATCTTTAATGGTGACTGCCTATCAAGAGTATAGGCTACTCTAGTAATTGCCCACTTCCCTTTTTCGCGGCCCTTAAATATAGAATCTCTGTAGCCAAGTTCACACTCCTCAACTTTAAATCGTCGGAGCTTTCCCGTGCTGATATTGATGGCTTCGACGTATTTGAGCACATCTATTATTTCAACCCCATAGGCACCAATGTTTTGCATTGGGCTAGCGCCAACGCGGCCTGGTATAAGGCTTAGATTTTCGATTCCACCCCACCCCTTTTCAATTGCATAAAGGACGAACTCATGCCAATTTTCACCTGCTCCAATGACGACCTCTATAAATCTACCATCGTCATTTAAGACAGTAATGCCTTTATGTGAAATCTGAATTACGAGGCCATCGAAATCCTTGTGGAATAGAATATTGCTACCTCCACCAAGGAGTAGAATATGTTGATTATTGATTTGGGCCCAAGCAAGAGCCTCTAGCAATTCCTCGTCAGAAAAAACTTCTATGTAAAAACTGCTCTTTGCAGGTACGTTGAAGGTGAGTTTATCTGTTATGTCAAACTGTGGCTTAATCACCTCTTATCCAAGTTTTGATTTTAAGTCACTAAGACACTCTTTGTATATTTTATAGCCTTCTTGAGTGGAAATCAGCATTATTGAAAGTGTGTGATTGAACACAGATTTTAACTCTGAATTAGCAAGGTGTAATGATGAGCCCAATTAGAAAAATTGAGTAATAAGTATAAACTTACAATAGAAATAGCGATTTTGTTCAATTAAATGCAACTTAGCAAAGTGAAAAATAATGACAATAGAATAAAGGCTGAAAAGCTGATGAAGACAAGGGAGTGGATGCTCGCCCTTGTTGAGTGGGAAAGGTGGCACGAGGAAGTTGCTGAATCTAAAAAGGATGCCAATTCATATCACGATTTAGGAATATGTAAATTCAATTTGGGCAGAGTCCATGAAGCAATTTTAGACCTAGATAAGGCTGCGATTTTACAACCCGATTATGGTTACCGATTTGCAGCAAGAGGCTGGATGAAACAAAGTTATGGAGACGATAAAGGCGCAATTGCAGATTACAAAAAAGCTCTAGAATTAGATCCAGATGATATTTTCACACAGAACAACTTAATTATCTTAGAGGAGAAACTTAACAAGTGAAAAACGCCGAGCCCAAACCTTCCACACTTTCTAACACTTCTTTTCTAGAAGAAGTAGCAAGGGTAGTTCTATCTGAAGAAAGACCTGAAGACTGTGCTGTGGTGTTGCCTAGCTATAGAGCGAGGGCAGCTTTTTATAGAGCTTGTTCAAGAGTTACAACAAAAGCAACTAGGTTGCCCAAAGCCTTCACCCTAAGTGGATTTGTTGTGGACAAAGAGACTAGGCATATTGCTGATGAGCTTGAATCCTTAGCTGTTTTATACGGAGTCCAATTGAAAAATGAGGGAGGCCATAGTGGCTTCGAGAGTTTTCTGAATTGGGGTGCAGTAGCCCTAGCAGATTTTAATGCAGTTGATATGTGTTGCTTGGATGCGAAGAGTGTATTCAAGAATCTAAAAGACATAAAAGACATTGAAGAGTGGAGTTTTACGAAGGAGGATTGGAGTGAAGATATGATCCGGTTTGCAGAACAGTGGGATAGACTGTTCCCTCTATACAAAGCATTCCATAATGAACTTGATAAAAAAGGCCAAACAACACTAGCAATGGCCACACGAAAGCAGGGAGAAAGTGCAACTGCCGAAGGGTATTCTAGGGTTTTTGCGGCTGGACTTACAGCTATTAATGAAGCCCAAAAACGTTATTTGAACAAATGGGATTCCCAAGGGAAGCTTGAGGTGATTTGGGATGCTGACAAATCATATGTCGAGGACGAACAAGCGGAGGCTGGTCATTTTGTTAGAGATTATAAATACAGTGGTGCAGAACCAATTCGAGACAAAATTGGCAAGACTCCACCTGAGTTAGTGGCTGTTGATTGCAGTAGCCTGCTTTGTGCATGTCAATTTATACGAGAGCAGGTTATCCAAATGACTGCTGAACAAAGGAGCAAGACTGTTATTGTCGTCCCCGATGCAACATCGCTTCCTGTTCTTATGCAATCTCTTCCTCAACAGGAAAAGGGATACAATGTAACTATGGGGATGACTCTGAGGGAGACCCCTGTATATCCATTTGTTAGTTTGATCAATAGGGTTTGCACAAGAGCCGGGAGCAATTTAAGGTACGAAGAACTAATGGCTATTGTCAATCATCCACTGATTGACGAGGCATTTAAAGAGAAGTGTTTTAAAAATGACGCACAAAGAGTTTTACATAATCTAGCTGAGAAACACTTGGTTTGGGTTAGCAACAACCACCTCAAAGAATACTCAAATGGGCCCGTTTTTGATTTTATAAGTGATCTTAGTCAGCTATTTACGGAAGACGTTGAAGAATATTTAGATAGGCTTGTAGATTGGTCAAACTTCATTGCTGATAAACTTGAAAATAGTAGGGATCCTTGGATAAAATCAGGATGGAATTGCTATAGAAATTCTATTGCGATGGTCCTTCGATTACAAGAAAGCTATTCTCCTTGTTCAACATCAAATGATGTAAGAGCCGTTTTAAAGAGGCTATTAAGCACTCAGAAAATTGACCTACTTGGTGAACCAGCTGAGGGTTTACAAATTATGGGTCTAACAGAAACGAGAGGGTTAGATTACGACAACGTTTATGTTTTGGACTGTAACGAAGGGATGCTACCCAAACATGAAATTTCAGATAGTTTCATCCCCCTCGATTTTAAACTAGCATTGGCTATGCCAAGTCGATATGAAAAAGAATCGACCTATGCATATAGTTTTTACCGATTACTAAACAGATCTTCGAAAGTACATTTGATGTTTAAAAGCCAAGGAACCACAAATGAGGGAACAGAGGTTAGTAGATATGTGTTGCAACTGAAATCAACATTTAAACCTGGTGGCGAGTTACTTAAACTTCGCAACATAAAATTCAGCATGCCACTACCTAGTGAGAGGCCCACTATTCCTCCCTTGGTTCTATCCGACGAGATGCGTTATCGATTAGCACTTTGGTCTAAAAAAGGCATTTCACCTTCAGCTCTTAAGAAAATGGTTAGCTGTGAAAGGAATTTTGCATACAGGTATCTTCTGAAGCTTCAAGAGAAAAAAGACATACAGGAGAGTATGGAGTCGAACACTATCGGTTCTATAGTGCATTATGTTTTTGAGGAGGGCTTAAAGGAACAAGTTGATAAAATTTTGAAACCACATCATCTTGATGCAATACTTGAAAATCTCGATCAACTTCTCGAGGCTGCAACTACTAAATACTATAACACTAGTATTGCTAAAAAGGGGGAGAATCTTCTTTTAATAGAGTCTGCTAGATCGACTATCAAAAAGCTCATTAATAAAGAGCTTAAAGAAATGAATGAGCCTGATGCTGAAGAAATAACACTTAAGGGAATTGAGTTTAGTCTCAATGCTCGTTATAAACTAGAAAACGGAAAGGAAATAGGTTTGTACGGTTTGGCCGATAAGCTTGAAAAGGTCAATGGTATCAATCGTGTTGTGGATTACAAAACTGGAAATACAAAAAAGAAAGACCTCGAATTAGAAGCCGATTTTGAAGAACAATTTGATTCAGGAAAAAAGGGAAATGCAATTCAACTACTCGTTTATTGCGCCATGCTTTTAAAGGACAGTAAAGAAGAATTTGTTAGTGCCGGAATTCGTTCTGGCAGAAATTCAAAATCGGGTTTACTCTCTTTAGAGATCGATGGTAAAGATAAAATCACAAAAGAATCTGTGACCAAACTATTACGATGGATTCAATATAGACTCGAATCTATTAGCGAAGAAGGACGTGAACTTGTCCACAACCACGACTCAAACTTCTGTGAATATTGCGTAGTATTGGACCCTAAGAAGAATTTTTGGGATTGAGCTAGCTGATAATGAAGGTGTTAATCGTTACATATTATTGGCCTCCCTCGGGAGGTGGTGGCGTTCAACGTTGGTTGAAATTTGCAACCTATCTTGATAAATTAGGTTGCGCTTGTGCCATTTATACTCCGTCAAATCCAGATGTGCCAATTATTGACTCTAGTCTTCTAGACGATGTTCCAACTAACATTGAAGTTCTGACTAATCCTATATCTGAACCATCCCGAATTCTAAGGAAAATAACTTGGCAGTATGGTTCAAATAGAATCGGAGCTTCTAGTGGAGGTGGAAAGAACTCACTTTTTTCAAGATTGTCACTTTGGGTTAGAGGCAACTTATTTATTCCTGATGCAAGGGTTGGATGGGTTAAACCATCTGTGAAATTTTTAAAGGGTTGGTTAGTTAAAAATAAGGTTGACGCAATCATTACTACAGGGCCTCCTCACAGCATGCACCTTATCGGTTTGGGCTTAAAGAAAGATAATCCCCAATTACAATGGATAGCTGACTTCAGAGACCCGTGGTCTGATATGGATTATCTCGATGAGTTTAATATGGGGCCAAGAGCTAGGGCAAAAATGGAGGATCTTGAAAGTGAAGTTTCAAGGACAGCTGATAGATTAATCGTAACATCTAGGGGGGCGAGGGATAAACTTGTTAACTCGCAAAAAGCGATTTGTATTTTCATCCCAAATGGTTGGGATGCATTAGATTTTCCAAAATCTCTCCCAAAAGAAAATGACAATACAGTAACTAGAATTGGTCACTTTGGTGCATTACATGGATCAAGAAACGCTCCGGGTTTGTGGAAGGCGGTAAGTGATTTAAAGGCAAAAGGGCAGGATGTTGAACTCGTGTTTGCGGGCCATGTTTGTAGTGATATAAAAAGAGATTTAAAAAAGTTTGGTCTAATCAAGGCTACTGAATTTTTAGGAAGTCTAGCACATAGAAAAGCGATAGAAGAAATGCTCAAATGTGACGTATTATTGTTAATTCACAACGACACGAACTCTGCAACCAAGAGTACTCCAGGTAAATTGTTTGAGTACCTCGCTACTTCTAAACCTATTATTTCAATATGTAAATCTCATGGGGATTTAGCATCTCTATTAAACAATTGGGGATTACCTCATGCACGCCACAATGACGTAGAAAGATGTAAGGAAATACTTCAAAATTTCCAAGCACAAACGCCTGTTGACCCAGCGCCATTTACTAGAATGAAGTTGACTGAAAAATTACTAGAAGTAATAAAATCTACTCAGTAACTCTGTACCATTCTTGAGTACGGAAGAGAAGCCAAATGTAACCTCTCACTTTTAGAGTGTTTGTATCGTCATCTTCAAACCACATTTTACAATCGTAGATAGAGCCCTTTTTAGGATCGAGAATTGTTCCCTCACCCCACTCGTTTGCATATTCACCAGGCTGCATATCTCTAACGATTTCCATGCCTAGGCATCTTTTATCCTTTCTGTCATCCTCACATTTGTCACAATACGGATCCTGATCTTCTTCCGGTAGCCTAAACAATTCGATAATCTTACCGTAATACTTACCGTCCTTTTCCGTGATTTCAACAATACTCTTAATCCTTCCTGTTTCATCATCTTTAGTCTTCCATTGGCCCTCGATAGATTCTTGAGCAAATAAGCTAATAGTCGAAATAAGCATCGCTATGATTAGTGATGCACATATAAATAAATTTTTTGAAGCAATCATATTAAGAGTTTTTAATTTTCATTTTTTTAGCCTGATTTCTCGCTTTGTGAACACTTGCGTTGAATTCAAATCCTAACAATAATACAGAGCTATTTGAATTAACCCAAACCAATAGGGCGAGAAAAGTACCAATAGACCCGTACAATCTGTTATAAGAATCAAGGTAAGTAATGATCCAGCTAAATACTATCGAGATTATTACGATTAATATTGTAGCCATAGTAGCTCCTGGAGTAAGTGTCCGCCATCTATCGGTATCTGGGTTGCCAAAGTGGTACAATATGCTAACTGAGAAATAAACCAGTAATAAAGAAAGTATCCATCTTACTACGTTGAGCCACAGAACAACCTCGCCCGGAAGAAGACCCTCAGCATAAAGCCAAGAAATTGCCTGACCACTGAACCCAATTAAAAGCACTGCTAATCCCAACATCAATACTAGAACGACTAACAAAACAATTGATACTAAACTCGAATACCAAGTAGAGCCTTTATTTTCAATAAGTGGACTCGCATTAAAACCACTTAATATGGCATTGATACTACTTGAAGCGTAGACAAGAGTTAAGACAAAAGTTATCGAGAGAAGTGTCCCTTGTGTTTTATCGAGTAAATCTTGTACTGTTTGTTCAAATAAAATTACAGTTTCACCTGGAAAGAAAATCTTCAACATATCTATTACATCATCTGCCTGTAATGGTGTAAGAGGTAAAATGCTTAGCAATAAAATTATAGCTGGAAAAACTGCCACTAAAAGCCTAAATGAAATTGCCGCGGATCTTATGGATACAGATCCGTTGATCAACCCAATAACAAAGAATCTCAGAACATCATACAAATTCATCCCCTCAACACCCCAAAGAGTTAATCCTCTTAGAAATTTCTGTATGCTTATTACGATTTCTTTCTGTATAAGCCAAGCCTTGAATTTTGAATTTTTATTAGCTGACATGTGGTGTGCTCTTCAAACTTAAATCTAGACTGTTTACTGAATGTGTGATATATCCCATACTGACAAAAGCTACACCAGCATCACCATACCCTCTAACATTTTCTAGAGTTATTCCTCCTGAAGCTTCTAGTACAACTTTATTAGAATATCTTTTTACTGCTTCTGCTACTTCTGCATGTGAAAAATTATCTAATAATATTCTATCGATTTTTATTCCTGTGCTAGATGATGCTTCTAGGGCAATCTCAATTTCCTCATAAGACCTTGTTTCAATTACTAATGGCAAGTGCGAAACCCTAGAGGTCTGAAAACTTGCTACTTGCAATAACGCTTCCTTCATACCACCAGCATAGTCGACATGATTATCCTTTAAAAGAATCATGTCGTAGAGTCCCATTCTATGGTTAACACCTCCACCAAGATATACTGCCCATTTTTCAAATGCCCTCAACCCTGGGGTAGTCTTTCGCGTATCTAAAACTTTGGTTGGTGTTCCTTCAAGAAGAGAAACAATTTCGTTTGTCCTTGTAGCAATACCACTCATCCTTTGCATAAAATTTAATGCAAGCCTTTCACCCGTTAAAATGCTTCTAGCAGCCCCCTCTAATTCAATGATAACATCTCCATATTTTACTGAATCACCATCGTTTGCAATAGCATTAAAGGAAATAGAGGGATTTACTTGATTAAAAACTTCGAGAGCTACAGAAATGCCTGCTACTACTCCCTCTTCCTTAGCAAGTATATATCCCTTTACTATTAAATCGGATGGGACACTTGACTCTGATGTCACATCCCCATCTCCTATATCTTCTCTAAGTGTAAGAGCAATGAAGCTCTTCATGGCATCGTTTAGCATTTTGTAAAGATAATCTTTAACTTCACAACGTGCAGATATCATTAATAGCAACCGGTAAAACAAATGCCAAATGGATAGAGGAGGGTATTGAGAATTACTCTAAGCGAATGAGTCGATATGGTAAATTCAAGTATGTTGAAACTCCTAATCTTAAAAGTAAATTCTCTAAAGCGGATTCTAAAACTGTAATGAAGGAGGAAGCGGTTCTTCAGGCTAAATTCTTAAAGGGAGTAGACCATTTAATACTGTTAGACGAAAGAGGTAAAATCTATGATAGTATCGAGTTTTCAAAACATATAGAAAAGCTTCAAGTAAGGGGCTTTAGACATGTAGCATTTTTAATTGGAGGCCCATATGGGTTTGATCCAAGCATAAGAGAACAAGCAAATGCTACATGGGCATTAGGCCCTCTTACATTCCCTCATCATCTAATAAGAATTTTCGCTGTAGAGCAAATATATAGGGCTCAGACTTTGTTAAAAGGTGAGCCCTACCATCATCCATAAAGAATAAATATTTTATTGAGCTAGTACTGTAACGTGATTGTTAAGTACTTCTACCGTTCCGCCTTTTACAGCAAATACTTGTTTGTCATTGTCGTTTTGTACAACAACTTCTCCTTCTATTAAAGTAGTAACGAGAGCAGAGTGGTTATTCAAAATACCTAAGCTACCATCTGAACCAGGGAGACCTACATATTTAGCGTCACCCTCGTATAGGACTACGTCTGGAGTTAGAATTTCAACTGTCATAATTAAGCTTCTAAAAGCATTTTTTCACCTGCCTCAATCACCTCGTCAATAGTTCCTTTAAGGTTGAAAGCAGCCTCTGGGTAATGATCTAGTTCACCATTAAGAATCATATTGAACCCCTTAATAGTATCCTCAATAGATACAAGTGCTCCCTCAATTCCGGTAAACTGAGTTGCTACGTGGAATGGTTGGCTTAAGAAACGGCTAATACGACGAGCTCTGTTTACTGCCTGCTTATCTTCTTCACTTAACTCGTCCATTCCGAGAATTGCAATAATGTCGTGAAGTTCTTTGTAACGCTGAAGGATTGCTTTTACGTTCTCAGCACAATCGTAGTGCTCCTTACCTATGATGTCTGGATCAAGAATTCTTGATGTAGAATCAAGTGGATCTACCGCTGGATAGATCCCTAATGAAGCAATCTTACGAGATAGTACTGTAGTTGCGTCAAGGTGAGCGAATGTTGTTGCTGGTGCAGGGTCAGTCAAGTCATCGGCAGGTACGTAAACTGCCTGAACCGATGTGATAGATCCACGCTTTGTAGATGTAATTCTCTCCTGCATGGCACCCATCTCTGTAGCAAGAGTTGGCTGGTAACCTACAGCAGAAGGCATACGTCCTAATAGTGCCGACACCTCAGAACCTGCTTGAGTAAATCGGAAAATGTTATCAATAAAGAAAAGAATGTCACGTCCTCCCGTTTGCTCATCTCCATCACGAAAATATTCAGCAACTGTAAGACCAGATAATGCTACACGAGCACGTGCTCCTGGAGGCTCATTCATCTGACCAAATACAAGCGTCGCTTGAGACTTTACAAGCTCAGTGCTATCAACCTTACTCAGGTCCCATCCACCAGCTTCCATACTCTCCTCAAATTCTTTACCGTACTTGATTACTCCAGACTCAATCATTTCTCTTAGAAGATCATTACCCTCACGAGTACGCTCACCAACACCAGCAAACACAGAGATGCCTTCGTAACCCTTTGCAATGTTATTAATGAGCTCCATGATAAGTACTGTCTTACCAACACCAGCCCCTCCGAATAAACCAATCTTACCACCTTTTGCGTAAGGCTCAATTAGGTCAATTACTTTAATACCTGTGAAGAGTACATCAGTAGATGTAGAGAGCTCTTCAAACTTAGGAGCTTCTTGGTGAATGCTCCGGCCCTTATCCTTGCTAACCTCTCCAATACCATCAATTGCATCTCCAACAACGTTGAAAAGACGACCCTTAATTGCATCTCCTGTTGGCATTTGGATGCCTGTCCCAGTTGCATTTACCTTCATGCCACGACTAAGTCCCTCAGTTGCATCCATAGAAATGGCTCTAACTGTGTCCTCACCGATATGCTTTTGAGTTTCTAAAATGAGGTTTCCACCTTCAGCTTCTACTACTAATGCGTCTAATATGTTAGGTAATTCAACCCCTTGAGGGAAACGGACATCTATTACTGGTCCAATAACTTGTGCTACTACTCCTTGTTGTGCTGACATTTTGTTTTGTCTTGACATGTATAATCGATTGCAAAAATACAATAAGACTTACGAATTATTCACCAATTACCTACCTAACTTTATACTCTTGGAAGTTTACAATAGCACAAACGATTTTTTTTCTGCTGATCCAGTAGTTCTAACCATAGGAACATTTGACGGCGTACACGCTGGACACCTCGCAGTTATTAACGTTTTACGACGTAAAGCACAAGAAATTGAAGGCAAAACTGCCTTGTTAACATTCCAACCTCACCCGAGGGTTATCCTTCATCCCGGTAATCATGGTTTAAAACTTTTAAATACTATGGAAGAAAGGATGTCTCTTTTAGAGGGTGCAGGATTGGACTTTTTGATTGTTCAAGAATTTAATCTTGAACTTTCTAGGTTAACTCCATTAGAGTACGTAAAAAAATTACTCACTAAAGGCATAAAACCTTCAATCATAGTTATCGGTGATGATCACAGGTTTGGACGCAATAGAGATGGTGATTTTAACGCTCTTAAAGAGATGGGAAAAATATTTGGCTTTGAAGTAATAGCACTAGACGCTGAACATATAAACGATATTAGAGTAAGTTCAACTAAAATTAGAGATGCTATATACAATGGAGATGTTGATTACGCATCTGAACTCCTTACTCAAAATTTCTCACTCTCAGGAGAAGTAGTAAAGGGTGATCAGTTAGGAAGAGGTATAGGATATCCTACTGCAAACCTACAAATTGAGGACGATCTAAAAATTATTCCCGCAAATGGTGCATATGCTGTTTGGGCTCAAACTCAAAAAGGTAAAAAGCATATGGCAATGCTCAATATTGGTCAAAGGCCAACTGTTTCTGACACATCTTCAATATCAATTGAGGTGAATTTACTCGATTTTGATGGTGATTTATACAATCAAAAACTAAAAATTGAATTTGTAAAAAGGATAAGGGATGAGCGCAAGTTTTCTGATATCGATGAGCTCAAGTCTGCATTAGATAGTGATGAAAAATTTACTCGTGAAATACTAAAGTCATAAGTATGAGAGAGTCTATGACTTTTGTAGCGTTAATGTGGTTTGGGATTTTAGGTGCCCAAACAATTCAAACATTCGACTCAATTAAAGACGCTCTTGCATCAAAAGCGTTAGGAGTACCTGTGATTCACTTAGACTTAACCAAGAGCAAATTAAAAGCCGTTCCAATAGAGATCCTTGAATTTCCTGAACTCAAGACTTTAATACTAGACAAAAACAAACTTGATAGCCTTCCGGTTTGGCTACCTCAGCTTCAAAAATTAGAAGTGTTATCTGCATCAAATAACAATCTCACATACTTTCCTCATACCATTTTAGAATTAAGAAATCTCAGAATTCTGAAGCTTGGTGATAATATGATAGATGAAATTCCTATCGATATAGATAACCTGAAAAATCTTGAAAGCCTATGGCTATGGTCAAATGTTATTAGGGAATTCCCTGCTTCGCTTGGGGAGATTGAATCGCTTAAATATATAGACCTCCTGTACAACGATATGACATATGATGAACAAACTTGGTTGAGAGATGTCTTAAAAGATGTAGTTTTAGAGTTAAGCGAACCATGCAATTGTAAATTCGATGATTAAGAAACTTAGAATAGTCTTTTCCGGAATAGAGAATTCAGGCAAAACCACTCTTGCAAGAGCGGTAGCATATGAAATGGGATTTGAGTTTGTCGAAGAACAATGTCGCTACAATAAAAGTGTAATTGAAGGTGTTGAGACTCCTGAAACACTTGTTGAAATAAATGCACTTCAAGAATCGATGGCGTTAGAATCCATGAATGGGTCCGTAAATGGGGTTGTTTGTGATACTTCGGCAATGGAATTAAGGATGTGGTCTAAAGGGAAATTTGAAACCGACATTGAATGTCCAATTGAAGTGCCTATTGATTTAACTTTTTTATGCCAAACCCTCGTAGAATTTGAAGAAGACCCCTTGAGGCAAATGCCCAATTACTCTGACAGAATTGAGCATGAAAAAGAATTTTTAGAGTTTATACATAGCGAAGGAGTTAGGGTAAAAATCATTGCTCCCGCAACTCTAGAAGCAAGAAAGAAAAAAGTCATTAGCTCGATAAAGAAGCTGGCAAATGGATAAAGTCCTTGAAGGAGTAGCGGTAGGATTAAGTCTGCTCTACACATTCATGTATCTAATTGGTGTTTTACCCTGGGCCTTTTATCCTGCGGCACTTGGTGCTGCAATATTTACTTATTTATGTTTTAAAAAAGAAATTCTAGCAGAGGCCTTTCTACAATTTTTCTATGTGGGAATGGCAGGTTTGGGCATTTACTTTTTCTACTATGGATCACCAATTGGAAGTTGGAATAGTTGGGATAATTTGAGCTTGGTACTTACATCAACTTTCGTGACTTGGCTTCTGGGTTCATCTTTAAAAAAGAACACCACATCAAAAATGCCTTTTGTCGATTCCTATACTACTGTATTCAGTTTAGGAGCAACATGGCTGATGATAATTAACATCCCAGATAGTTGGTATTATTGGGTGTCAATAAATGCAGTAAGTACTATTCTGTACTACAAGAGGGGCTTAAAGTATGGCGCACTACTGTACTTTATCTATCTAATAATGTCGATAGATGGATGCGTAGACAGTATTACTTGGTTTCAGGATTTAGCTAACTTCTTCTCTAGTTTGTGAACTAGATTATCTGATAATAAACTTTACAGGAATAGTGTATTGAACACTTACATTCTTTCCTCTTTGTTGACCTGGATCAAACTTAGGTAAAGACTCAACAACTCTCTTCGCTTCCTTGTCTAGTCTTGGATCAACTTGACGTAGAATCTTTACATCCTTTACATTTCCATCCTTACCAACAACAAAGTAAACGAATACAGTACCTTGGATGCCAGCATCTTTTGCAATTGGTGGATACTTGGTGTTCTTACTTACATATTTGATAATCTCCATTTGAGTACACTGATGGCGCTCATCTCCTCTCATACTTTTGCATGGACCTAAAGCAGGCATGTTTTCTACAATCATAAATGGAGTATCGTCTTCTAGCTCTTCGTCATCTTCGATAATTTCAATCTCTGTATCCTCGTCTAATTCAATGTCCTCAATTTCCAACTCTTCCTCAATTTCCTCCTCATCATCAACGATTTCAATAACTGTAGTTTGTTGAGGTGGAGGTGGAGGTGGAGGTGGAGTTACAATGTTTACTGGAATCTCCTCATCCTCGAGTAGATCAGCTTCGAAGTTTAGTGCTTGTCTTATTGCTACATCGTAGCTAGTCCAAGACAGCGCTAACAAAATAATTGAAAGTGAAGCGATAAAGCCAAGTGCGCGCCATGAAGAACGTTTGTTTTCTAAATCAGCTTTAGGAGTTTTACGGCTTATCATCTTCTTAAATTCTTGGGTTCGAAATTACTAAATTCACTTGTTATCATTCAAGTATTATGCCACATTATACATAAAATCTTGAATTTACCCCAATGATGATGCGTATGAATCAGCATTCATGAGAGCTTCAAAATCCGAAGTATCACTAACCCTAACCTTGATGATCCAACCATCTCCGAAGGGATCGTTATTAATTAATGATGGGTCATCTTCTAAAGCTGAATTGAACTCAACAATTTCACCAGCAACTGGCAAAAACAAGTCGCTTACAGTTTTTACAGCTTCAATAGTGCCAAACACTTCTTCAGCGTCAAGCTCCTCACCCTCTGTTTCAACTTCAACAAATACTATATCGCCAAGCTCACCTTGAGCGTAGTCTGTAACTCCAACCGTCGCGATTTCTCCTTCTAATCTGATCCATTCGTGATCAGCAGTGTAACGTAAGTCAGTAGGTATATTCATAATTTATTGATTCAAGTTAAAGCGTATTGCAATCCCGGAATTAATGTTTGACGTTGCAAAAGAAGTGGAGATTTTGGGAGAAGTCAACTGTTGATCGTAAAAAGCTCTCAAAGTCACCTTATCGCTCACTTCTAAATCACTTGAAAATTTGATTGATACTAGCTTTTGACCAGCAGTAACCTGATTTTGCTGTTCCTCCATTTTTCTGATTATTGTACTGTTATCTCTGATATTTAAATCAAGACGAAGTAATAGGTCAGTTTCCTTGAGCATTTTAATAGGCAGTTTCCCATAAGTCTTCATAAATGGATTTCTAACATCCGCAAATTTATATCCAACACCTACAACTAAACCATTGCTCTTAGTTTCAGTAATTTGATAATTAGTAAGGCCAAAACTCACATTCCTATCCCTAGTAATCTCAACCTTTAATTGAGGCTCATTGTCTGACGCTGTCTTAATTGTCATATCAAGCCCTATCAATGGAGAAAGCTGCTCGCTTATACTAACCGTATTGAATTGCCTTTGGCTTATGTAGTTACCCTCTGGGCCATTATCCGTTGCAACAGGCAACCCATCTAATTCTACATATTGCAGATTAGTTGTGTATGAAGTGCTCATAGTTGAACGATATGTATGACTAAGATTAAATCTTCTGAATGTCTTCTTTAGTGAAGGTATTTTACTTAATCCATCGTAAGTGACTCTCCAATTAGGTGCAATCTTAGTCTTCATTACATCAAGATTCACTGTATTTGGATCCACACCAAGATATGCACTTAAGAATGCTGGCATTGTCACATCCTGAGACGTGCCTCCCCAACCTTGATAGAATCCGGTTTCAGGATTCGCCTCTTGCTCATTGTAAGTAATGTCATTTAGCCTAGAAGAAATTATTTCTCTATTCTGTAATAACTGATCCCAAATGGCAGAGTTAAAGTTGTCGTCGTCGTCAACAAAAGCAGTAGGCCATGAGAATACCGTTGATGAGAAGTTGCCTGTCTCGGTTGGAGATTCGTAATTCCAAGCTTCCTGTAAATCGTCAAAACGGAAGAAGCTCTGATGATTTCTAGATATACTTCTATTTGCAGTTAACTCAATTTTAAAATGCTTGATAGGCTCAACATTCAGCCTAACATTAAAGTTCTCGGTAAAGGATTCTGTATATTGTTGATTCAAATAAGGTTGCTGTATTAACCATCCATTATTTGCTGCATCAAATGCGAAATCATTAACCTTATTACCAAACAAATCTGTGTTTTGATGTCCTAATAAGAACAAAGCACCCGGTGCTGAAAAGTTAGGACTAAAGCCCGAGTATCGTGCGGTCTCTGCATAACCTGGAAGCATAATTCCTTCATTACGCGAGAATGTTCCGCTAATGTTTTGGACTCCCATAGCAAACCTCAAAATGTGTTCTATTGGGTTAATATCCCACTTCTTTTCTTTTTCCTCTTCTTCCTCAATATTTCCAAATCCATCGCGTCTCTCATTGCTCACATTCCTATTGTAATTCTTCTTTTTGGGCCTCTTATTATTTATCTCTTTCAAGTAGGGAACCCTATTATAAAGCTTGACAAAATTCGCTTGGCCATTAAGACTGAGATTCCTTGAATTCTGAATAGTACTACCTAAAGAATCCTGAGCAAATGGAGCTCTGTCCCATCTGAATGAGCTTTGGTACCTAGCATCACCTGATATAAAATCACAAAGAGGAATCTTGTCAAAAGGCAACTTGTAAGAACCATTTACATTGTGATTGTATGTTGTAATTTCACCTCCAACACGTAGGTTTTGTAAAATGGTGTCAACATACTGCGAGTATAAAGAGTCCTCTCTATTTATGACCCCTGCTGGCTCGCCAACAAGAGCATTTGCTTGAGACGAGTAATCAAACTTTAAAGATGACGTCAGGTCATATTTTAAAATGTAATTCCTTGACCAATTCCAAGACTTTAGTACCTGTGTATTGATAAGCAAAGGCGTCTCAACTCCTAGAAGATCAAAAGTGTTATTTCTAATTCTACTCGTAGAATAAATCCTTTCCATCTGAGTATTTACACTCACCTGTTTTGGAGCTAGATAAAAATTGAAATCATAGAGCCATCTAAAAATTTCCTTATTCTTCATAAAGCTAATTTTGGAAAATGGTTTGAAGTTTTTAGGTCTGTTTTGCCAATTATAAGCTAAACCACCCCTATGTTCTATAATAAGGTCAAAATCAGTATTTATATCGGCTCTGTACTGCTCGTTGAAGCTGTAGTTTCCAGTGAAGTTACTAATCTTTAAAAAAGAAAGTGGTCCACTACTCTGAGACCCACCACCTCTCCCCCCAGCACCGCCACGACCACCCATAGCGCCCATTCCGCCACCTCTTTGAGAAATAAACATATCTTTAGAAGATCGTGAATCTTTACCTCCGGATCCTGAATCTAAATCACTACCTCTACTATTTCTATCTCTTGATCCTCCATTACCTCGTGAGTTGCCTTGAGGATTGATTTTAATACTTGAAAAATTTATACTCCTCAACCTATTTATCGATTTAGTCTTATCTAATCTCTCAGGGGAAAGACTGTCCAACTCAGTCATTTCAATATCTGGCAACAATGGGTCAAACTGAGGTGAAGAAACCTGATTTGAATAGCCAACATACATTGGAAGTTGAAGCCCTAGTTTCTGAGGGAATAGTTTCCCTAACTGAATTGTACCATTAGCATCAATTCCTTTAATAGTCTCGCGCTGACGTTCTTGAACTCTCTCTTCCAAACCACCCCAACCTGGAGTTGACATATTTGCAGCAAGGTTAATATTCCCAAGATCCGCAAGTGTAGCATTTACTCTTGCAACAGCAGCCCAGCCACCCTCTTCATTAAAGTCAGATAGTCTCAACTCATTCGCCCACACAACAGCACATTTGTCAAGTCCATCGTCTGAGTATGGGAATACAAGATCATCCTTATCAGGATTCCTAATTCCTATCATAACCATTACAACGTTTGCTAGGTTTGGATTACCCTTTACTGATAATCTTGCAACACCATCGTATTCAGAATAAACCTTAAATGCTGGTTGGCTACTTGGCCTTTTTATTTTCAAATCTTGTAGGTCCTTCAGTTCAATATCCATTTGATTTTCTTCAGGCCAAATCTGATCGTCCTGTGTTGTAAACCACGGTGTGACACTTAATGGCATCTCGTATTCGTAATAGTTATTATCAAAGTCTGAACCCAATCTTATAAATGCCGTTATATCACCATCATTAAGGTTTGTCCCATCTGCACCCGGCTCAGCATGAAAGTACATTTTAAGCCTCTTGTACATCCTCATATCGTAATTGATATTTCTGTAAGCTCCTCTTGCATCGCCATCAGTCAGATTGCACACCTCCATAGAAAGTGATTGCTCATTTAGCCGTCTTGCATTTACAGCAGCAACATCAATCTCTCTAATAATTCCAGGTGGAGTTACATATGGAACAGGATTTCTATTACCATTCTCCTCAATGTTTACAGCGTTGAGATTAAAGGTTGTCGAAGAAGGGTCTTCAGGCTCAACCTCTTGGGCTCCAGCCAAACTACCAACATACTTTCTCCACTCTCCTCTTATAAGTTCCATCCTAGCAAAACGTAACGTAACTGGTTGATTCCACCCCTTCATAAACACCCTCATAAAACGAATTGAACGGAAGTCAGTTATTGACCCGATTCTAGACTCAAATTCTCTCACTGGGATTTTAAACTGATACCATTTGATTGGCTTCTGTTCGTTGTTAGTTGCGCTTTGGCTGAGTGTCTCAAAAATATCTGTTATGTAGTTTGTGCCAACGTCATAATCCTCTAAATCAGATGGTCTTAGAGAAATTTTATATTGGTAATAACTCTCTATTGTGCCGAGTGTAATGTCTTCGTTAATATCCTCAGTGTTGGGAATAGTTGTAGCTGTGATTGGGTAGCCGTTAGGTGAACCCGTGTTTGAATTATTCTCGTATCTACTGAATTTTTTATACCTGTCGAGTATGTTCAATTCTGCCGCTTGTGCTTCTGGTGTTCTAAAGTACTCAAAATCATCGGCAGAGGGGTCATTTTCAATTTGAGTTAAAGCCTCGGGAGATAAAATTCCGGAAGATTCTAATCCATCAAGCCATTCCCCAAAATGCTCCCTCTCAGCAGAAGAATTCAACCCATCAATTCCTACATCCTGCATATCATAAGAACCTGTAGAATTATCGAATGCATTTACAACATTAAAAATCGATGGGTCTGGGAAGACTGCCATATCATTGCTTTGCACTAATTGCTCTGGATTATTCGCAGATGGCAGTCCATTTTCAAATTCTAGCTGGCTATCGTTTATGACATCCTCACTTACGTTTCCTAAATTTATATACAGATCACCTCCAGTGAAGTTTTCGCTATCCTCATTAAAAGGATCCATTAGCCAAAACTGAATGTATTCAATGTTTGCCGACTCAAAATCTGTAGTAGTAAGAGCTCTTTGAATCCCTGCCCATCTAGTTCCAGGATCTTCTAGATTTCCATTTGGTTTCATGCCAGAAGCAACTCCTGCTTCACCCTCTGCCGGAACATAATTGTATGGTCCTCTTTCCTCAGGCCAATAAGTAAGGTCAAAGGTTGGAATATTTCTTGGGGTCCCGGGTTGGAATTCTCTGTTTGGGAAAATTTCTTGCTCGAGAATTTGACGCATTCTATGGTCGTGCTTCACGTCACTACTTACTTGACCATCCTCTAAGCCTGATCCCGAATAGAATGCTGGGTCAATAGTGTACCAAGATAGAGCGGCTCTATTGTAATTATATTTTGGCGATGCCTCAAATCCACCCTCAGCAAATAGGGTTTCGTCTTTAGGGGTTGATGCAAGGAACCAGCGTGATACTGATCTTATGTCAATTGTAGATTGTGATCCCTCAAAGTCATCTATATATGCATTTCCTGCAGCACCGATTGCGCGACTATGACCAGGAATCAAGTATGCTCCTTCTCCGCTAACATCAATAGTCGAGGTTGCTGAAGTTTGGTAAAATGGCAAGAAATCAACCAATTTAGTCAAGAATCTGCTTTCTGTTTGCCATGTGAAATCCGTCCCTAGGATTGTATTATTAACTGGCTCATCTCCGATATCAACCTTTTGAGTAAGTGGTCTTTCTCGCATGTTTAAAAAAGTTGCACCTATTGTAAAATCATCACTCGCTACATAGTCAAACCTTGTTCCCAAAAGGGTTTTAGTTTGAATATTAAACATGGAATTTGACTCAAGTGAAACTCTAATTGTTTGACCTGATTCAAGAAGACCATCATTAATGATTCTTACTCTACCAAGGTTGTAATCAACTGTGTAATCTTGGTTTTCAATCAATCTAACTCCACCCGCAGTAACAGTTACTGAACCCTCTGGTACATTGAGAGCATTAAGTGAAATCTCAGAAGAACTTTGGCTTTGAAATTGCCCCTTTATGTGGTATCTGTTGAGTGATGGAATCTGTTGGGCCGCTGTCTTTGTACTATCGTAAAGCGGATCAAAAACTAGAGTTTGTATTAGTGATTCTGCAAGATTGGTATCTTCTACTCTGCTTTCTATTTCACTTCTTAGATTATCACCAAATGGTTCTACGGACGGGAAGAAGATTCTACCGTTTTGGCTATTTATTGTCCCGCCTTGAGTAGCTGCATTATCAACGTAATCAAAAACTCCATCAGGATTTGGCATAGTATTGATGTCCATTCTATCTAATCCCAACAGTTGAAGAAGAAGTGTTCCGTCAAGAGGCGCTCTTGGGATGTAATTGAGGTCCACTCCAGTTGAAGGGTCGTTATACCAAACATTTAATCTGAAGTCTTCTTGACTAAGACCAAACGCTTGCATGCTGTACACATTCTTCATCATGCCTTCCCAAAGTGGAGAAGGGTCGCCATTACTCAAATCAAGCTGAGTGATTGATGACTTAAGCATTTTCAAAACTAGAGCTCCTGGAGCTGTGAATCCGTCTTGAGAAAGAGTCCCTACTTGATAAGTCTGGCCATCTAAAGTATACTCATATGAAACACCTAAAACTTCAGCATTATTTAAAGATTGTCTCAAAGAAATGAATCCCAATTTTGAGTTGTAGGTGAATTCTGATGGCGTCAACTTTCTAGCGTTTCCCACTCTCTCATAGTGAACTCCCTGTTCTAAACCGATTTGGTTTGATTGGTTGATGGATGCTATTGCAGAATTGGCTGCTGAATAACCCATCACCTCTTCATTGCTCACAAGAGTTCCAAATAATCCGTTGTTTTGGTTTGAAGGAGCCTTGTTGTATGTAGGCGAAATATTATATTGGTCAACAGATCTTAGCTGCGATAAATTAATGTTTGAACTAACATAATCAGGGTGTTCACCAAGGTCTGTTACAGCGATAATGTTCCTTACATCCTGAGTGTTTGCTTGGAGGTTTACAACCCAAACCTCAATTCTATTGATTATCACCCCAGAGTTTGGGACTGGTAAACTCTTCATAGCATCATCGTACTGATGTCTGAAAAATTGTGATAGAAAGTAGTGTCGGTTTGCTTCGTAATCGTCAGCTCGAATATCAAATTCTTGGGTTTGGGCTCCGCCCTCAACTTCAATATCCCTACGCTCACCTTTCTGCTGAGAAATTATGGTAGAATTGTAGAGGCGACCCCATTGAGTCTCGAGCTTAACACCAAATAAACTTTGGGATCCTGTTATAAGAGTTCCTTGAAGCGGAAGACTGATGTTTCCTGCCTCAATGTTCTTTAATATGTCATCTTCCTCGCCTTGGTAACCAATATTCATTTGGTTTTCAAAATCAAAGAGGGACTCAGTGTTGTACTGTGTCCCAAGTTCAATTTTATCTCCGATTTTACCTGTGATATTTAACTGTATCCTTTGATCGAAGTTAAAAGTCGTTACCCTTCGTTGTCGTTCTGGGATTCTAGGATTTTCAGTATTGGAACTGTTTATTCCAAATGTTATTTCTGCGGAACCCTGAGGAATGATTTCAATTTCATTTGTTCCAAAGAGCATTTCAAATAACTCATTATCTATCTCTAGTTTGGGTGCAAATGCTCTATTCGCTTCGTCGTCATCCTCTTGAAGTTGATCCCAAAATTCAGAGAGATTCCCGCTTATGTCGTAATCGAGAAACTCATCTAGAGAGAATAGGGATGAAGGTCTGAATTGAAGAGAATCGCCGATGGTTTGTTGAACGATATATTGCCCTGTAATTGGATCGTAAACAACTCCGTAATTAAAATTTTCAGGCCAATCTAGACTTATACCTCCGGTGTTTTCTGTTGGATTAAACGGATCTTCTCCCCCGTGAGGAAATGGTAAATCCACCTCTGTAGTGTCCGAATCTTCTGAAGTTTGGGCGTGAGCACTTAGGTTGCAAAAAAGCAAAGCTGTTAGGATGCCCAAATAGGCATTTATGCAAGCAATTTTATTCACCCATCTTCTAGTTTATAGCTCCTTTAATGCTTTTTTAATCAACTCTTCTAGCGTTAATGCGCCTTCTGATTTTTGAATAATTGTGTCAAGAGCCTTATCCACACGTTTTTTGTCAAAGCCTAAAGAAGTCAAAGCAGATAACGCTTCTTTCTTGATTGTATTGTGTGGTGAAGATATTTCAGATAATGTCCCCGTAGAGTCTGTCCCTAATCCAACTTTATCTTGAAGATCGATAATTATCCTAGATGCTGTTTTTGCTCCTATGCCTTTTACTTTTTTCATTGAGTCAACATCACCTGACGCAATGACATCCGAAGCAGTTGCAGAATCCATCGCAGAAAGTATCATCCTTGCAGTGTTTGCGCCTACTCCACTAACTCCGATTAGTAGTAAAAACAGCTTTCTTTCTTCAATTGTGGCGAACCCATAAAGGATTTGAGCATCCTCTCTTACTACTAGGTAGGTGTGCAGGAAAATGTCCTCTTGATCGGGTATGGCTTCAAAAGTTGTAAGGCTTATTTGGATTATATATCCAACCCCACCACAATCAATCACGACATGAGTTGGGTGCTTTTCAGTTAATCTTCCGTGTAGATGATAGATCATTTGTGCGATTTGTTTTGGGCGTCAACTACAGCTAGTCTTACCATATCAACTATTTCTTTAGCTGTTGATCCTTGCTGAAGAATGTGAACAGATTTTTTCATTCCTAAAAGCACAGGACCTTGTGCCTCAAGTCCACCCATTTCTTTTAGCAACTTGTATGAAATATTTCCTGCTGCAAGGTTTGGGAATATCAATGTGTTTACTCTTCTCTTATGAAGCAATGAAAACGGATAGGATTCGGCAAGAAGATCTTGGTTGATTGCAAAGTTTGCTTGAATCTCACCGTCTACGATTAAATCTGGATGATCCCTGTGTAAAATTCTTACAGATTCAGCCATTTTTTCAGCATCATCACCTTTTGAAGAGCCAAAATTTGAATAGCTCAACAATGCTATTCTAGGTACTATGCGCAGTCTGCTAACTGCCTCTGCCATTAGTAGGGTTATTTCTACAATTTCCTCTGCAGATGGGTTAACATTTACCGTAGTATCAGCAAAGAACATTGGGCCTTGTTTAGTCTGAAGGATATACATCCCAGCAACCTTGTTAACGCCTTCTGCTTTTCCAATTACATGAAGAGCGGGCTTAATTACATTGGGGTAGTTTCTCGTCAATCCTGAAACAAGGGCATCCGCCTCACCAGTTTCAACCATCATAGCACCAAAGTAATTTCTCTGTCTCATACTTCTTTCAGCCTCAATAGCTGTAAGTCCATTTCTCATTCTCTTTTCATAGAGAATTTTTCCATATCGAACCCTTCTTTCTTCTTCCTCATCAGAACGAGGATCAATTATGGTAGCTAATTCTAGTTTGAGACTGTTTTCTTTAATAATCTTCTCAATTTTCTCTCTTCGCCCTACTAGAATTGGGTGAGAAATCCCTTCGTCAACTGCTTGTTCAGCAGCTTTTAATACTTTATAATGTTCCGCTTCAGCAAAAACGACTCTCTTAGGATCTTTTGTTGCTCTATTGCTTAAAGATCGTGAAAAGCTTGTTGCTTGACCTAATCTTTTAAGTAGAGATTGTTCATATGCAGCCCAATCTGAAATTGGCTCTCTTGCAACACCGGAATCAATAGCTGCTTTTGCAACAGCTGGTGCAATTGCTGAAATCAGTCTTGGATCTAGAGGTTTGGGTATGATCAACTTACGCCCAAATACCAAGGACTGTTCGTCATATGCCTCACTTACTTCATCAGGAACTGATGCTTTTGCAAGAGATGCTATTGCTCTGACAGCTGCTAATTTCATTTCATCATTAATGCATGTAGCTCGAACGTCAAGTGCGCCTCGAAAAATAAATGGGAATCCCAAAACATTATTCACCTGATTAGGATGATCACTCCTGCCAGTAGCCATGATAATATCTTTCCTAGCTTTTATTGCTTCATCATAAGGGATTTCAGGCTCTGGATTTGCCAATGCAAAAACAATCGGATTTGTTGCCATTCCCATTATCATATCTGAATCAACTAACCCCCCTCTACTCAGTCCTAAGAAAATATCAGCTCCATCTAAAGCATCTTTTAATGACTTGTATTCCTTTTTAGTTGCAAATTCTTGCTTCCTTTCATCTAACCCCTCTCTACCATTGTAAACATGGCCTTTACTATCAAACATGGCGATGTTCTCACGAACAAGCCCAAGTTTCATATATAGCTCTAAACAAGACATAGCCGCTGCTCCGGCACCACTTACAACTATTCTTACATTTTTGATGTCTCTAGCTGTTAGTTCAAGAGCATTAAGCAAAGCAGCTGCAGAAATGATGGCTGTCCCATGTTGATCATCGTGCATTACTGGAATATCCAGTTCATCCTTAAGCCTTCGTTCTATTTCAAATGCTCCAGGAGCTTTTATGTCTTCTAGATTTATTCCGCCAAAAGTTGGTGCGATAGCTTTTACAGTTGAAACAAAATGGTCAACATCGCTTGCATCTACTTCAATGTCAAACACATCAATGTCCGCAAATACTTTAAACAGTACTCCCTTACCCTCCATAACAGGTTTTCCTGCAATTGGACCAATATCTCCTAGACCCAAAACTGCTGAACCGTTACTAATGACCGCAACTAAATTTCCCTTAGAAGTGTACTTATATACATCATCTGGATTTTCAGCAATTAAAAGACAGGGTTCTGCTACTCCAGGGCTATATGCCAAGGACAGATCCCGTTGAGAACTATATGGTTTTGTTGGGACAACCTCAATTTTACCCTTTCTACCACGTGAGTGATAGTCAAGTGCTTCCTGTTTACTTGGAGGTTGCATTGCGCTTATTTGGCTACAACGAATCTCTTAGTTGATGTAGATGTCCCGTTTACTTCTAGAGTTGAGAAGTATAGTCCAAGCGTGAGCTCTGCCCCATCAATTACTAATATTCCATTTGAAGTTAAAGAAGTAAATCTTACAACTTCTTTTCCCGTGATATCACGAATTACAATTTCACCTTTAGCTCCCGTTGGAATAGAATAATCAATCATTCCATTATCTATTATTGGATTTGGATAAACCACTGAATGAAATGATTGCTCAATGATTTCATTTACATCAGCTGTAGCACTTACCACATATGTGATCGTTGCACAAGACCCAATATTTTCATTTCCAACAGGGTGGAAACAATATTCAATGGTTGATATCCCCAAAACATCATTAGGATAGAAGTAAGCAATGAAAGATGAATCTGCTTGGTTTTGAGGAATGTTAACTACAAAGCCCTCGTTTGATGAACTTTCATCCTCACCGTAATTGTAGCAAATAGGACCCCAACAAAATTTCTCATATGACCCGACACCTCCTTGAACAAAGGGATAGTTATAAGGGTCTACTTGATCAATATAGTTTCTTGAACACATTAATTCTTGCGTGCCAAATTGGTTATTTGACACAACCCAAGGAGTTGAAATCTCATTAGTTTGCATTGTGTCAAGAGCAACATAAATAGTGTCTGTTTCAACGGTAATCTCAGGTTGTGCAAAGGCATTTCCTGCAGCTAGAAAAACTAGCCCAAACAATAGATAGTTTATTTTGGTACGAATCATGTATGCTAAGTTAGGGTATACTAAATGAGTAGAATGCCTTTTCTTTGCAACATATCTAAAAACAATAAAATGAAACACCTAATCTTAGCAGTAGCTATAACATTAGGATTTAATGCCAAGTTCGACGCCCAAACTGTAGCGTCAGTTGACCTTAAAAACCTAGAGGGGATGACCGTTAACCCTTCTGATTTAGTTGGAAACGGAAATCCAACTATTATTTGCTTTTGGGCAACATGGTGTAGCCCATGCAAAAGAGAATTAAACAATTACATGGATTATTATGCTGATTGGCAAGACGAAACTGGAGTTGAGTTAATTGCAATTAGCATTGACGATTCTCGTTCAATGAGCCGTGTCGCTCCATTTGTAATGAGTACAGGATGGGAATACGAAGTGCTTCTAGACCCAGCGCGAGATTTTGCAAGAGCAATGCAGGTGATAAATGTGCCTCACACATTCTTAGTAAATGCTGATGGGAAAGTGATTTGGACTCATAACAACTATGCTGAAGGAGACGAAGAGGAGCTGTATGAAGAGCTACTTAAATTAGTGGAATGAGAGGTTTCGTATTCATTTTGATGTTTGTTTTATTCGCTGCTAATAGCGCACAAGCCCAAAACGAAGAAAAATCGCTAGGTGTTGTAACTGGAAATGTCAGTGTGCTTTGGCAGTCATACCAAGAAGACAGCTTAATTGGCGCGGTAGTGCCTCCCTCTAAAACAGGATTCAATGCCTATTCTAACGTCATCTACACTCAGGGCAATTTTTCTGCTGGAATTAGATATGAATCGTATTTAAACTCAGTATTAGGATTCCCAGGAAGATTCACAGGAACAGGAGTTGGTTATAGATTTGCTAGATATGAGGATAGAGAACGTGGGATAGACGTGACAATCGGAAATTTCTACGAGCAGTTTGGAAACGGCATACTTTTCAGATCCTATGAAGCAAGAGATTTGGGATTAGACAATGCTATGGACGGCATTAGGTTAATACTAACTCCAATAGAGGCTCTTAGAGTGAAAATTGTCTATGGTAAACAAAGACTAGATTTCAATGACGGACTTGTAAATGGTGATGGTATCGTAAGAGGAATAAACACCGAACTTTCAATAAATGATTTGTTCAAAGGGTTTAAGGATTCAAAATTTAGAATAAATCCAGAATTTTCATTTGTAAGTAGATTCCAAGAAGGAGGTCAATTTGTTAGAGACGATATTTTATTTGATTTACCACAAAATGTTGCTGGATGGGATGCCGGAACAAGGTTTCAATACGGAACTTGGAGTGGGGGTTTAAACTACACTTATAAAATAAATGACCCATCTGCTGATAATGGGTATATCTACAATGAAGGACAAGCTCTTACATATTATTTGAGTGGTAATATCAAAAAGCTAAGTTTTCTACTTCACAAATCAACTTCTGATAATATGAGTTTTAGATCAGATAGAGATCTCTTACTGTTTGATTCTCCTATTAACAACATTCCGGCAATTACAAAGCCTCATACCTACAATTTGGCTGCAACTTTATATCCATATGCAACTGTAATTACTGGTGAATCTAGTTTTAGAGGAGAGTTATATTACAGTCTACCACGAGGGTCAAAACTTGGTGGTAAATACGGTACGAAGTTGAGTCTTGTATTTGCAACAGCATACAGCCCAGATAGAATAGCTAGAGCTGACAGTATTGATCAACTAATGTACGGTTCTGAATTAAACAGTTGGGGTTTTGGAGAAACTTTGAATGTTCAGGATATAAGTTTTGAATTTGACAGAAAATTCACCAAAAACTTTAAGGCAAAAGCCATGTACATGAACTTGAAGTTCAATACACTTTCAACTCCGGTAACTACTGATTATAAAGGGATAGTTGACGCAAACATTGCTGTACTTGAAACACAATTCAAAACAAAGAAACGCCAAAGTCTTAGGACAGAATTACAAGTTTTAATTACTGGGAGTGATAGCGTTATAACTGATGGTGTTTTAAATATGGTAAAACAGGACAAAGGAGATTGGGCCACTTTCGTGGCTGAATACACTTGGAGTCCACACTGGTTTGTAGGCATTATTGATCAGTATAATTTTGGAAATCATGACGAGAGCAAACGCATTCACTATTTATACGGATCAGCTGGATACATTAGTGGTCCACACCGTTTGAGCATAGGATATGGAAAGAGACGTGAGGGAATTTTCTGTGTAGGAGGCGTATGTCGCGCAGTGCCTGCATCTAACGGGTTTGAGATAACATTTACCTCTAGTTTCTAGACATGCAACCATTATTTAAGCTAATTAGTCTAAATATTAGTATTTTTGTGTCTGACTAAACTCAACTCTTTGAATCTGAAACAATTAAAATATAAAACCATGAAGCAATTTTACATGCTTTTCGCAGCCCTAACATTTGGGTTGTCTGCACTTGCTCAACTTCCAGATGGAAGTACTGCTCCTGACTTCACCGCTACTGACATCGACGGTAATGAGTGGAATCTTTACACACTTCTTGACGAAGGTAAAACTGTTATTTTAGATTTCTCTGCAACTTGGTGTGGTCCTTGTTGGAATTACGCTAATGCTGGAATTTTAGAAGATCTATATTCAACATTTGGACCAAATGGAACGGATGACGTAATGGTTTTTTATTTAGAATCTGATGACACAACAACAGCCGCTGATTTAAACGGAACCGGAACCGCAACTACTGGTGATTGGGTGTCTGTAACCAACTTTCCAATCATTGATAATGCGGGGAATATTTTTGACGATTACTCTAATGCTTACTATCCAACTATTTACACAGTTTGTCCTGATTATACTTTAGTAGAATCTGGACAAGGAACTTTTGAGCAACATGTTTCTGCAGCTTTTGCTCCATGTGATAACTCTGTAAATGGAGCTGCGCCATTAATGACATATAATGGAGAAACTTCTTCTTGTGGGGGGGCTGAATGGGCTGCTTCAACTGAAATTAACAACATTGGATCTGAAGCTATTACAAATATGGTTTTGTCTATTGAGCTTAACGGAGCTATGCAGCCAGACGTAGTTTGGACTGGAAACCTTAATACTGGTGGTTCTGAAGTTGTTGAACTTGGCACTTACTCAGAAACTGGAACACTTGATGTTACTCTTGTTGAAGTAAACGGTGAAGATTGGGAAGCGCATCAAACTATCGACATTGTTGGATCTGTTGAATCTACAACATATGTTCAGGTTCGTGTTATGACTGACAATTGGCCAGAAGAGACTGGTTGGGTTATAGCTGACTCAAATGGTAATGCTGTTGCTGGTTCTGATGTTGGTGGATACACAAATCAGGCAAATACTCTATTTATTGAAGATGTAACTCTTAATTTAAACGAGTGCTACACGTTCACTATGATTGACACATACGGTGATGGACTTTACTCATCACAGTGGGGTAATTACGCAGACGGTTACGCTCAAATCGTGAAGATGGATGGTGAAGCTGAGATAGGATTTGTTCTTGATTACCAAGGTGCTTCAGGAGTTGAATTCTCAGAGCTAGTAATTGGTGTTGAGGCTACTTCAACTACAAACATAGACGAAGAAGAAGTTGCTCTTGAGTCAGCTGTTAACGTTTACCCTAACCCATTCAACGGAAACACAAACCTTACTTTCACAGCAACCGATGCTGGCAATGCAACTGTAGTTGTATACAACCTTGTTGGTGAGAGAGTAATTGACATGAACCTTGGCTCTGTTTCTGCAGGTTCTCAAACAGTACAATTAGATTTCACTTCAATGAATGCTGGAATCTATCTACTAAGTGTAACTGTAGCAGGTGAGACTTCTACTCTTAGAGTGACAAACTCTCACTAAGAAAATAATATTGAAGAACTCCGCGTCTTGCACTTAAATGCAGACGCGGATTTTTTATACTATACAAACCTGACCTAAATGAACCGTTTAAGTCTATTTATAGCTACTGTAATAATCGCATTTTCATCATGTGATGTTCTAGAAGATCCAGGCACTCCTTTTGATGGTGGTTATAATACAGATTTATATGGACCAGCTCCTGTTTTTACAGTTCCTGAACAAACAACAGGTAAAAACGTTTTAGTTGAAGACTTCACAGCACATCAATGTGGTAATTGCCCCGACGCTGCAGTTATTGCTGAAGACCTAATGGCAGCTAATCCTAGTCGAGTTTTTCCGCTTGCAATTCACGCTGGAAACTTAGCAATAACAAATGAAGACTACCCAACAGATTGGACTTGTGCAGAAGGGGATGTCTTTTGGAGTCAACTTGATTTCCAAGCTAACCCATTAGGTAGAATTAACAGATTCGAAGAACCTGGTGATTATTTCTCTCCATCTCAATGGGCTGATATTGTCGAAACTGAAATGAATGTTGAAACTCCACTTGAGTTGCAGATGCAATTAAGTTGGGAGCCAGCTTACGGTCATTTGAACATTCATGTTCACGGCCAATACTTTTCTGATGTTGTAAGTGGTGATCATAATTTATCCATTCTAATTTCTGAGTCGCATATAATAAGCGATCAACTGTACTATGCTAACGGCAATCCAACTAATGCTGTACACATATACGACTATGAATTCAACCATCTATTAAGAGGTAGTGTAACAGGGGCAAATGGCCTTTCTGTAATTACGGATCCAATAGATGGCGATCACTTCCAAGTGGATTACTCATACTTGTGGCATGATGAATGGGTAATTGAAAATTCACAAGTGATAGCAATTGTTAGCGACGAAAATGGGTATGTTTTAAATTGTTTGGGCCAGTATATAACCAATTAAGGTGTCGAAAATATTTACTTTAACAGCTTCTTTATTTTTTGCCTTATTATCTTTTGGACAAACATCCTCATCAAATTCTAAAACTCTTAGCTTCAATGGAGGCATTGTTGGTGGAGCAACTTTATCTCAAATTCATGGCGATGGTATAGGGGGGTTCAATAAATTAGGATATAATCTTGGAGTAACTGTACAGGTATTAAATCATACTGATAGAGGATTACATCTTAGTATCATTTATAATCAGAAGGGAAGTCGTAAACCACCTAACCCAACACAAGGGGATTATGTTACATGGGCTTATAGATTTACTTATATCGACATACCAATTTTGTATGCTTTCTCACTTAAAAAGTTTGGGCTAAAGGATTTACATGTTGAATATGGTCTTCAACCTTCAGTTTTAGTTGCAGCTGAAGAAAATTTTTACGGAGTTGATTTTGACCCAACAAACATTCCTATAAAGGATTATGATTTAAACGTTGTCTTAGGAGTTCAAGTGGAGATGAACAACGGTTCTAGATTCTTTACGAGACTAACTCAAAGCATTATTCCGATTGCACCAAAACCTAACAACCCATTAACTTGGTGGGACAACGCAATGAGAAATATGACTCTTGAGATGGGGTTTATTGGCCTATTTTCTCTTCGTAATTAATAGGTAATCTACTTTTGAGACCTAACGTAGAACTCACAATTTCTCCTTTAGCCTTAAACTTTATTTCACTTCCGCTGATAGCATTGGTAAAATTGTCAACCATTATTCCCCCGATTGCACCCTTTCTAGAAACTAGCTTGAATATTACTTGAGTTGTATCCCTTGAAGACAATTTCACTGATTCAACTAATACCAAGTCACCAGCTACTATATCCTCAACACTTAAAATAATATTAGCTGATTTGATATTAAATGGTATTGGGTTGGGGTTATAAATCCTAACTGCCATATCTGACTTAATGCCTTTCAAACTTAATTCTACGTTTGAAAATCCATCAACTTCTACAACCTCAATTTGTTTGAAGCAGCTTGAAAAAGCCATTATGCAACAAGCGCTCATAAATGCAACTATTGATTTTTTAAGCATTTCCATTTGCTTCAGCGTAGTACTTATAGAAAAGAGGTATTGTTTCTATTCCTTTGAAGTAGTTAAATACTCCATAGTGTTCGTTTGGCGAATGAATCGCATCTGAATCTAGACCAAACCCAAACAAAACAGTCTTCAAACCTAAGATTCTTTCAAAGGATGCAACTATAGGAATTGAACCTCCACTTCTAACAGGGATAGGCTCCTTACCATATGTGTCATGCATAGCTTTTGAAGCTGCCTTATATGCTGGACTATCTGTTGGTGTTACCGCTGGTGATGCGCCGTGCATAGGAGTAATTTTCACACTCACTGATGGAGGTGCAATTTTCTCAAAATGAGCAATGAATTGATCTGTAATCTTCTCAAAATCTTGATGTGGAACAAGTCTCATACTAATTTTTGCTCTAGCAATTGATGGGATAACTGTTTTGGCACCCTCGCCAGTATAACCTCCCCAAATTCCATTTAGATCTAGAGTTGGTCTAATGCTCATACGCTCGGGAGGAGAATAAGAGAGCTCTCCTTCTGTACCTCCAATACCAATACTGTATTTGTATGCGTCTTCACTAAAAGGTGCTCGAGCCATTGCTTTACGCTCAGCGTCACTTAGCTCAATTACATCGTCATAGAAACCATCTACTGTAATTCTTTGGTCTTTATCCTTAAGAGATGCAATCATCTCACATAGAATATTTAATGGATTTGGGGCAGCTCCGCCATATAAACCACTATGGAGGTCTCGGTTTGGGCCTGTGATTTCTACCTCAACATATGAAAGACCTCGAAGACCTACACAAATTGAAGGAGTGTCGTTTGCAATAATTCCTGTATCGCTAACAAGTACCACATCGGCAGCTAGTTTCTCTTTGTATTGCTCTAAAAAATCGTCAAGATTGTCTGACCCAACTTCTTCCTCTCCCTCAATTATAAATTTTACGTTACATGGAACATCGCCTGATGCTACCATGGCTTCAAGCGCTTTTATATGCATGAACATTTGACCTTTATCATCACAAGCTCCTCGGGCAAAAATCGCTCCCTCAGGATGTATGTCCGTCTTTTTAATAATGGGTTCGAAAGCTGGATTATCCCAAAGTTCAATTGGATCAGCAGGTTGTACATCATAATGTCCATAAACAAGAACAGTAGGTACATTAGAGTCAACTATGTATTCTCCAAAAACGATTGGATGACCCGGGGTTACCATTACCTCAACATTGATTGCACCAGCCTTTGTAAGAGAGGATGCTACTGCCTCAGCACACTTTTGCACATCACCATCATAAGCTGGGTCAGCTGAAACAGAAGGTATGCGAAGAAGGTGAAAAAGTTCGTCCAACATTCTTTGGCGATTTTCAGATATATATGTATTCACATTCATACGCCGAAGGTACAAAACCTATCTTCGCAACATGAGCTTAAAGGGACTCCCAAATTTCGATAATACGGAACTAGCTTTCCGCCATCTTTCTGATCGAGACTTAAAGCGGGGGCGAGTATTATTTGAGCTTTTAAGCAGACCTTGGTTAGTTGATGTCGGAAGTCTTTTTGCAAGATTGGCTCTTGCATTAAGAATACCAATTGGATGGGCAATTCGACCCACTGTATATGCTCAGTTTTGTGGTGGCGAAACAATAGAAGAGTCTGAAGAGACAGTTGAACTGTTATACAAAAACCGAGTAAGAACAATACTTGATTACAGTGCCGAGGGAGTTACTTCAGAAGAAGAATTAGATTCAAATTGCTCAGAGATTCTTGCTACAATAGATGCTGCCCGCGAAGACCCTCGTCATGCCTTTTCAGTTTTTAAACCAAGCGGCCTTTCTCTAAAAGGTTTGTTGAGTAAATCAACTGATGATTTTACTATAAAAGAAGAGGAGGAATGGGAAAGAGTGCTTAGAAGAATTAGAACTATTTGTCAAGCAACATCAGACGCAGGAGGAAAAGTCTTAATTGATGCTGAAGAAAGTTGGCTTCAGGATAATATAGATGAAATTGCAGAGGACATGATGAGTGATTATAATAGAGAATCAGTGATTGTATATACCACCGTTCAACTTTATCGAATTGATAGACTTAAATACTTAAAAAATCTCTGTATTAAGGCAAGAGAGTGTGGTTTTAAAATTGGAGTAAAACTTGTTCGTGGAGCATATATGGAGAAAGAAAGGGCAATGGCAATTAAAAATGGATGCCCTTTACCAATACAACCAAATAAAGAAGCTACCGATAGAGATTTTGATAATGCTATTCGGTTTTGCCTAGATAATCTTGATGCCATTCACATTTTTGCTGGAACTCATAATGCTGAAAGTACTTTAATGCTTTGTAAAGAAATGAGTGAAAGAGGTATTGAAAATGATGATCCTAGAATTTCATTTTCACAGCTTCTAGGGATGAGTGATCAAATCTCATTTAACCTAGCAGCACATGGTTACAATATTGCAAAGTATGTGCCTTATGGACCAATAAGAGAGGCTATTCCTTATTTAATTAGAAGGGCAAAGGAAAACACGTCTATAGAAGGTCAAACTTCTAGAGAATTATCTCTAATAGATAAAGAGTTAAAAAGAAGAAAGAAGTTAATTTAACTGCTCCTCATATGTGTTCATCATTCCAAAACAACCGAAACCACTACTTATATTAGAATACATTAAGTCTGGCTCTGCGAAAGGGCTTCCTGATTGATTAAGGTACGAATCTACACTGTTATAATGTTCAGCAAGAGAAGGGCTTAAAGAAGAAATTCTACAAATCATATACTGAAACTCATAATAACTTGGTTTCTCATCACGCGTAATAAAAAACGTGATATTCTCAAGTCCATTATAAATATTTGAAACAGTCTCATCTGAAATTAAAGAGTAGCGACTATTATATTCATCATCCATATCCGAAGAATTAGAATTAATATTTAATTCCCTCACTCTCGGATCTTGAGAATAAATATCGAGATTACGTTGTTCAATTTCTTGTGACTGTACATCTAGAAAAAAGGCATTTATCTCAACCAAGTATGATTCATCTAAATCCAAATTATTTAAAAGACTAAGTTCTATTTGGTCCGTTATTTCTAATAACGACCCATCATATAGTGAATCAACTTCTACTTCAGGTGAATAATTTATGACTGGGCTTGGTTTTTCAGGCATATAAGAAGTCGCATAAACTTCCTCATAATTAGAGGATGAAACAATTAAATCAATCTGGCCATTAGGAATATCGTTTGGAATACTTACCAAAGAACTTAAAGATGAATTATATAATAACGACCTAGAATCAAAGTGATTAGCATCCAAATTATACAAAGTATTGTCACCTGACATAACTGAGATGACAGCATCTTCTATTACATCTGGTCCTGTTTGTGAATCTAAGCTCGAAGATGCTGAAACAAGTGCAGAAAAACCTATAGCGCCTTGTTCAATAATAACCGTCGCTGAAATCTGAGAAACATGATTCGGTAAATTGATCTCCGTAGTAATTCCGTCAGACCAGTAACTATTAGTACAACTAACTAATGAAATTAAAAGAACGACAATTATGTGATTTTTCATTTTTTAAAATTTAAACCTCCATGCTATAGATGGAATTATCGGGAAAAGTCCAAACTCTCTCAACACAGCATTACCATTTTCATCTTCTCTAATTAAAGCAAAGAAAGGATTGACATTATTATATACATTGTAAGCACTGAAAATCAAATCTCTTTGCCCTGTCTCTAACAACTTCGATTTTGTTAGAGAAATGTCTAACCTGTGATAAGGACTTAGTCTATATGCATTTTTTGAAGATGGGACCTGGCCTATGATGGGTATAATATTTTCTCCAGACTGATCTAATACATAAGTTTCAAAAGAAGACTCTGTTAAAGTTAATGACCTGCCTGTTCCGTAGACAAAAACTAATCCTAAGTCCCAAAAATCATTGATTTTATGATTTAAAACCAAGCTCAAATCGTGTCTTCTATCATATGTAAATGGATACCATAACCCGCTATTAATTTCATCAAATTGTCTGTTTGACCAGCTAAGTGTGTATCCTATCCATCCGCTTATTTTTCCTTTCTTTTTTTGTAATAAAAATTCCGCTCCATAGGAATTGCCGATTCCTTGAGTTACCTGATCCACCCAACTAGAATCCGCAGAAAACATAAAATCTGCACCCTCTCTATAACTTAATAATCCATCCATGGATTTATAATACCCCTCAATGCTTAACTCAATATCTCCAAATGTTTTAGCTATTCCTAATGCGACTTGTTTACTTAATTGTGGTTTAACATTTCTTGTCGCAGGAACCCATAGATCTGTTGGTAATTGGCCTACCCCTTCATTTGATAATAAATGAACAAACTGAGACATTTTAGCATATGATAATTTTAGAGCATAGTCTTGAGATAGTTTATAATTAAATGACACCCTAGGCTGAAGAGATATATAGCTAGTATCATCTACAAATAATGCTGCTGCATGCATCCCTAGATTAACATTCAATCCATCAAATACCTCAAACTCATCTTCAAAATAACCAAAAATTTCATCTGATTTTGTTTCTACAGCACCTCCGCTACTTGAATACACTGTATCAAGCGGGGCTCCTTCAATACTAAAAGTTGCAAAAGATGAATCAACACCTGGCAAAAAAGTATGGTTTGTATAATTAATACCATATTTAATATAGTGTCTCGAATTCGGAGAAAAATCAAAATCTAGTTTCGCACCTATATCTTCAATCTGAGAAACATATAATGCTGCATATCTAGCCGAAGCTGAAAGATTTGTGTTCGGTTCTAAAAACCCGTAGGTGGCGTCAGCACCAGTATTAAAATTATACTTACTTCTAATTAGCGATAAGTTCGAAAATAACCTTGGGCTCCATTCATGATTCCACCTTAAAGATTGAACCTTATTCCCCCAATCTAATCCTAAATCAAGATTAAGTGAAGACTCCTCTAAATTTTCTGAAAAATTTATCCCAAAATCATCAAGTCCATTAAAAAAGCTAAAATAAATTCTATCACTTGGGGAAATCTTCCAATTTAGCTTTCCGTTTAAATCGTAAAAATAATATCTAGGATCAACAGTAATGTTTGGATCATTATTAGCAGAATTTTGAATTAACGGATTTAAAAGTAAATCTATATAAGTCCTTCTCCCACTAATCATAAAAGAGGCCTTATCCCTAACTATAGGACCTTCAACTGTAAGTTTCGATGAAATCAAAGAAACTGTCCCGTCAACATGATAATCACGCATATCTCCATCTTTCATATGTATCTCAACAATCGAACTCAATCGACCTCCAAATCTTGCTGGAAACCCGCCTTTTGTTATTGATATATTTCTAACTGCATCAGCATTAAATACAGAAAAAAATCCAAATAGATGACTTACATTATAGAGAGGTACACCATCCAATAAAATTAAGTTTTGATCTGGCGAACCTCCTCGAACATATAAGCCGCTTGACCCTTCTCCACCAGACTGAACCCCTGGCATTAATTGAAGGGCTTTAAGTAAATCAACTTCTCCGCCAATTGCAGGAAGACGTTTTATTTGATCAATTGGAATTTCAACCTTTGACATTTGCACTTGATCCTCAATACGATTAAATTCTTCACCTGTTACAATAGCCTCTTTAAGTGTAAGTCCAGCTGTAAGATTAAAATCCTTACGAATATTTTTTGTTAAGTCGATTTCGAAAGTCTGTGTGTTATAACCAATAAATGAAACTAATATCGTATAACTGTTTGCGGGAAGTGTAAGAGAATAAAAGCCGTAAATATTAGATCCAACCCCTGTATTTACTTCTTTAGCATAAATCGTAGCCCCTATTAACTGTTCCCCACTACTTTCATCTTGAACATGACCTGAAAGAGTGAAGTTTTTTTGTGCTTGTACTGTTAGAGATAAAACTATCGTAAATAAAAAAAAACTGTATCTCATTTAACAATCACAACTTTTTAGTTCTATGAAATTAACATTAACTACTGTTGCTGCAGAATCTGTCAATACAAAAGTTCCTGAATTTATCTTGGAATCTTCTGATTCGATATGATATTGGCGCGGGATCTCTCTAGGCGAACTTTTCTTAAAATTTATTGACCCTTCAGTCACAAGATCTGCTAAATCGCTAACAGATAGCTCATAACAATTTAGATAGCAAGCGACTTCTGCAGTCTCCATTATACCCCTCGAACGAATATCCTCTTTGATTCTTTCGCTTGGAAGCCAATCCATACAACCTCTATCGTTCAACATAATGTATGTTAAGGCCAAACCTATTAGCACTCCCATTAAGTACTTTGAAAGTCGATTAAAAAATTTCACATACGAAAGATAACACCTCCTTAACTTCGAGACATGATTGCCACGCTTGATTTAACATTTAGTTACCCCGACTCAGGTCTATTGACATTCCCTAACGTGGAGTGTGATTCTAGTGGTCAGTTATTGATCCTTGGCAATTCAGGCTCTGGCAAAACCACTCTCCTTCATATAATGTGTGGTTTACTCAAGCCACAAACTGGTTCGATTAATATAGATGGAATTGATTTGACAGTACTAAATGACAGGGAGTTAGATAAATTTAGAGGTTTAAATATTGGAGTTGTTTTCCAGCAGGCTCATTTTGTACAAAGTTTAACTGTGATTGAAAATTTGGCTCTTCCTGCATTAATGACAAGTGAAAATATTAGTTCTGAAGAGTTAAGAGAAAGAACTGTTAGGCTTCTCAATAGATTGAGTCTTCAGCACAAAGCGTATTCATTACCAAGCGAACTAAGTGTTGGTGAACAACAAAGGGCTTCAATTGCACGTGCATTGATTCATAAACCCAAAGTGGTATTTGCTGATGAGCCAACTTCTGCGCTTGACGACAAAAGCACAGAGGCTGTAATTTCTCTTCTAGAGGAAGAAACAAATCACGCAGGAGCTTCACTAGTAATCGTAACACACGACCAAAGGCTCAAGAATAGGTACGATGATAGAGTTGAATTAAAAGATCTAGCATTATGAGATTAATTTACATAGCTAGAAAAAATCTATTTGCTAAGCCTCTTCAAACAACTCTTAGTGCAATTTTATTGGCTTTTGGTGTGGGAATGGTTAGTCTAGTGATGTTAAGTGAAAAGCAAATAAAAGACCAATTTGAAAGGAACATAAAAGACATTGACCTAGTTCTAGGCGCAAAAGGTTCTCCTCTTCAATTAATTCTAGCAAACGTATATCACATAGATGCGCCTACAGGGAATATCGATCTAGAAGCGGCAAACGAGGTAGTGAAACATCCTTACGTTGAAGCGGGTATTCCTCTTGCATACGGCGACAACTATATGGGTTATCGTATTGTCGGAACAGAACATAGCTATCCCCAACATTACAAGGCTGAATTAGCTGAAGGTGAACTGTGGGAAGAGACTTACGAGGTAACTGTTGGAGCGACCGCTGCTGAAAAGCTTGGTTTGGGAATTGGAGATAGATTCTATAGTGCTCACGGTCTTACTGATGGTACTGACGTGCACGACAATGTTGAGTTTGTTGTAGTAGGAATATTCAAGCACACTTCATCTGTAATTGATCAATTGCTGCTGACAAATATTGAGAGTGTTTGGGGGGTACACGGTGACCAAACTGAACATAGCGAGGAAAAGCCCAAAGAGATTACAGCGGTTCTTCTCAAGAAGCGCAACCCCATGGCAGTTCTTACTTTACCAAACCTTCTGAAGGACACTAATATGCAGGTGGCTCTTCCTGCCATTGAGATTAATAGGCTCAATAATCAGTTTGGCTTTGGCACTAAAGCCATCAGTGCAATTGCTCTGCTAATCATGGTTCTGAGTTTTGCTAGTATCTTTATTTCCGTGTTTGAAAATATGCAAACCCGAAAATATGAATTAGCTCTTATGAGAACCATGGGTGGTTCACCTAGCACATTATTTAAACTTATTCTATTAGAGGGGGGGCTTCTGAGTATTTGTGGAGCCCTCTTTGGTTTGATTATTAGTCGGGTTGGATTATTAACTCTTGCAGCTTTAGTTGCTGATCAGTTCAAATACGATATTAGTGAAATGGCGATTCTTCCTTCAGAAATTGGTCTTATTTGTTGCGCTACCTTTGTGGGGCTTTTAGCTGCAATTTTACCTGCATTGAAAACTTTGAGAATGGATATAAGCGGAACACTTTCAAACGAATAATGAGATCAGTTTGGATAGCAGGAATTATGGGGCTTATTGCTTTGACTTCTCTTAATTGGAGTAGCATGTGTCATCCTTCCCCTAAGGGTGAGGCTATGAAAAGTCAAATCCAACAAATTGCACTAGCTAAATCAAATGACCCAATTATCATGGACAATCCAATTCCTGTTTTACTAGAAAAGGATTACTCTGAACTGACTTGGCAAAGGCTGAGCGATGTTGAATTCAAGGATGTGTTTCTTGAAGAGCTTCAAGCTTATTATTGGAAACCGACGTTTGGCCCAGAAGTTATATCTGCTGAAGGTGATAACTTCTACATAACAGGCTACGTAATTCCGGTAGATACAGATGAGGATTTTTATGTTCTTAGTAGATACCCATTTGCAAATTGTTTTTTCTGTGGCGGAGCAGGTCCTGAGACAGTTGTTGATCTACAATTCCCAAACAAAGCACCCCGAGAATATGTGACGGATGAAAGATTGACTTTTGCAGGCACACTGAAGCTTAACGCTGATGACATCTATCAGATGAATTACATTATTAAGGACGCTATGGAATACACTCCTTAAAATTCGTGAATAACTATTTTCAATTTTAACATTCTCTTATACACTAACTTCAGATATTGAACGTTGTAAACTTGATTACAATTAATCACAAAATGTTAGAATTCTGCAAGAAAGTACTCGCCAAGGTTAGCTTTGACAGAGCCCTTTTCGCAAAGGAACTCAAGAAAAGCCTGAGTTGGTTGAAGAATGAAGAGCGTGAAAGCTTAAAACAATGGTGCTTGAAAAAGTACGGAGATCTTTATGGTGAAATTATCATCACCACATTTTCTAACCCAGCCCTTGTCTAACGATAGGGCTTTTTTTATTTCACTAAAAATTTTATGTTTCGCTTGAGGCCCTCAAAGCCAGCACGCATAATTGGACTACTTTTAAAGTAGTCTCTGAATACTTCTTCCGTTAGATCTACCCAATCACTTTTGGTCATTTCTAACAAACCATTAGGTGGTTCAAATTCAGGTTCCTTTGTTGGAGTTGAATGCCTATTCCAAGGACATGCCTCTTGGCATACATCACACCCAAATATCCATTCGTCAAACTTTCCTGCCATGGGTTCGGGGATTTCGCCCTTTAGCTCTATAGTGAAGTAACTAATGCATTTTGACCCGTCAACTACATATGGTTTTATAATCGCGCCCGTTGGACATGCATCTATGCAACTAGTACATGAACCACAGTGGTCAACCACAGGGACATCGTACTCAAATTCAACATCCAACATCATTTCGGCAGTGAAAAAATAGCTCCCTAACTTTTTTGAAAGAAGAAGGCTATTCTTGCCAATCCATCCTAATCCAGATTTAGCCGCCCAAGCCCTTTCCAAAACTGGCGCGGAATCGACAAATACCCTCCCATCTACATCACCCCATTCCTCTTTCATCATTCTAAGAAGCTCTTTAAGCTTTCGCTTTAAGACAAAGTGATAATCCGTCCCTAGAGCATATTGAGAAATCTTGTATTCTCCCTCTCGTGTATTCGAATTAGGATTGTGATAGTTGAACAATAGGCTCACTACGCTCTTAGTTCCAGGAACAAGTTTGCGAGGGTCTAGGCGTTTGTCAAAATAACCCTCCATGTATTTCATTTCACCATTCATACCCCCCGTAAGCCAACGCTCAAGTCTCGGGGCTTCGTCTGAAAGCTCTTCTGCTTTACTAACTCCCACGCTTACAAAACCAAGTTCCAAGGCTTGATGTTTAAGCCACTTAGTTCTTTCGGATGCACGGTGTGAGTTTTGAGACATCACTCAAAGAGTTTGCTAGAAGAAGCACTTGGAGTAATGCGCAAATGCTCAAATGCAGCTCTTGTCGCTTGTCTTCCTCTAGTTGTTCTTACCAATAATCCTTCTTGAATCAAGAATGGCTCATAAACCTCTTCTAAAGTCCCTGCATTTTCTCCAATTGCAGTTGCTAGCGTATTGATCCCAACTGGACCGCCACCAAATTTTTTAATCAAGGCTGATAAAATCCTATTATCCATTTCATCTAATCCTCTCTTATCTACTTGAAGAGCATCAAGGGAGAACAATGTAATCTCTAGTGAGATCTTTCCATCACCCTTAATTTGGGCAAAATCTCTTACTCTTCTCAACAGTGAATTTGCAATTCTTGGAGTTCCTCTACTCCTAGATGCTATTTCATATGCTGCCTCCGCATCATTTGGGATTTCTAGAATACCCGCAGACCTTTCAACTATGTCTGTTAGAGTTTTTGCATCGTAATACTGTAGCCTAAGATTTATACCAAACCTTGCCCTCAACGGTGATGTCAATAATCCTGAACGAGTCGTAGCACCAATCAATGTGAATGGATTCAAATCTATTTGAACTGTTCTAGCATTGGGCCCAGTATCTATTACAAGGTCTATCCTGTAATCCTCCATTGCGCTGTATAGGTATTCCTCTACTACAGAACTGAGCCTATGAATCTCATCAATAAATAAAATGTCATTTTCCTCAAGACTAGTCAATAGCCCTGCAAGGTCTCCTGGCTTATCTAATACAGGACCAGATGTAGTTCTAATCTGAACACCCATCTCGTTTGCAACAATGTTTGCCAAAGTTGTTTTGCCTAAACCAGGTGGTCCATGAAGTAATACGTGATCTAGAGCTTCTCCCCTTTGGCGGGCAGCAGCTACAAAAATCTTCAGGTTGTCAAGCGCTGCTCTTTGGCCTGTAAAGTCATCAAAGGAAGCTGGGCGTAATACGCGATCTAAATCTACATCAGCAGGCTTTGAAGCCTCTTCCCTCATATCGAATTGATCGTGCGTATCCATAGTACCAATTTAGTAGAAAAGAAAACCCCCCGGAAGTACCGAGGGGTTTATTTATTCAGAATAGTAATGTTCTTTAGTGTGCATGCTCACCCTTTTTCATTGGAGTAGTCTGAAGGACAAAATCCTTCTCGTGATCTGGGTTACTGTAATCGTAAGCCCAACGGTGAACTTCAGGAAGAGCACCAGGCCAATTTCCGTGAATGTGCTCTACAGGTGTAGTCCACTCAAGTGTATTTGACTTCCAAGGATTTTCTGGTGCTCTTTGTCCTCTGAAAATATTGTAGAAGAAATTGAACAGGAATAAAACTTGAGCAATAGAACCAATGATCGCAAATACTGAAATGATTGGCTGTAAATCTGCTACACCATCAAGGTAAGCAAATTGAGATTCATCGTAATATCTTCTTGGCGAACCAGCAAGTCCAACAAAATGCATTGGGAAGAATACTCCGTAACCACATACAATAGTTAGCCAAAAGTGGGTATAACCAAGCTTAGTGTTCATCATAGTACCGAACATCTTTGGGTACCAATGGTAAACACCAGCGAACATGCCGAAGATTGCAGACATTCCCATTACAATGTGGAAGTGTCCAACCACGAAGTAAGTGTCGTGAACTGCAACGTCAAGAGCAGAGTCAGCAAGGATGATTCCAGTTAGTCCACCAGTAACGAATGTACTTACAAG
>PBMY01000003.1 GCA_002722795.1 Crocinitomicaceae bacterium
CAGTACAATCCCCTCCACATTCACCTAAGGCGTCCAATACATTTCCGTTACAGTCACAGTCTCCATTAGGTATATCTGCACATCCACATTCGTAGATAGCACCAGGTCCGTCGCATATGCCACATACGTCATTGTAAAGACATGAGCCGTCGTTGTAAACTACGTTTTGGTCATAGTTACATGCTGTAGTATCATTACATCCGCATAGATCTTCGCCAACAACTTCTTCACCAAAAGTTCCAACGCCATAGAATTCAACAGATTTAATCAACGCGTTTGCACCGATGCCTTCTGGAAATATTTGATAGTTAATCAATCCACTTATAGAACCGGTTGTAGTAATCTGCATGATAAGTACGCGATTATTCTCATCGGGCAAACCATTTACTGCTCCATTTGTCACATAATATGAAGCTCCAATTACTGAACTAACATTAATTTCAGTTGTGTACGGTTCCATGAAGTATGTTGTGATAGGCTGTGAAGTATCTTCTACAAGACCAGGCGCATCAGCACCTATTATTCCAGCCATACTAGTTGAAACATCAAGACCTATCGTAGCATAGCTATCGTCAACTAGTTCAGGAAAAAATGGAATGAAATTAGGGTTTATGCCTTCTGCATTCCAACTAGAGTTAATAGGGGTGTTAAATGCTCCTTCTGGAGTACTTATTAAGAGAGGTAGGTCGTTGTTGCCAACTACAGCACTCATATGGTCTGTTGGATTAACCATATTGATATAGAACCTATAAGTTGTACCAGCTGCTACGGTTGGCACAGTAGATTCAATAGTTAAAGTATAATCCTCATCACTAATACAAGAACAGAAATCACAAGACCCATCGTCAGAAGTTGCTTCAGAATTAAAGTTACATGCAGTAGGTTCCACGCAACCTAAAACCTCGTCATCATCACAAATTCCGTTTCCATTTTGGTCAAAATCACAATCACCACCACATTCGCCAATTGCATCTAGAATATTTCCTTCACAGTCGCAATCACCCTCAGGGATTTCATTACAACCGCATCCGTAAATAGCACCAGGTCCGTTGCATATTCCACATTCATCAACATCTCCTATACAATCATCACAAATGCCGTCGCCATTATTATCTTCATTGCAGTTTCCACCACAAACTCCAATTGCATCTAATGTATTTCCAAAACAATCACATTCTCCATTTGGTATACCGTCCCCATCACAAATACCACATTCGTCAAAGTACAGACATGAACCATCATTAACTATTGCATTTGAATCATAGTTACAAGCTATTTCGTCTGTACATCCTTCACCTGGTTCACACGATAAATTGAAGAAACCAGTAACTAAATAACCAGTTATAAAATCAATGCTGTAATCTATATTTCCTGAAATCACAAATGCACCAATTCCTTCTGTAGGATTATCACTCCATCCATCGCCATAACCGTCGAACATTTCTATAAAGTATTCGCCTTCAGGGAGAATGTAATTTTGTGAAATTACATAAGTTTCATTAACAAAATACGCCGTTACGTCTTCACCATACCAGGTGTATAGATCGTTAACGTCACAAGCAGCACAGCCTTGATTTTGACATGCAGAAAAATACCCAGCAACTATATTTCCTTCATTATCATAAATTCTACACCATGATTCACACCAATCGTTATCTAGAACCCAAGTAAAATTTACTTCAGTCTCGCAGCTATTAGAACTTGGAATTAGGCAGTTGCCATCATCACAAATTGCAAACTCATTATAGTTTTCGGCGAGTTCATTTGTACACCCTTCTAAATTTTCAAGTATTATTTCTAGATTATAATGGGCCTGGTTGTTGTTGCCGTTTTCACGACCATTTTTGATTAGAAAATGCCAAATTCCAGAACCATACAGGTAATTATCAGGGATAGCAATAGAATGTGAATGATTACCATCAAAATTTTGGGCCCCATTGCCTTCACCCCAAGAAGATGGCCAATCAATAGTAATGCAATTTTCTAATGGTGGGATATTGAAACCTTCTCCGGATATGCAATTTCCATTTGGAGCTGATATTTCAACAATTAAATCTCTCGGAATCATCCAAGAGCCATCCGAATGATAATCATTCAAATTGAATGTGATGTTGGTTATGTTTTGATTTAACTCAACAAATACCTCCTCTGACTGCCCTCCTGATAAAGATGCGTTAAGATTGATAGATTGTTCACACTGACTAACACTAATTTTTGGCAATAAAACTAGAGTTAATATTAAGATATGCTTTCTTAGGAACATTACGATCTATAAAGATAGAAAAAGGTTTCAATCTTCATGCAAGTTGCTAATTGCAGGCAGTTATTATTTAATACGCATTAAACTAAAATTGGTTGCACGTAACTTTGAATTATGTCTACGAGAATTAATAAGTTTTTAAGTGAAGCGGGTTATTGTTCGCGTAGAGCTGCTGATAAGCTTATAGCTGCTGGGAAAGTGACAATTAATGGAGAGGTGCCTGAAATGGGCACAAAAGTTGAAGAAGGAGACGAGGTGAGGGTAGAAGGTAAGCTTATAAAAAGGGGTGTTGAAGAATTGGTTTATTTGGCATTCCACAAGCCTGTTGGTGTTGTTTGCACGACAGACAAAAAAAGAGAGAAGGATAATATTATCGAATACATTGGTTATCCATCTCGAATTTTCCCAATTGGAAGGTTGGATAAGCCAAGTGAAGGGCTTATTTTTCTTACCAATGATGGGGATATTGTAAATAAGATTCTTAGGGCCAAAAACAATCACGAGAAGGAATATTTAGTCAAGTTGAATCGCTCCATTCAGGGTAATTTCATTCGAGATATGAGCAACGGAGTTCCAATTTTAGAGACTGTAACAAATCCTTGTTTTGTTGAGCAGACAGGAGATAGGGAGTTTAGAATAATCTTAACTCAAGGACTCAATAGACAGATTAGAAGGATGTGTGAGTATTTGGGATACGAGGTGAAGAGGCTCAAAAGAATTCGAATAATGAATATTCATCTTGATATGCCTGAGGGAACTTGGAGAGATTTCAAACCTGAAGAGCTAGCGGAGCTGAATCGCATGCTAGAATCGTCTACTAAAACTGACTGATGAGGGAGGTTCATCCTGAATTTATTGATGATATTCTTAGCTCTTGGGTGGGATGTCACAAGAAGTCTTCCTTTTGATGAAAAAACCTAGTTTATAAGGTGGTTGGAAAGATGTTTGCCCATTTTGATGTAGATAAAGATGAAAGAGTCAACCTCAAGTTTGATCTTGAAATTATAGTAGAGGGATTAATACGCTAGAGTTAGGCCTAGTCACCACATGAATAAAGTTCATTGGAATACTATTGACCCTGCTTTTGGTCTGGAGGCCAAACTTTTCGGGTAACTACTAGAACACAGATGCGACTTAGTATATGCATCTATTACCAAAAAAGTCTGAATAGATTTAGGACTAGCCTAACAAGGCTGACCATAGACAGCAAGAAGTACAAGTACATCAGATGTAGTCACTGCTCCATCACCATTTATGTCAGCAGCACATCCGCTTTGACATCCATATTGACTCAAAATCATCAGGATGTCATTTGTATCAATAATTCCATTTACTACAATATCTTCTATACAAGTAAAGTCTTGAACAGGAGGATTTCCGGCTAATATTGAATCAGTTGGGAAACTTTGAATCGATCTAGCAAATGTTCCTGCTACAAGTCTATTCATCTCATTATCGACTTCAAGATCAAATACTGGAATCCAAGGCATGCTGCCTAGTCTTTCCCAATTGGTTCCGTAATTTAATGTGGCAAACACGCCAGCATCTGACGCAACAGCCCAAGTGCTCTCATTAAGAGCAACTATTGAATTCATTGGGTGTTCAGGAAGGTCTCCAGAAATGCTCTCCCAAGTTCCACCAATTTCAGCTTTTAATACGTGAGGTGTGTATGCGTAATCCTTGTAACCACTGACAGTACAGAAAATAGAATCCTCATTGAATGGGTCAAAGTAAATGTCTGTTACATATCTGTCCGGTAATCCATATGGCATTTCAATCCAATTATCTCCACCATCATCGGTATACCAAACTCTACCATCAGAAGTTCCTACAGCTAGTACATCTTCGTCAAAAGGCGAACCTGCAATTGCTGAAATAACTCTGTAGCTAAGCGCAGGCTCAATATTATAGGTTAAATCCGGACTCATGTCTACCCATTCGCCCCAAGGACCACCCTCCATCTTCCATACTCTTTGAGTCCCAGTCCACATATCTGATGGATTAGCAGGATGTAGCATTATAGGAGAATCCCAACCATTTCTATCGTCGTAATCTGTGTCAGTGATTGTAGTCCAATCATACCAGATTTCTGCTTGAGGATCTAGGGAATATGCAAAATTCGCATACTGCACTGTGGCAATCCTGAAGTTTGGCTCATCAGGATGGAAAATTGGAGTAAACCCATCTCCACCTCTATCTCTATTCCATCCTGTTAAATCTTCGTACGAACCTGAAGTTGTACCATTGTCCTGAGCACCTCCAGTGTACCTACCAGGATAGTGAGGATTTACAGTTACCCTATAAAACTGTGAATTGGGAATGTCTTCAATGTCCTCCCATGTTTGGCCATGGTCCTCAGTCTTATACAAGCCACCGTCTGTAGCGATAATACACGCCTCAGGTCCAATCCACTGCATATCGTGCTTATCAGCATGAACAATATATTCTGACCATTGAGGAGCCATGTGATCCCAAGTCTCACCACCATCTGTAGTATTCCATAAGTCTACACCTAGAATAGTGATATCGTCCTGATTCCATGGATTGACTCTTACTCTTGAGAAGTACCACCCAAATCCACCCAAGGCATTAACGGGGCTGCTCTCTTCTGGTATAATTGGATCCCAAGAAACCCCACTATCTACACTTTTGTATATGTTGTCAAGTTGCATATCAAGACCTACTACAAGAGCGTAGAATATTCCGTCAATTTCATCTAATCCAATTCTGCAACGATCTTCATTACCCCATGGATTTTCGATTTGATCCCATGTTTCTCCCTGGTCTTCAGATCGATATAGTTTAGATTCTGGACCAGTGACAAGGCTATTTGTAGAATTCCTCAATCTATTCCAGCCAGCTGCTATCATGATCCCGGTTTCAGGATAGTATGCAAGGTCATTTATACCTGCTGAATCAGATGGTAGTAAAACTTGATTCCATGTTTGGCCTGCATCGGTACTTCTGTATAATCCTCTATCAGGACCTTGTATAGCTGGATTTCCCATTGTGCCAGCCATTAAGATTTCAGGATTGTCTTCTAAGACTAACATTTTACTCACTATTCTAGCACTATCTAATCCCAAATGTTCCCAGCTATCTCCACTATCTGTTGATTTCCAAACGCCGCTACCCAACCTAGGGTGACTGCTTATTTGTGGATCTCCTGTACCTAGGTAAACTAATCCCTCTTGACTTTGGTCAAAAGCAATAGATCCCATTGCCATCCAAGCAAAATCATCAGTTACTGGCCACCAATTCTCACCTCCATCGTCTGTCTTAAATAGCCCTCCTGCACAAGATCCAGCAAGGATAACATCCGAGTTAAATGGATCAACAGCAACCGTGTTGAAACGACCTCCAATATTAGATGGCCCCTCTAACCTCCATTCTCCACCAATGTATCTCTCAACTCCATTAGCTTCCATATCCTCAAAATGCTTTCTGACTAAATCGAGAGCTTCATCAGCCTCGTATGCATCCCACACTTCATCAGGATATGACCACTTATAATTAGCAGCCTCCCATGGTTTTAGCTTTTTAAATGGGTCCTTTGTATCTTCTGTGTCAATATTGAAAAACATCAATGAGATACAGGCTGAAACTACTGTGCCAACTGCTAGAAATTTATATGAGGAAAAATTCATTTTCATCGACATAAAGATACACTTAACTTGTAACTTTGAAGACTAATAACTCTTAAGCAACAATTATGCGTCAAACATTACTTTTAAACCTATCAATTATCTTCCTAGGCTCGACATCATTTGGGCAGTCTACTCCTTGTAGTGAATTATTCATCTCCGAGTATATAGAAGGCTGGAGTAATAACAAGGCTATTGAGATTTACAATCCCACAAACGATGTTGTGGACTTAACTGATTACCGACTAGAGCGCTACTCTAACGGGTCGAATTCTGCTCTTGACAACCAGAAAGTGGAACTCTCAGGTACGCTTCAACCAAACAGCGTTGTTGTTGTTGTGTTGGATAAGCAAGACCCTGATGGCGTAGACTTTGAGGCACCCGTATGGGATGAGCTAGCAGAGGCAGCTGACTTGTGGGTCTGCCCTGTTTATGAAGAAAACAATGCCATGTACTTCAATGGTAACGATGCTATGGTACTTCGCAAAATATCGACTAACACTCCCATCGACATCTTTGGGAAAATTGGTGAGGATCCAGGCGAAACTGGATGGGCAGGTATGACCCAAAACCACACTCTGATTCGCAAGACAAGCGTAACATACGGAGACATCGATGCGTTGAACGACTACCTAGTGGTGGATGAGTGGGACGGAATCCTCTGGTCTAGTGACTCATTGAGTTATTCCTTGGATAGTGTGTTCCTAAACTTGGGATCGCACACATGTGAGTGTGGAACTACCGATATAAATGAAATAGAGCATGTAGTGAACGTGAAAGTTTACCCTAATCCTATATCTGATGATGTGATTTGGGTGACTTCTGAATCAGAAATTCGTGAAGTGGTGATCTACAACCTCGCTGGTCAGAAGATTAATCATAAATTTATCAACGGATTTCAAGTGGCTGAAATAAGCATGGGTGCAACAATTTCCGGACTCTATATAATGGAAGTGGTGCTCGAAACTGGAGCTCGCACGACCCGTCGTATTGTGTTAAAGTAAGGACTCATATGTTTGAGTTGAAGTCACACAAGTTTTTCGTGTTGGTATTTTGGGTATTAGCGACATCAGCGAATTCGCAGTTATGTACCATTAATGGTGTTATTGAAGATGCACTGACTGGTGACCCCCTAATTGGGGCCTATGTCAAATCAGGTAACATAGTGGTGGCAACCGATTTGGATGGATTGTTTTCTATGCCTGTTCCTAAAGGTGTGGCAACACTGGAAGTATCTTACATCGGGTACGCCAAAAAAGTAAGACAGGTTACTTGTGATGGTTCTTCAACCTCTGAGCGATTTCGTATGGAGACTCTTACCATGGAAGAGGCGGTAGTTTCCGCTGATGTTGTAATTTCTAGGAAGACTCCGGTTGCTTATACAAACGTTTTGCCTACCCAAATCCAAGAAGAACTAGCCGGCCGAGACTTGCCGCTCGTCTTAAATACGACTCCTGGAGTATACGCGACACAGCAAGGAGGAGGTGACGGCGATGCTCGTGTCACTATTCGTGGATTTGACCAAACCAACCTCGCGGTCATGGTGGACGGAGTACCTATGAATGATATGGAAAATGGTTGGGTATATTGGAGTAATTGGGCTGGATTAGATCTTGTTGTTCGAACTACACAAGTACAGCGAGGCCTAGGCGCAAGTAAACTTGCCATCCCTTCTGTGGGTGGTACCATAAACATTTTGACTGGCGGGGATGAGTCCGCCAATGGATCAATTAATTATCAAACTGAAATTGGTGCTTACGGGTATTATCGTAATAGCTTAAGCGGTGTGTTTGGAAGCCAAGAAAAGGGATTCTTACACTTTGTGGGGTCATACAAAACCAACAAAGGATTTGTAGACGGTCTTGAATCGGAGGCGTTTGCATATTATCTCAAAGGAAGAAAGACAATTGGGGATCACAACTTATCATTCACGACTTTTGGGGCCCCTCAAAGGCATGGTCAACGCTCATACCAAATGCAAGTGTATGAATACGACACAAACCTTGCACAACATTTGATAGGCGAGGAGGGTGAGGAAGCAAACTTTCAGTACCAAGAAATGTTGGATGGCTTGTCTGAAACAGCTATAGTAAACCGAGGCAGAAGCTTCAATGAGTTCATAGTCAATTACCAAGAAGTCTACTATAACTTTAATGAACAGACAGGCCAGGTTGACACTACATACGGAGATATTCGTCGCTACAATCCACGACAGAACCAATACTTCAAACCAATTGTTACGATTCGTGATGTCTGGAGCTTATCGGAAAAGTCCACACTCACTACCACAGCATATGCAAGTTTCGGAAGCGGAGGAGGAGAAGCCTTGTCTAGCACACCCGGTGGGCGACTCTCGGATGGGACTTTGGATTTACAAGGAACTTGGGATTCGCATCAGCTGTTTGAATTTGGTCCCAACGGACTGAATGTTGATGAGAATGGAGAGCGTAAAGGCTCTCACTTCATACGAATCGCCCATAACGACCACCGCTGGTTTGGGGCGTTATCCAACTTCAATTCTTCACTGACTGATCATCTTACTTTTAGCGCTGGTGTGGATGCGCGACACTACACTGGTAGTCACTACCGAACCATAGGTGATATGTTTGGAGCTGATTACTATGTCGCGCCTGATGATATGCGAGACCAAAACTCAGATTTCGATACCCCTCTTCGTAGAGGAGATAAGTACTATTACCACGATGATGGTCAAGTAGTTTGGGGAGGTTCGTACCTACAGCTAGAACTTGATAAGTACAACTACTCTGCATTCATCAATGTATCGGGAGCTAAAAGTTGGTACCGTGCCATTGATTACTTTCGTCCCAATGTAGTTACCATTAATGACACCACCTATGAGGTTCGTTCAACTGATGAATTTAGAGTCTTGGGTGAGACTAATTGGCAGATTGACACAAATTTCCTTACATCTGATCACCCAAATTTGACCAACTATACTACAGATTGGGAGAATCTAAACAGCGCGACCATCAAGGCAGGAGGGTCCTACAACTTTAATGAATGGTTCAATGCTTATACTAATGTTGGGTACTTAAACCGGGCGCCCCTCTTCAATTCGGTGTTTGACATCAACAACGACGTTATTGACGGATACGAGAACCAGTACGTTAAGGCTGTTGAGGCCGGTTTGAAATACGCCCGAGGTAAGTTTGCATCCAACATCAATGCATATCGTACAGGTTGGGAGAATAAGCCAGTGAATCGATTCTACGGCGTATCAGGACTATGGCAGGATGCAAACCTATCTGTGTACGCAGATACCTCCACTGTAGCCGGTCGTGAATTAATGATAGAGCTCGCTGAGAGCAACGTAAGTGCCGATGAGTGGGGCGAGGTTGCAGCTTCAGTAATTGATGATGTGGATCGAAACCTAGGCTATACCTTACTCAACGCGGATGCTGTACACTCGGGCATCGAGTGGGATTTCTCCTACGATCCAACCAAGAAATTTAACATCCAGGGTGTGGTTTCTTTAGGCAATTGGCGCTGGACTAGTAACGAAAGTGTGGAGTTGATAAATAGCAACACTAACACATTCATTACACGATTGGATGATGGTGCTATCGCCGACACTTTAGTCAATTTGGACGGAGTCAAAGTTGGTGATGCTGCCCAACGTCAAATTTCTTTGTCTTGCCGTTACTCACCAAAACGTGGAACATATTTCTCCATTCGAAACACTTTCTTTTGGCAACATTACGCCCAATTTTCACCAGGTGACGTCATAACTGAAGGTGAACCTAAAGATGTTTGGATTACTCCAGCCTATTCTCTTTTAAATTTCAATGCTGGTACATCCTTTGATATAGCAGATAACGTAAGTTTACTCCTTCGATTAAGTGTAATCAATGCTCTCGATGCTTTGTATATTTCAGATGCAACCAACAACTCACAATATGCTTCCAACGGCTATGGATTTGATGGTGGAAGTGGACGTGCAGAAGTATTCTTAGGCCCTCCGCGTATGGTACGCTTGAGTGCTGTACTTGAATTAAAAGGACTCCAAAATAGACCCTATAAAGAATGAAAATTTTCAGATATACACTTTTAGCACTCCTTTGCAATGCATGCATAGGTATGTCAGCACAAACAGATATTCAAGATGCTCGTAGTAACTACTTAGTAGGACAAGTTGTTACAGTCTCGGGAATAATTACAAGCGGAGCAGACCTAGGGTCGGTTCGTTATTTACAAGACGCATCAGCAGGTATTGCACTTTATCCTGGCGCAGATTGGTCTGATTGGACTTTTGAGCCAAACCCTGGCGACGAAATTTCAATCACTGGTGAGATAAGCGAATACAATGGTCTTTTAGAGGTAGGGCCCAACTTGAGCGCAGTTGTGTTACTTAGTTCTGGCAATGCTCTTCCCGAACCACAGATTATTACTCCAAACCAACTTGCTGAAAGCTATGAGGGAGAAATTGTCGAAATTCCAGCAACAACTTTTGACGCAGGAGGCCAAATCATAGAGGGCAACAGTACTTACTCTTTTAACTCAGGTGGAGAGACTGGGGTGATTTATGTACGCACATCAAATTCACTTGTAGGAACTACTTTAAACGGCTGTGAGATGAACCTTCGAGGAATTTGTTCCCAATTCTCTTTCGATGGATTTGGAGGTTACCAGCTTCTTCCAAGAGGAGCTTCTGATATGATAACCACAGCTGGTATTTGTCTTACTTCTGATGTAGACCAAACCAACATTACAAATAATTCTTTCGACCTTAGCTGGACAACAGATATCGAAGGGACATCAATTGTAGAGTGGGGAAATACTACAGCATTAGGAAACACAACTGATGGTGGAGTATTTTCAACTAACCACACTGTTTCTTTAACTGGATTGGAGTCGGGTGTTCTTTACTACGCAAGAGTTATTTCAGGAACATCAGGTGAAGAGGTGATTTCACCTATTCGAGTTTACGCAACAGTTTCAAGCTCTTCAGGAAATATTCATGCATATTTTACTGGAGCTGTTGACCACTCAGTTGCAACAGATGAATTAGCTATGTCTTTGGGCACAAATACAAATGACACAATTGCATCTTGGATTACTTCAGCACAACACACACTTGATCTTGCATTTTATAACCTCAATAACTCTGGGATTCAGGACGCAATAAATACTGCAGCAGCCAATGGAGTTCAAATCAGATATATAGCTGAGGGAAGTAATGCAAACATTGGAATAGCAAGCTTAGATTCTTCAATTCCTGTTTTATATAGAGAAGATGGTGAGGGTTCTGGTATGCATAATAAAATGGTGATTGGAGATGCGGAATATCCTGAATCAGCTTTTGTGCTAACAGGGTCTACTAATATGACTACGGGGAATCTAAATACTGATAAGAACAACGTGATAGTATTGGAAGACCAAAGTTTAGCACGAGGATATACTCTTGAGTTTAACGAAATGTGGGGGTCTGACGGTATGGTTGCAGATGCTAGTAACTCAAAGTTTGGCCCGGATAAGGTTATAAATACACCCAAGAAATTTATAATTGGGGGGTCGCCTGTTGAGCTTTATTTTTCTCCAACAGATGGTACTACATCGGCTATTAGAAAGACAATTGAAACTACTGACTACAGTATGTTTTTTGCGGTAATGTCATTTACTAGAGATGATTTAGCCGATGCTATTATTGATGAGACAACGTTCTTTGTTACTCCAATTGGTGCTATTGAAGAGGAGAATACAACAGGGTCTGAATACCAAACAATGCTTGACGCAGGAGTTGATATTTATTCTCACCAGGGAATTTCTGGAACATTGCATCATAAATACGCTGTTGTTGATCACGTTGAGCCACTTTCTGACCCAACGGTAATTACAGGTTCTCATAATTGGTCGTCTTCAGCAGAAAACTTGAATGATGAAAACACACTTGTTGTGCATGATGCAAGAGTTGCCAATCTTTACTATCAAGAGTTTATGGGGCTATTAGGTTCTATGGGTGTAATAGCAGTTGAGGATTTAGATGGAGAGCTTTTATTAACTGCATATCCTAATCCAGCGACATCGAATCTTCTATTGGAAATTGATATAAAGTTGCTTGGAACACAGATTGATTTAAAAGATTTAAATGGACGAGATATTATGCAACTAATTCCAAATAACCTACGTTCATCTTATGACGTAAGTCATCTGACACCCGGAATTTATTTACTATCATCTTCAGAGTTTAGCGGCGTAAAGCGCATAGTAATTCAATGATCAAAAACTCCTCTTGTTTCGCATTTCTGCTTTTCATTGTTTCGTCTATTAATATAGTCATTGCACAGGATGCCGAAGGGTGTGATGGAGCGAGGTACAGATATTTAGTCTTTGATGATTTTCAAAAAATTGAGGATGTAGTTTATGGATCCAACATTTCTGCAAATGGAAATGAAGTTGAGTTGGATATGGATATTTATCTCCCTCAAGGAGATTCCATCACTAACAGACCAGTAATTCTCATTGCTCATGGTGGTTTTTTTATTACAGGAAACAACGAGTTTGCTGATGTTGTGACATTATGTGAGGATTTTGCCAAAATGGGATATGTGGTCTGTTCATATAGCTACAGACTTGGTGTAGATGATTGGTTTAATCTACAGGAATCCTTCCAAGAGGCTGTTCTTAGAGGAGTGCACGATGGAAAAGCAGCAACAAGATTTTTAAGGAAAACACATGCTGAAGATGGCAACCCATGGGGTATTGATCCTACTAGAATTATTTTGGGAGGTTCATCTGCTGGAGCATTTATCGCACTTCATAATGCTTATCTGGAATTAGATGAAATTCTAGACCTGATTGATCTTGAACAACTAGGATTAGGAGGAGGAATTGAAGGCTTGTCAGGAAATATGGGATATTCTTCAGAGGTTCTTTCAGTTTTCAGTATGTCTGGTGCAATTGGCACAACTGCTTGGATGGAAGTGGGAGATGTCCCTGTTGTAAGTACACATGGCACAAGTGATAGTACTGTTCCATATGGTTCAGGAACCATAGAGTTTTTATTTCTTTCAGTTGACGATGTTGATGGAAGTCAAATTGTGCATGAAGTAGCTGATAGTTTAGGAATTGAAAATTGTTTTTACACTATGGATGACGCAGAACACATTCCTCATAGCTTTTCAGAAGCCTATCACGATACAACTCTTTCCGTGATTTCTGGTTTTAATAGTCGAATGGTATGCCCAACATATGAACCTATTTGTGGTGTTTATGATGTTACAGATGTGCCTGAAATTATTGAAGAACCTCCTATCGAATGTTTAGAGGATTTAGTGCCAAACGGAATTATTGATCTAAATGATATGCTTCTCTTTTTCTCTAACTACGGATGTTTAGGAGATTGTATAGGAGATTTCAATGGGACTGGTAACGTTTCAATTTCAGACTTTCTTGCTATTCTTACTCTGTATGGATCCTATTGTGAATAGAAAATTTACAGTCTCAGCTCCAGGAAGAGTTTGTCTTTTTGGAGAACATCAAGATTATTTAGGAATGCCATCAATTGTAATGGCAGTAAATCTTAGATGTAGAATTGAAATTGAAGAGAGAGCTGATAGAAGGGTGGTTTGGACTAGTCCCAAACTAGGCGAAGAGTATTACGGAGAGTACGATTTAGACTTTCTTGAAGATAGTGTTGTAGATGATTTACAGGATCACAAACTTGCTGCACTGATTCTTGCAAGAGATAGAGGTCTTCTTCCAAAAAAAGGGTGGAATGCAACAATAGAAAGTGATGTACCATTTCAAGCAGGTTGTAGTAGCTCTTCAGCATTATTAGTTGCTTGGATAGCATCAATGCAAAGACTGTCAGGAAACATTACTTCAAGGATTGAACTCGCAAATCAAGCATTTGAGGCCGAGGTTACTTACTTCAACGCTCCAGGTGGAAATATGGACCAAATAGCTTGTGCTGTTGGTGGTACATTAAGAGTTGATCCTAATGCCACTGATGGATATGTAGAGCTTCAAGATCCATCTTTTGATTTTATTCTCGGTGATTCAAACGTACCCAAGGATACTATTGGGATTCTTAGTCGTTGCAAGTTCGATAGACTTAATATCCTAGAAAGTCACGGAGGCGATTGGGATGAGATTGATATATCAAGATTAAACCAAACCGATGTAGGCCTAGTTAAAGGAACAATAAGAAATAGAGATATTGAACGCATTGCAGCTTCTAAATTAGGTAGGGTTGAAATTGACAATATTTTAGGTCCTCTTATGAGTGAGCACCATGGAATCCTAAGAGATGTGCTTGATATAAGTACACCTAGAATTGAGTTAATGTGTGATGCTGCTCTTAGTAATGGTGCAATTGGAGCTAAGATATTTGGCTCTGGTGGAGGTGGATGTATGCTAGCAATGATTGAAAGAATCAAGGGTTTTCAAGACCATGAGACAATTGCAAAAGTTAAATCTTCAATTGAGGCAATAGATGGAACAATGGCTTATCACGTAGTTTCTGAACATGGTGTAAGTTGGGGAGATGAGACAGTAAATCCGGTTATCATTTTAGCAGCTGGCGCATCAAGTAGGATGAAGAAAGTGACTGGTGTGGATGAGGTAACCGCTCAGGAGTTGATTTCACGACCTAAAGCAATGCTAAGAGTAGGTCGGAAAAACACACCCTTTTTAGATCTTCTTATACGAAGAATAAAATCAGAGGGAAGTAACTGTGTGATTGTAGTTATTGGTGAAAATGACACTTTTACTAAAGAGTATTTTAATGCAAATCCAATTGAAGGATTTGATATTCGATATGCTGTTCAAACAACTCCATCAAATAGAACTAAACCCCTTGGAACAGCTCAAGCTGTTCAGATTTCTTTAGCTGAGAATAAAGATTTACATTCTCATTCCATTGTTGTGTGTAATGGTGATAACATGCCACCAAAAGGATCTTTCTCAGAAATTTTTAAGTTTGATTGCGCTATGCTTGCATATGACTCAGCCAATCTTGGAATGCCAAACGATAGGGTAAGTGCTTTCGCAGTTGTAAGAATGTCCGATGACGGATCTCTTGAAGAAATAGTTGAAAAACCTGATGCAAATCAAATACCCAACTTTATTCAGGATGATGGTGTATTGAGAGTTAGTATGAACATCTTCAAATTACCATTTTCAGAGTTCACACAAGCAGTTGCAAATTGTCCCATGAGTAAGCGTAATGAATTAGAACTGCCAATTGCTATAGGAATTTGGAATTCAGAAAATCTCGGTGCTATGAGAGCGATCCCCTTTTCAGGAGAATTTTTAGACCTAACTCACCCAAGTGATTTTGAATTCGTTTTGAATAAATTACAGTAATGCAATTAGAAATATGTGCAAGCACACCCGTTGACGTAGCCTTAGCCCTAGAAGCTGGAGCTGATAGAGTTGAATTGTGTGCACATTGGGAATGTGGAGGATTAACTCCGTCAGCCGCAATGGTAAGGGCAAGCTCAGTTTTAGACATACCAGTAAGAGTCTTGATTAGACCTAGAGCTGGTCATTTTGTATACAATTCGTCTGAGCGTAATTTGATTATTTCTGAAGGTTTAGATAGTCTTGAAGCTGGTGCTGAAAAAATAGTTGTAGGCGGATTGACTAAAGATGGATTTTTGGACATTGATCTTTTAGAGGGACTCGTAAATGAGGTTGGGTCTGAATACTTGGTTTGGCATAGATCTCTAGACCTTAGTTCTGACCCAATTGTATCTGCTAAAGAGTTGATTAATGCCGGTATTTTTGAGGTTTTGACAAGCGGGGGAGCGCCTGCCGCTGGTTTGGGCTTAAGGCTTATTAGAGAATTCTCAGAAATGGGTCTTGGAGTTATAGCTAGTGGAGGGGTTAGAGCAGTTGATGTTGTGAAGCTTGGAGAAGCTAGAGTGAGCACAATACATGCATCATGTAGGTCAAAGAGTATATTGGAAATTGATTCTCCGAGTAAGGAGTTGTTCGACCAAAGCACGCATCCTGTTGATTATTCAAAAGTAGAAACGCTTGCAGATGCTATACAAAAATGGAACATTGATGATGAATAAACTTTTATCATTTTTTGCGATATCTGTAGTGATTGTAAGTTGTCGCTCAAAGCATGAACATAAACCTCAAATGGGGTCAGTAGACAATATTATTCCTCAGCCACAATTAGTTGAAGTTTTTCCTGACCAAATAGGCTTTTACTCTGACGGTACTCTTGTCGTTTCTGGTTCAGATTTCATGTCAAATTCATGGGATTTAGCTAAGGATTGGTTCGAAAATGCTGGTTTACACATTTATCAATCAGACTCAGATAAATCTCAGTTGTTATTTACACTTTCTGATGAAATTAAAGGTGATGAAACTTATTCTTTGAAAGTTGCTGAAGACCAAATCCAAATATCAGCGTCTACACCAAAAGGTCTTTATAGGGGTTGGACAACACTAAGATTAATGATTCCTGTGACAGCTGAATCTGGAGGTTGTTCTAATGGTTTTTATCTTCCTGTGGTGTCAATTGATGATTTTCCAGATTTTGAACACAGAGGTTTGCTTTTAGATTGTTGCAGACACTTCATGGAGCCAGATTTTGTGAAGAAAATGATTGACAATTTAAGCATTCACAAAATGAATGTGCTCCATTGGCACCTCACTGAAGATCAAGGATGGAGAGTGGAAATAGACTCTTATCCAAGATTAACCGAAGTTGGTGCTTGGAGAACTGAAACCGATGGTTCAACATATGGTGGCTTTTATTCAAAAGAAACAATTAAGGAAATTATAGAATATGCTGTTGCTAGGCACGTTGAGATTATCCCTGAAATTGAAGTTCCAGGTCATAGTCAGGCAGCTTTAGCATCTTACCCTTGGCTAGGATGTACTGGAGAAGAAATGCTTGTTGCAAATAAGTGGGGTGTATTCAAAGACATTTACTGCCCAGGCAACGATAGCACATTGAGATTTTTAGAATCTGTATTTGATGAGGTATGTGAATTATTCCCTTCAACAAAAATCCATATTGGTGGTGACGAAGCCCCTAAGGTGAGATGGGCTTCATGTGATAAATGCCAAAAGCGAATTAAAGATGAAGGGCTAGCTGACGAGAATGAGTTACAAACTTGGGTTATTGAGCACGTTGGGGAATACCTAGCATATAAAGGAAAAACAATAATTGGATGGGATGAAATTCTCGAAGGAGGACTACCTGAAGGCGCTGCTGTTCAAAGTTGGAGGGGTATGGATGGAGCGATAGAAGGAGTTCATTTAGGAACTGATGTTATTGCTTCTCCAACTTCTCATTGTTATTTGGACTACCCGCTAAGTAATACTGATTTAGAAGAAATCTATAGTTTTAATCCAATACCTGAAGAAGCATCACATGGTCCCGGTAGAGTGATAGGAGGAGAGTGTAATATGTGGTCTGAGAGAGCTCCACAACACTTAGTTGAATCTAAGGTTTTCCCTAGGGCAATTGGTTTGGCTGAAGTTCTTTGGTCTGGTACAGACATTACACTAGCTGAGGGCGCTTACGACAGATTTATTAAGCGTCTTGATGTTCACGTTAATAGACTAGGAATTATTGGTGTCGATTATGGCTTAGAATCAGTTCCTGTCTCTATGAGTTTAACTCTTGATGAGGGAGACGACATATTGTACGCAAACATTACTCCAGCTGGTTCATACATAAAGGGAACTGCTAAATTCGTGACTATAGATGGTGTTGAGTCAGAGTCAAAATCATTTAATTTACCAATTGAGATAACTGAAACGGGAGAAGTTGTAGCTACAATAAACTACAGAGGAAGAGTGTTGGAGAGAACTGAAAATTTCCCTGTTTCATATCACGCCGGATTGTACAAGGAAATTTCTTTAGGATATGAACCTAGTCAATATTACACTGGTGGGGGTAATTACGCCTTAGTTGATGGTAAGATTGGTTCTATGGATTTTAGAGACGGAGTTTGGCAAGGCAAACAGGGTGAAGATTTAAGAGTTGTTATTGATCTCTCAGAAATTATAGAAATTGATAATTTCTCCATGAATTTCTACTTGTATCAAGATGCTTGGATTTTTGCCCCTCGTTCTTTGAAGTTTATGGTTTCAGATAATGGAGAAGAATATTCAAAAGTTTCTGTTGTAGAAAACGAAGAGGTTTTTGAAAAAGACGAAAGACAAACAATTATAAATTTTAATTCAGGTTCATTAAAAGGAGTAAGCGGTAGATATGTGAAAGTTGTGGTTGAAAATGCCGGTCCTTGTCCATATTGGCACGCAGCCGCTACTGAGCCAACATGGTTGTTTGTAGACGAGATAGTTGTTAATGCAGCCGACTAATTATTTAGTAACAAAATCATTTAATGACCTAGCAAAAATCTGAGGGTCACCTTTTTCCTCCATCTTTTTAGTACTCATGTCATAGGTGTCAAATGAAACCCTGATAGATGCTCCTGGAAAAAGATCAAACCCATTTTCACTAAAATTTCCCTCTTGTGGAGAATACAGTTCGACATCCTTGACGTAGGTGTTAGCACTTATTTCAAATAGATATCTATCCTCACTCCATCCAAATCTTTTAATGAAGATGCTTCCTTTTTTTAAGTTTAAGCTACCTGGTTCAACAAAGTAAACCTTGTCGGATGCTTTGTGCACAACACTAGCATCGTCTCCTGACCATAAGAGATGTGCAACGATGTTATTCAAATCAATGTCTGCCGGAACTAAATCATCAAAAGAAATCCATGTTGTTTTTCCAGAAGTGACGGATAGATTTACAACTTCTGAATGCAAGATTTCATTTTCTAAAGTTTTTAAATAGACAATTAATGTTCCCGGTACTGTGCTAGTAAAGACACCAGGATTTGCTGTTATTCCAACATTTAAAGTTTGGTCTACATAATCACCATGTAATAAAACAGGTTGAAAGGCATCCTTTAGCTTATGATGCAGAAGTTTCCATTTACCATGATCATCAATTGAAGACCAAGATGCTACTGGCCAACAATCGTTTAGTTGCCAAACTAAAGTTCCTGAACAATGGTGCTGATTTATTCTTCCTGCAATTGCTCCTTCGGCTATTCCCTCGGCCTGAATTACTCTACTTAAATACGCCCAATCCCCAAATTCAATTGAATCACAGATAAGAGCACCATGTGATTTTTCTAGGTAAGCATCGATAATATCAAACCCCCTTGGATGTTTTTCATGAGCAACAATTTCAGGATGAGTCCTGAAATCTTGTGAATATAAAATGCTGTCATGACTCAGAATCGATTTAAATGTCGAATTCAATGGAAAGCTTTGAAACCCATATTCACTCATAAACCTTGACACCCTAGTCCATAGACTATCAAACGAATAACCATCATGCCAAATCCCCCAATCATGTGCATCGCCAATGTTTTTGAAATTATTATCACCTCTACCAAGCATTGGTGAGCTTTCCCAATATGGGGCATCGTCAAATTCTGATACAACGCTTGGTAAAAGTTCATTAAATACCTTGTTATAAGATGAGCTAATCACTTCTATTTCACTTTTACTTAATCCATCTTTCCAGCCCCATCTTTCCCAACCTTCACTCACTTCGTTATTGCCACACCAAATTGCTAAAGATGGGTGATGACGTAGTCTTTTACACTGATATTCTGCCTCATTTTTAACCGACTTAAGAAAATCTTCATCACTAGGGTACATGGCACATGCAAACATGAAGTCATGCCAAATTAAAACTCCTTTCTCATCACAATAATCCATGAAATAATCAGAGGCGTATAATCCACCACCCCAAATCCTTAGGGTATTCATGTTTGCAGAAATTGCAGCATCAATTATTGATTTTTCCTCCTTATTGGTGATCCTGTTTAAAATGATATCACAAGGGACAACATTGGATCCCATGCTGTAGATAGGTTGGCCATTTAAAATGAATTTAAAAGCATCATTTTCAGTATTTAATTCAAGTGTTCTGACGCCAACGCGTTTTACAGTTTGGCCTAATAGACCTGAACTATTGAAAGCAATCACTTCGAGCCTATACAGATAGGGGTCGCCCAAATCATGAGTCCACCATAACTCAGGAAAATCAAGCGTGAATGTTTCTGAGTAATCTCCAATTTTGCCTGAAGCACTACCCCAAGCAACTTTGGCTCCATTGTGATTAGTAAGAGCCCATCTCATTGAAGCATTAGTTCCCTCATCTCCCTCAAGAGTCCAACCGACTTTACACTCAGCCGACTTTTCTCCTAGTGAAATAGTTTCAAGATTTATGTCTTTGATTGATATGTGAGAAGATTTGAAAGTGAGTCCGTTAACGCTTATGTCAAGAAGTTTGGGCCCCCAATCCCAGCCAAATGCAAATTGTGGCATACGATGCACGGCCCTTGAAGCATCCCCTGGAAGAGGGTGGCCAGCTTTTTCTAAGCGATGTGATTCTTCCTCAAAAGGAGGGTTAAACTCAACTATCAATATGTTGTTAGTTGGCTTGAGAAGTTCTTCTATGTAAAATGAATTTGGTATGAAAGCATTTGAAGTCGATCCTATTCTAACACCATTTAATATCCACTTGGAATACATCTGAACACTCTCAGCGTTAAGGAATACCATTTCCACATTCTTATTGAATGGCTCAGATGTAAAAACCCAAGACTTCTCACCAACCCATTGGATTTTCTCTTCATTTGTCCCAACAAAAGGATCTTGTATCTGTCCTGACCTTATGAGTGTTTGATGCAATGAACCTGGTAATTGTCCTGTAATTTGAAAATCTGCAGAATCAGGACAAGTCCAAACTCCATGAAAGATAGCTTTCGTAGGTGCGGTTTGGGCTGAGGTATGCAGTGATGGCAAAATGAGCCCAAAACAACATAATAAAGTGACTATAATCGATTTTTTCACGCCCTAAAATAAGCCCCGAAGCCCTATAAAATCTAGAAAAACAGATAAAACACTAAATCTTGGCTGATTATTGTGGAATGAGTTAAAAACCGTACTATATTTGCACCCCTATTAAAAGAGGTCTATAGATGGCAAATCACAAATCTGCACAAAAGCGCGTACGTTCTGACGAAAAGAAGCGCGATCGTAACCGTTATCAGCACAAGACAACTCGTAATGCTGTACGTAATCTTCGTGCGTCTGAAGACGTAAAGGAGGCTACTGAAATGCTTCCAAAGGTGAGCTCAATGCTAGACAAGCTTGCTAAGAATAACGTAATTCACAAGAATAAAGCTGCAAACCTTAAATCAAGCCTAGCGGCTCATGTATCGAAGCTCGGTTAATTAAAGGATTAAAAGATATTTGAACCCTCAGCATAACTAGCTGGGGGTTTTTTATTTAAATACTTTGATATGAGGCTTAGAGAGAGGATGTTGATGGACGGTGTGTCGTCCTTAAATAACACTGAATGATTAACTGTTTTAATTGGAAGTGGATTGCAAGGAAGGTCTGCTGAAACTGTTGCTTGTGAATTGCTAGCTATGACTGACCACGATTTACAACCTCTTGTCGAACTTACTCCAAAGGGGTATGCCTTAGTGCCTAGAATTGGTATTGCTAGGGCTATGCTTATATCAGCTGCGATGGAGTTGGGAAGAAGAAGGACTGCAATCAGTAGAATTACGAAGAATAGGATTACTTCATCAAGCGATGTTTACAATAGATATGTTGACAGGTTTTGTGATTTGGGCTATGAGGAATTAAATGTTTTGCTCCTTAAGAGATCCAATGATTTGCTTGTATAATTGAAGATTTCACGTGGATGGTTGTCAGGCACGGTGGCAGATCCTAAAATAATATTTTGAAAGTCTTTAGCGTTAGGTGCTGAAGCCATTGTTTTGGTCCATAATCACCCTTTTGGAAATCCTAAACCTAGTCAATGCGATATTAACCTTACAAACAACTTAGTCAAGGCAGGTAAATTCTTAGATTTACTAGTCCTTGATCTCATAATAATTACAAGTAAATCATTTAGCTCATTTACTGATTCAGGATTGATATAATTCTATAATGCCAAGACTACTTACCATTTTAGGTGCAAGACCTCAGTTTATCAAAGCTGCTGCTTTGACTAGGGCTATTGCTGCAAATCCTGAAATGGGGTGGACTCAAGATATTTTGCATACTGGTCAGCACTACGATGAAAGTTTATCAAAGGTGTTTTTTGATACCCTCAACTTGCCAGAGCCTAGGTGGCAATTTTCATTAAATCATTCTAATCGTCCTGAAAGGATGGAGGAGATGAGAAATGGAATAAGAGAATGTGTACAAGAGTCAAAGCCTGATGCTATTTTGGTATATGGAGATACCGACTCAACACTTGCTGGCGCACAGGTTGCAAAAGAAGAGGGGGTGATATTAATTCATGTTGAGGCGGGGTTGAGATCCTTTGATTTAGAAATGCCAGAGGAGATAAATAGAATAGAGACCGATAAGATTTCTGACATTCTTTTTGCTCCTACTATTAGTGCTGTAAAGAATCTTGAAAAAGAGGGGATTTATGGTGCCTTTTTAACCGGAGACATAATGCACGATAATGCTGTGCATTTTTCTAGTAATAGTAAGAATATTAATCAGATATTACTTACTATGCATAGACCATCAAATGTTGATGAACCATCTAGGGCAATTTCTTGGGTTAAAGAAATAGGTTCTTGGGCAAACAGTAAGGATTTGAATATTATTTTTCCAATTCATCCTAGAACTCAAAAGAGTTTAGAGATGGGTATTGGTACAAATTGGAAAGAGAAAATTGCAAATTGGGGAGTAGAGGCGGTGAATCCAGTAGGATATGTTGAGCTTTTGGGATTAATAAATGAGTCTCAACTTGTAGTAACTGATTCAGGTGGAATCCAGAAGGAATCATATTCATGTGCTACTCCTTCTGTTGTTATTAGACACAATACTGAATGGGAGGAATTGGTAGAATTGGGTTGTACGGTGTTGTGTCCTGAGCCAAATGATTTCAAGCCTCTAGCTGATGCTCAAATAAATGTAGATGTTGATACATCAACTGAATTATATGGTGATGGTAATGCTGCATTGAGCATCTTACAGATTATAAATAATAAGTTGAATAATGCCTAAGGTTAAGCTTTCATATAAAAATCCCACATCAAGGATGAGGTATGGAGCCAAACTCTTGTTTGAGCATTGCCTTGGTATAGATTATTGTTGGGTTGATGGCGATGAATATGAAAGTGTAGTTATTTCTTACAGAGATAAATCCCTAAACTCACCGCTTCACTCTTTAAGCTTTTCTCAAGATGAGCAAGCACTTTCTTCAGGCGTACAATTCCCTTGTGAGGTTTTAGGTGTGTCTGATTTGAATTACGACCCGTTTGCCTCTGCTGTGTTTATGGCTGCCGGGTGGGAGGAGATATATAGAGGGGATCATCTGAAAAAGGACCAACATAATAGATTTGTAGGTACTGAGTGTGATAAACCAGTTGTTGAGTTAATGGCAGTGGATCTTGCTAAAAAACTCGGGATTAAACCTGATACTACTAGGTATTCATACCAACCGACGATTGACGTTGATATTGCTTTTGCTTTTAAGGGAAGGTCAATTTCTCGATCAATTTTGGCCTCGATTAGAGATTTTGTATTCCTAAGATGGGAGCGATTAGCCTTGAGGATTAAGTTGGTTTTAGGGAATAAAACAGATCCATATGATACATATTCACGAATTGAAAATATTCATGAGTCGAATGGGTTAAAATCAAAGGCGTTCTTTTTGTGTGCCAACTATAATAGGCCATTCGATGTTGGTCTATCTAGAGAAGTAGTTGTAAAATTGATGCAAAATCTTCCCAAATGGGATGTTTATTGGCATCCTTCTTATTTAGCCATTGACAAACTGAATAATGATGATTTAGACGGGTTTGTTTCTGAGAAAAACTCTTTTCCAGGAGAATCATCTGTAATGAGAGCTCATTTTTTAAGATGTGATGCAAGGCATTGGCCATATCTAGTCAAAGCTGGCGTAAGCGAGGATTACTCTTTAGGTTATGCTGATAAGCCAGGTTTTAAATCTGGAATGTGTAGGCCGTACCCTGCTTTTGATTTAGTTGCAGATGTAGAATTACCTTTAACACTTCACCCAGTTATTGCGATGGACTCTTCTCTTAAGTCATACTTGAGTCTTAGCCCAAACCAAGCAGTAGAATTAGTTGCAAAACTCAATGATGAAGTTAGAAATGTAGGTGGTCAAATGATTACTCTATTTCACAACACTTCAGTTTCTGATTTTGAGGAATGGAAGGGGTGGAGGCAAGCTTATGAAGAAATAGTTGACCTTTGCTCTAGACCGAACAACTAATGGAGATTCTATTTGATATAGCAATTTGGTGCATGATGTCTATCGTGAAGTTTCTTGTAACACCTTCAATTATGGTGGGGCTAGATTATTCAGTCTTGTTTACCATTTGTGTTACAACAGCAGGAGCTGCAATTGGAGTTCAGATATTCTATAATATGGGAAGGATGATTTTTGCTTGGTTTGACAAGAGAAAAGGCATTAAAAAGGAAAAGGTTATTACCCCAATGAAGAGGAAAATAGTTTCCTTTAAGAATGATTATGGGCTTGTCGGCTTACTAGTTGTTTCCGGGGTTATTTCAGTGCCAATTGCATCTGTACTTGTTGCCAAATACTTTGATAGAGATAAAACCTCTGTTTGGCTTTTAACTTGTGCGTTTGCGATTTGGTCTGTTCTTTTAACTTTTGTGAGTCACTATTTAAAAACATGCGAATTCTTTTGATATGAAAGTATTGTTTTGGGATTTGGATCATACGCTTTGGGATTTTAAGAAAAATTCTAGAGAAGCTCTAGCTGAAGGGTATGCTGAATTTAATCTTGACACATATGGCATAAGTGATGTGGAGCAGTACATTGAATCTTATGAGAAAGCTAACTCTTGGTGTTGGAATGAATACAGAGAGGGTAGGATGGAAAAGAGTGAACTCAGAGGAAGAAGATTCAAGATGGCAATGGAGCCTTGGGGTTTAAGTTCAGATATAGACATTGGTGAAAAACTTGGCCATCACTACATCCAAACTTCCCCCCTTAAAACACACCTTTTTGAAGGTTCAATTGAAGTTTTAACAAAGCTGCAACAACGTGGGCATCGCATGGTTATCCTAACAAATGGTTTTGATGAGGTACAACATATAAAGGTTGAGAAATCAGGTCTTGCCAAATTCTTTGAGCAAATAATCACAAGTGATTCAATAGGTTTCAAAAAGCCTCACCCTCAAGCATTCAAAATATCTCTTGAAAAAGTAGGAGTAGATGCAAAGGATGTTGTGATGATAGGGGATAATCTAGAAGCGGATATTTTAGGTGCTAAATCTGTTGGAATAGGCCAAATCTTTTTCAACCCTTATTCTCATTATCATAACGAGACATTAGATTATGAAGTAAAAACACTTAGCGAAATATTAAGTATAGAATTACATTAGCGATATGGCAGAAAACAATAAAAAACCCAAGCTCAATATTGAGCTACCCGAAGAGGCAGCAGCAGGCATTTATTCCAACCTTGCTGTAATTACACACAGCCCTACTGAGTTTATTACAGATTTTATTCAGATAATGCCGGGCGTACCTAAGGCCAAAGTGAGATCACGTGTTATCATGACTCCACAACATGCTAAAAGGCTTATGAAGGCTCTAATTGAAAACGTAAAGAGATACGAATCTCAACACGGCACTATTTCAGAAGTAAGTGGGCCTGAGGCTACAATGCCTATGAACTTTGGCGGCCCTCAAGGGGAAGCTTAGTTTTTATAGCTTCTATTGCCGTTTACTATTCCGTAAACTTCTCCAGTTAATTCTTCAGTGTTTTTCCAAGGATTGTTTACACCTGCTGAAACACCTGGGCAAGAGTGATTTCCTCTTGGATTGAAGAGTGTGAGTTTTGCTTCTGCGCCTTCACTTATGTGAACCTCAGGAATATTAAATATTCTTCTGTTGGCGTTTGATATTGCATCAATAACTCTAGTGATATTTGCCTTGTCGCATGCTGTAAGAACAGCTGAAAAGGTGCTAGATATTCCTGCTATTCCATTGGGGCTAAGCAAAAATTCAACATCGTTGTTTTCTAGGTTTTCAGGTCTGTGATCTGAACATACACCATCAATTACCCCATCTGCTAATGCAGTGCGTAATGCTTTTCTATCAGCTTTTTCTCTAAGCGGTGGTTCAACTTTGAATGTTCCATCGAAGCATGCTATTTCTTCGTCAGTGAACATAAGATGATGAGGCGTAGTTGAAGCTGTGATTGCAAGCCCTTTCTTTTTTGCATCCTTAATTAGCTTAACACTTTCAGCTGATGAAACAATTGGGATGTGAAGTCTGCCTCCTGTGTATTCGAGTATGTTGATGTCTCGTTTTAGTCGCATGGTTTCCGCTTCAGAGGGGCTTCCTTTTAAGCCCAAAGCTGTACTCATCGCTCCCTCGTGCATCGTCGCTCCTGGATTGATGTCTTTTTCTAATGGTTGTATTACTAAGATGTCACCCGACGGTCTTAAGTACTGTAATGCCATTTGGATTAATCCAGCTCTCTCGATTGGCCCGTCGTCACTGAAGCCTATTGCTCCTGCTTCCGCCATATCCAGCATTTCTGCTAGCTGCAATCCCTCTCTGTTCTCTGAGATACATCCGAGTGGGTGAGCGTCAGTTGCAGAACCGCCTGCAATGCTTCTGTTTTTTAAATAAGCTACAGCAGCCTTATTATCAATCGTTGGGTTTGTCGATGGAAGTATTGCAACGTCTGTAAATCCACCTGCAGCTGCAGCATCTAATCCCCTTAAAAGCCCTTCTTTTAGTTCTTCACCCGGGTCACGGAAATGTGCTTGACCATCCATCCATCCTGGAGAGACGCAAAGGTTAGGTTTGGACCAAACCTCAGATTTCCTTGGTTTTAAGTTTTTTCCAATTTCAGTAATAATCCCGTTTTTTATTCTTAAGGAAGCTTTTTTGCCGTTGAATGATCCTCCAAGATCAATAATTCTAGCGTCTTTGATTAGGATGTTGCTTTCCATCTTTTTTGTAACAAAGTTTCGCCTGTTAGGGCTAATAATACGACGAGCACAAGGTACCACCAAAGGTGCTTACCCGATTCTATATTGTTGATTAGAGTGATTAGGTTGGTTTGGTTTACTTCTAAAACAGATGCTTTATCCCAAACCATTTTTTCCAATTCCTTCCTAAAACCTGGCACATCCCAGGACTCGGGGTCCGATTCAACCCTATTTGAATTTACTCCAAGAGTTCCAATCTCATTCCCATTTACAAGAAGGCAATAATTTCCTGGATGCGTAAGAGCTGGACCCATCATTATCCTTGTTGAACCCTCTAAACTTCTGGTTTCAGGAATAATGGAAGCTATGCTATCAGTGGAAATCACCCTTACCTCGGCACCTATTTCTATCTCATCCCTCATTCTAATTGAGTTGTCCTCACCTAGTGTAAGTGCTCTAATTTCTGAAGTTCTCGAAGTCTCCACCATTCTCAAAACTATTGGCACAAATAGCGCGTGAGAAGTAAGATTACTTACTTCTTTACTGAGAGGCATGCCTAAAAGAAACCCTATACCTCTTCCAATTTCAGTCCTAGCTAAAAGGTGTTCGCCATTCCAATTACTCCCCAACCTCTGTACTTTAGCTTTTGACCTGTAGCTAAGAGCATACATTGATTTGGGAAGATCTATTTTTGATGGTGTGCTAGAAAATACGCCATCAAAATGTGGGTTCTTCACATTCAATCCCCTAGCACTCAACATTTCTTTAGAAGTAACCCAATGAAAATCGTCACCAAACCCTAGCGAGCTCATCAGAAGTTCCGCCCTTGGATTAATTTCATTGGTGTCCGGAATCACAAGCACAGCACCACCTTCCTCGGCGAAAGCCTTCAATCTGTTCGAATATCCATTTGATGGACTATTCACTCCATTAGAAATTATAAGGTCGTATGCCTGCAATTCCGCATCTTCAGGCAAGGCAATACTGTTATTAATTTCAATACTTACCTTGTTTGAATTACAAACTCTTGTTATGCTAGTAGCTTCTTCTGATTCAGCATCACTAACAATTTGCAGTACTCTAATTTTCTGTACAACCTTAAACCCTATATAGTAATCATTATCAAATTTGATAGGGCTATCGTCGATTGAAATTTTGGCGTGGTACTGCCCAGGGTTTTCAAACCTAAATTTCATTATCGTATCAGTTGCCATCCCTGGCGAGATATTATAGGTTCCAACGGCTTTTCTCTTTCCATTTACGTCAAGCCTCATACTCAATCCCTCAACCACCGATGTGGCATTATGCCTAAGTCTAAGGTTAAGTTCGGCCTGCTTTCCAACCGTGGCAATTGGGGAACTGAACCATGCTGAATCGACCCAAATATTTGGTCTAACATTAGCGAATGAAGGTATAAAGTGAATTCTCAAGCTCGTATCAGGCTCGTATCCTCCACCCAAATAGTGTGTGCTTTTTTGCAAGTCACTCAAGTAGTATAAAACCTTGTTGTGACCAATTGCTTTTGAGACATTATCGGATGTTCTGCTCACCACAGCGTCTACATTTCTTGCCATTGTTGACTCCTTGATTCTAGCGATTTTATCCGAGCATTCCTCTTTTGTTAAGTATCTAGAATCAATACCGAAAAAATCATTTGTCATTACATGGAAGCGGTCAGTTTCAGGATACTGTTCAACTATTGCAAGTGCGTTTGATTTGGCAGTTTGTAGTAGGGTTCCATTTTCTCCAATAGCCTGCATTGACGGGCTATTGTCTATATAAAGGCTTATTATATTTCTTGATTGTTTGGTCCCATTTTCATCATCATTAAAAGGAATGAATGGGTCAGCGAAGGCTATAACTAAAGATCCGAAAGCTAGAAGTCGAATTAAAAGAATTAGAAAGTTTTTAAGTCTTTGGTGCGACTTTGCCTCTTTGTTTACATCAGATAGGAAGCTAACGTTGGAAAATTTTACTTCCTTGTATCTTCTTAGTTGCAGAAGATGGATTAATACGGGAATGACTAATGCCGTTAAGGCCCAAAGCATATCAGGTTTTCCCCACTCCATTTCGGTTGCAAAGTTACTTCTTTCCGACCTTTATCATATGAATATTTCAAAGTTGACCAAAACTGAGTTGAAAGATTTCCTTGATGAGAAGGTTTTGCAATTTGAAACTCCTGACTTTATTCCTCATGATCCCATTTCAATTCCCCATATGTTTTCCGACCCCAAGGATGTTGAGATTGCTGGGTTTTTGGCTGCTACCATAGCTTGGGGTAAAAGAAAAATGATTCTTAGAAATGCTCATTCTTTGATGGAAAGAATGGACCATGAGCCATATGATTTTATTATGAATTTCGAGGATTCTGATGCAGTAGCATTTGACGGATTCGTACACAGAACATTCCAGCCTGAGGATGTTTTTTACTTTATGAAGGCTCTTCAAAGACTAATTCGTAAGCATGGATCTATTGAATCCATAATTTCATCACATTGGATTTCTTCAGGTAGGCCAAATAACCTCAAAGATACCCTGAGCCACTTCCACACACAATTTTTTGATCAACCACACGCTCCCCGCTCGAGAAAGCACGTTGCCAATCCCGCAAAAGGCTCTGCTGCAAAACGACTCAACATGTACCTACGATGGATGGTTAGATCTTCAGAAAAAGGGGTGGATCTAGGAATTTGGAAGGAAATCCCCTCAAGTGTCTTAAGCATTCCTCTTGACGTTCATACCTCAGGTGTTGGTAGACAGTTTGGGCTTCTAACTAGAAAGCAAAACGACTGGATGGCAGTTGCAGAATACGATGAAAAACTAAGAGATATGGATCCAATTGATCCAGTAAAGTATGACTTTGCTCTGTTTAGTTTAGGTGCTGTAGAAGGATTTTAGCCTATTAGACCTAATCTATTTTCTATACAATCCCTGATGCGGTTAACTAGTTGGTCAGGGGCGTAGGTTCTCCAACCAAATTCACTAAGCTCACCACCCATTACAAAGTAGCTATCCAAATCAATTGACGACATATCTTCAATTACATGCTTGTTGAAGTTTAGAAGTGCTATCCATCCATCATTATCCATTACTTCTTCAAACCACTCTTCGTAATAACTATCATCACTGTAATGAAAGTTTAAGACATTTTCTCCTATCAATATAAACTTGCAAATCCCTTCGTTTTGAAGGCAATCGACGATGTCTCTCTTAAGCCTCATTATGTCATTGTGAAGGCAATCGTTCCATTCGCCTAGCAATTCAATAATCGCGCTTTCCTCTTCGTAATCAACCCAAAGAATTTTTATAAAAAGAGTTTGGGACCCGATACTATCCCATTGTGGATGAATGTAATGGTCATAAATCTTCATATGGTAGCTCATCTCATTGTAAATTCTCTCAAAGAATGGGCTTTTAGGGTCTTCGCTAGCAACATAGTGGTTGCGCCACGCATAATATGGCTCTATAGTGTGCATACTAGTTTATCCCTGATGCGCCTTTATGGCGTTCCTAACGCTACCGTGCTTGAGTAATAATTCCTCAGCTTTTTCAGCCCTCACCCCAATTGCTTCAACTACCATTCTAATTCCCCTTTCAACAAGCTTATCATTTGAAAGTTGCATGTCCACCATTCTGTTCCCTTTAACGTGACCTAGCTTAATCATCGTTATGGTGGTGATCATGTTAAGTACGAGCTTAGTGGCAGTACCAGCCTTTAATCGAGTAGAGCCAGCTACAAATTCTGGACCTGTGATTGCTTCAATTGGATAGTCAGAGTGTTCAGTAACAGCTGTATTTGGATTACAAGTAACACAACTAGTTAGAATACCGTTCAACCTTGCTCTTTTTAATGCCCCAACTACATATGGTGTTCTTCCGCTGGCAGCAATACCCACAACTGTATCATTCTCGCCAATGTCGTTTGATAATAAGTCATCCCAACCCTGAGTCTCACTATCTTCAGCTCCTTCAACTGCTTTTCGTATTGCTGAATCACCCCCGGCTATTAGTCCAACAACTCTTCCGTGGTCTACCCCAAATGTTGGAGGACATTCGCTAGCGTCGACCACTCCTAATCTACCACTTGTCCCGGCTCCAACGTAAAACAATCTACCACCAATAGACATTCTTAGAACTAATTGTTCAACAAAAGATTCAATTTGACTTAGGCAATTGCTAACTGCGTCTAATGCCTCAGCATCGACGCTATTCATAGCAGAAACAAGTTGGCCCACACTCATTTGGTGGAGTCCATCGTACTTTCCGCTTTGCTCTGTTGGTGGAAGTTTTGACATTACAATCCGTATTCTAACCAAATTTCAAGTGAACGCTCAGCTTGAAGGCGTAGCATATCAGCCCCGTTCATTACTTTTGCCCCTTGAGACTTTGATCTTTTCATAAAAGTCGTTTCCTCAGGATTATAGACCAAATCAACAGCAAGGTGATTTTCTGTAACTCCTTCCCAAGGGATGTCCACACAGTCCTCAATTTTAGGATAAGTGCCAAGGGGAGTGCAGTTTACAAGAAGTAAATAATGTGCCATAGCCTCTGATGTAAGTTCATCATATCCAATTTGCCCATCTGAAGGAGTTCGGCTAACAACTACAGTCTTAATTCCAAGTTTGGCTAGAGAATAAACTACAGCCTTAGATGCTCCGCCACTTCCAAACACTATGGCCCTTTCGTGTCGTCCTTTTATGAATGGTTTCAGGGATTTGCTAAAACCGAATGAATCTGTATTGTATCCCTTCCATCCATTTTCAGTTTTAACTATAGTGTTTACAGCACCAATAGCTTTTGCTTCTTCGTCTAAATAACACAACTTGTCAATAACGCTTTGTTTATGAGGAATTGTGACATTTAATCCAATTAGACCCTCTTCAAATTTAATAATTTCTTCAAACTCATCAATATTCTCTACATCAAATGCTTTGTACTCAACATCAGATTTACCAATTGATGCGAGTTTGGTCTTAAAAAAATGAGGCGATTTACTATGCCCAACAGGATGACCTATGAGCCCAAGCTTAATCATTTGCTTGATAGCTTGCTAAGACCTGTCACAACTCCTGCACCAACAATAATCCAAACCAACACAAGTCCAGATTCAACTCCATTATTTTCAGCAATAATTGTGCATTTCCAAGGCCAAAGTACATGTAAAGCACCAAGCATAAACCCAACTAAGGTGCTTAGGGTTTGATCATGGTAATTTTCGAGAATTCGTTTTAATAGTCTGCTAAATGCAAGGATTCCAACAACAATTCCCAATATAAATGCACATATTACAACTATGTCAAACCCTGCTAAAGCAGAAATCAAAGGGGTGTATGCTCCTAGAACGAGTAAAATAAAACTTCCGCTAATTCCAGGTAAAATCATGGCGCTTATTGCAATTGCTCCACTCAAAGCAATGAACAGGAGAGAGGATGTTTCAACTGCAGGGGGAAGGTTTGTTAGAACAGCAGCAATTAAAATCCCCCCAGCTACAAATAAATAGTTGATGATAGATTTAGAATTAACTGAACGCCAAATTATAGGCGTTGATGCTAAAACTAGTCCTAGGAAGAAGCTGCTTAAATGTTCAGGATGATTTTCTTGAAGGAAGTGAATTGCATTTGACAGAGTTAATACAGCACATACAATTCCAACAAAAAGTGCTACAAGGAAATTGAAGTTGTATTTCTTCCATGTGCTAACTAATCCTTCTTTGAAAAGATCAACAACAGTAGATGGTCCAAGACCTGCAATTGTGTTTATGAGCTCTTCGTAAATCCCGGTAATAAAAGCAATTGTTCCTCCGCTTACACCAGGCACAAGGTCGGCAGTACCCATTGCGAATCCCTTTGCAATAAGTTTGGCCCAATCTATTGATGTCCTCATGCTACTTCGCAGTTTGGGTCAACTTGTTCCGCCCAAGCAGTAATTCCCCCCTCTAAGTTGTGAATGTTTGTATAGCCTAGTTGTGTTTCTAGGTGATGAGCTACTGCAGCTGATCTAGCGCCAGATCTACAGTATACAACTACATCGCAATCCTTTCTGATTTTGTCAAGGCTAGTTGTTAGAAGGTTCATAACGATGTGTTCAGAACCATCTATATATCCAACTTCTCTTTCCCAAGGTTCTCTAACGTCTATTATATCGTGATCTTTTGAAGAGTCAATCCAGTCCTTTAGATCTTTTGGTGAAATGTTATTCATCGTCACTATCTGGTTCTTGTCTAAGTCCTTTGGCCATACTTACTGGTAGGTGGTCGAAAAAGGTGTCTCCCCTTAATCCTAGACGCAATGCCTCCAATGGAATTATATCCCAAGGTCCGATATTTCCAAGATTAACGTTTGCTCCAAATTGCTGTATAAACCAAACTTGTTGAGCCTTTTTTGGTGCCTCCCATAGAATATCCTCTAATGCAACTTTGGCAAGAATTTTTCTAATAAGAGCAGTGTGTGCAGAGCCGTTGGGTCTATAAATACCAACGTTTCCACTTTCTCTCGCTTCGGCTATCACTTTCCAACTACCAGCCTCTAATTCCTTTCTCATCATGCTAGTCCATTTAGATGGACTTATGAGTATTCCGGCTTCTTTGGATCCAACTTCACTAAGTACTTTGTAGTTCTTGCTGAGCTTGTGAATGATTTCACATTTCTCATCCTCTTCGATAACCATAGAACCGTCACTCACTTCTAAACAATTAAGTCCCAAATCATCGATGAATTTTAAATAATCATCTAAAGATCTTCTAATAAAGAAAGCTTCAAATAGGGTGCCGCCACAATAAACCTCAATTCCTGCGTCTTGATAAATTTTTACCTTGTCCTTTATCCCGGGTGTAATGATGGATGTCCCAAACCCAAGCTTCAGAAGATCTATTCTATCTGCATTTAGAGATATAACATCCTCGGTCTGTCTCAAACTCAAGCCTTTATCCATAACCATGGTAAGCCCTGAATTTCTAGGTTTACTGGTTCTTTCTGGAACGTAAGATAATGAGGTGTTCATTAATTGTTATGGTTTCAATCGAGAGTATAAATCTGCAATTCTTGGATCTTCTAGTATTTCAGGGAATGAATCTAAAATTCTTGAAGAATAGTCAAATGTGTGTATTAGTAATTGCTCAAAGAGATCAATCGCTCGACTTTCCTCACCTGTTTTAAATAAGCTATAAACTTTTTGATATAATAAGTGATTGGGATTCTTTACAATTGTTAGCCCCTGTTGTAAAGCTTCAAGTGCTGCCTCGTGAGCATCAATTCTTTGGAGATTATCAATTCTGCCTTCCCAAGCATCTTCATTTTTCGGGTCTCGTTCAAGAACAATTGTGAAATGTTTCTCAGCTTCTTTGGGCTTTCCAACTTTAATGAAAGATGTAGCTAAAAGGAGTCTATAATCAATATTATAACCATCGAGTGTGACTGCATGCTCAAAGTATTGAACAGCAACTGATGGAAGCGATTGAAGATCTGCTAGAACACCTAGTCCCACAAAGGCGTCAGTGTATTCAGCATCTAATTCTAAGCTTTGCTTGTAGTAATCTTCAGCACTATCAAATTCATTCAAACGCTCCATACATTCCCCCATATTGCAGAGAACATATGAGGATTTGGCCTCGACAGATAAAATATCTTTGTATGCTTCAAATGCTTCAGCGAAGTGTTCGCAAGAAGTTAGTGCTTCTGCTTTTTGGTGATAAGCTCTGATGTAGTTTTTGTCTATAGCTATGCAAAAGTCATATGAAGTGACAGCATCTTTAATTTTGCCAACTCTATGGTACATTTTGCCAAGATTATACCATGCTGATTTGCTGTAGGGATTCTCGTCTATGTAATCTGTGAAGAATTCTACACCCTCAGTCATTGCCTCAGCTTTATCATAGCAAAATGCTAATTCAAAAAGCGCTGTATCACTATCCGGATACTTGTTTAGAGCATCCTTTAAAACAGAAATAGCTTTTCTCCATTCTCCAAGATTTTGATATTCTACTGCAATGTCAATATTTATGTCACCATGAAGATCTAAATCTGCACATTTTAGAGCTTTTTTAAAATGCTTAATTGCAAATCTGTGTTCCTTTATTTGACTAAAAATGCTAGCTAGAGTAAGGTGAACTTCTTCATTGTTGGGTTCGAATGCAAGAAGATTCTTAAGTAATGGGATTGCCTTTATTTGTTTTCCCATGCTAGCAATTATTTGGGCTTCTCTTAACTGTAATGTTAAGTTTTCAGGAAATAAAGTACTAGCGTATTGAAGGACTTTTTTAGCATTATCAAATAAGCTAAAACTCAAATAATGTCCTATGATGGCTTCAAATTCTTCTAGGTCAAAATAGTGCTGGTCATTGTCCTCAACCATTCGTTCAAAACGCTTGACTAAGTTGTCAATTTCGCTTTCGCCTTGATATTGTCTACCGTCGTCATTCATCCCTATCAAATCTAACGATCAAAGTTCGAAAATATTTACTAAAAACTCACGGGTTTTTAACATTTAAAGAGGATAACTAATGTTAGAGTATTCTTGCTACACTTCTTTACTTTGTAAGAATGTTAATTAAGTCGATTTCTGGCATTAGAGGAACCATTGGGGGATCACCTGGTGAAGCACTTACACCACCTGATGTGGTAAAGTTTGCTACTGGATATGCTCTTTGGGTAAAGGAGGCTAGTGGTTCTGAAAACCCTGTAGTTGTTATTGGTAGAGATGCTAGAATATCTGGATCAATGATGAGTCTACTTGTGTCATCGACTTTGAATAGCTTAGGGGTAGATGTGGTAGATTTAGGTTTAAGTACAACACCAACAGTTGAGCTTGCTGTACCTGAACTTGACGCTAATGGAGGCATTATTCTCACTGCATCTCATAACCCCAAAAATTGGAACGCTTTAAAACTTCTCAATTCTGCTGGTGAATTTTTATCAAAAGCAGCTGGCGAGCGAGTTTTGGAACTTGCAGAAACACCAACTGAATTTTCTGAAGTAGATCACTTGGGAAAAACATCTCGTGATGACTCTTGGATTAAATGGCATGTTGATCACGTAATAGGTCTTGAATTGGTCAACGCGGATTTAATTCGATCAGCTGGATTAAAAGTAGCTGTTGATGGAATTAATTCTTCAGGAGGAATTGCAATACCTCTTTTGCTTGAGTCTATGGGAGTAGAAGTAATAAAAGTCCACTGTGATCCTGATGGTGAATTTGCTCATAATCCAGAGCCTTTGCCAGCACATCTTATTGATTTAAGTTCAGCAGTAGTTGAAAATAGATGTAGTCTAGGAATTAGTGTTGACCCTGATGTTGATAGACTTTGTTTTGTAAGTGAAGACGGTTCCTTCTTCGGAGAGGAATACACCTTGGTTGCAGTAGCAGATTACGTTTTGTCTAAAACTCCAGGAAACACAGTTAGCAATATGAGTTCAACAAGAGCTCTTAGCATCGTTACCGAAAAACATGGAGAAACTTACACAGCATCCGCTGTAGGAGAAGTGAATGTGGTTGAAGCAATAAGAGCTACAAATGCAATTATTGGAGGTGAAGGAAATGGAGGGATTATTTATCCTACTTCTCACGCTGGAAGAGATGCTCTTATTGGTGTAGGCCTATTTTTGACACATCTTGTTGAACAAGGAGTAAGTTGCAGCGAATTGAGAAATACATATCCTGATTTTGTAATTTGTAAGGATAAAATTGAATTGCCAGAGTCTGGAGTTGAGGAAGCGCTTGAAAAATTAGTTGAAAATCACCCTGAGGCTGAAATTAATACGATAGACGGAGTGAAATTCGATTTAAATGGGGGGTGGGTTCACCTCAGAAGAAGTAATACTGAACCCATTATCAGAGTTTATGCTGAAGCTTCAACAGAAGATACTGCAAATGCACTTGCTAGAAGATTCAAATCTGAATTACTAAACCTGCTGTGAAACAGATTTATTTAGATAACGCGGCAACCACGCCGTTAGCACCAGAAGTTGCAGAGGCAATGATTCCAGTTTTGACTGATGTTTATGGAAATCCATCATCAAGTCATGCAATTGGTCGTAAAGCAAAAGCCTTAATTGAAACTTCACGTAGGGATATTGCTCGTCAACTTGGATGTGAGCCTAAGAGTATAATTTTCACTTCCGGTGGAACTGAGGCAGATAATTTGGCATTGAGAACTGCTGTTAAAGATTTGGGATGTAAGAGGATTATTACTTCTCCTGCTGAACACAGCGCTGTCATTGCTAGTGCTGAAAAGATGTCCACTCTTTTTGGTGTTGAAATTCTACATGTTAAGCATCTAGAAGACGCAACTGTTGACCTAGTTCACCTTGAAAATTTGCTTTCTAAAGGGCCTAAAACTTTAGTGAGTCTTATGCATGCCAATAATGAGATTGGAGTGATTCAACCATTGGATAAGCTCAGCGCTCTTTGCATAAAGTATGACGCTGTTTTCCATAGTGATACAGTCCAAACCATGGGGCATTATCCCTTCAGTCTCGATTCATTAGAAATTGATTACCTGACTTGTTCAGCACATAAATTTCATGGGCCAAAAGGGACTGGATTCTTATACACTCACCCTAAGAACAAAATCAGATCCCAAATCGTAGGTGGAGGTCAGGAGAGAGGGTTGCGATCTGGAACAGAAAATCTTCATGGGATTGTTGGTCTAGCAGCAGCCATAAACCTTGCGTACGATAACATCAATGCTCATGAGACTCACGTTAGGTCAATCAAAAAGCGCATGGCTGACGGTTTGCGAGAAAGAATACCCGGCGTCAGCTTCAATGCTAACTCAGATTGCGTTAGCAGATTGTATACAGTGTTAAATGTGAAGTTTCCACCCCACCCAAATAGCGGTATGGCGCTTTTCCTTCTCGACCTTGAGGGAGTAGCGTGTTCAGGAGGGAGCGCATGCTCATCTGGAGCCACTAAAGGATCTCACGTACTCAACTCTCTAGGATATCACGATCCTGAAAGGGCTAGTTTGAGATTCTCATTCTCACATTACACGACTGATGAGGAGATAGATTTTGCCTTGGAAGCTATTTCCAAGGTTTTTGCTCCATTAGACTGATATGCCCATCAATAAAATATTCTCTCGGTTTATACGATTGAGGATGAAGGAGATAACATCAACTCTTTCAAGTCCTATTAAAACTCAGGAAAATGTTTTTAATGATTTATTTAATCAACTGTGTGAGACTCAATTTGGCGTTGAGCACAACATTAGTTATTTCAGCAAAGTAGCCCCCTGCGATCAATTTTCTAAAATTCCCATAAGAACTTATGACGAATTTAAGCCATGGATAGAACGGGCAAGAGGAGGGGAGTTAAGTGTTGTTTGGCCTGGCAAGACTAACTGGTTTGCCAAAAGCTCAGGTACAACATCAGATAGAAGCAAGTATTTACCAGTAACAGAAGCATCTCTAAAAACAGGTCATTACAAAGGTGGTAGAGATCTCCTCGCAATATTCTGTGACCAAAAACCAGAAGCTCCACTTTACGCTGGAAAACATTTAATAATTGGTGGATCAAGCGCACTTCACGAGGATAGTAGCGGAGCTTATACCGGGGATTTATCGGCAATTATCGTCAGAAATTTACCGCCTTGGGTTGAGATGAGGAGGACCCCTTCTAGAGATATTACTCTCTTAGAGGATTGGAAGACTAAGGTTAAGCTAATGGCTGAAAAGGTAGCTGAAGAGGACGTTAGAATATTAGCTGGCGTGCCTAGTTGGATGCTTGTTGTCTGCAAGGAAGTTCTAAAAATTAAGGATGCTGAATCACTTGACGTGGTTTGGCCAAACCTTTGGCTTTATATGCATGGTGGGGTCGGATTTGGCCCATATGAAGAGGAGTTTAAAAGGCTCATCAAGTCTGATAAGATGAATTATATGGAGACCTATAATGCGTCTGAGGGATTCTTTGCTTTACAGGATAAACTCGAAAGAAAAGACATGGCTCTTCTTCTGAATCACGGCATTTTCTATGAGTTTATTCCCATGATTGATTTTGATGAGAATAACTTAGGTAGGACCCTGACATTATCTGAAATTGAGATTGGTAAGGATTATGCCATGGTGGTTTCTACAAACGCAGGTCTTTGGAGATATCTATTAGGTGACGTTGTTACTTTTACTAGCACTTCTCCATTTCGCATAGTTGTTAAGGGCCGAACTTCATCATTCATTAATGTGGTTGGAGAGGAGCTTATGATAGCCCAAACCGAGCAAGCCCTCGCTCTAGTACTCTCAAGGTTTGGCCATACCCTAAAAGAATTCACGGCTGCACCAATTTTTTCAATTGAAAGCGGTAAGCCAATTTCTCACCAATGGGCAATTGAACTTCAGCCTTCAGAAAACAAATCGCCAAATTTATCTCAGTTTACGCATGAATTAGACGCTAGACTTAGAGAATTAAATTCTGATTATGACGCAAAGAGGGCAGAGGATTTTGTTTTGCAAATTCCAAACGTAGTGTTTGTAGAATCAGGCACTTTTGAAAAGTGGTTGGTTTCAAAAAATAAGCTTGGTGGACAGCATAAAATACCAAGACTTTCAAACTCTCGTAAAATCATTGATGAAATCTTGTAGCTCCTTCACTTAGGTGCTATTTTTCGAGTCCATTACTTTTTTACAATGCATATAGCAGTAGCCGGAAATATTGGGTCGGGTAAAACAACACTGACCACACTCTTAGCCAAACATTACCGTTACACTCCTCATTTTGAAAGTGTAGACGATAATCCATATTTAAACGATTTTTACAAGGACATGAAGCGTTGGTCTTTCAACCTCCAGGTGTACTTTTTGAATTCTAGATTTGCTCAACTTATCGATCTTAAGGAGAAGGGGAAGCCTATTATTCAAGACAGAACAATTTATGAGGATGCTCATATTTTTGCTCCTAATCTGAATGCGATGGGTCTTTTGACTAAGCGAGACTTTGACAATTACTTATTGTTGTTTGGTCTTATGGAATCATTCGTAAGTCCACCTGACCTTTTAATTTATTTAAGGGCATCTGTTCCAACTCTTGTATCTCAAATTCAAGAAAGAGGAAGGGATTATGAAGAAGCTATAAGGTTAGATTACCTAAGCCGCCTCAACGAACGCTACGAAGCTTGGATTTCTACTTATGATAAGGGGGAGCTTTTAATCATTGATGTAGATGATAACAGTTTCCACCAAAGCAAAGAGGATCTAGGAAAGATTATCGAAGCGATAGATGGTAAGCTTCACGGTCTATTTGAAGAGAAGAAAAAATAAATCTTTCACATAAATAAAAAGCCCCACCTTGGCGGGGCTTTTTTAATGCTTGTAATTTCCTACTTAAACAGCAGTGAAAGTAAACTTAAGGTGAACATCGTCATTGATCGCTCTATCTCCTAAGTTGTCGAAGAAAGAACCAGAGCCATAAATGATTTTATGCTTAGTTCTATCAATGAAGAATTCTCCGCTAATTTCATAAGCATTTGCGCCTCCTTCAAATTTTAGTTCTTTAGTTGTAATCGGAGCTTCATATTCAACAGTTCCTCCGTGTAGGTAAAGCTTAATAGAAGAGATAAGTTCGTCTTCACGTTCTTTTACTCCAATAATCTTCACATCTGCAACTGGGAATTTCTCAACATCAAGAAAATCAGCAGACTTCAAGTGCGAGTCTATGTTCTCTTTGTCCTCTCCTTCAAGATCAGTACAAGTGAAACTATTCATATCGAGAGTCAACATACCACTTGTAAGAACACCTCCTTCAATTTTAATCTTTCCGTTTGAAGTAGAAATTGTTCCTTCGTGTCCTGATCCGTTTAGCTTTTTTGCAGTCCAAACGACAACAGAATTCTCTTTTGTTAAAGAGTACATACCGTCAGGAATGTTTAGCTTAGCACCTTTTACTTGCGCTTTCGTTACATTACCTTCAATAGGCTTACTATTGCCTTCGTTAGAGCAAGATGCAAGTCCTGCAAGTAGAGTAATAATTAGAGTTTTGAATAATCTCATGTTATTGAGTTTTAGTGTTCGTGACCTTCCTCACCGTCGTGGTCATGCTCTTCACTATCGTGGTTGTGAGACTCTTCAGCGTGCTCGTTTGCATCGTTATCAACCTCTTGGTCAATTACAACTTCAATCTGAGTATCATGGTTGTGAGTACACTCACCGTGACCCTCAGAAAGTAGTGGAGCAATAACAAGTCCGATTAGACAAGTAAGCTTAATAAGAATGTTCATTGACGGACCAGAAGTGTCCTTAAATGGATCACCAACTGTATCTCCAGTAACAGCAGCTTTGTGAGCGTCAGATCCTTTGTAAGTCATCTCTCCATCAATTTCAACTCCAGCCTCGAAACTCTTCTTAGCGTTGTCCCAAGCGCCACCGGCGTTGTTTTGGAATATTGCCCAAAGAACACCACTAACCGCTACACCTGCCATGTAAGATCCAAGAGGTTCAGCACCAAGTGTAAATCCAATTACTAGTGGAGATACAATTGTAATAGCTCCTGGTAGCATCATTTCCTTAAGAGCAGCTTGTGTCGAAATTTCAACACATTTGCCATACTCAGGAGTTCCTTTACCTTCCATAATTCCAGGAATTTCCTTGAACTGACGACGAACTTCCTTTACCATTTCCATAGCAGCCTTACCTACTGAATTCATTGCAAGTGCAGAGAAAACTACAGGAACCATTGCACCTACAAAAAGAGTTGCAAGAACATCGGCCTTAAAAATGTTGATACCATCAATTCCTGTCATTGTAACGTAGGCAGCAAATAATGCAAGAGCTGTTAGTGCAGCAGATGCAATTGCGAATCCTTTACCAATCGCAGCAGTTGTGTTACCAACTGAATCAAGAATGTCTGTTCGTTCTCTTACTTCCTCAGGGAGTTCACACATCTCAGCGATACCACCAGCATTGTCAGCAATTGGGCCAAAGGCATCAATTGCAAGCTGCATTGCTGTTGTTGCCATCATAGCACAAGCTGCAATAGCTACACCGTAGAAACCAGCAAATTCGTATGAAGCGTAGATGGCTACAGCAAAAAGAATAATAGGACCAAACGTAGACATCATACCAACAGCAAGTCCAGAAATGATGTTTGTACCAGCTCCAGTGTTTGAGTTTCTTACGATTTCAAGCACAGGCTTCTTTCCAAGTCCTGTGTAGTACTCAGTCATCCAGCTAATTCCACCACCTACACCAAGGCCTACAAGTACAGCATAGAATACGTGGATAGATGCAAATGGTGTTGAAGATTTAGCAGCATCTTGGAAAAATTCCATGTTCAATTGAGCAGGAAGCATCCAGTCAATTAAGAAGTAACAAGCTACTGCTGTCATAAGAATAGAGCCCCAATTTCCTTTGTTTAATGCGGCCTGAACTTCCGGTTCTTTACCGTCATCTCCAACTTTAATGAAGTTTGTGGCAATGATAGAGAATACGATTCCAAGAGCAGAAATAACTAGCGGAAGTAGAAGTGTTGCTAAACCTCCAAAGTTGTCTGCATATGCGTCTCCCATATCACGTACTACGTATACACCTAGCACCATAGCTGCAAGAACTGTTGCTACATATGAGCCAAATAGATCTGCACCCATACCTGCAACGTCACCTACGTTATCGCCTACGTTATCAGCAATAGTTGCAGGGTTACGAGGATCATCTTCTGGAATACCTGCCTCAACCTTACCTACAAGGTCAGCACCAACGTCAGCGGCTTTAGTATAAATACCACCACCAACACGAGCAAATAGAGCGATAGATTCAGCACCTAGTGAGAACCCGGCAAGGGCTTCTAAAACAACAATCATGTCATCAACGTTCGTTACGTCAATAGTTCCTAAGATGCTTGATTTAATAAGGATGATGAAAAGAACACTTAGACCAAATACTGCTAATCCAGCAACACCTAATCCCATAATTGTACCACCTGTAAAGCTCACTTTAAGTCCTTTTGAAAGGCTTGTACGAGCAGCTTCAGTAGTTCTTACGTTTGCTTCAGTAGCAATACGCATTCCGATATTACCTGCAACTGCAGAGAATACAGCTCCAATTACAAATGCTACAACGATGAACCAGTGCGTGGTTGCTACCATTGTAGATACAAGACCAAGTAAACCTCCTGCGATAACTACGAATACAGCAAGTAATCTGTACTCCGCATTTAAGAAAGCAAGTGCACCTTCGTGGATGTACTTTGCGATTTCAGACATGCGTTTATTACCAGTAGACTGTTTACGAACCCATGCAGTCTGTAAAGCCATAATAATTAGTCCTAAAACGGCAATGGCAGGAACTAAGTAAATTAAATTTTGATTTAAAAAATCCATGATTTGTATAAATGTGTGTTTGCCCTTAGGCAGAGTGTTTACTTTTTAATTAGCTAACGTACATAGTGTTTTTAACTGCATCTATAATATTCTTCACCTGAGGTAGTGCCTCGTCGATAAGGGTGGTTGCGAATGCAAATGGTGTGTCAGCCTGACATAATCTGACAATAGGAGCATCTAAGTAATCGAATGCATTTCTTTGGACTCTATAGCTTATTTCAGACGCTACAGAATTTACAGGGAAGCTCTCCTCAACTATTACTAGCCTATTTGTCTTCTTCATTGACTCAATAATTGTATCTAAATCAAGAGGTCTAATTGTAACTAGATCAATAATCTCAACGTTAATTCCTTCTTTTTCCAGCTCTTCAGCTGCTGTATGAACGGTTTTAAGAATCTTTCCAAACGATACAATCGTACAGTCAGTACCAGGTTTTCTAATGTTAGCCTTTCCAATAGGAACTAAGTATTCTCCTTCAGGAATCATTCCAACATCACCGTACATCTTCTCCGATTCCATCACAAGAACAGGATCGTCATCTCTAATTGCAGATTTTATTAATCCCTTAGCTTCATATGGAGTAAACGGAGTTACAATTTTAAGTCCAGGAATTGATGAGTAAAATGCTTCATAACTTTGGCTATGAGTTGCAGCAAGTTGTCCAGCTGGTCCGTTTGGACCTCTGAAAACTATTGGAGTAGTGAATTGACCACCACTCATCTGTAACATTTTAGCCGCATGGTTAATGATTTGGTCAGAAGCAAGTACAGCAAAATTCCATGTCATATACTCAACAATGGGTCTTAGTCCATTCATTGCTGCTCCAACTGCGATACTTGTAAATCCAAGTTCAGCAATAGGAGTGTCAATTACTCTTTTTGGGCCAAACTCATCGAGCATTCCCTTTGAAGCTTTGTATGCTCCATTGTACTCAGCAACCTCCTCTCCTAAAAGGAAAACACGCTCATCTCGGCGCATTTCTTCGCTCATTGCTTCAGCGACTGCTTCTCTATATGTGATTTCACGCATGGCTGTATAGAATAATTCGGTCGGCAAAGATAAGTGATTGATGGCATTGCATCACTACCTTTGTACTCCTAATCACAGAAACAATAATACACGATTATACCTATGAAATTGCTTGTTTGTATAAGTAAAGCGCCTGACACTACAAGTCGTATAGCCTTTACAGATGGAGACACTAGCTTTGATGAGAGCGGTGTCCAATTTATAGTTAACCCTTATGACGAGTCGTATGCACTTGTTAGAGCTATTGAATTAATTGAAGCTGGAGGAGGTTCAGTTACTACTATTACCGTTGGAGACGCTTCATGTGATCCAATTATTAGAAAGGCATTAGCAATAGGCGCAAACCATGCTGTTAGAATAGATGCTCAGCCGGTTGATGCTACTCAAGTTGCTCAGCTTATTGCTGATTATGCATCAGATAAATCATATGACATCATCCTTTGTGGAAAGGAAACAATAGATCATAACTCTGCAGCTGTAGGTGCAATGATTGCTGAATGTTTGGACATGCCGTTTATTCCTTTTGCAACTAGATTGAATGTAGACGGCGGGGCTTATAATCTGACATGTGAAACAGCAGGTGGTGTAAATAAAGTAACTGTAAATAGTTCTTTTGTACTTAGTGCAGCAAAGGGAATGTCAGAGCAAAGAATACCAAATATGAGAGGTATTATGTCTGCTCGTACTAAGCCACTTCAGGTGGTAGAATCTTCAGATGATGGAGCTAAAACTAATGTTGTGAAATTTTCACTTCCACCCTCAAAAGGAGCGTGTAAAATTGTTGATGCTGATAATCCATCTGAACTAGTTCGTTTATTACGTGAAGAAGCAAAAATTATATAAGATGTCAGTATTAGTATATGTTCAAATTAAAGATGGTAAGGCAACTAAAGCTGGACTTGAAGCAGCTTCATACGCCAATGCTATTTCAGGTGGTTCAGCAACAGCTGTTGTTGCAGGTTCAATTGAGGCTGATGGTGGAATTGGTAATGTTGGCATTTCAAATGTGCTTGCTTATTCTGAAGCTTTAGTAGATAACTCACAAATTGCTAAACTTGTTGAAGTAGCAGCATCAAAAGTTGGTGCAAACACAGTGGTTTTCTCAGCGAATTTAGAAGGTTGCGCAGTTGCCCCAAGAGTTGCTATTAGAATGAATGCTGGATATGTAGCAGGAGTTACAGGAGAGCCAGAAGGAGGTAATTACCCTCGAAATGTATTTAGCGGAAAGGCAAAAGCTTATGTAAGTGTAACTGCTGATAAAACTGTTGTTTCTATTACACCAAACTCATTTGGTATTAAAGAGGTTGGAGGTTTTGCTGCACTTGAGGCATTCTCTGCTGAAGTTGGTGAAGCAAAGCTTACAGTTGGAGAATTTACTCCAACATCAGCTGATGGATCTGTTCCATTACCAGAAGCTGAAAGAGTAGTTTCAGCAGGTCGAGGTTTAAAGGGGCCAGAAAATTGGGGAATTGTTGAGGATCTTGCAACAGTATTAAACGCATCAACAGCATGTTCTCGTCCCGTAGGAGATATGGGATGGAGACCTCACCACGAGCACGTAGGTCAAACAGGAATTACAATCCGTCCAGATCTTTACATTGCTTGTGGTATCTCCGGAGCCATTCAACACCTTGCTGGTGTAAACCAAAGTAAAGTCATTGTAGTCATTAATACGGACCCTGAGGCGCCATTCTTTAAGGCAGCTGATTACGGAATTGTTGGTGATGTATTCGAAGTTCTTCCTAAATTAACAGAAGCAATTAAAAATCTCTCTTAAAAAATCATGAAAAAAGTCGACCTCGAAATTTACGACATCTCCCTAACGGGGTCGTCGTCGGGGGCTTACACAATGGTTATGGGAGTAGTTGATGGTAATGTTAGAATTCCAGTTGTTATTGGCGGAGCTGAGGCCCAATCAATAGCATTGGAGCTAGAGAATATGAAATCTAGCAGACCTCTAACTCACGACATGTACAAAAGCACCTTAGTAGCATTTGGCATGAAGGTGGATGAGGTTTTAGTCTACAAATTTGAAGAAGGAATTTTTTATGCTAAGGTCATTGTCTCCAATGGTGATATAACTGAAGAAATAGATTCAAGAATTTCTGATGCTGTTGGTGTTGCTATTAGATTTAGATCTCCCATAAGGTGTTATGAATCAATAGTTCAACAGGCAGGAATAAACCCACAAGAGATGTCTCCAGGTTTGGCCTTGGAGATAAACATTGAAGTGGGAAATTTAGATGAGGAGGAGGATTTATCTTTAGATTTTGTTAGCTCTCCAGATTTGGAATTATTAGAAGCAGAATTACAAGAAGCGATTGACAATGAAGATTATGAACTAGCTTCAGAACTTCGAGATCAAATCGATAAAATCAAAAACAAAAAGAAGGATGAGTAAAGTAGGCATTATTATGGGGTCAAACTCTGACCTTGGAGTTATGGAAAAGTCTATGGGAGTCTTAGAAGAGCTAGGAGTGGAATATGAGGCTACAGTTGTTAGCGCTCACAGAACGCCAGAAAGATTGGCTGAATACGCAACAAGCGCTGTTGGTCGTGGAATCAAGGTTATTGTAGCTGGTGCCGGAGGAGCTGCTCACCTACCCGGTATGGTTGCTGCTTATACCCCTCTTCCTGTAATTGGTGTTCCAATTAAGTCAAGCAATTCAATTGATGGTTGGGATTCAGTATTGAGTATTTTGCAAATGCCAGCTGGAGTCCCTGTAGCAACAGTTGCTCTAGATGGAGGAAGAAACGCTGGTATTCTAGCAGCCCAAACTTTAGCTATAGCAGATTCAAACCTTCTCAATAAAATTGCAAAATTTAAGGAAGATCTTAAGCTTAAGGTCCTTGATGCAGCACCAATAGTTGAAAATCACAAACCCAAATAGTAGGACTGTATGTCTCATACTTCATTCGAACCTAAAGAATTAAACCCAAGTAAGCTCCACTCTTATTTACTAGGTGGCGTTGCTCCAAGGCCAATTGCCTTTGCAAGTACTATAGATTCTGATGGACGTGTGAATCTAGCTCCTTTTAGCTATTTCAACGTTTTCTCAGCCAATCCTCCTGTGTTGATTTTTTCACCAGCAAGAAGGGGGAGGGATAATACTACTAAGCACACTTATGAAAATGTATTAGAAGTGCCAGAAGTTGTGGTTAATATGGTTGATTACAATACGGTTCATGCATGTTCTCTTGCAAGTACTGAGTATGACAAAGGCGTAAATGAATTTGTGAAGGCAGGTCTTACTGAGCATCCATCAGATTTGATTAAACCACCTCGAGTTCTTGAATCTCCTGTATCTTTTGAGTGTAAGGTGTTACGAGTTGATAGTTTTGGCGAAAACCCTGGTGCAGGACAGCTAGTTGTTTGCGAAATAATTAAAATGCACTTTAGAAATGATATTTTGAATTCTAATGGATTGCTAGATCCTGAAAAAATTGACCTCGTTGGTAGAGTTGGAGGTAATTTTTATGTTAGAGCTTCAGGTGATGCTCTTTTTGAGGTGCCCAAACCTCTAGAAAATCTTGGAATTGGTGTCGACAAAATCCCAAACGACATCCGCAATAGTTCAGTTTTGTCTAGAAAACACCTTGCTATTCTTGGAAATATTGAAGTTCTGCCTAATGAAACTGAAGTGAATGATTTTAAGCTAATGGAACTAAGTGAAATCTTTTTAAACCTTCAGGATGATGGTGCAGAACTAGAATTGGAGCTTCATAAACACGCCGTTTCTCTTTTAGAAAATGGAGATGTTAATGGAGCGTGGAAAACACTTCTTAGTTTTAACCTAGGATAATGTACGAATTACTTTCAGGTAATTTACTTTTATAACATGGCATTTGAGTTAAAAGGAAAAATCAAAGTCCTCTTTGAACAACAGGACTTCCCAAGCGGTTTTTATAAACGCGATTTCGTTATCACTACAAACGAGCAATACCCCCAGGATATTAAGCTTTCTGCCCTAAAAGAAAGGGTGGAACAGCTTAATGGAATGAGCGAGGGTGACCCAATTTCAGTCAAGTTTGACCTTAGAGGTAGGGAGTACAATGGAAACTATTATGTTGATTTGAACGCTTGGAGAATTGAAAGTGATGGTCAGGGAGCACAAGGCGCTTCATCTGAACAAGCGACTGTACCTCAAGTAGATCCAACACCACTTCCGGATGTTGATCCTATGATTGTCGAGCCCGCAAGCGATGACGACCTGCCATTTTAAACCCATTTATGTCAGGGTGGCTAAATTCTTATTCTAGGAGGTTTCAGCGCCTACTACCATCACCGATGGCTATTGCGCTAACACTCACGCTAGTCGCTCTAATTTCTGCTCTTTTTGTTAGTGAACCACTTGATGTTGTTCAAGCTTGGTCTGATGGATTGTGGAATCCAAGTCTGATGCGATTTGGATTTCAAGCTATGTTCATGCTGGTGTTAGGTCATGTTTTGGCATTGTCAAATCCTGTGAGAAATGCGTTAGATGGAATCGCAAATTTTGCAGTAAAGCAGCCATCTAATGCAGCTGCTTATGTTGCAGGAGTTGCTATGATTCTTGGTTGGTTTAATTGGGGACTAGGGCTTGTTGCTGGGGCGTTGATTGCCAAAGTCGTGATCGATAAGAAGGTCGCGCATGCTGGTGTTGTCGGGGCTGCCGGCTATTCCGGGCTTCTTGTTTGGCATAGCGGATTAAGTGGTAGTGCACCGTTGAAGGTTGCAGAACCAGGACATCTAGCTGAGCTTTATCCTAAAGGATTGGAATGGCTTACACCAATACCTGATTCAATTTCAATTTCTGAAACAATTTTTACTTTTTGGAATCTTGGTCTAACTACTGTTGTAGTGATTTCAATAACAGCTTTGTTCCTTTATTTAGGAAGAACAGTTGCTGTTACTCATGTAGATGTAGTCCCAATCGATATGGGTTGTGAACCTGAGATCAAGAATATTGAATCGGTTTCTAGTTTCTTGGATTACGGTTACTTACTGTCTATGGGGTTTGGTGTTTTTGCTTTGGTTACTGCTGTTTGGATTGCATTTGAAGGAGGTGGCGCTACCTGTTTGAGTTTTGTTACTCCCGATTGGATCAATTTGACTTTATTGGGACTAGCATTAATTGCTCATAAAAATGTTGCATCACTTGTTGCAGCTTTAAATAAAGCAATAGGAGGAGCCGCTGGAATTTTATTACAGTTCCCTATTTATTTTGGGATAATGGGTGTAGTTACAGGTACTGGTTTAGTTGATGTTTTATCTTCAGCTCTCGTATCTGCAACTTCAAATGATACGATTTCTCTTGCAATTTTTACATCCTCAGGAGTGTTGAATATTTTTGTTCCTAGTGGAGGTGGTCAATGGGCAGTGCAGGGACCTTTAGTTTTAGAAGCGTGTAACATTATAGGAGTGTCTATTGAAAAGGGTGTAATGGCTATGGCTTATGGGGATCAATGGACAAATATGTTGCAACCTTTTTGGGCTTTGCCGCTTTTAGGAATAACTGGTCTGAAGGCCAAAGATATACTACCTTATACCATGGCCGCTTTAATAGTGTCAGGATTGATATTTATGATTGGTTTGGTCTTAATCGTTTAAAAATGGTGGCAGAATTTCACACATTTACTCTAGGAAATGGCATTCGAGTCATTCATAAAGAGGTGCCTAGAGCTGCAAGTCATGTAAGTTTAGTTGTAAATGCTGGTAGTAGGGATGAGTTAAAGGGAGAAGGGGGTGTTGCACACTTTATTGAGCATTGTTTATTTAAGGGTACTAAGAGGCGTAAAACTTTTCACATTTTAAATCGACTAGAAAGAGTTGGTGGAGAGATTAATGCATATACAACCAAAGAGGAAACATGGATTAGCGCATCTTTTCTTGAAAGAGATATGGATAGAGCGGTTGAACTTATTTCAGACATCTCATTCAACTCTACTTTTCCGGCAAAAGAGATATCTAAGGAAAGGGATGTGATTTTGGATGAGATTGCTTCTGTGATGGATAATCCAAGTGATGTAATATTTGATGAGTTTGAGGAAAGGTTGTTTGGAAGGCATCCTTTAGGAAGGACAATTTTGGGAACGCCAGAATCGTTGAAAGGTCTGAGAAAATCAGATCTTCAGGCTTTTGTAAAAAGGAATTATTCACCTGACCAAATGGTTTTTGCCTCTGTAGGCTCTACTCCGGTAAAAAAACTGAAAAGAATTTGCGAGAAGTACCTAAGCAAGTTCAAAGGCAAGGGAGAATGGGTGAAAAGAAAGGCGCCCAAACCTGTAGCACTTTTTGATCAAAGGATAGATCAGGACACTTATCAAGTTCATCATTTAATGGGCGCAATGACTGTGGGTGCTGATCATAAGGATAAACTTCCTCTCACATTACTTGCTAATTATCTCGGTGGTCCAGCTATGAATAGTAAGTTGAGCATGAATATTCGTGAGAAGTATGGAATGGCATACCACATCGAAGCTGGTTACACTCCATATACAGACAGTGGAGTTTTTTCAATTTATTTTGGCACTGATGTGAAGTTCCATAAAAAGGTTGAAAGATTAGTAAACAAGGAGCTTCGAGAAATGTGTAACAAAAAAATGAGTACTAGGCAGTTACGTGATCTTAAGAAGCAAATTATAGGCCAAATTGCATTAAGCCAGGATTCAGGTACTGCAATGATGTCTGGGCTTGCTAAGAGTTACTTGCTTTACAATAGAGTGGAGCCGCTTTCTGAGTTCTTTAAATCTATTGAAGCTATTACTGCAGAGGATATGTTAAGGGTATCAAACGAATTCATACACCCAAACAATCAAAGTCACTTAGTTTACTTACCTAATTGAGTATTTGTGCCAATCGTCGTGGTCTATCTGAATAGCGTTCTTAATTCCACGAATTTTCATGCTAATCATAACCCATTCTTTGTGGCCTTGCTTGAGTAGAGTTTCAATTGCTTCGTCATCATTGTCAGCTCCTTCAGCAATTAGTGCAAGTTTTGAAAAACTGTTTTTCCTTAACCATGCACATGCTTTTTCATCCCCTTCTGATCCCATTACTAATGCCATTAATTCAGGATGACCTTCTTTCATGAGCCATTCTCGTGCTTCCTCATTTAAATTTAGAGCAAAAGTGAATATTGCTAATTCTACGTAGCCATTGGCAACTAACCAATCTCGAATCTTTCTATTTCCGCTTATTGCCTCTCCCCAAGCAACAATAATTTTAGGTGAGTATTGTTTCACGATTGCATAAAGGTACGAGACTACCTTTGTGGCCAATGAAATTATTCACTCCCACTTTTGGGCTATTGTGTTGTAGTACGATTTTGTTCATGGCAAGTTTTGGCATGATCATGCCGGAGTTGCCTCAGTACTTGTCAGAAATGGGAGCCGGGCATTTGCTAGGATACATTATTGGTCTTTTTACACTTGGCGCATTTATATCAAGGTTTTTTTCAGGTAGGATAGCAGATAGAGCTGGGAGAAGGGTGGTTATGGTTTTTGGGACTAGTGTAGCTGCAATTGCAGGATTTGTATACGTCTTAGTTGGTTCAATGCATGAACAGTGGTCTGCAAATCCCGAAACAGCAATGTGGGGCGTTTGGTGCTTCCTAGGATTGAGAATGTTACATGGTTTAAGTACAGGATTTAGACCAACTGGCACGAGTGCATTTCTTACTGATATAATTCCAAAAGAGAGAAGGGGTGAAGCTCTTGGTTACCTTGGTGTAGCTGGAAATGCTGGTATGGCTGGAGGCCCAGCTCTAGGTAGTTATCTAGCTGTTGAATACGGCTATGACACTATGTTCATAGCATCTTCTATACTAGGAATAATAGCCCTGCTATTTACACTTAAGCTTCCAGAATCTTTACCTAATCCAAGGCGTGTTACTCTTGAAGATTTGAATGTTTTCAAAGGAGGTATATTAGAAAAAAGTGCATGGCCAGCAGCGTTTTTTTTAATTCCAGTATCAGCCGCTTTTGGTGTTTTTCTTACCATTACTCCAAATTTTGTTGACTCTCTAGGTTATAAATACAAAGGTCTTTTTAATACCATCATTGTTGCTGCTTCAATTCTAATGAGGTTTGTTGCAGGACGAGCTTCAGATAAATATGGAAGAGAACCTCTTTTAGTCATAGGTGGCTTTTTGCTCCTAATTGGAATGGGAATCATGAGTTTTTCAACGACAAAGTTAGTTGCATCAATTGGTGGTGTGATTTATGGTTTATCTATTGGAATAAATATGCCCACAATATTTGCATGGACTGCTGATTTAGCACCTAAAGGAAAAATTGCTTTAGGCTTAAGCACAATGCTTATGGCTTTAGAAATTGGAATTGGTGGAGGAGCTTTTATATCGGGTTTTTTGTTTTCTTCCAATAATGAACTCCTGCCCATTATATACTTGTTTTGCGCTTTGTTTGCTGGTGTGTCTTCCTGTATTCTTTGGTTTTTCTTCAAAAGTAGACAAAGTAAAAAAATCACCAACTAGAGTTGAATAACTCTTAAGGAGTCAATAATAGTGGGGAGATGTTGTCTGTATTTTCCATTAATGGATAACATCATAATGGAACGTTTGAAAACAACGCAATTACAACGCAAAGAGTCACTAGGTGAATTCTTGCAAAAAAAAGCTGAAATTCTACGTCATCAACGTATTAAAGATGGACTTATGCCTCAGGAAGTAAAAGAAGATTTCTCAGCTTAACACAGCAGACTCTGTTGCGAAAGCTCTGTCAACTTTTCTGAACAATCCCTGAAGCACCTTACCTGGACCAACTTCTGTAACAGAAGTAGCTCCGTATAAAATCATAGCCTCCATACTTTGCGTCCATTTAACCGGTGCTGTAAGTTGAGAAACTAAATTTTCCCTAATCGTTTCTATGTCAGTTTCTGCTTGTGCGCTTACATTTTGAAATATTGGGCACTTGAGCTCAGACATTTGGGTAGCTTCGATTGCTGATGCAAGTTTTTCTCTTGCAGGCTCCATTAGGGGAGAATGGAATGCACCTCCAACAGGAAGCATCAAGGCTCTTCTTGCACCTGCCTCAGTTAACTTTTCGCAAGCAGCTTTTACAGCTGGAATCTCACCTGATATAACAAGTTGTCCAGGGCAGTTGTAGTTAGCTGCTACGACAACTCCATTTGTAGAATTGCAAATATCTTCTACTACTTTGTTTTCTAGTCCAAGTACTGCAGCCATTGTCGATGGTGTTGCTTCGCAAGCTTCTTGCATGGCATTTGCACGAGCTGAAACTAGTTTAAGGCCATCACGAAATGAGATTCCTCCAGCTACAACCATTGCGCTAAACTCACCTAGACTATGACCAGCTACCATGTCTGGATTTATTTTTTCTCCTAAAACTTCAGCAAGAATAGTTGAATGCAAGAATATTGCAGGCTGAGTTACTTTAGTCTGCTTTAAATCTTCTGGACTTCCATTAAACATAATCTCTGAAATGTTAAAGCGCAACACTTCATTTGCTTCTTCAAATCTTTTTTTAGCGATGTCCGATGCATCGAATAAATCTTTACCCATGCCAGGGTATTGTGCTCCTTGTCCAGGGAAAACAAATGCTTTCATAAAAGTAATTTTAGCGTACTAAGTATAAGTGACCTGTTTCGGTGCGGGCACCTAGGCCGTCTACCATTTTAATCTCAATTCTCCAACTATAAGCTTCTGTACCGCTTATGTAATGTGTTGCTGAACCGTCAATCTTATTGTCACCAACCCAAGGTTCTCCGGGAGTATTAGAGAAATAAACTAGCTTACCCCACCTATCATATACCCAACACTCGTATTGAGCTATTAATTCTTGACCACTAATGACAGGGAACCAAGCGTCGTTATTTCCGTCGTTGTTGGGGGTAAACGAATTTGGAACAAAAATTTGAAGCAGATTATTGACGTTTATAGTTTGTGTACTTATATCAGTACAGCCATAATCGTTTGTAACATGAAGCTGAACAGTATATGCGCCATCAGCATAGTATTCATGCGACGGATTGAACTCTGAAGAACCATCTCCATCTCCAAAAGACCAAATATATTCAGTTCCTCCTTCAGTGAGATTAACGAAATTCACAATTGGCTCTAATACATCGATAAATTCTGGATCAGTAGTAAAGTCTGCAATTGGATGATACCAAGCCTCAAATGCGTCATCAATTTCTAAAGTAACTGAACATCCTTCATCTGAAGTAACAGTGAATTCGGCCTCATAAACACCAGGGTATTCAATGTCTAAATAGAATGGTGAATTAAAGTTTGTGGGAATAACAAAGCCGGGTACTTCTAACTCAAAGCTTGCTGCACCAGTTGTAGTGTTTAAAATTTCAATTTGAGTTGGAAGACAAACCGATGTTTGAAAGAACCCAATTTCTGGCAATGGTGCTTCAGCAACTAGGAAGTCTTGGAATGACTGGCTTGAACAACCGTATTGATCTAATACATCTAACCCTACTGTAAATGAACCAATTCCTGAAACAGTAAGGGTGGGTGTTTCTCCAAGATTTTCAGTACAAGTGTCTGAACCTGTTGGGAATAATGTCCATGTGTAAGGAGGATTGCCTGCAGCACAGGTTTGGCCTACAAGATCAGAAGAAGAATTAACTGCATTAATAGTTGCATCATTGAACTCATCATAACACACTAAAGTTTCTTGTAGGAAGAAATCACTCACTGGAATAGGATGTACTATAATTGGGACAAGCTCGGTGGCTGTACAATTTGGATTAGTGGGAGAAATAGCTGTGTAGCTAACCTGATAGATACAATCTCCAATGGAGTAGTCTAAACAGTCAAATGTCATTTGGGTATTATCAACTCCCGTTGCGTTTTGTCCATTATCAAAATTCCAAGCGGTAATACTTGCAAATTGATTTGTAGCTGTAAAGTTTGCAGTTAGAGGAGAACATCCTTCTGATACATCTGCTGAAGCAGTAATAACAGGCATCTGAGTAGTGTTTACAAAAACTGTTTGGCTTGATTCACAAGCCGTGCCTGCTTCTAAAACCAACATAACCTCAGCAACTCCAGTAGCGTAGGTAGGACATTCAGTAAAGGTTTCAGAATTCGAGTGGAGCGCTCCATCTAAATACCAGTCGAATGAGAAAGTTGCTCCATTTGGCTCAGTATCCCATTGAATTGCAAGGTTTATACATTCACCTTCACATATTTCAGTGTCTCCTGTTAATTGGAATGTTGTACTTGCATCTATAATGTTGTTATAAGTTTCAGTAGTAGTACAAGTCAATCCTCCTGTATCAGCATAGCTCGTGCTACCTGTTGCTGTAACATCTAATGATCCGGTAATTGCACTAGTATAGCCAAGAGAAAGGATGTTAAGACCAATATTAGATCCATCAGGATTAATTGTAGAATTGTCTTCAATTGGTGAAGATGACCATGTATATGATTCTGCTCCACTGATATCTACTTGAACACTTTGGCCTGTACAAGGAGTACCACTAAAATTGAAATCCAAATCTGGATTAGCTCTTGTCTCAACTGTAATTGATTCTGAAACAACACAATCAAATTGACCGTCTGTTAAAATAGAAACTGAAGTTAAAGTAGCTGTTGCAACGAAGATAGAGCCATCAGGAGCTGTGTCATAATAGTACCCGTCAGTAAATGGAGTTGCACCATTAGTGTCCCAAGTAATATTACCATTTGCTAATACATCAATGTAAAATGGTTCTCCTTCACAAATTATTGGAGCACTTAATGCAACACTTGCACCCTCAAGAACTTCTATTTCTATAACAGATCCTCCTAAACAACCGTTGTTGTGGGTTACTTGGCAAGCAACGATGTTTATACCTGCGTCTTCGGGGTAAGCAAATGATAAGTCTAAACTGTTATTTACTTCTCCAACAAGAATATTGCCATTTAAAAACCATTCGAAAGTGTAAGTCGAAGGATCCATTCCACCTGTACTTACTGTAACTGTTTCGCTTGGTCCACAAATAATGTCATTAGTTACGTCTAGTTGAACAATTGGTGTGTCTAAAATTGGGTAACTGAATATTATTGAGCTAGAGCATGTGTGTGTTCCATAATCGATAGTTCCTATTGCATTTCCTGTAAGAGGAGATGTAATGTTTGATGCAAATGTTGCTTCTCCGCCATTTTGGGAAATAGGAGTAGGACTCCATACATAGGTGTCAGCTCCAGAAGCGTTTAATACAGGATTTTCATCAGCACAAAACGTAGCCCCATTACTCTGAGACAGTGCTAGTGTTGGATTCTGAGTTACAACAGCATTCGCAGTTCCAATAGTTGAACAAGTTAAATCACCGTCTAATGTTCCAATATTTACAATTTCTCCAATAACGTCTACAGCTATTCCATCTCCTACAATCTCTGATTGAGAGTCTGAACCACCACCTGCAATTACAGGGTTTGTAACTGTGAATATTGTTGTAGGCCAAACATATTGTGTTGCATTTCCACTCGCTGTAAATGTTGAAAGTTCATTTTCACATGCAGGATCTACAGTTACGGTAATGTCTACAGCATCATATACCTCAATAGGAATTGATTCTGAAGATTCACACCCATTTGCATCAATTACCGTAACGATTATATTCGCAGGTCCAGAAACACTAGTTAAATCAAAGCTATATGTTGCTTCTGTACCATTTACAACCTCAGTGTGTTGAGTAATTCCATCAATAGACCAATCTAAAATATATGGACCTAGTCCTAAACTGATTTGGGCTTGTACTTCAGCTTGTTGGTAAGCGCAGTAAGCTTGAGCGTCAGAAACAAGATTTAGTGCTGCTGCCTCGTAAACCTCAAAGGATTGAATGTCAAAAACAGGTTCAGGGAATAAATCACCCTGTGCTTGAACTATTAATTGGTGAGAGCCGGGAGTGAGGAATCCAATAATCTCTGTGTTAGCATGTAGTATTGATCCAGGGGCAGTACAACTAGATAATCCTGAGAATGTGTCAAATGATGATGATACTGGAGCTCCGTCTAAGAACATGCTGAAGTCAATAGTGTTATTGTTGTTTGACGCCATTTGCCAAAACACTTCTACCGATCCGTTAGTACAGTTTGAAATGGCAGTGAAGTCTTGGACTATTAATTGGATAGGACCTGCAACAGTTATTTCAGTTTGGTTTGAAATTGCATTTCCATTGCAATCACTTGCAAAAAGTGTAACATTATAACATCCCTGAGTAATAAACTCTATTGCCAAGTCTTCTGAAGTTGCATTAGTTCCATTTACATATACCCAATCTATTCCTTCTGTTCCAGTATCAACAGCCCAAACGTAAGTGACATCTAAACCACAACTTTCGTTTATGGCTGATGATGTATTTGTGAAGTTTACAATATATCCATCGCCTTCAATACCTGATGATGAATCAACAGTAAAAGAAGGTATCACCATCGAACTTAATTCAGAAGCGGTAACTTTCTGATTTATTGCGCTTAATGAGATTATTCCAAGAAATAGAAACGTGCGAATTGCTTGCATATGGTTTCTTTGTACAGGTGTGTTTTATCCTGCAAAATACGGAATTTACTTTAGTTATTTAAATCTCTGACTTAGGTCTATCTTCTTGTGATTGTGGAAACGTGCATCATTCTTCTTTCCCTTGCGTCTAGTAATCTGCTCTTCGTCTGGTAATTTGGAGTAGGTTAAACACTCCGGCGTACAGCATCCACCGTTCTTTTCTTGGCATTTCTCACACTGAATAAACAATAGATTACAAGTCTTATTCCTACAGTTTACATGCTCATCACAAGGTTCACCACATTGGTGACAATTTGCGATTACATCTTCTGATATTCTTTCACCTAATCGTTCGTCAAATACGAAATTCTTACCGATAAATTTATTGTCGATAGTTTCATCTTCTACAAGCTGTCTAGCGTAGTCAATTATTCCGCCATTTAATTGGTTTACATCTTTAAATCCGTGATGTTTCAGGTAAGATGAAGCTTTCTCACACCTAATTCCCCCAGTACAATAAAGAAGAATTTTCTCGTCCTCTTTGCCTTTTAGATCTTTAAGAACCTTTGGTAGTTCTTCTCTAAAAGTTTCAGACTGTGGGCAAATTGCTCCTTCAAAATGGCCAATTTCACTTTCGTAATGATTTCTCATGTCGACTACAATAGCTCCATCATCCATAGCCTCATTCCATGCTTTAGCATCAAGATGAGTTCCAACATTTGAAATGTCATACTCTCCATACTCAAGACCATCAGCAACAATTTGATTCTTTGTCTTAAGCATAAGCTTGAAAAATGATTTACCATCATCTTCAATTGCAATTTTTTGATGCATGTCCTTGAACTCTTCTCTACTTTGGAGAACTTTGATGAAAGCATCCCAGTTGGGTTCAGGAACTGAGATTTGTGCGTTTATGCCTTCTTGAGCAAGATAGACTCGTCCGAATACACAAAGTTTAGACCACTCTTTATAAAGAGAGTCTCTCATTGCTTCAGGGTCAGCAATATCTACATAGCGATAGAAAGAAGTAGTTCTTCTTTTAAAATCTTCAGTGTGAAGAGCAGCGATTGCGTCTTCACGTCCAATACGATTCCTTAGGTTTTTCTTGCCAGCGTTAGGATCCATTACAAGTGAATTTAACGAGGCAAAGGTAGGGTTAGACCTACTTCCCGATACAGAAATGAGAAAAGATATGTCCTAGAATATCATCAGCGTGGACAGCTCCAATAATTGATCCAAGGTGATGCAAGGTTTGTCTTACATCAATTGCTACAAGATCAGAAGAGGTGTCTCCATCAAGTCCTATTTTCACAGATTCAAGACTTTTTTTTGCGTTTACTAACGCCTCAAAATGTCTTGCGTTTGTCACTACAAGAGATGATGCGCTTTCTTTAATACCATGAGATTCAATGAGCAAATTTTTTATTGCGTCAATTCCATCTCCTGAAGAAGCGCTAATTGATAATGAATTAGAACAGCCTTCGATTTCACCTAATGGCGCCGACTTAAGATCGCACTTATTCCAAATCACTACCAAGTTTATTTCTTCTGAAATATCTAGTGAAGAAATTTTAGACCTAGCAGAAATTAAATCTTCCTCAGAAGAATCTAGTATGTATAGCACAGTGTGTGCGCTTGCTGCTTTTTCAAATGCTCTTTTAATTCCTTCATTTTCTATTATGTCTGAAGTTTCCCTTATTCCAGCAGTGTCAATGAATCTAAATAAAACTCCATCAATTATACAGGTGTCTTCAATAACATCTCGTGTAGTACCGGCGATATCAGACACTATAGCTCTTTCATCGCCAACAAGTTCATTCAATAGAGTAGATTTTCCAGCATTTGGTGCTCCAAGTATTGCAATCGGAACGCCTGACTTGATAGCATTTCCTGCACGGAATGAATCAGCAAGAGAAGTGACACTACCAAGTAGTTTTTCAATAAGTTCTAAGAAGCGTGTTCTATCAGCAAACTCAACATCTTCTTCTGAAAAGTCTAATTCTAATTCTAATAATCCAGCAAATTCAATTAATGACTCGCGTAACTCACCTATCTCTCTAGAGAAATTTCCTCGGAGTTGTTCAACAGCTAATCGATGTGCGCCAGAATGTTCAGCAGCTATTAGATCTGCTACGGCCTCTGCTTGAGCTAAGTCAAGCTTACCATTTAAAAATGCTCGTTGTGTGAATTCCCCTGGACCTGCTAGTCGGCAACCAGCAAGAATCAACAACCTTATTATCTCTCCTTGAATAAATGCAGATCCGTGAATATTGAACTCAACTGTATCCTCTCCAGTATATGACCCGGGTCCACATAAAACAAGTGCTAGACCTTCGTCAAGAATTGATTCACCATCAATAATTCTACCTAATACAACACCTCTATCATGTTCAATACCTAGTTTTTTTGAAAAAATAGAAGAAGAGACTGTCAATGCATCAGAGCCGCTTACACGAACAACTGCAATCCCTCCTGAGCCTGTTGCTGTGGAGATTGCGCAAATAGTTGAACCATCAAGGGCTTGGGGTATTGAATTTTTCACTATGCAAATTTGAGGAAAGAAGGGGGAAGATGGAGGAGGTTTGGCCTAAATTTACCTGGCAAGAAAAAACTGCTAAAAAAACAACTACTCATGAGCGTTTTAGTAAACAAAGACTCTAAAATAATTGTTCAAGGATTTACTGGTGGCGAGGGCACATTCCACGCTAGCCAAATGATAGAATATGGTTCAAACGTAGTAGGAGGTGTTACTCCCGGCAAGGGAGGCTCAACTCACCTTGATAAACCGGTATTCAACACTGTTGAAGATGCGGTTAGAAAAACTGGTGCTGATGTGAGCATACTATTTGTTCCCCCAGCATTTGCAGCAGATGCTATCATGGAAGCTGCAGATGGTGGTATCAAGGTTATCATTTGTATCACTGAAGGTATTCCTGTTGCAGACATGGTAGGAGTAAAGGCTTACATTGATCAGAGAGATTGCACTTTAATTGGTCCAAACTGTCCAGGAGTTATGACTGCAGGTGAGGCTAAGGTTGGAATTATGCCTGGCTTCATTTTCGAGAAAGGTCGAGTTGGAATTGTAAGTAAGTCAGGCACTCTTACATATGAGGCAGTTGATCAGTGTACTAAAGCAGGTTTAGGTCAAACCACAGCAATAGGTATTGGTGGAGACCCAATTATTGGTACAACAACACTTGACGCTGTTAAGCTTCTAATGGCAGACGATGAAACAGAAGGGATTATAATGATTGGTGAAATTGGCGGAGATCTTGAAATAAACGCAGCACGTTGGATTAAGGAAAACTCAACAAAACCAGTTGTAGGATTTATCGCTGGAGTAACAGCTCCAAAAGGCCGAACTATGGGTCATGCAGGTGCAATCGTTAGTGGTGAAGACGAAACTGCTGAAGCAAAAAAGCGAGTAATGGCAGAATGCGGTATCCACGTTGTGGATAGTCCTGCTCATATCGGTTCTAAAATGAAAGAACTAATCGGTTAATTCGGTTATAATTCTCTGAAAACTGGATGTTCAGCCTCTTTCTGCCATTTTCCATTTGTGATATCAGGGATGTTTACCCTTTGATTACCTTCGGCTACAGATTTGTCTGTTAAAGCACCGACTATGCTCCAAAGAGCACCATCGTATACGTTTAAGTCAAGTGCTACTCCGTGATTAAGTGAGCGAATTAGTCTAAACATCATCACGAAATCCATCCCCCCGTGCCCCTGCTCATTGTCTGATATCTGTTCGCGAAGTTTTGTCCACATTGGGTGAGCATATTTTTCTAAATATTCTTTGTAACTAGCTTCATCCTGCCAACTATGCCAATCTCCATCGTGTTTATCTATATATAACCTTGAAGGGTAACCGTAGTGAACTGCACCAGTTCCACAAAGCTTGTTAAGCCTGTTGTATGGGCGTCCTGTGTGAACATCAAACTGAAGCATTATGCTTCGGCCTTTTTCAGTTTTAATTAGAGTAGTGTTTACGTCACCACATACCACCTTATTTGAAATAGCATTCATCACAGGATCGTCAGATTCTCTCAATGCATTACTCAAAGCGGCCTCGTTTGAACTCATAGAAACAAGGTGACTCAAGTTATCACCTCTTAGAATATCCATGTACATACAAACTGGGCCTAAACCATGAGTTGTGTAGAAATTTCCGTCGCGTTCTAGGTGATGATTTAATCTCCAACGCTCGTGGTAGTATTCTTTATGTATCAGTAATTCTCGCAAATCGTGTATGTAGGCGCATTCGGCATGAGTTAAATCGCCAAAAACTCCTTCCTTCACCATATTCAAAACGAAAAGTTCCTCTCCATTATAGCAGCAATTTTCAATCATTATGCAATGCCTTTTTGTGCGCTCAGCTGTCTTAATCACCTCAAGGATATCTTGGGCTTTGTATGCCATTGGAACCTCAGTTGCTACGTGAAGACCCTGCTCCATTGCGTATGTAGCCATCGGAGCATGCCACCTCCAAGGAGTAGCGATTAAGAGAAGGTCAGCTAGATCTGGATTGCAAATTTGCATCCAAGCATTTTCGTTTGAGGATCCGTTTATGACCTGCGGTGAAGTGTTCTGAAATTTTGAAATTCTACTTTGAGCCCGCTCTATGTGTTTTTTTTGTACATCGCAGATTGCCACGATTTCACAATGATCGTTACGTACTAACCAATTAAGCATTTCAATAAGAGTAGTCCCTCTATTTCCTAAGCCTACGACACCAACTCTCACCTTTTTTATTGGTGCATCTGCGTAGTTAAACATGCTGCCATCTATTCCTGATGAAGCAACAAGTTCTTCGATTTCCAATGGTTTATTTGCTCTGGCAAACGTAGACACTGAAAATATTCCTCCTCCACACAGGGCGCTCAATCTTAAAAAGTCTTTTCTAAGCATTTTCTATGGTTTTAAGTGATACACCCCAGGTTTTCTCGGAGCGAGGATACAAGTTAATAGTTTTTTGAAGTCCTCGTTGTTTTTCACAAAATCTAAATCTGACGTGTCTATCCAAAGAACCCTTGATCCTCTGTGGAATTTGTAGTGTTCTTCATATCCAGACCAAACCCTCTCCAAATATCCTTCAGGCATATCCTGCTCATAAGAACGCCCACGCTCAATTATCTGATTCTTCACTTTTTCAATACCAGGGTTAAGTATGGCGATGACTTCTGGTTTGGGTAATTGCGCCTCCATAAGTCGGAACATTGTTCTAAATAAAATGAATTCACTCTGGGGTAAATTAGCTTTTGCAAAAATCAAAGACTTTGCAAATGAATAGTCAGCTAAAACTTGCTGCCTAAATAAATTTCGACTACCAAGAGCTTCTCTTAGCTGCTTAAATCTATCCGCAACAAAGGCAAGTTCAACAGAGAATGCATGGCTTTTAGTGTCTTCGTAAAACCTCTCTAAAAATGGGTTTTCCTCAAATCTTTCAAGTATAAGTTCATACCCGTACTGTTTAGCCACGAGCTCGGTGAAGGTGGTTTTGCCGGCACCTATATTTCCTTCAATTGCTATGTATGCGTAGGGTCCCATAAAGTTAATTTAGAATTGTCAGAACAATTTATTAATAATTCTGATACTGAATTTTCTAGTCCAGGTATTTTTAATTTTGGATCTAAATCAGAAAGGGGTTGAAGGACAAACCTACGTTTGCTTATTCTTGGATGCGGCACTTCCAATCTTTCATTTGAAACGATTTCTTCTCCAGCAACTAAGATGTCACAATCAAGAGTGCGATTTGAATATCCTTCTTCAGTATTTCGTAGACGACCATGAGCTATTTCTATATTCAATAAAACGTCTAAGAGATAATTAAGTTCCAAATTTGTTTCAATACAAATTACACAGTTTAAAAAGGAAGGAGTCCCCTCAGGCATACCCCAAGCAGTCGTCTCATAGATGTTAGATATTGTTAAGGTCTTGATAGAACGAGTTTCTATTAATACCTTCTCAACAGCTGTAATTGCTGTGTTTATAGTACTCTCTCGATCTCCAATATTTGAGCCCAAACCTATGTATACGTTTCTCATTCTCATGACTGAGCAAGATAAGTCTATATATTAGCAACTATGGAATTTTTGAAAAACATAGTGAGCTCTGCGATAGGCTCAATGGTAGCCCTTTTGATAGGCGGTATAATTTTAATTTTCATCTTTGTTGCCGCCCTTGTTGGAGGTTTGACGAGTGCTTTTTCAGACACGTCAGGTAATAAATTTGTAATTAATGAAGACCAAGCAAACGTTTTGGTATTTGACCTAAATACTGCAATTGTTGAAAGAGGTGGGTCGCAGGATATATCATTTGGGCTAAATGGGATTAATGCTGACACTCAATTAGGTTTAGACCAAATCCTAGAAGGATTAGAACGAGCTTCAACTGATGAAGACATTGAGGGAATTCTCCTAAACATTTCTGGTGCAGGAGCTTATCCTTCTACTCTTGAGGATATTAGAAAAGGAATTGATAATTTCAAAGAGTCCGGAAAATGGGTTCTAGCATGGGCAGAAGTAATGACACAAAAGGGATACTACATGAACTGTGTTGCTGACGAGGTGTATCTCCATCCAAATGGTATGATGAGCTTAACTGGACTTAGCTCTCAAGTAATGTTCTATCCAGGTCTATTCGAAAAACTTGGCATGGATGTCACTGTGCTAAGAGGACCCAATAACAAATACAAGAGCGCAGTAGAACCTTATTTTAGAAAGGATTTCAGTGAGGCGAATAAGGAACAGATAAATGCATTACTTGGTGATTTTTGGGATACAATGACATCAGCAATATCGAAAAGTAGAGACATAAAAGTGTCATTAATTGATGATGCAGCAAATGATATTTCACTCAGATTAGCTGAAGATGCAGTACAGCTTGGTTTTATAGATAAGCTGCTTTACGAGGACGAGCTAAATGATTTAATGGATGAGAAACTTGGAGAAGACATTGAATTAAGTAAGATTTCATTTCTAGAATACACACTTGATGAGAGAATGTTTGGTTTCCCACTTTCATCCTCGGATGATTTTGTAGAATTATTTAATGAATCTTCAGATAATGAGGATTCAGATGATGAAAATCTTGGTGGTGAAGTTGCAATTATCTATGCAGTAGGTGGCATTCAGTCAGGCGAGGGTGATGCTGCTACAATTGGTTCTGAAACTATTGCTGGAGCAATTAGAGAAGCAAGATTGGCTCCTGATGTTAAGGCTGTTGTACTAAGGGTTAATTCTCCTGGAGGAAGTGCGCTTGCAAGCGATGTTATTTGGAGAGAAACTAAACTTTTAAAAGAATCTGGAAAGCACTTTATTGTTAGTATGAGTGATTTAGCCGCTTCCGGAGGCTACTACATAAGTTGTGCTGCAGACAAAATTTATGCAAATGCTACAACTATAACCGGCTCAATTGGTGTTTTTGGAGCTATCCCTAACTTGGGAGGTGCTTTTGAAAAACATCTAGGTATTTCTTTTGACAAAATCAAGACACACGATCATGCAGGTTCACCAGATGGTTTGTTTGCAATGAATCAGTATGAAATTGATGCTTATAATGAGATCATTGTAGATATTTATGATGACTTCACATCAAAGGTATCTGAGGGAAGAGGTTTGTCTAAAGAGCAGGTTGAAGAAGTTGCAAGAGGAAGAGTTTGGACAGGAGAGGATGCTCTTGAAATTGGTCTAGTTGATGAAATTGGAAGCATAGAGGATGCTGTTGCATATGCAGAGGGATTATTAGGTGGTGAAGATCTAGAAAGAGTTTATCTTCCAAAGAAAAAGGATTCTTTTGAGGCTATGATTGAAGATATTATAGGAATTGAAAGTGGTTTAAGTGCCTTAAATGTATTAGGAATAGATGACATTTATCTTAAAGACGTGCTTGAGGTTAAACATATGGTAGAGTCCGGTGAAGTGATTCAAGCGAGATTGCCATTTAACTTATATATCAAATAAGATTTGGCCTTAGCAAAGGATATAAGATTAAGCCCTGAAGATTACGCAAAATCAGAGCACTTGCCTGTAGCTCTAATAATAGAGGACGTACGTTCCGGCAATAATATTGGTTCGTTTTTTAGAACTGGTGATGCTTTTAGAATTGCAAGTATTGAGCTTTGTGGTATTAGTTGTCATCCACCACACAGAGATATTTTAAAAACTGCTCTAGGCTCGAGTAAGCACGTACCCTGGAGAGGCCATAAAAATACTTTTGATGCTATTAATGTTCTCAAATCAGAAGGTTATAAGGTTGCGTCAGTTGAGCAAATTGATGAAAGTGTAATGCTTAACTCATGGCAACCTAAAAAAGGAGAGAAGTGGGCGTTTGTTCTTGGTAACGAAGTAAGAGGAGTTAGGAAAGAAACATGTTATGCTTCAGATGTTGTTGTTGAAATTCCTCAACTTGGAGTTAAACAAAGTATGAATGTCAGTGTATGCGCCGGAGTTGTACTTTGGCATGCTTATCAGCACCTGAAGTAGTGCATTAAATATTAAGACAAAGAAAAGGCCCGGCATAATTGTCAGGCCTTTCTTTTTGTGATAAGATATCTTACTCGATTCCGTCGAACTCTAAGTCAGCTTTAGCCTTAGCTTCTAGTGATGAATCCTTTGTTAAGGCTGCATCAAGATTTGCTTTAGCACCGGCATTGTCGTCAAGACGAGCACAGCATATTGCAAGTACATAGCTAGCAATTGCACTTTCGTCATTTGAATTTTGAAGAGTTGTTTTAGCTCCCTTAGCATCTCCTTTAAGAAGCTTTGCAAGAGCAAGGTTTACAGATGTATATCCGCTCATGTTAGAAATAGCTGAGCCGTAATTTCCAAGATTGATAGCAACAAGTCCTTTGTTGTAGCTAGTCTCAGAACTAGATCCTGCTTTATTTAGTAGAGCTTCAGCATCATCTATTTTTCCTTCTTGACGTGCAATAGCACCAAGATTGTTTAGAACCGCTTTGTTGTTAGCGTCTAAGCTATTTGCTTTATTGAAAGCTTTTTTTGCTTGATTCCTACGACCCATTTCCATTAAGCAAACACCGCTATTGTTGTGCCCTCTTAAGTCATCAGCATGTACTTCAGCACAAGATGCATAGATTGTGTATTTATCATTTACACTATCAAATAATGTTGCGCTGTATAGAAGTTCTTCAACAGTAAGTGTTTCAGGAGCAGACATGCTAAGATCAATAAGTTCTTCATCTGTGTATCCTTCAACTGTGTAGTCAAGAGCAATCATTGAACGACGAAGAGAAGGAAGAATTCGGTCTTCGATTTCAGAGTAAGTCTTTGCAATGTTGCGAATTTCCTCTTCACGCTTGTTCTTGTCTGCATACATTTCAAGTACACGGATGATTAGATCTTTATCCGAAATGTCAGAAGCCTTCATTAATTCCTTGAATCCTTCCCAATCCTCACCATGAGATACAAGATTTGCGAAGTCGTCACCGGAGTTAATCTTTACTCTTCTCAATTCTCTTTGTAGAGATCTGTGAGCAGAATTTGCTCTGTCAGTTGCAAGATCTTTGTTTAGGCTAATTTCTCCTTCTGGTGAAGCATATGCATCAATTGTCACTCTAGAAAGAGCTACGCTATCTGCAGTCGCTGCAAGCGTAAATAATTCTTTCATAGAAGCCCACTCATCAGTTCTTAATTCAGAAGATTTAACTACTGAACTGTTGTAATCGTAGTTAATTTCGTCGTTGTGAGTGTAATCCATTGTTCTTTTGAAATTGTCAGCAGTGATCATAAATTTGTCATCTGGCTGAACAAGCTTTGGTGTTGTAATAACACCTTTACATAGAAAGTATGGTTCAAAGTCAACCACACTATCACCTTTCTTGCCGCGTATTCGAAGTTCAAGATGAGCGCCGTCCTCCATAGCAGCATCGTAAGGAATACTTGAGTTGTAAGTGAATGATTTGCCTACTTCATATGAAATAACTGAGTAGTTGCCTGCAGCATCTTCACCTTGGAATCCCTCAGTGTCAAATGCAGCTTCGCCACCTTCCCATACTAGAACAGGTGTAGCTTCAAGTATTACTTTCTTACCAAAGTATTTAGCAGGGAAGTTTCCAGTTATAGTAACATCAACATTTCCTCCTTTAAGAATCAATGTTTCAGGTTGAACAGATAGACCAACTGTGTCTAGGGCTTTTTCCATAGAGCCAAGGCCCGCGCAGCCAGCTAAAAATATAGCTACCGCTATTGCAATAAATGTAGAGTTTGATTGTAGCATGCGAGTAATTAGATTTGTGAATCGCAGATAAAATAATTTCAAAATTAGTATAAAAAGTATTGGGTGAAGGACAAAAAAAATTAAGCTGTCACTACTCCCATGTTAGAAAACTTACGTATTCTTTGAGAGATTCTTTTGTCTGCTCCTTGCTTCATTAATGAGTCAATATTCTCAATGAGTACTTGCTTAATAGTAGCAAACATCTCATCTCTATTGTTATGTGCTCCGCCAAGAGGCTCTGGAATTATGTCGTCTATAAGACCAAGTTTTTGCATATCGTCGCCTGTAAGATTAAGTGCTTCAGCTGCAGTAATCTTGTGATCCCAAGATTTCCATAGAATTGAAGAACAAGATTCTGGAGAAATAACACTGTACCACGTGTTTTCTAGCATCATCACTTTATCTCCGATTCCAATACCTAGGGCTCCACCAGAAGCACCTTCACCTATTATTACACAAATAATTGGCACTTTAAGCTGAACCATTTCAATTAGGTTTCTAGCAATAGCTTCTCCTTGTCCTCTTTCTTCAGCCTCTAATCCAGGGTATGCTCCGGGAGTATCGATAAGCGTAACGACAGGTCTATTGAATTTTTCAGCAAGCTTCATTAATCTCAAGGCTTTCCTGTAGCCCTCTGGGTTAGCCATTCCAAAATTCCTGTACTGACGCATTTTAGTGTTTGACCCCTTTTGTTGGCCAATAAACATGATAGGTCTTCCGTCAAGTTCACCAAATCCCCCAACCATTGCTTTATCATCTTTTACAGTTCTATCACCGTGAAGTTCAATAAAGTTTCCCTCAGTAATAGATTCAATGTAATCTAGAGTATAGGGCCTATCAGGATGTCTACTCACAAGCACTCTTTCCCAGGGTGTGAGTTTACCATAAATCTCCTTAGTTACTTCTTCTATTTTAGCTTCAAGCTCAACAATAGTAGTCTTCATATCAAGGTCATTCTTTTCCTCAATATCTTTTGCCTTATCAATCTGCTCTCTCAGAGTTTTGATGGGCTCTTCGAATTCTAGATAATTCATTACTACAAAGATGATAAATACTCGAGCATTTCCCTAATTGCTTCGGCCCTATGACTGATTTTATTTTTCTCATCGCCACTCATTTCTGAAAAAGTCCTTGTTTCACCTGATGGAATAAAGATGGGGTCGTATCCAAACCCCTCATTTCCAGATTGTTCATCTGCTATTTTTCCTAAACAAACTCCTTCGATTAGCTTCTCAGTAGAGCCTGTAATTACATGAATTGCTGTCCTAAATTGAGCACTTCTGTCAATTGCGCCAACCCTATTTAGCTCATTGAGAAGATGAGTCATGTTTTTTCCGGCATTTTTCTCTGGTCCCCCGTACCTAGCTGTAATAACTCCTGGTGCACCATCTAGAGCTTTTACTTCTAATCCAGTATCATCTGCAAAGCAGTCGTATCCATAGGTTTCTTTTACGTATCTAGCTTTTAATGCTGCATTTCCTTCTAGTGTTGACGATGTTTCAGGTATGTCTTCAATACAGCCGATGTCTTGAAGTGATTTGACTATGTATTGTCCTTCTAAGAGACGTTGCACTTCCTTTACTTTGTTGAGATTAGCTGTTGCAAATACAATAAAAGGTAGGTTTTGTGCCATTTGTTTTCTCAAGATTTTTCCGGCCGAATTTCTTTCTATAGGGCCAAACTTATAACTCCTTGGACTCTCTACTCCCTTTAAAACCCCACTAACCTGTGATACGATTTTCGTTAATTGACTTTCTGAAGGCTCAGAAATGTCTAGCCTCAATTCAATACTTGTCCCAAGTTCAGAGTTTGGGATACCATAAATTGCAAGATCGCATTCAAAAATGCCATCAAGTTTCTTTTCCAATATTATAGGATTGAATTTAATTCCACCAGAATTGATGATGTCGCTATCTCTACCAATCCAAGAAAATCTTGTTGATGAAACTAGGTCTACGATATCGTCTGTAATTAGTTCTTTAATACCCCTATTTGGATCAGTAATCACGAGATTGCCAATATCTGTGATTTTAAAACTAACTCCAGGTAATGCCTCGAATGTTTCATCTCCAATTTTTCTAAGAGCAACGTGTGTAATGGTTTCAGTCATTCCAAAACCCTCATAAACATTTGGCTTAGATATAGGAATAGTTATAGGTGCCCCACCAAGTAAGATGTCCCCTTCTATTTGTCGAGTAAGTTTGGTATATTGGTGAGGTGTAAGTGCTGCAAAATCTACTCTACCAAACCAAGAACACTTAAGTCTAGGATCAATTGCAACAACATCTAATCCACCTACTAATGCTCTTACTAGCATCATTTTGCCCGCTATGAAATTCATTGGCAATGCGTGAAGAATTCTATCTCCTTTATTCAGATTGAAATATTCAATAGTTTGAGTAGCACTATGAACAACGGATTCACGAGAATGTAAAATGAGCTTTGGTTCACCTGTAGATCCAGATGTCATACATTCTAAAGGATCTATTGTGTTGTTCCAAAAATCTAGGAAATCGGCCAAACCATCTGTCCAGCTTGGGCGCATGTCATCTTCTTTAAATGCCTTAGAGCCTTCGGGATCAAGCGCCCATTTTCTACCATCCACTTCTAGAGTAGGGAAGGAGGTGTATTTGGTTTGTCCTCGATTAATTACCAATTCTCCTCCAATATTATTCTCAAACAAACTGCCAGTACCCAAACCTGAAACTCCCTCAAACATAGAATGCTTTATCATCATCACTGAAGTCCAATCCGCTATTGCTTGCAAGCCGATGTTAGACTCAAGAGCTGAAGTACTCCACCAACCAATCCCCCTTTCTTCAGCAAGAGTAATCCACTTTTCAGACATGGCTAAACCTCCAATTAGGGATGGTTTAAGAATGATGAACTGGGGTTTGGCCGAGTCTAAAACATTAACCATTCCTGCTTCAGTGAAGATTCCAATAAGCTCTTCGTCTAAAGCAATCCTTATTGGACTTTTTGCACACACATCAGCCATCAATTCAAGTTGACCAGCACTAACAGGCTGCTCGACACTATGAATTTTGAACTTCTCAAGCTGTGAAAGTTTATCCAAAGCATCTTCTTCCCAAGCCCCATTGGCATCAAGCCTAAGAGTGTATTCAGGAAAAGGACAGATCAGTCTCACTTCTCTCAAAATCTCAAGCTCTTTTTCAAAATTTAGAGCTCCGATTTTGAGCTTTATCGTCTTGAACCCTTTCGACTTTAACTCCTTGACCTGTTCTAGCATCCCCTCGGCATCAGCCATCCAAACTAGCCCGTTTGTTTCAAGTCCATCTTCTCCCTGTATAAACGGCGTTTCGGTTTGCTCGCCACTTAGTTTTTGGATTAGCATTTCAACGGCAAACCTTACCGATGGCAGTTCGAGAGGTATGTCACCTAGATTAAGAGTTGACCCCTTAGCTATTCTATTGAGTTCTGCTACCGCCTGCTCTTCGCTTTCGTGACTTAGCCCTGGAATCAGACTGCATTCTCCCCAAGCGGTTTTTCCATCTGAGGTTGTGGCTTTAAGAAGGTAGCATGGCTTCTCTAAAAGAGTATCGCGTGACGTTTTTGCAGGCTTTTTAAAACTCAGTGGCCTGCTAATGACTTCGATATTAAGTCCTTCTATTGCGATTGATTCAGGCACAGCTGCTAGTCTAAAGTGTAACAGACATTAGCATAAACATTCCAGTAACGAATGCCATCAACGCTACTTTTTTAAGCTCGGGGTCTAAGATTTGCGGGTCCTTTGTATCCCAAACTAATTTCAAATGTTTTGCGCAAACAAGAGCAATCAGAACGTACCATAGAAGTCCTCGCCAATCCTGTAGGAAGTAGAGCATGCAAGCCCAAGCGGTGATAAGGAGTAGGGCGTGGTATTGTTTGGCCTTATCAAAACCTATCTTAACAATAAGTGTATTTTTCCCAGAAGCCTTATCGCCTTCATGGTCGCGCATATTGTTCAGATTCAAAACTCCAACAGCCATCAGGCCTGAGAAGGTGGCAGGAAGGAGCCAAATCATTTGGAATGTGTGAGTCAGTAGAAAGGCAATTCCAAGAACTCCAACGTAGCCAAAAAACACAAGTACAAATAGATCTCCCAGTCCTCTGTAGCCATATGCAGTTCTACCCATAGTGTACTTGAAGGCGGCTGCAATAGAGCAGATTCCCAAAAGCACGAGGCCACATGCAGCCCAGTTAATCCCAATTTCGTAAAAGCTAAGATAGACGGTTGCACATCCTGCAAGGAATATGACTACGGAGTTGAAGATCATCTTAGCTCTCATCTCCTCGGGAGTTATTTCGCCAGAAGCAAGAGCCCTGTCTGGTCTATTCTCTCCGTCGGTTCCCTTCATAAAGTCACCATAATCGTTTGCGAAATTCGCAAGCGTTTGCAGTTTAATTACAACAAAGGCAGCAAGCGCTAGAATTAACAAATCAGCACTTGGATTCTCCTTTAACCCCAGTGCACCACCAATCAATACGCAGGTTGAAGCAAGCGGGAGGGTTCTTAGGCGCGAAGCCTTAATCCAAGCCTTGATGCTCGCCATATTATGGGAACTTCGGGTACTGTTGGAAGTTTGGCTCCCTCTTTTCTAAGAACGCCTTCTTACCCTCTTGGGCTTCCTCCATCAGATAGTACATCAGTGTTGCGTCGCCAGCAAAATCCATTAATCCTCGCTGGCCATCAAGCTCAGCATTCAAGCCACGCTTAATCATCCTCACAGCAAGAGGCGACCTCTTTAAAATTGTTTTGCACCATTCAATAGTAGTATCCTCGAGCTTGTCTAGAGGTACAACAGTGTTTACAAGACCCATCTTTTCTGCTTCGTCAGCAGAATATTGATTACAAAGGAACCAAATCTCTCTAGCCTTCTTCTGCCCCACGATAGATGCTAGATAGCTCGAACCAAAACCAGCGTCGAAACTCCCCACCTTAGGCCCAGTCTGCCCAAAAATAGCATTGTCTGAAGCTATGCTCAGATCGCAAACAACGTGTAGAACGTGGCCTCCACCAATGGCATATCCATTTACCATTGCGATTACTGGCTTAGGAAGAGAACGGATTCTCTTGTGCAAATCCAAAACGTTTAATCTTGGTACGCCGTCTTCGCCTACATAACCACCGATTCCTTTTACGTTTTGGTCTCCACCAGAACAAAATGCCTTATCTCCTTCGCCAGTTAATACTACTACTCCCACGTCGTTCATTTCGCGGGCCATGTCCATCGCGTCAATCATCTCAATATTCGTTTCCGGACGGAAGGCGTTATACACCTTAGGGCGACAGATTGTGATTTTAGCTATTCCTTCGAAGAATTCAAATTTGATATCCTCGTATTCCTTAATCGTTGTCCAATTGCGTTGGTTCATTTTTTTGATAATATCGTTTTATAAACTTCAGTACTCTTCAAACCGTCTGTTATGACTTCCAAAATAGATGCGGCATTGTTTTGCATCATCTCATCCATGGCCTTCTGAGTTTCTACCTGATTCCTTGCACAAAAATAATTTAGACCGCAGTATTCAGCTGCAGCTTTGACAGATGTTCTAGGTTTAGTTTCAAAGTATTTATCAACCAAGCCCATACTCTCAGGACCGTCGAGCCACCTGAAAATCTCACCTCCACCATTGTTAATTACAACAACCCTCAAATTTCCCGGCACCTCATCAATAGTAGCAAGTCCGTTCAAATCATATTGGAACGCCACATCACCAGTAATTATAACCACAGGCGCCTCTGAATTCAATGCATTCCCTACAGCAGTGGAGGTGCATCCATCAATTCCTGCAACCCCTCGATTACAATGAATTGTTTTACTCAGAGATGTATCTACCATTTGCACATATCTAGCAGATGTGGAATTACTCAAATGAATCCTTGCGTTTTCTGGTGTAGCCTTTAGCACTATGTCGAAAGCCTTTAGATCAGACCAAGGCAATCCATCAGTATTCGCACTTTTCTCAAGCTTTGCCCAAGCTGATGCGAAATCTTTGTCAATTTTTTCAGCACCTTCAAACGCCTCCAGCCATAAACTAGTGTCTGCGTCAATAGTTTTGGCTAACTCTCCCCATGTATCCCATCCTTTGCCTGTATCTCCAACGTGAAAGTGTTTTGGTTTTTGTGAGATAAGGTAGTTCCTAAACGATTTGCTAAGGGTAGGTGTTCCTAAAGTAATTACAATCTCAGGTGCAAGTTCATCTGGCAACACTCCACCATTTTGAGCCATTAGCATATCTGCCGAGTGGATAACTGATTGTCCAGAAAGTCCGGAAAATTTCTCACAAATTCCTGGAAGTATAGTTGTGGGCTTTCTACGCTTGTAAAAAGGAATTGATCCAGCTACTAATAAGATTTTTGCACCGTCTTTGCATAGCTCTTCAGGAATTTCAATATTCTGATCTATAGAATTTGATGCGCCTATTAAATTTAAATCTTCGCTGCTTTTTAAAAGACCATAAAGTGGTTCTTCAAACGGTACATTTATATGAACAGAAGTTCCTTTTGAAGCAATAATGAATGCTTTGGCTGTTTCCACAATTATTGCTTCGTCGCTCATCTCTAGTTCGTCGATCACTACGCTGTGCTTGCAGTTTTTGCCAAATACTCCAGTCTGAAACACGCTTTGACCGTGTCCTTTTCCAATCACTGATGTTGGCCTATCGGCTGTAATGCTGATAAGAGTAATTCTATGGTGGAAAGCCTCAGCCATTGCTGGCCCATGATTAATTGCCGCTGTACCTGATGTACAAATTACAGCAGCTGGTATGCCGGTTTCTAATCCTAATCCCAAAGCAACGTGAGCGGCTGATCTTTCATCAACAACTACATGAGTCTTTATCTGAGGGTGAGCGTCAAATGCTATCGTTAGGGGTGCATTTCTAGACCCAGGGCTAATTACGACATGCTTAAGACCAGAGGCTGCAAGCTGAGCAACTAATACTGATGCTCCTCTATGGTCCGATGTCTGATAATTACCCATTTACTATGGTAGATTGAATAGCTCTTAGTTTGGCCTCTGTTTCTTCCCACTCCGAATCTATGTCAGATCCTTCAACAATTCCACCTCCAGCAAATAACTGTACACCTCCCTTTTGCCACTTTGCACATCGTAAGTTTACATAATATGCACTGCCTGAAGCTGATTCTACACCTAAATATCCTGTGAAATACTCTCTGTTAAATCCTTCGTTGTGCATGATGAATTCACATGCCTTATTTAGAGGACGTCCACCCACGGCTGGGGTAGGGTGTAGGTCGTTTGCGAGCTCGACAATATTTCCTGTCATTGAACACCTAAACCTAGTTTCAAGGTGAACTAAATCGCCGTATGCTAAATCCTCCCTGGGCTCAATCCTTAAATCTGTTGCACCGTGATTTTCTAGTATGTTTTTAATGTAATCTGTAACCAATTCATGCTCATCGTGTTCCTTAGAAGTCCAAGGCATTGATGTAATTGAGTCCTTAGTTCTAGTGCCTGCAAGTGATACAGTCTCAACTCTGTTGTCAGAAGCTGCGACCAATAGTTCAGGAGTAGCTCCGCACCAAACACCAATCCTTGGGTGATCTAGAAGATAGACGAAGGCATCGTTGTGGGTTTGGCATTTAGTTTTAAAAGTATCTTCTGGAGAGTAGTGACCTTCAACACTTTTTATCCTCGAAACCACCACTTTTTCCAATTCACCGGACTCAATCAAGCCCAAAGCATTCATAACGGCTTCCCTGTGCTCATCTCTGCTAGTGCTAGTCTCACAGTAAAGCTCATCAGTAGAAATAGTCCCATTTTCAGGGAATTCAGCTTTAACTACATGGCCCTTCCATTCAATTGAAGGGAAATCTCCATTTAATCTAAACGGAACAAACCTGAAACAAGACGTGCCACTATCAGAAGCCTCCATAGTGTATATATCTTTAGATCCTGGGGGACGCCACCATACTCGAGGATTATTCATTCCTAGAAATAATCATTACAGTTAATCGAGATGTACATACTAGTTTTCCGTTTTCGTCTTTGATGTCTATAGACCAAACATGTAGCTTCCCACCTCTGTGCTTAAGAGTAGCAGTTCCAAAGACCCAACCGGATTTCACAGATCTAATGTGGTTCGCATTGATTTCTATGCCGACAGCTCCCTTTCCTTCCTTTTCAACTAAAAAATGAGAACCTACTGAACCTAAAGTTTCTGCAAGTACGACGCTAGCACCTCCATGTAAAAGACCATATGGTTGGTGAGTTCTTGAGTCAACTGGCATTTTGCCAATAACAATGCCATCTTCAATTGATATTAGCTTAAGACCTAATACCTCTGCAATAGTATTTTCGCTCATATAATTTAAGTCTGACATGAGAATTGTCTCTTTCTTCTACACAAACGTACACTTTTTTACCTCTGAAACCATAGTAAAATCAAGGGATTAGTAAAAAAAGATTAGTTTTTTTCAAAAAAAAGGCAACCCTGTGATAAGTGGTCCGTCTTATTTGGTGACATGGTCAATGACTATGTTGGTTTCAATTTTCTTGCAGGTATAGATAAGGTCCCTCCGGGACCTTTTCTGTTTTTTCATATATCTGAAGTTATATTTAGGGTTGCTAAAAACGACTTACAATCATGAAGAACATTGCTTTAACCCTAATTGCTAGCTTTTTTATAAATACAATTTTTGCTACAGACCTTTTTGTAGATCCGTATTTATCTCAAGGAAATGGAACAACTCTATTTACTAATATTTATGACGCTGTAAACGCAGCATCAGATGGAGATAGAATATTCATTGTTGAGGGATATTATGAGGAGCCTACTTTGAATATTGTCGATAAGAGCTTAGTGTTAATTTCCCAAAACGAAGGTGGAATTATTCAACTTGATGCGAATATCCAGATAAACTTAGGTCAAGGCCAAACAGTTGAAATTATTGGTTTTGACTTTGGAAACAATTATGGTGTCGAAACAACAGGTCAAGGATCAAATTCAGATAATTTCAATACCATAAATATTATTGATTGTCAGTTGGCTTATATAAATATTGATGACAATTATTACATATTAAATTCTATCAAAAACATAGTTGATGGTTCGATTGACTTTTCAAAAGGTAATGTCGTTTTAAGCTCTTGCAATACATTATTCGTACGTAATAATTACGGCTATAACATGTCTGAAGATGATCATATTTTAATTGCCGGTAATAATGTGAGTCATTTAATAAACATCAATACTGAGACTTTCCCAGTTATGATTGCAAATAATTATATAAATCATTTAGTATTTGCAAGGTGGAATTATAATTCTGAATTAACGAATTATATAAGAAACAATAATTTCACAGAAGGTGGTAATATAGCTTTCATGATTGAACCACCTGCCTACAACATTGATTTTTCATCAAATATTTTTGAAGCAGGATATGCTGGGTTTTTATACGGAAGCAATTATAGCACTTCATATTTTAATTGGGGAGATGACTATAACTGTTGCAGTTATCAACTTTACTCTACATCTACAACTGCTTGGCCCCAAACACATATTTCTGGTTTCTTTAATTGGACATACAACGGTATTGATTTGCCAGCATCAAATCCATCAGGTAGAGATCCTCTTCAGTTTACTGAAATTATTGGTTCAACTGATATAATTGATGCAGGGAATCCAAATCACGAATACTACGATATTGATTTGACTATAAATGATAGGGGAGTAAACGGAGGAATGTACTCTTTGTCAAATCTTGAGCCTTCTATAAACCTTTCTAACGGCAAGGCATTCATATTCGATTTGGTGATGCCTACAGATCTATTCCAAGATCAGAACGTAGATGTAAAAGCTAAAGGATACCATAAAAACTAAGACAATGTCTCTTAGGTCCTTAGTAGGAATATTATTATTTCTTGTTCCAACTCTGACATTTTCTCAAAATGTAACGAGTTGCGAATTCTTTTGGGGTACAGATGATCCCGGAGAAGGCAATGGTATTTTGTTTTCTGCTGAAGACGGTGCTTTTGACAGTGCTTTTGAAACAGTTTTAGCAACAAGTGTTGAAGCAAATGCAACTCACGGAGCAAATGTCATTAATGTAAGGCTTAAGGACACAAATGGTAATTGGGGTCCAGTTTTCAAAAAAGTGTTCTTCTATGAAGATGCTATATCTGAGTCAACAACCTTTAATATTTCAACAGCTGAATTTTATTTTGGAGTTATTGATCCAGGAGAAGGCAATGGCACACCTTTGGTAGCGTTTGATGGAGAATATGATAATGCAATTGAAAATATATTTAACTCAGATATTAGCTCAAGTCTAGATGATGGATTAACTCTTTTCAATATCAGATTACAAGACAGTAACGGTAATTGGGGTGCTGTTTTTAGAAAATCATTATTTATAAATCAGGGCACTCTAGAATCAAGAGATTTTCATGTAAGGGAAGCTGAGTATTACTTTGGAAATATTGATCCTGGTGCAGGAAACGGAACGCCCTTACTCGCATTTGATGGAAATTTTAACTCTGCTATAGAATCAGTGTTTAACGATCAAATACAATGGGATTTACCACAGGGTGAAGTGCTATTTAATATTAGGGTTAAAGATTCAAATTATTCTTGGGGACCGATTTTTTCGAAAGTTTTATTTATAGAACAGGGATCATTAGAATCTCATACATTTTCAATTTCAAGTGCTGAGTACTTTTTTGGGACTATAGATACAGGAGAAGGTTCTGCTACACCTCTTCTTGTATTTGACGGCGACTTTTCAAGTTCAGTAGAGAATTTGTTTGCAGAAGGAATTGATATCACTTTCGAAAGTGATACAATTCTCTTCAATATTAGAGTTCAGGATGGGGTTGGTAATTGGGGACCTCTTTTTAGAAAGACTTTATTTTTAGAACAGTACGATTCAATAGTTCAGGATTTTAATATTACTCAAGCAGAATATTTCATAGGAATATTCGATCCAGGAGAGGGAAATGGAGCGCCAATACTTTCTTTAGATGGATCTTTTGATAGCGCTATAGAAAACCTTTTAAGGTCAAGCCTGACATGGACTCAGGAATCTGGCCCAACACTATTTAACATTAGAGTTAAAGACGTTTTTGGAAATTGGGGACCACTTTTTAAAAAGACAATCTTTCCATACGGATCAAACCCAAATGCAAATCTTGTTGAAGTTGATTCAGTTTGGATTTGTCCAGGCGATTTAGTTGAACTAGGATATAGCGGTCCTGAGGGCTATGAAGTACAGTGGTTTGATGGCACAGTAGGTGATTCAATTGCATTTAACTGCTTTGAAGAAGGAAACTATACATTAACTGCTACTGCAGGCATTTCAGTTTACACAGATTATGTACACGTTGGATTTGTAGATTACCCAATTCCACAACTGAATTATGAAGGCGAAATTCCTGTATGTGGATCTGTAATCAATTTTACAGCTGAGCAATTCCCAAATGAATCATACCAATGGTTTTTCAATGACATATTAATCAATGGTTCTACTTCCAATAATTATCTCCCGACCATGCTCGGGGAATATTATGTAGAAATTACAAATGAAGAAACGGGTTGTTTGACTACTTCTGAGCCAATAATTATTACAAACGTTATCGAAATTAATGGTGGCCTCGAGACTATTACGTCTTGTGTTGACCAAGCGGATTTACATGCAAATTTTGGTTCAAACAGTACTTATACTTGGTTTTTTGAAGGCGTTGAAATTGAGGGATTGGGTTCTAATGAAATCACAGTTTTTGAATCGGGATCTTATTACGTTGTAGTTGAAAATGATGATTGTAGTTATCAAAGCCAAACCACAGAAGTTGTGCTGCTTTCAGAGTTAAGCTCTCCAGAAATTTCTTCAACGGGGAATTCAGATATCTGTTTTGGTGAATCTGTAACTCTTACATCAAGTACAGGAAATAACATTGTTTGGTCTACAGGAGAGCAAACAGAGTCAATAACTGTTTATGAACCTGGAGAATATTATTTAACTCTCGTATTAAACGGTTGTGAAGTCCAATCAAATGTTATTACAATCGATCAAGGAGTAGAGGGATGCACAGATCCAAATTCCTGCAATTTTGATTCATCTGCACAATGTGATGACGGTTCTTGTCTTTACTATGATGAATGTGGAGAATGTGGAGGGGTAGGAGTTGTTGGTTGTACAGATTCAACTGCTTGTAATTACAATCCAAGTGCAACTTGTAATAGTGGTGATTGTACTTATCCTGAAGAAATTTATTTGGACTGTTTTGGGTACTGTATAAATGACGAAGACCTAGATGGTGTTTGTGATGAAAACGAGATAAATGGGTGTATGAATCCAAACGCTTGTAATTACAATTCATTAGCAACAAACGATGATAACTCATGTACTTTCCCAGGTTGTACAAATCCAGAATCGTGTAATTATAATTCAAATGCTGGATGTGACAACGGCTCTTGTTTAATGTTTGATGGTTGTGGAAACTGTGGAGGAAACGATTACCCAGGATGTGTAATTGTAACTGCTTGTAATTACGATCCCGGAGCAGGATGTAATAATGGCACTTGTACCTTTCCTGGATGCACTGACCTAGAAGCTTGTAATTATGATCCTAGCGCGGGTTGTAGCGATGGAAGTTGTACATATCCGGATGCTCCATATTTACAGTGCAATGGTTTCTGTATAAATGACGAAGATTTTGATGGAGTATGTGATGAAATAGAAGAATCAGATTGTACTGATCCAGAAGCTTGTAATTACGACGAAAATGCAACAGACGATGATGGTTCTTGTTGGTATGCTGAAGACAATTATGACTGTAATGGAAATTGCCTAAACGATAGTGATGGAGATAGTATTTGTGATGAATTTGAGATTTACGGATGTACAGATCCTCTAGCATGTAATTACAATGTAAATGCAACAGATTACGATGGATCATGTATTTATCCTGAGGAATACTATGATTGCTTTGGAGATTGTTTAGTTGATTCGGATAACGATGAAATCTGTAATGAGTTAGAGATTGATGGTTGTGCTGATTTATCTGCTTGTAACTATGATTCTAACGCTACTGATGATGATGGTTCTTGTTGGTATGCTGAAGAATATTATGATTGCGATGGAAATTGTCTAAACGATTTAGACGGAGATAGTATTTGTGATGAATTAGAAATTCCAGGTTGTACCGATCCTATAGCATGTAACTACGATGAAGAAGCAACAGACGAA
>PBMY01000004.1 GCA_002722795.1 Crocinitomicaceae bacterium
TAATTACTGCACCAGTTGTCTTTACAGTCTTGACAATCTTCTCTGCCGACTTATCCACTAGGTTGTGGTCGTACGACTTGAGTTTTATGCGAATCTTTTGTGTCATTTTCTCGGTAATTATCCTTGAGCTTCTTCGATCACTCGTTCTTGAACATTATTTGGTGCTTCAGTATAGTGACTGAAAGACATGCTTGATGTTGCACGACCTGAAGTAAGAGTTCTTAAATCAGTTACGTAACCAAACATCTCTGAAAGAGGCACCTTAGCGTTAATTACTGTCTTACCTGAACGTTCATCAGTACCCTCAATAAGAGCACGACGCTTGTTAAGGTCGCCAATACAATCACCCATGTTTTCTTCAGGAGTAACAACTTCAAGTGCCATCATGGGCTCAAGAATCTTTGGTGTACAGTTTTTAACTGCATTACGGTAAGCAAACTTAGCAGCCTGCTCGAATGAAAGTGCATCAGAGTCAACTGGGTGGAATGAACCATCCATAAGCTCTACTCGCATGCTATCCATTGGGAAACCAGCAAGTACACCATTAACCATTGCAGTTTTGAATCCTTTTTCTACTGCTGGAATGAATTCCTTAGGAACGTTACCACCTTTTACAGAGCTAACAAATTCTAACCCTTCTTTATCTGCATCAGTAGCAGGACCAATCTTAATTACGATATCAGCGAACTTACCACGACCACCTGATTGTTTCTTGTAAACCTCACGATGATCAGATTCTGAGAAGATGGCCTCCTTATATGCAACACGAGGTTGACCTTGGTTACACTCAACGCTAAACTCTCTCTTAAGACGGTCGATAAGCACCTCAAGGTGAAGTTCTCCCATACCAGAGATTATTGTTTGTCCACTTTCCTCATCAGTTTTTACAGTGAAGGTTGGATCCTCTTCTGATAGTTTTGCAAGACCATTAGAAAGCTTATCGATGTCTGCTTGAGACTTTGGCTCGATAGCGATTCCGATTACGGGGTCAGGGAAAGACATAGACTCAAGAACTATTTGTGCTTTTTGGTCACAAAGAGTATCTCCAGTACGAATGTCCTTAAATCCTACAACTGCACCAATATCTCCTGCCTCTAGACAGTCAATTGGGTTCTGCTTGTTTGAGTGCATTTGGAAAATACGTGAGATACGCTCCTTTTTATCTGAACGAGTGTTCTGAACATAAGACCCCGCTGGAAGTATTCCCGAGTAAGCACGAACAAAGCAAAGACGACCAACAAATGGGTCAGTAGCAATTTTAAATGCAAGACCTGAGAATGGCTCAGATGGATCTGGCTTACGCTCAAGTTCGATTGACTGATCATCAGGATCAGTACCTACGATAGAACCTACATCATAAGGAGATGGTAGGTAACGCATAACTGCATCAAGCATAGTTTGTACACCCTTATTCTTAAATGCAGAACCGCAAAGTAGTGGAGTAATCTCCATCGCGATAGTCGCCTTACGGATTGCGTTATGAATTTCTTCTTCTGTTAAGCTATCTGGATCCTCGAAGTACTTCTCCATAAGAGTTTCATCTTGCTCAGCAACGGACTCGAATAACTTTTCTCGCCACTCATCAACTGTACCCTTAAGATCCTCTGGCATGTCAATTTCTTGCCATGTCATACCCATATCCTCTTCATTCCAAACAAATGCTTTGTTTGTTACAAGGTCAACAACACCACGAAAGTCGTCCTCAGCACCAATTGGTACTTGAAGTGGAACTGGGTTTGCGCCTAACATTTCTTTAATCATGTTTACCACGTTAAAGAAGTCAGCACCAGAACGGTCCATCTTATTTACGAAACCAATACGAGGTACGTTGTACTTATCAGCAAGGTTCCAATTTGTCTCTGACTGTGGTTCAACACCATCGACCGCAGAAAATAAAAAAACCAATCCATCCAGTACTCGGAGTGATCGGTTTACCTCAACCGTGAAGTCGACGTGACCGGGGGTATCAATGATATTAAAGTGATAACCTCTTGCGTCTGCTGTGGGTTTGCCTTGTTCTGTTGGAAATTCCCAAGTACAGGTCGTGGCAGCAGATGTGATGGTGATCCCTCTTTCTTGTTCTTGCTCCATCCAGTCCATTGTAGCCGCACCATCGTGTACCTCACCAATTTTGTGAGAGATACCGGTGTAGTAAAGTATACGCTCTGTTGTCGTTGTTTTACCAGCGTCAACGTGGGCCATAATCCCAATATTTCTCGTAAAATTTAAATCGCGCTTTGCCATAATATATTAGAAACGGAAGTGTGAGAATGCTTTGTTTGCTTCAGCCATACGGTGAGTATCTTCTTTCTTTTTGAAAGCAGAACCCTCCTCCTTAGAAGCAGCGATAATTTCAGCTGAGAGACGATCTGCCATAGACTTCTCATTACGCTTACGGGCGAAGCTAATAAGCCAGCTCATTGCAAGGCTGTTTTTACGGCTATCGCGAATTGGTGTCGGAATTTGGAATGTCGCACCACCTACACGGCGACTACGAACCTCAACTCCTGGAGTAACGTTTTCCAATGCCTTCTTGAACAACTCAAGGCCATCTTCTCCAGTTTTCTCTGAAACCTGATCGATAGCGTTGTAGAAGATTTTAAATGCTGTGCTCTTTTTACCATCCTTCATCAAGTTGTTTACAAAAACAGATACTTGAACATCACCAAACTTTGAGTCTGGTAGGATTGGGTGCTTTTTTGCTACTTTCCTTCTCATGGTTACTTCTTCTTAGCTTTTTTAGTTCCGTATTTAGAACGACGCTGAGATCTTCCTTCCACACCTGCTGTATCTAGAGCACCACGAACAATGTGGTATCTTACTCCTGGTAAGTCTTTTACACGACCTCCACGCACAAGCACGATGCTGTGCTCTTGTAGGTTGTGTCCTTCTCCACCAATGTATGCGTTCACCTCATTTCCGTTTGTTAGACGAACACGGGCTACTTTACGCATTGCTGAATTAGGCTTCTTAGGTGTCGTAGTGTACACACGTACACACACACCACGACGTTGTGGGCATGAGTCCAAAGCTGCGGACTTGCTCGCTACAGGTTTAGTATAGCGACCCTTGCGTATTAACTGCTGTATTGTAGGCATCCTCTCGGTTAGCGTTATCAAATGGGCATAAAAAAGTTTTCCCCAAATTCAATTTGGGTGTGCAAAAGTACATTCTTTTCTGCTATTTCCAACATAAAATAGAGGTTTTTTCTACTTGCTCTATAAAGACTATTTTTCCTTCCGTGGAGAAAAGCCACAACGTAAATTAGTCACGTGGATGTTTTAAAGGAATTAAATGGCCCTCAGAGGAAGGCAGCAGAGCAAATAAATGGCCCTATGATGGTCATCGCTGGAGCGGGTAGTGGCAAGACTAGGGTGCTTACATACAGAATAGCCCATTTGATGAGTCGAGGAGTGGATCCTTTTCAGATTTTGGCCTTAACATTTACAAATAAAGCGGCTAGAGAAATGAAGGTGAGGATTGGCCGACTAGTGGGGGAAAGTGAAGCTAGGAATCTCATGATGGGAACATTCCACAGCATTTTTGCCCGAATCCTTCGAATCGAAGCAGATCGACTCAACTATCCAAACAATTTCACTATTTATGACACCCAAGATACCAAGTCTCTTTTAAAAGACATAATAAAAGGTATGAAGCTCGACGATAAAGAGTATAAGGTATCAATTGTAGCTAATCGAATCTCAGGAGCTAAGAATAATCTTATCGATGCTGACTCCTATTTAAATCACATTGATATTCAGGCTGAAGATAGACAAAGTGGCAAAACCCAAATAGGTTCTATTTTCAAAACTTATGAAAATAGATGTTTCAGGGCTGGCGCAATGGATTTTGACGACCTGCTTTTCAAGATGAATATCCTGCTTCGAGACAACCCTGATTTGCTTGTGAAGTATCAGCATAGGTTTCAGTACATTTTAGTGGACGAGTATCAGGATACAAACTATGCCCAATATCTTATTATAAAGCAGTTAGCTGCGGCACATGAAAATGTGTGTGTGGTGGGTGATGATGCACAGTCGATTTATAGTTTCCGAGGGGCTAGTATCCAGAACATTTTAAACTATCGAAAGGATTATCCAGATAGCATCACTTACAAATTGGAGCAGAATTACAGGTCTACTAAGTCCATTGTTAATGCTGCCAATTCAGTGATTGCGATTAATAAAGACCAAATAAAAAAGGAGGTTTGGACCAACAACCCACAGGGTGATAAAATTCAGCTACACTGTGCTGCTCGTGACAACAACGAGGGAATGTTCGTAGCAAACAAAATCTTCGAAACGCGTGCTTCTAAGCAATGCGACTACCTCGATTTTGCTATTCTCTACCGTACTAACGCTCAGTCTCGTTCTTTTGAAGAAAGTTTAAGAAAACTCAACATTCCATATCGCATGTACGGAGGCACAAGCTTCTATCAACGTAAGGAAATAAAAGATCTAATTGCATATTTCAGACTTACAGTTAATCCGCGTGATGACGAAAGTCTTAGAAGAATTATCAATTACCCAGCTCGTGGAATTGGCGCTACTACTCTAGACAGATTATTTCTTGCAGCAGGCAAACAGAATATTTGTGTATTCGACCTTATTACTATAGGTGATCAACCAGCCACAATTAAAAACGCGTCTTGGAAGAAGGTAACTGACTTCGCAATAATGATTCAGAGTTTTGCCACAGAGTTAGAAATAAAATCAGCCCACAGCCTTGCATTACATATAGCTAAGAGATCTGGAATAGTTCATCAACTCTACTCAGACAAACAGAAGGAAGGAAATTACAATGAAGGAACAGAGCGATACGAAAACGTTCAGGAACTCCTCAATGGTATTCACTCTTTTAGCGATGAAAACGAAGAAACAGAAAAAGGTAAGCTCATTACCCTTCGCGACTACCTCAGTGAGAACATTGAACTTCTTACAGATGCAGACGAAGAAGAGGAAGATAATAATAAGGTAAGTCTAATGACCATCCACGCAGCTAAGGGACTTGAGTTTAAACACGTATTTGTTGTTGGAATGGAGGAAAACCTATTCCCATCGCAGAGATCAATGGATTCTAGAGCAGATATGGAAGAAGAGCGCAGACTATTCTATGTGGCACTTACAAGGGCATGCGAAACTTGCACCCTCTCTTACGCACAAATGAGATTTAAATGGGGCCAAATGCATATGGGAGAACCTAGTCGATTTATTGATGAAATAGACGAAGAGTACGTATGTACTACTTCGGTTGGAGGAGTTATCAAATCTGCGTACGGATCTGGTGGAGGATTTACTTCGGGTGGTTGGGGCACTAATACAAGTAAACTAGCAGCTAAACCCAAACCTTCTCAACCAACCTCCAACACTTCATTAATGGGGAGGAGACTCAAAAAGGTCAGCTTAGACTTACCACCCTCAATTAAGAATGCTAGCCCAACAGACCTCAAAGGGTTAAAAGAGGGAGCAAATGTGAAGCACGCAAAGTTTGGCAACGGAATAGTTGTAGCATTAGAAGGAAACGAACCAAACATCAAAGCAACTATTAAATTTTCAGCTGTTGGAACAAAACAACTCCTATTAAAATTTGCTAAACTAGAAATATTGTGAGTAGAAGATCCTTGTACATATTAATATTCTTGATTGCTACAGGATGTTGTAGAGAAGATTGTGCTGACACTTATATAATAAATGGCACCGTTGAAAATTCAAACAACGGCGACCCCTGTGTTGGATTTGAAATTGAACTAGAAGAAATGGTGATGGAAGGTGGGGTGTTAAATGGCTTCTATGAATCTGTAGCAACCACAACAACAGACGCTTCGGGTTTCTACTATATTGAATTCCCTAGGAAGCAAGCACTTTCTTACCGCATCGGTATTTTGGAAGATGGTTGGTTTCCCGTTTTGGACGAGATAGAACCAAACCTTTTTACCCCCGATGTCCCCTTTGACTACAATATTATAACTACTCCCAAGGCAGATCTTGACATCTCTGTTTTCAATACGGCTCCATCAAATGAAACAGACAAAATGATAGTTCGCCTCTTAAAGACATATGATGAGTATTCATCTTGCGACACTGAGTGGAGGGTGTTTATTGGAGCAGATATTGACACAACTTGGAGTTGTATTTTACCTGGCAATGTGTGGATGCCTTATATCACTATAGACCAAACAGACCCCGAAAACGAAACCACCACAATAGACTCTGTATATTGTACATCATTTGGCCAAGCAACCATTAACGTGGTTTACTGAGTCATACACCTGAAGAATATTTATATGAAAATGAGATCTGTAATTACCGTGGCATTTGCTTTTGCATGTTGCCTTCATACTCAAGCCCAAACCTGGCCTCACAATGTTGGTGAAGCTGAACGAAATTATATTGAACGAGTTGGTTTCGAACCCCAACTAGTTCGTGGAATAACTACTCCTCCTCAGTACGATAACCTGAGGGCCGCTGCTGAGTGGGAAGAGATTGAAGCGCTGACAATAGCTTGGGAAGGTTTTGAATGCATCTTGAAGCAGATTACTGCTGCTGCGGTCACTGAGTGCAATGTGATCATTTTCACTGAATCGCCTAGCTCAACTTCAAATTACCTGACAGGGAACCAATGCGGAGGTCCAGTACCAATGGATAATATAGAAATTGTTGATGTTGATTTGAATTCAATTTGGATTAGAGACTACGGTGCTAATACCGTTTATGGGTCATGGAATGACGATAGAATTCTAGTTGATTGGATGTATAATAGACCTAGACCGTATGACGATGTAATCCCTGATGAATTGGGTCAATACATGGGCATTGATGTGTACAGCACGACAGCTGAACCAAATGATTTGATGAACACGGGCGGGAATTATATGAGCGATGGGTTTGGGCTTGCTTTTGAATCAGAATTAATCATTGACGAGAATAATGGATATACAAATTGGTGGACGACATTCCCAAATCATACAGTTGTAGAAATTGAGAACATTTTAGAAGAGTTTATGGGCATCGAGACTCTCGTCACAATGGAAACACTTCCTTTTGATGGTATCCATCACATAGATATGCACATGAAACTACTTGATGAGAGTACCCTACTTGTTTCTGAATATCCTGATGGATTATCAGATGGACCTCAAATTAATGCAAATATTGATTATATTTTATCAAATTTTAGTACTAAATGGGGTACACCTTTTGATGTAATACGTATCCCAAGCCCGCCAAGTTCAAGTGGTGCTTTCCCTGGTTCCCAACCTGAATTAGGTAATGAAATTGATGGCTATTACAGAACCTATTCAAATGCAGTTTTTGTAAATAACACTGTGATTTTACCAACATATTATGAGCAATATGATACAACTGCTGTGAGAATTTGGGAAAACGCTTTACCAGGATATAATATCGTTGGAATCGATTGTGATAGTGGAGGCGATAATATTATTTCACAAAGTGGTGCAATTCACTGTATCACTCACTCTGTTGGAGTTGAAGATCCGCTAATCATTAGTCATTTACCTCTTGATGATACAGAAAATACGACTGAACCTTATACTGTTGAAGGATATTTGAGTCACAGATCTGGAATTTCTACAGCTACACTTATTTATGCCACAAGTCCTGACGGGCCATGGACAGAGGTAGTAATGTTAGATACTGGAAACGGAGAGGATTTCACAGCTGAAATACCTGCTCAAGCATCGGGAACTGTAGTTTACTACTACATCTCTGGCGAAGCTAATTCAGGCAAGACTGGCAATCGCCCAATGCCAGCTCCCGAAGGATGGTGGAATTTCAACATAGGCGAAATTGTTATCGACGGAGTTGAAGAAAATGAACTAGGTGGATTTTCTCCTATTTACCCAAACCCAGCTTCGGCAATTACTTGTGTACCTCTACAGCTTAGAAATGAATTATATGTGAGAGTAGTATTGCGCAATGTGATGGGTGCCACGATAGAAGTAATTCACCAAGGCATTCTACCTCAAGGACAGACAAAGCTATTCTTTGACGCTTCTAATCTTGCTAGTGGAGCATACGTTATTACTCTCGAACTAGAGGACGGATCGACTAGCTCACAAAACGTGATGGTGAAATAAGTGCATTTTAGTTCCTGCGACCAAGCAACCTCAATAAGAATAAGAAAAGGTTGATGAAGTCTAGGTAAAGAGATGTCGCTGCAAGAATTGCAAGCTTTGAAGCTGTGCTAGACTCATTATCTATGCTCATTCCAATACGCTTAATTCTCTGAGTATCATATGCAATCAGTCCTGTAAAAACAATTACTCCAATTATTGAGATAATTAAATCCATCGCACTTGATCCAATGAACAAATTCACAATTGATGCTAAGATGATTCCAATAAGTGCCATAAATAACAATGAACCCATTCTAGTTAGGTCTATTGTCGTTGTGTAACCAGCTATTGCCATTATCCCAAATGTTCCAGCTGTTACAGCAAACACTTGGAAAACTGATCCAAGGCTGTAAAGAAGGAATACTGAGCTCAATGATAATCCCATACATGCAGAAAAGGCAATGAACATAACTGTTAGGGTCGTAGCAGAGAATTTCTCAAGGCCAAAATTCATAGCTAGGATAAATGCAAAAGGTGAAAGCATAATTATCCATGGCATCATTCCTCCAGAACTTATAATCTCGGAGTATAGATCTGTAGAAGCTCCGTACCAAGCAACAGCAGCGGTAGTAATAAGGCCTACTACCATCCATGAGAATACGTTTGCTATAAAGTTTTTTGCTAGAGCTGTAGAGTTTCCAATATTGTAGTCAGCAGCTTTATCAAAAATTTTAGGGGGTTGATTTTTATCCATTATCTATCAATTAAGTTCATAAATTTTATTCTATTGATTCACAAAACCAAGCAATCAAAAATCTAAATTGATTACGACAAACTTTTGTCAATCAATCGAAAATCTAAACAAAGATCTTGAGTTATTCGACTAAAAATAAAATTTTAATAAGAAAATTATAAATTTAATTTTCTTAGCATCAATAAAACATAACAACTATGAAGAATGAATTAGACTTGACCAAAATTCATGAGAGATGTCAGAACTGAAACGACTATCAGGAGCTAATAAAACAGATACTGCATCATGAGAATGTAAGGACTCTTGATGTGAACATATAATTCTGAAATCAATAATTCGATTATCATTTATTAATTGTTCATACAGCAGTCTAGCAGCATCTTCAACAAATTTTAAATATGAACCATTTAACTCGGCAAAGGCCATCTCATCTTCTCTCTTGACAATCACTTGTGTTTCAGTTTGTAAGGCTGTTTTGCACATTTCTTGTAAATCTTCAACTATTAAGTTTTCATTGAATTCAACTGAAACTCTTGCCACAGATCTTTGAGAATGAGGAACTGCAGCGATATTTCTTGAACTCTTAGCATACTCGCTTAATTCGTATGAACATGGACAAGCAGAGGAGTATACAAAATCGAAATGATAAGTTTTTTTAAAATCACCATTTTTATTTAGTTCAGCACACATGTTTACATTGTAGTACTGATATCCCTCTAAATCAGACCGAAGAGAAGTCTGGATAATTGGATATGAAAACTTTAATAGGATCTTTGCATTAAAAGAAGCTAATTTTTCTTTGTATGACAGTAGAATTTTTTCAAGTAAATCAAAATCAAAAGTGTCATCCTTAAAATCATAAAAAGATCGCATAATACGTGACATATTAATGCCTTTTTTATGAGCGTCAAGTGATACCGTACCTGTTACTTGTGTTTCTAACTCGATGGTATTTCCATCTTGTGTTTTATATTTTAATGGCAGCTTAAAATTATGTATCCCGACCTGTTGAATTTTGACATTAGCACCTTGAATAAGTGAAGATGGCCCATTTTGTAGATCAGGAAATTTTTCTATATCCTGTTTAGTGGGCTTATAGGTTGAATCGTAATTTGAGTATGATTTGTTTGACTTCATAATTTATTGTCCTCCGTAATAATCAACATAATTATTTTCTGTTTCATATAATCGAATAGCATGTAGCTCACAATCATAATTTAATATTGGATCTTCTAATTGATTCCAAATCTCAATTACTAAATTCTCTGTTGAAGCAAGCTTTCCATGCATCCATGGAACATCAAGATTTAAATTTTTGTGATCTAATGGCTCCTCAATGAACTCTTTTATTATATCGGATAGATCTTTCATATCCATGCAATAACCAGTATCTATATTAGGGCTACCTTTAACAGTAACGTGAAGTTCATAATTATGCCCGTGCCAATTGTGATTAGAGCATTTACCAAATATCTCTTGATTTTTTTGTTCATCCCAACGAGGATTCCATAATTTGTGAGCAGCATTAAATCTTGCTCTTCTAGTTATGTATACTTTTTTTTCCATAATGTTATACAAATATACGCCTGAATGATAATTTTCTAAAAAAAATTAATAATGATTGTAGTAACTGGAGCAGCAGGATTCATTGGCAGCCAATTTATTAGTACGCTCAACCAAGAAGGGTTTAACGATATCATCCTTGTTGACGACTTTACAAAGGTTGAAAAGAAGGGAAATTATTCCGACTTAGTCTATACAGGGAAGATAGAAAGAAGTGCATTCCCTAAGTGGCTTAAGGATAATGAAAATCAAGTTCAATTTGTTTTCCACCTTGGGGCAAGAGCAGACACCGCTGAGACAAATATTGAGCTTTTAAACGAGTTAAATCTAGACTATTCAAAAACGGTTTGGAAACTATGTGTTGAATATGGACTTGCACTAGTTTACGCAAGTTCAGCTGCAACATATGGGGATGGTGCGTACGGATATCTAGATTCTCATGATATAGTTTTTAATCTTCAACCATTAAATCCTTATGGTGATTCTAAAAACGAATTTGATAAGTGGGTACTTCAGCAAGAACGAAAGCCATATTTCTGGGCTGGACTAAAGTTTTTTAATGTTTTTGGGCCAGGAGAAAGTCATAAAAACAGAATGGCTTCTGTTGTTCTTCATACATTCAGACAAGTATCTGAAACTGGCCGAATGAAACTTTTTAGATCACATAATCCAAAGTATAAGGATGGTGAACAAAGTCGAGATTTTGTTTATGTAAAAGATGTATGTAGAGTTTGTTTCTATATGATGATTAATCGACTCACTACGCAAAGTGGACTTTATAATTTAGGGTCAGGGAAAGCACGTACCTTTTTCGATCTTGTAAGTGCAACTATTAAATCAATGGGCGTAGCGCCTCGTATAGAATTCATTGACACACCTGAAGACATCCGTGACAATTACCAATATTTCACAGAGGCTGATTTAAGTAAACTTCGCGCATCAGGCTATACTGAAGAGTTTACTTCATTAGAAGATGGAATAAAGGATTACGTAGAAAACTACTTATTGTAATTATTTAATCTCAGCTCTTAAAATAAGAAGCTTATCCCTCAATTTAGTCAACCTATCTATTGCTTCCTTTCTTGAATTTTCGTCAAGAGATTTTACAGTTGTGTGGTTTTCAGAAGTTTCTTTTGCTATCTGTTTTGCAGCTGCACCAGCTTCTGCGCTTGCACCTTTACGAGCAGTTAGAGCCTTTTTTGCCCCCTCAAGAGTAAAGCCCTGTTCTTTAACTAAAACATATATTGAGCGTATTACTTCAATGTCCTTTTTTCGATAAGATCTCTTTCCACGGGCATTTGTTTTGGGCTGAATCTGTTTGAACTCTTTTTCCCAAAAACGAAGTAAAGACGCATTTACCCCAAACACCTGAGCTACCTCAGAGATGCTAAAGTATTGCTTTTGGATTGGAGAGTTTAAAGGCATGAGGGGTAGCAAGATAGCACTCAATCTTACATTAATCAAATGATTGATGAGCGGCCTCTGAATTGCGCAACAATGTTTCGTACTCTTTTGGAGTTAAATCGTTGAAATAATAGTGTGCTGGATTCACCTTTTTACCATCCTTAAACACTTCGTAGTGTACGTGCGGAGCAACTGAAGTTCCTGTATTTCCAACTAGACCTATCACCTCTCCTCTTTTCACCTTTTGACCTTTCTTCACTAGTGTTTTGCTCATATGAGCATAAAGAGTTTCGTAGCCAAAACCGTGCTTGATCACTACGTGTCTACCATATCCTGTGTACGATCTTCTGACCTTAATAACTTCACCATCACCAGTAGCAAAAATTTCTGTTCCAGTTTCTGCAGAAAAATCCATTCCATAGTGAAATTTTCTCACTTTATATATTGGATGATACCTCCAACCCCATCCTGAAGCCATCCTTTTAAGGTCATCATTCCTAATTGGTTGAATAGCAGGAATGGATTGAAGACGTGCTTCGTGAGTTTTTGCAAGATCCATTACCTCATCGAATGATCTGCTTTGGGCTACAAGCCTACGTTGAATCTCAGCAATCTTTAGCTGCAAATCGCTTACCTCATCTGTGTGATCATATCCTCTCAAGTGCTCGATTCTATCAGCACCACCAACTCCAGGGTTTCGCCTGTACTCAGGTAAGGGGTCAGTCCCAAACACTGTTCTGTAAATCGCATCATCTCTAATCTGCAGATCTTCAAGCACATCCACCATCTCGTCTATATCCGATTTGAATTGGTCAACTTGGCCTTCCAGAAATTGAATTTCTCTTGCCATTGCCCTATCCTTAGGTGAGTCAAAAGCGTAGTCAAAAAGGAAAATCGATGCTGTTCCGATTAAAAGAACAAGACCCACATTGCGTACAGCCCACCAGATATAGTCTCTAGTATTGTACGGCAACACCTCACTTTGAAGGGTTTGCGGGTTAAATCTTGTTTTTTTGAATAAACTCATAATGTGCAAACTTCGTACATTTTTGACAGATGAGTATTTATTAAATTCGAAGTCTCAAACAAAAGAGTATGGAATCCAAAAAAATCCGTCAGACTTTTTTAGACTTTTTCGCATCAAAAGGACACAAAATTGTTCCCTCAGCTCCAATGGTATTGAAAGATGACCCTACCCTGATGTTTACAAATGCAGGAATGAATCCATTCAAGGATCTTTTCCTAGGCAATAGCACGGTTAAACACCCAAGAGTTGCTGATACGCAAAAATGCCTTCGAGTTAGTGGTAAACATAACGACCTAGAAGAGGTTGGTGTGGACACATACCATCATACTATGTTTGAAATGCTTGGTAATTGGTCATTTGGGGATTACTTCAAAGAGGAGGCTATTGCTTGGGCATGGGATCTTTTAACAGAGCACTACGATCTCAATAAAGAAGATTTATACGTTACTGTATTTGAGGGAGATAAAGAAGATAACCTTCCTATTGACGAGGAAGCTCGGGAACATTGGAAAAAGTATATTGCTGAGGATAGAATTCTACTAGCAAGTAAAAAGGATAACTTCTGGGAAATGGGAGAAACTGGACCTTGTGGACCTTGTTCTGAAATTCACATTGATCTCAGAAGTGACGAGGAGAAAAAAGCTACACCAGGAATAGACTTAGTAAACAAAGACCATCCTCAAGTTGTTGAAGTATGGAATCTTGTCTTTATAGAATTCAATAGACTTGCATCTGGAAAACTTCAACCTCTATCGGCCAAACACGTTGACACAGGAATGGGTTTAGAGCGTCTAGCTATGGCGATTCAGAGCAAGAAAAGCAACTATGATACAGATGTTTTTTCTCCTTTACTTAAAAAATTAAGTGAGCTTTCTGGAAAAGAGTACACTGCAGGAGACGATAGTGAAAGTGTAGCATTCAGAGTTATTGTTGACCACGTTAGAGCGGTTTCGTTCAGTATATGTGATGGACAGCTTCCATCTAACAACAAGGCTGGTTACGTAATTCGCCGCATTCTGAGAAGGGCTATTCGATACGGATACTCGTTCTTAGATTTTAAAGAGCCTTTCATTTACAATTTAGTCGACTCACTTAACGAATCTTTAGGTAACGCCTTCCCAGAATTAGAAGCCCAAAAGGATCTTATCAAGAAGGTGATTAAACAGGAAGAAGAAAGCTTCCTTCGTACTCTAGATAAGGGTATTAATAGACTCGAGGAACATTTAAAAAACATGAAAGAGGGCGACATGCTATCTGGAGTTAATGCTTTCGAGCTTTACGATACGTTTGGGTTCCCATCTGACTTAACTGCTCTTATCGCAGGAGAAAGAGGAATTAAGATTAATGAAGCTGAATTTAGTTTAGAGCTTCAAGCCCAAATCAATCGCTCTAGGGCTGACGGTAAAGTTTCAACTGATGATTGGATAGTATTACACGACGTTGAAAAAGTGGATTTTGTTGGATACGACAATACCACTCACTCATGTAAGATTGCTCGTTACAGAAGAGTTAGATCAAAGGGGGATGACCTTTATCAAGTAGTGCTAGACTCTACACCCTTCTACCCTGAGGGTGGTGGACAAGTTGGTGATACTGGAACAATAACTTGTGGAGATAGTTCTTTTGAGGTAACTGACACAAAAAAGGAAAACAACCTTATTGTTCATACTTTAAGGGAACTTCCAAATGACACTTCTGCTACATTCGAGGCTGAAGTTAACGCAGACCTTCAGTTATCATCAGCTAGAAATCACTCAGCCACTCACCTTCTACACGAAAGTCTTAAGTCAATTCTAGGAAACCACGTTGAGCAAAAGGGATCTTTAGTAAGACCGGAGAATTTACGTTTTGACTTTTCTCACTTCGAAAGAGTAGATGAGGAAACTATTTCCAAAATTGAGCAGGACGTCAATAAAAAGATTCTAGCTAACATCTCTCTAGACGAGAGAAGAGACATCCCATTAGCCGAGGCTCAAGCAGCTGGAGCTATAATGCTATTTGGTGAAAAATACGGGGAGCATGTGAGGATGATTGGGTTTGGTACATCAAAAGAATTATGTGGGGGGATACACGTACCTGCGACAGGTTCAATTGGCCTATTCAGAATTACTTCAGAATCTTCTGTTGCTTCAGGTGTAAGAAGAATAGAAGCTGTGACAGGTGAGGCTGCATACAACGCAAGTTTAGCTGACAGAAAAGCTCTAAACACTATTGGTTCACACTTCAAAGGAGCAAAAAATGTTGTTAAGGCTGTAAAAGATATGCAAACCTCTTTGGCCGATTTAAATAAAGAAGTAGAAGGACTTCGCAAAAAAGAGGCAGGTAATGTAAAGGATGATCTTGTAAAAGATCTAAAGGTTATTGATGGTATAAACTTCCTAGCAGTTGAATTAAACTTAGACGCTAAATCAGTTAAAGATTTGGCCTTCCAACTAAAGGCAGAACACGCACCCTTCGTAGGAGTTTTTGCAATTAAGAAGGGGACCAAAGCATATATCAGCGTTGCTATCAGCGATGATGTCATTGCAGACAGGGGGTTAAAGGCTGGAGATATCGTTAAAGAACTTGCGCAGTTCATCCGCGGTGGAGGAGGTGGTCAACCAATGTTCGCTTCAGCAGGAGGTCCCTACATAGAGGGGATAAAAGAAGCCCTCAGCAAAGCTGAAGGCTTACTTTAAGACAAGTATGAAAAACAAGGTTGTTTAAGCCACGTTTAAATTCTCATTTACTAAATCCTTGTTTTGGTATGAAGGTCCTTCGTACACCTCATCATAGGACAATCCTAGATTTAAAATGTATAAAACATTAAATACAAGTGCAAGTATATAATCGGTAGTTGTGCTCTTACCAAAACTCTGAGCTAACTCAATAATGGTTTTAGGCAATAAGTAAACGACAGCTGGAGTGAAAAATAACCACGCATGCCAAGAAGGTCTGCCTATTAATTTCATGGTAGTCATCATATTCAAAAAAGGAACGAAAACATGCCAATACGGTAAATCAGCTTTAGCAAATAGCTTACATGTTCCGACAGCAGCTATCAAAACTATAAAAAGACTTGCTAAAATTACCCCTCCGCTTATCTCCACTCCGTAGATTATAATATCATCCATTAGATGTGATTTTTTTGGTACGTACCACAAGTTAGACGAATTCTTTTACATGGGGTTGCCTTACATAACCTTGGTTTTTAACACTTTACAAGAAAGTTTCTAACCAAATCAATTCAAATGTGCGTAGTGCTTGACTATTGCGGCTGTTATATTTGAGCCTTTTGGGGTTAAAATCAGCAATCTTTCAACAACATTTCTGAGTTCTCTTACATTTCCCGTCCAATCAGCCTGTTGTATCAATTTCATAGCCGCAGATTCCACCTTCGGAACTAAAATACCATGATCATCACCTAGCAATTTTAAAAAGTGGTCAACTAAAAGAGGAATGTCTTCTCTCCTATCATTCAATGAAGGAACATGAAGAGGTATTACAGCCAATCTGTGATACAAATCCTCTCTGAAGTTTCCCTCAGTAATTTCCTTTTTCAAATCCTTATTTGTTGCCGATACGATTCTTACATCAACCTTGATGTCCTTGTCTCCACCAACTCTTGTAATTTTATTTTCCTGAAGTGCCCTAAGGACTTTAGCCTGAGCGTCGAGACCCATATCACCAACTTCATCAAGAAAAAGAGTTCCGCCTGATGCAAGTTCAAATTTCCCTTTCCTCTGCTTTACAGCACTCGTAAAAGCACCTTTCTCATGGCCAAATAATTCACTTTCTATCAATTCTTTTGGGATAGCAGCGCAATTCACTTCGATAAAAGCAGCTCCTTCCCTAGGGCTCCCATTATGTAACTTTCTTGCTACTAGCTCTTTTCCAGCACCATTTCCTCCTGTTATTAATACCCTAGCATCTGTTGAAGCAACAGTATCTACCATGTCCAAAATATTAGTAATGGCTTTTGACTCCCCAACAATAGGGTGAGACTTGGACTTATGAACCTTTTTTCTAAGCCTAGTTGTTTCAGCTTTCAGCTCTTCAGTTTCAGTCGCGTGCTTGAGTGTTACAAGGATGCGATTTAAATCAAGTGGCTTTTGAATAAAATCGAATGCGCCCTTCTTAAGCGCCTGAACAGCAGTTTCAACTGTACCATGGCCTGAAATCATAATCACAGGCGAAGACACGCCTTTTGATTCTAGCATGTCTAGTACGTCAAGACCATCCATTTTAGGCATCTTAATATCGCAGTATATAGCATCAAAGTTGGACTTTGTAGCCTCAATTACACCAGCCATTCCGTCATCTGATTCACTTACAACGTGTCCCTCGTATTCAAGAATTTCTCTTAGACTAGCTCTAATAGGTTGTTCGTCGTCTATGATTAAAATATTTGCCATATGATTTGATAATTGCGTCAGAAGTTACCCTCTATGTTGCTTAAGACAAAATCTATGCCACACCTGGCACTACGATTTGACCTTTAGAAAGTCTATTTAGAACCCCCTCTCTTAGAGCATACTTAGACCTAAACATTTTCTGAATGTTGCTATTTTCAAGAGTCCATCTTACAATTGCTGCGGCATAAGGAATGTTATCAGCTCTATCAGGCGGCATACCTTCCATGGCTAATCTATCCTTGAGAGAATTGTGCATCAACTCTCCACAAAGAGCTTTGAAACCATCCATATCTATTTTTGTTGCGGGTGGATGCTCATCGTCAGCTACTTCCTCTAAATTTGGATTTGTGATTGCACAAAAAGTATCGAATGATCCGCTAGAACCAACTAAAATAGATGGTTTGATATTTTCAAGTGCAATTTTTAATGGCTGAAGTGTTTCGTCTAAAAAAGGCTTGATTTCCTCGTAAGCTTCGTCCCTGTTTGTGCCAAACCTATCCTTCATTTTAAAGAGGTTTGCCATTCTTGCGACACCAACATCGAAGGATCTGCTCCAAATGATTTTGTCTTTATGCCAAAAAATACATTCAGTACTCCCCCCTCCTATATCCATTGTCAATACATTTTTAGATGACGGTGGTTGATATGTAAGCTCTAGGCCTGATTGAATTAAAGATGCCTCAGCAGCTCCGCTTATGATGTTGACTTTGTAACCAAATCTCTTTGAAACAGGTTCGACAAATTCAGCACTATTTGATGCGTCTCTCAACGCACTAGTTGCAAAAATATGAACCTCTTCAACCGAATAGTTATGAATAGCCTCACGCATTACACCAATAGCATCAATGCCTCTTGCAATTCTCTCGGGCAGAATAATACCTTTCCCTACTCCACCTTTTCCTAGTTTAACAGGAAGTCTGAGGCTAAATACCTCCTTCCACCTTCCTGGTCCAAGAGTTTTGTTGAAATCGACTATTCTTAGGTTGAAGGTATTGGTGCCACAATCGATGACAGCTGTCCTACTCATCGATTTCTATATGTTAGCCATTTAAGCATTTCTAATAATGACGGCTTCTTGCCGTACATAAAAATACCTGTCCTATATATCCTTCCAGCTAGTTTAATCATCAGATAAACTGTGAATACAAGAATCACTGCGCTTATTAAAACTTCATACCAAGGCACACCCATACTAAGTCGCACCATCATAGTAATTGGTGAGGTGAATGGCACAAATGAACAAATAGTTGCTAAAGTAGTTTCAGGTGCTTCGAGGATTTGAATATTCAAAATATAGCTGAATATCAGTGGTAACATAACTGGCAATAACAAGTATTGAGCGTCAGATTCCTGTTCAACAGAAGCTCCAACTGCTGCAAAAAATGAACCGTAAAGTGCAAATCCGCCTAAGTAAAAGAATACACCCCACCCAAGCATTGCTAACCAATTAATCTGCATCAAAAAGCTCAAATCTTCATGTGAACTCATAAATGTATTCAAGTCAGTAGAAGAAACCGTATTGCCACTTTCAATCATTATATCTGCTAGCATACCCGATGATTCAGCGTAAGTACCAAACCCTATGAAAAGCAACCAAGAGAGTACGGCCCAAGCCAAAATTTGGGTTATTCCTACAAGACCTATTCCTGCAACTTTAGCCCCCATAAGAGCTTCAGGTTTCACGATACTTACTACAACCTCAACTATCCTATTACTCTTTTCCTCAATTACTCCCCTCATTACGTGCATACCATATATCATGATAAACATGAACATGAACATTGAAAATATCCATCCTACCAAGCTCTTGTTCTCAGCGTTTCTATCTCTAGTCTCAACGTCTTGGGTAACTAATCCTATTTTAACCTTAAGTCTTTTATACGTCTCATAATCAAGGTCTGATTCCATCCTGACCCTAAGTCTTTCTACAGCCTCTGTCAAGTCCCTCTTAATTGCTGACTTCACCCTCATAGAAGGGGTAGTTTCGTATTGAAGAAGTGCTTTTGAGTTTTGAAGAATACCGTCATCAAATTCAAGCATTCCAGTGAAATCGCTTTCTAAGAACTCCTCTTCACTTATTGGTTCGGTAGTAAATCTATATTCGAGAAAGTCTCTTTCAGGAAAACACTCGAAGCAACTTGGAATTTGTCCTTTTTCATTAATACTAAAACTCAGAATTTCGCTAGAATCAACTACTAAAATCTTTGAATTTGTTTCCTGTGACTGAGAAAATAAAACAATTAGAGCAACAAACCCTACCATGATTATGGGTCCCAAAAGTGTAGAAATTATAAAAGCTCTACGCCTAACCCTAGTCTTGTATTCACGACCCAATATCACTAACCAATTCCTCATGATTCAGCCTTTTTAACTGCTCTAAGGAATACCTCGTCCATAGAAATAGTCTTTGGAGAACATGATAGAACGTCTACTTCCTTTGTAGCCCATTTTAGAAATTTCTCAATGGGCGTGTCAGGTGGTATACCTAGAACCATATCGTGGACATGGTTTTCAGAACTGTGAACACTATAAAGAATAGCACTAGCTCCTAATGCAGCTGTGAATGCAATTAGGTTTCCTTTGAATTTAAAATCCACTCTACCAGCTCTAGCATTCTCTCTGAGAAGATCAACTCTCCCTTCTAGAATTTTAGAACCTTGATTAACTAATGCAACATTATCACACAATTCGTCAACACTCGACATATCGTGAGTCGAAAGAAGTACAGTGGTTCCGTTTTCATCCCTTAGTCGTTTTATCTCAGCCTTAATTCTTTGAGCATTTATGGGATCAAAACCACTTAATGGCTCGTCGAGAATTAGAAACTTGGGTTTGTGTAGAATGCTAACAATGAATTGGATTTTTTGAGCCATCCCCTTGCTCAAATCTGCAACTTCCTTATTCCACCAACCGTCAACATCAAGTCTTTCAAACCAATCCTTCAATTCGAATTCAGCCTCAGATCTACCCATCCCTCTTAAACAGGCAAAATAAAGTGCTTGCTCTCCCACCCTCATGTTTTTATACAAACCTCTTTCCTCCGGAAGGTATCCAATGTTTTGAATGTGACTCTGTTCAAGTGGTGAACCAAAAAAGCTGATCTCTCCTGAATCTGGGGCTGTTATCCCAGCAACCATTCTAATCAAAGTTGTTTTTCCTGCACCATTGGGTCCTAGAAGCCCAAATACACTTCCCTGTGGCACATCAACACTTACGCCATCTAAGGCTAAATGATCTCCGTACTGCTTTCGAACTTCACGTAGACTTAATGCTAGAGGCTGTGTTATTGTCATGTAAATAGATCGCGGACCTTGTCAAAGAATCCTCTTTCGTCGTGATTTGGGTCAGGCTTAAAGTTACTCGAGTGTCGCAATGCCTCCAAAGCACTTTTCTCTTCTTTTGTTAACTCTTGTGGAGTCCATACATTAATATTTACTAGCAGGTCGCCACTACCGTATGAATCCATTGATGGAAGGCCTTTCCCACGAAGTCTAACAAGTTTTCCGCTTTGCGTTCCAGCATCAATTTTAATCTTTGCTTTTCCATGTAGTAGTGGCACTTCAGCTGATGACCCAAGAGCTGCATCTGTAAAACTCACATACAAATCGTGATGAATGTTTTTGCTATTTCTCTGAAATTGCGCGTGGGGTATTTCTTCAACTACGATAAGTAAATCACCAGGTACCCCTCCAATTGGAGCGCCATTACCATTTCCTCTCATAACTAACTGCACACCATCTTCAACTCCAGCTGGAATGTCAATCTCTACTACCTCATCCTTTCTAATCATACCCATTTGGTCTGCGTCAGTAGGTTTTTTTGTGATACTTACACCTGAACCGTGACAAGTTGGACAAGTTGAAGACGTCTGCATTTGTCCAAGGATGGTGTTTGATACTCTTCTAACCTGTCCTGAACCATGACAAGTTGAACAATCTGAGTATTCGACTCCATTAGCAAGAACTTGTTTGGCAACTCTTATCTTTTTTTTCGCACCAGTAGCAACCTCTTCAAGGGTCAGTTTTACCTTGATTCTTAGGTCAGATCCCTTCATGCGACGACGGCTTCCACCGCCGCCACCAAAACCACTTCCACCAAAGGCTCCCCCAAAGATATCTCCAAACTGAGAGAAGATATCATCCATGTTCATGTGCTGTCCTCCTGAAGCAGAACCCTTAAAGCCGGCGTGACCAAATCTGTTGTATCGTTCTCTTTTTTTGTCATCGCTCAACACCTCATATGCCTCGGCAGCCTCCTTAAATTTTTCCTCTGCAGCTGCATCGTCTGGATTTTTATCAGGATGATATTTTAGGGCTAATTTTCTGTAGGCCTTTTTAATTTCAGAAGCTGAAGCTCCTTTATCAACTCCTAAAACGGCGTAGTAATCTCTTTTTGACATCTTATGAGCCTATTACAACTTTTGAATAGCGAAGCACCTTATCACCCAGCATATATCCCTTTTCAACAATATCAACGATTTTTCCCTTAAGGTCTTCAGATGGTGCAGGAACATTAGCTATAGCTTCGTGTTTATCCAAATCGAAATCATCACCTTCTTTAGCATCCATAGCTTTCAAGCCCTTTGAATTAAGCGTTGAAACAAATTTCGCGCGAATTAAATCAATACCCTCTTTTAAAGCTTTGGCATCATCTGTTGCATTAGCATCAGCTCTGTCAAAGTCATCAATTAGTGGTAGTAATTGTAGCATAATATCGCTTGAAGCAGAACCAATGAGTTCAGCTTTTTCACGCATAGTTCTCTTTCTGAAGTTGTCAAACTCCGCATATAGCCTCATGTACTTGTCTTGAAAGTCAATTTCTTCATCTTTTTCAGGCTTTTCCACTTGCTCTTCCAACGCCTCGTTTGATTGTACTTCTTTATCTTCTATTTCTTCAGATTTCTTATTCTTGTTTTCAGATTTCTTATTCTTGTTCATGCTAAAATTGAATTCGCAAATAGCATAGCAAAAGAAGTGCCATTTGTTCTAAGAATCCAAAACAAGACAGCATGTCACAATGCAGGACAGTATGTCCTGTCATCTAAAGCTTTTCACATGCTTATCGATGTAAAGATGGAGGTCAAATCCTCTTAGATCTTTGGCTACAATTATTCCGTTTTCGTCAAGAAGAAAGCTCATAGGAATTGAACTAACACCGTACATAGCTGCTGCTTCGTTTTGCCATTTTTTTAAATCGCTTACATGGTAGTGCCACTTCAACCCATCTTGTTCAATAGCCGCCTTCCACGATTCTACTTTAGAATCAAGTGAAACAGAGAAAATATCGAATCCTTGTGCATTTTTGAACTTGGCTTTTTTGTACTTATCATATGCCTTTACAACATTAACATTTTCCCTCCTACAAGGCCCACACCATGAAGCCCAAAAATCAACCAATACTATCTGACCTCTTAAATCACTTAATTTCATTTCAACTCCGTCAGGATTATTCATGATAATATTGGGTGCTTCATCACCAATATTTGTGCCGATTCTAATTTCATTTACAATTTCAGTTTCATTGATGGTCAAATTTGTACCAACGTAACTAGTTACTGTTATTACTGCAAGACCAATTGCGGTCAATGAGGATTTTAGCATCATTGTCATTCTACTCTTGTTATTTTTGCTCCTAGTTTGCGAAGTCTTTCGTCAATATTTTGGTACCCCCTATCGATTTGGCCGATGTTGTTAATGGTGGATGTACCCTCAGCAGAAAGAGCAGCAATAAGTAACGAAACTCCAGCTCTTATGTCTGGCGAAGTCATCGTCACTGATCTTAATTCTGTTGTGTGGTCGAGTCCTATAACCGTTGCTCTATGGGGATCACAGAGGATGATTTGGGCTCCCATGTCTATAAGCTTATCGACGAAGAAAAGTCTGCTCTCAAACATTTTCTGATGTATCATAACAGAACCTTTTGCCTGTGTTGCCATGACAAGGATTATGCTCAATAGATCGGGGGTAAATCCCGGCCAAGGAGCATCAGAAACAGTAAGTATAGATCCGTCAATAAATTTTTCAATTTCGTAATGCTCCTGTGCTGGTACATAAATATCATCCCCTCTTCTTTCAATCTTCACACCCATTCTGCGGAATATCCTTGGTATGATTCCAAGCTCGTCATAACAAACATTCTTGATTGTTATCTCACTCTTAGTCATAGCGGCCATACCAATAAAGCTTCCTATCTCAATCATGTCAGGTAGACAACTATGCTTTGCTCCGTTTAATTCTGATACACCTTCGATAGTAAGAAGATTAGACCCCACACCTGAAATTTTACCACCCATCTGATTTATGAGTTTGCAAAGCTGTTGTAGATAGGGTTCACAAGCTGCGTTGTAAATGGTTGTTTTGCCTTCAGCTAAAGCAGCTGCCATAACTACGTTAGCAGTGCCTGTAACAGAAGCTTCATCGAGCAACATACTTGTTCCTTTTAGCTTACCTCTAGGCACAGTTGCATTGAAAAATCCCGTTGATGCGTCGTAACTAAACTCAGCACCTAAAGCTTTAAAGCCAAGGAAGTGAGTATCCATTCTCCTTCGTCCAATTTTATCTCCTCCGGGTCTTGGAAGAGCTCCTATTCCAAACCTTGATAATAGCGGGCCTAAAATCATTACTGATCCTCTCAAGGAACTTCCTTTCTTCGAAAACTCTTCTGAGTTGATATAATCTAGATTGACTTCATCTGCCTTAAAAGTCCAAGTACCCTCTCCAATCTTTACAATTTTCACTCCCATCGATCCCAACAGGTCAATGAGTTTGTTTACGTCAACAATATCTGGCAGGTTAGAAACCTCTACCTCTCCTGGAGTAAGCAGTACTGCACTCAAGATTTGAAGCGCCTCATTCTTTGCCCCTTGTGGGATAACCTCACCACTTAATTTGTGACCTCCTTCAATTACAAAACTGCTCATTTTTCAAAGTTGCATCACAACAACGTGCATTTTCACAAAAAGATTGGAACTTGTTCAATAAAAATTGTGAAAGGATTGAGTCTTGTTAAGGCTTAACGACGACGGTTCTTATGGTTCTTTTTACTGTTTTTCTTACCCGGTCTCTTACGGTCAAGAGCATCGCTAGTTTTTCTAATATTTCTTAAAATTTCTGCAGTACTCTCAAGTTCAGCATCTTCAGGAAGAACTAGATTCCCACCAGAAATTTCCTTGAGTTGATCTGCAATAAAGCTTCTTTCAACTGTCTTTCTATTCCAAGTAAGGAAGTGCATTTTCATAGTATTAGCAAGTTTAACAATTAGGATGGTTTTCTCTTCACCATCATCAAGCTTCTTTGCCATCTCTACCATAGAACCTAGAGTTCGGCCAAAATGTCCCGCTCTTGACGTTTCATTTGGATAGCTCAGTCTTTCAGGCTGAGTATATTTATCTTCAGAGTTTGGCTTTTCAAAAGGACTGTCTACATCCATCTGAAACTCAGAAATTTGATGAAGATGATTCCATAGTTTATGCAACCCTTCTTCCTCAGTACCCTCAGGTGGCACAACTGACCCCATAACACTTACAATAGCTTCAGCACACTTAGTTCTCTCTGCTTTGTCTGAAATAGACAGCATATGTTGAACCATTATGTGAATGCCTCTACCGTATTCTGGAATTAATAAATCCTCTCTCGAGCTATTGTAGGTAAGCGTATCGCTTAGATCTACACCCTTGTGAATCGTTTTACTCATCTAGCACAAAGATACGTTACTTCTTTTGTGCCAAAAACTTCCGCACTCCCTTTGTGCAAATAAAAAAGTGTCTTACTTTTGTCGTCCGTTTCACGGTATTGCGAAAATAGCTCAGTTGGTAGAGCACAACCTTGCCAAGGTTGGGGTCGCGAGTTCGAGTCTCGTTTTTCGCTCCACTTAGAAAGCTTCCTCATCGGAAGCTTTCTTGCTGTCAGGGCAAGGGTTCCAGAAGATCTGGAACATGAAAAGCTGACTGATTAATAATTTATTTGCTTTTCTAAATATACTCTACCAACTGCCAAATTTGAAGCTTAGTGCCATTTTTGCTGCTAGTCTTTTTCTCACTTTACTTACTCTCTGTCTAACTGCAGACAAACAAAAAAAGTTTTTTTAGCGATTGAGAAACAATCAGGTGAGGCTGTAGAGCTTATTGTATCACCATCCAACAACAGCTGGGATAGCTTTAAGTGGGTATTTAAATGAGCATTTTCACTAAAAGTTTCATGTAAATAAAAAGCGCCCACTATTAAATGGGCGCTTACAACGGTATGTATAAAAAATTACAGCTTCATTTTTTCTGCAGTGAGATCGAGCATCTCATAAATCAATGGAGACTTTCCAAAGTCTTGAACGTTTTTATACTCATCACCCATATCGTATATTTTTTTCATACGAGCAACAATTTTTCGTGGATCATAGCCATCTGGCAAGTCTAAACTCCAGCTACCAGAATTTTCGTTTACAAAGACTGAATGAGCACTTATAAATGGGAATAAATAACCATCAGTAACTCGAATGCCTGATTCAGATCTAATAATCCCTTTTGTTCTCCAATGCTTTAGACCCCAGTAGTCAGATTCTCTTGCTTCTATATAAAGATCTATTGCAGGAATAAGCATTGACTTAGCAAAGTCTAAAATGTTATTGAACTTCTCTTCATCAGAAGGGTAAGTAAATTCTTTTCCATAGTATTTTAACCACTTAGCTTTAGAAGAATAGATAGAAGGCCTGTTTCTTGGAAAGCTTATGTTCTCTTCCCAAAACTTTTCTGGCATTAACGCAAACAATAGTTGGATAGCCTTACCTGTATCAAAGTATCCTTTATCTGTTTCGCTAGTAGCTAATTCAACAGGATGATTACTTTCAGACAATACCTTATTTAAGTCTTCAAATGCTCCTCGACGTCCAAATACACTAATATCTTTTACAGTGTTTTGAACATTTCTTGCTACAGTGATTTCAGTAATTAAATCATCATCTTCTGTCTCAATAACATAAACATCAACTTCAACTGGCAACTCGCTATTTAGTTCGCCAGAATCATTGTAACCATGATAGCTTCTTAAAGCACCTTGTGTTTGTGATCCATTTATGATAGACGCATTATTATGAAAACTACACTCAACTTTACCTCCACCTAGATCTCTAGTTACCACAGCTCTAGTTACTATTGTAATTCCACCATTAAGATATCTGAAAGAATCAGGCATATCTTCTAGTGTGTTTAAAATTGCTTTTTTCACCGAACCTCCTTTTTCTCTTCGCACGTTAAGACCGCTAGAGAAATCTAGTAGTTCGTCTGAATTGAATACTCCGTGATAAACTGAAACTTTACCTCTCTCTTTAGATTTCATTGTTGGAGAAGTAACATTACGCCAAATTTTAGCCGTGGCGTTCGGACCTGACATATTAGCCATTTTAAAAAATATTTAGTTAATCGCGACCATTATCGTACTGCAAGACCTTCTTGAGTCAAAGTCAGCGACTTGATGCAAATATAGTTTAATTTATAATTAATTACAAATGAATAGTGTAAGTTGCGAAGATGGAATTTCTAGACGGTTATCATCTTAACAGTGCTAATTTAGTCTATTTAAGGGCTTTGCTGTCACGTTTTTCGTGACACCTTTACATAAATAATCATCACAACGCATTTATTTACAAGGACTTACAGGCTTATGACTACTACCTTGCCAAGGTTGGGGTCGCGAGTTCGAGTCTCGTTTTTCGCTCAACAAAGAGAAGCCTCCCAATTGGGGGCTTTTTTTATTTATACAGCCTTAATACATCTCTTTCTATATAAAGCTCCCACTTTCTGAATTTCTCAAACAATCCTAACCCGCATAGTAAAGAACCCCCATCAATAACATAAACTATAGTATTATCTACTTCGTAATCACCAATTTTAATGTTATCAAGGACAAGCCCTCTACAAGTGACTTGATTATTGTCTGCCAAAACAACATCAATACTTTTTATATAATCATTTCTATTGATAACACCCTCGAGGAGCAACTCTCTTTCCAAATCACTGTTTATGAATAATTCTGAAGCACCCGTATCTAAAGTGAAATACCTAATTACACCATTTATATTAAGCTTAATCTTATAGCCGTAATCTATGTTGTTTGATAATAAATCAATATCCGAAAATGTTCTGTAGCCGGAAATATCTTTTGGATTATATGAATTTACTTTGATTTCAGATTCTTCAGAAATTTCTTGTTCTAAATGCTCAAAGTCCAAAAACAACTCTTCTATACATGGGACTAAAATCTCATTAAACACTTCACTATTTTCATTTTCAATTAGATTTAATTGCCCCATACTGTAACCATTGATTATCAATTTTTGCAAAGCGCAATTACAATATGAATACATCATATCTTTAGTAAAAATCTCATATGACTCAGGATCTTGTTCCATTTCAAAAACACAAGATTTAATCGCGAAATTCATCTCCTCTTCTGAATACTCATCATATTCTTTGATTTGATTAAACTTATAATCGTCTTCAACTTCTACATATTTATAAATGCAGTCAAGCATTATACCGAGGTTTTTATCTGAGCTAAATAAACTCATAAAGTCATCATTCATCATAGCTACTTCAATCTCTGATGAATAAAGCTCTGGGATTAATGCATCACAAACACAAGAGCAATAAGAATACATATCAACTTGTATTCCATTTAAATTAATATCACTAGCACCTGCAGTACAAGCTTCAACAAATTCAGACTTTTCACCTAATAAAATACCGTCTTTAGTATAGATTTTTTGTCCATAAAGACTAGCTATAAACAAAAAAGTAATAGCTAATAAAAGTATGTTTTTCATGATGTCAGAAGTTTATTTAAAATGATAATTAATCCCTATAGATAATACTGAAAACTGTTTCAGCTCATTTGGTGTATAATGAGAAATTGAATTGAATTTTGCATGTAGGTAGCAAATTTGAATAGACATGTTTTTGTTAAACCTATAATCATATGTTGATCCAAAAAAAACGGCTTGGTCAAATCTGTCTACCTGATTTCCAAATTCTTCGTCCTTATCAAAAATATATACGGCAGTGATGCCAATGTCTAGGAAAAATCGGTGGTCAGAAAAAACTAAACCTGGTTTTACAAGACATCCAATGTTTTGGTGTAACTCAAATCTTTGGCTACCTGATCTTGATATTTCAACCTTGTTGTTAAGGTAGAAGAATTCTAAATCTAGTATTAGTTGTTCTCCTAATATGAATTCATTGCCACAGTAAATCCCTATATCTAAAGGATTATATGAAATCGTATCAATTCCATTGACATTACCGTCATTAATTTCAGAAGTAGTGAAAGTTGAGACTCCGCAAAGTCCAATGTGAAATGTATTATTACTTTCTAATTCTTGTGAATGAATGGTGTATGTACATGCGAAAAGAAAAATAAAAGAAAATAGATTTTGTATTTTAAATTCCATAATCAAATCACAAGTTAAGTAAGTTTGCCGAACTAAATAATTAAGCATGCACGCAATAATACACACCGATAAAGGCCACCTAAAAGTTGAGTTTTTCGAACACGATGCTCCTAATACAGTTGCCAATTTTGTAAAACTAGCTAAGGACGGTTTCTATGAGGGTTTAACCTTTCACAGAGTCATTCCAGATTTTGTTGTTCAAGGGGGATGTCCACATGGCACAGGTGTAGGTGGTCCAGGATATAAAATTGATTGTGAATTAGAGGGTGACAATCAATATCATGACAAGGGAGTGCTTTCAATGGCTCATGCTGGAAGAAACACAGGAGGATCTCAGTTTTTCATTGTTCTATCTAGATCTCAAACAGCACACCTTGACGGGAATCACACGTGTTTTGGTAAGGTAGTAGAGGGTGTTAATACAATTGAAGATTTGAGACAAGGAGATCAATTCAGTGTTGAAATTGTGGAATAATGTCTAAGGTAGAAGTATACATACAGGGTGTTAGAGAGTGCTTTCTTCCAATTCTAGAAAAGTTAAAATAGCACCCCTTTAAGAGATGAATTGCAACTTGATGAGGTTTAGAACTAGAGCGTTCTTAATTACAACCATAAAGGGATGGGTATGCTAGCTGGCACAAAATCATTAGCTCCCATCCGTCTGTTTGATTATGTGTTGACTGCATACATATAACTTCTTGTTCAGTTTCCTCTGATGGCATAATATACAAAACCTCATATGAGTGAATATTCAAATCATAAAACTGAAAAAACCAAATACTAAACCCTTCGCTATTCCTTTCTTAACAAGCTATCTAAAAGTGGTCTTATTTCATCTGACGATGGTCGTGGTGCATCAAGGTCAACAACCTTTGAGTAGTCATCAAACAACATAAATCTTGGTATACCATTAATGGAGTAATCATCCATTAGTTGAGATTGCCATCCACCTGTATTCAGATGAATTCCCTGCATTGCGTTTTCATCAACAAAACTTTTCCAAGCAACTGAATCTCTATCTACACTGATTCCAATAAATGTTATGTTTTTACCGTGATAATCCTCTTCTAATTCAGTTAAATGAGGAATCTCTAAAATACAAGGTCCACACCAGGTAGCCCAAACATCAACATACACAAAGGACCCAACGTAGTCACTTAAACTAATTTCATTTCCATCCATATCTGGATAAGTGAAGTCAATAGCATCTTCTCCATGCTGCGGAAGTGCTGCAAGAGCTTCTATCCTGTTTTTTATGTACTCTATTGACGCATCGTAATCACTCAAAATTGAAGCATAGAAATCCGGATTAGAATCTTGAAATCTCTCAGCTCTCATGACAAAAGGTTCTATAGTCGATCTAAATGTTGAATCTACTTCTTCTAATGGAAGGTCTATAAAGTTGGGCCATTCCATTTTTTCATTATATAAAAATTGCCAAGCTAAATAATTACATTCATCACTTCCTGTGTACTTGATTGTTTCGTCAAACCGCTCAGTATTAATAGTGAGCTGAATTTCATCATTTGGCTTGATATACATTTTAGTACTCTCCATTCCCTGAACGAAACTTACATAAGCAGCAGAATCCCACTCAAACTCAATTGAAAAGATTCCAGTCACTGTATCAAGTGTTGTGATATATGTCGAATCTGAAGCTCGGAATAAAACTGTATCTCCAATGTTATTTTCTACAAATCCTGTGATTTTAACCATATCAACTTTAGTCCTGTCAATCCTCTCACCGTTAATAATTAACAGTACAAAAATGACTGCTAGAATTGCAAAAACTAGTTCTTTCTGATTCTTCATAATATGAAGGTACCTCTTGAAAGTGGTTGATGCCAAACTAAACCGGTCTAATTACATCAGGACTGTTTCCAAGCGTTTTAAATGACTTCTTTATCAGATCAGATTGAAACAGTATCTCATGGGATGCTTTAGAAATCGTTTGGAAATCAATAGATTCAAGCCAAAATCTCTCCATCTTTTTTGCTAAAATAAGTGGTTGACGTCGTTTTGTGTTGTGGATTTAAGTTTGGGTCAAGAAAAAAGCCGCTTTCGCGGCTTTTTATGGTCGTACCCGGAGCGGGACTTGAACCCGCACGACCGTTTGGTCATCAGATTTTAAGTCTGACGTGTCTACCAATTCCACCATCCGGGCATCGGCCATCAAAGTTATGAAGGACTTTAGAAGTTAGGGTAAGGTTGAGACAATTTTTATTACGCAACCTTTTTGAGAGTCTAACCAAGTGCTTGAGGGCTTTTCGGCAGACAGAGCAGACCAAACCACAGACGCTAATAAATTGGATTCAGAAACAGTATTTAAGACACCCTCTTCTTTTAGCTTAACGGCCTCTCTAAATCGTCTAATTTTAGGGCCTGTTATTATTTTAATGCCGTGAGCTGCTGGCTCTAAAATATTGTGTATACCTTTTCCAAAACCACCACCTACTACAGCTAAATCTGCAAGATGATAGTATGAAGTTAGTTCACCCATAGAGTCTGCTATTACAACAGGTGTATCAAGTCGACCCTCACTAAGAAGTGAAGCGATTCGAGATGTTGAATTAAACAAAGAAAGGATTTCATCAATGTGAGATTTCTTTATTTCATGTGGAGCAATAAGTAGTTTGCGAGATTCTGACCATGGAAGTGTAGTAAGGCTTATTTCCTCTGGACGCCACGTGCTTCCTGCAACAACTAATTCTGATGAAGACTTCCACTTTAAAAGATCTGCTGATGGTTTTGTGTTTATAGCCAATTGAAGAACCCTGTCTACTCTAGGATCTCCAATAGCTTCTGAAGAGATTTTAAATTGTGCAAGCTCTTCTACTGAACTTGAGTCTTGAGTTAGAATGGTTGAGAATTGTGACCAACTATTTCTCAAAAAAGCCCCAACTATTGATTTTCTTAATAGTGCAGATCCCTTGTAAATATGAGCTCCGAAAATACATGTGTGTATTGATGCTCCCTGAAGTTGTTTCATCAGTTCAGGCCAAACCTCATACTTACACGTTGCAAAGAATTTAATCCTATAGTCTACACTTTTAAGGAAATTTCTAATTCTTCTTGGTGTATCAAATGGAAGGGCACAAATACTATCTCCTTTTCTAATCCACGAAGGAGGATTTTCCATAACATGATTGTATCCTGAAGGAGAAAAAAAAGTTATGAGAATTGGAGTCTTTGGGTTTAAAGAAACATATGATTCTATTACCGGGGCAGCCTGTTCGTACTCACCTAGAGAAGCACAGTGAAACCACGCATATTCCAATGAGGGCACAGGCGGAAACTCACTCTTTTTACGAATCTCAAAAAGAGATGAAAGATTTGAATTTCCGCATAAAGCGAGGATTCGCATAACAGGAACCGCAATGCGAAATAGAGAAGTGTATATGAAGTGTATTAGTACCAATATTCTTTTGGCGCTCTCTCATAAACGTGAAGTACCCACCCAATCTCGATTCCTAAACCGGCATCAAACCTTGAATCGGTATCTGGTATTTCAGTATCAAAGTTGGTGGTGCGGAGAGGAAAGGTTTGAGCACCAAAACATATAATGCCGGAAAAGAAATTTATTTTTTGGTCATCATCCATGTGCCAATATCCAACAAAAGCGGATGCATAGTATCCCCATGTTAACCTATCGTACCCATAAATATAAGGCTCCTCAAGTTGAGTGATGTGATTCTCTGTAAAGTCGTAGCGAACCCTGTGATGAATTGATCCAGTGCCAACGTGAAACAAAATACCGCTGTTGGGGTTGGTTTGGTCTAGGGGGAAAACTTTACCAAAGTGTAGCCCAAACATTCCACCACGACCTGAAACCTTTATGCTAGCAACATCGCCTTCGTTGTCAATGACTTCACCACTTTCAGTTAACAGGTTGCTAAGAAGGCCATCGATTTGAACATCTGCTCCACTAATTAATGTAGAGCGGAACCCCCAGTATAAATTCTTAGAAGTCTTAATTCCAAATTGCCCACCAACAGTTCCAAATGCGCCGTATCTATCGTTTAAATCGGCAAATGGGAGAAAGCCACCAAATGTGAATGAAATATGTGGTGCACGGATTAGGGAATCTGAGACTTGGCGATCGGTTTGGGATAGAATATCTGAAGAAGATAAAAGCATCAAAACCGCTAGGGAAAGCACATGCACAATTTGGGTTAATTTCATGGTAGCGAAGTTAGGGAGTGTATCTTCGCTTTTGATGAAAAGAATACAAATGGTGGACCTTGAAGGGCAAACCGCAAGCATACGACCCCAAATCGACGAGGCAATAGCAAGGGTTTTGGATTCTTCTAGATACATTGGAGGAGAGGAAGTTATGTCTTTTGAAAATGAACTCAGCACAGAGTTAGACGGGGCATTTGTGACTTCTTGCGCTAACGGAACTGACGCGCTACAAATTGCCTTGATGGCTTTGGGAGTTGAAACTGATGATGAGATTATTGTACCTGCTTTCACCTTCATTTCACCAGTAGAAGTTATAGCTCTTTTAGGGGCCAAACCAGTTCTAGTTGACGTTTACCCAGACACATTTAATATTGATTGCGAAGCCGTAGAGTCTGCGATAACTGATAGAACAAAGGCAGTGATTGCTGTGCATTTGTTTGGGCAGTGTGCTGATATGGGGAAGCTTTGTAGCATTGCAAAAAAGCACGATATAAAGCTCATCGAGGATACAGCCCAAGCCATTTCAAGTATCTATTGCGACGAAAAGAATATGAGTGGCAAAGCTGGAACAATTGGAGATATCGGAACTACAAGCTTTTTCCCAAGTAAAAATTTAGGCTGCTTTGGAGATGGTGGAGCAATTATTACTACCTCTGAAACTTTAGCTCAGTCTTGCCAAACCATTTGCAATCACGGTTCAGAAATAAGATACTCTCATTCTGAAGTTGGAGTAAACTCAAGGTTAGATTCTATTCAAGCTGCCATTTTAAGAGTAAAGCTTAAAAACCTGAAGGATTACAACCAAGCTAGAAGGCAAGCAGCTGCTAGGTACGACTCTCTTTTAGAATCAATACCTGGAATCACGGTTCCTCACAGAAATAAGCGTTCTTCTCACGTTTTCCATCAGTACACTATTCAAATTGACCCATCAATCACTGATAACAAATCAATTAAAGAGGAATTGCAGTTAGCAGATATCCCTTCAGCCATTTATTATCCAGCACCTATTCACGAGCAAAAGGCGTACAATTTGCTTGATTACAAAGAAGGGGATTTCCCTGTAAGTGAAAAATTATCTAAAACAGTGCTATCTCTACCGATGCATACGGAACTTAGCGCTGAACAACAAGAATACATTGCTGACCGTTTAAAAGAAGCTATCAAAAAATGGATATAGTAGTAGTAGGAACAGGATATGTGGGTATCGTAACGGGTACTTGTCTTGCCGAATCTGGCAATCACGTTATTTGCGTTGACATCGATAAGGAGAAGATCGCAATGATGGAGAGTGGAAAGGTTCCTATTTATGAGCCCCACCTCGAGAGTTTGCTTACAAGGAATATTGAGGCTGAGAGGATTTCGTTTACTACAGATTTAGCAGCGGCCGTCAAGTCGTCGTCCATAGTTTTTCTAGCGCTTCCAACACCTCCTGGTGAGGATGGTTCGGCCGATCTTCAATATGTCCTTAAAGTAGCAAGCGATCTTGCCGAAATTATTGAGGATTATACCGTAATCGTTGACAAAAGCACCGTTCCTGTTGGAACTGCTGATAAGATTACAGAAATTATAAAAGGCCAAACCAAAGTTCCATTCGACGTGGTTTCTAATCCCGAATTTTTAAGAGAGGGTTATGCCGTGGATGATTTTATGAAGCCAGATAGGGTAGTTATTGGAACAACTTCGCAAAGAGCTCGTGATTTGATGGAGGAACTTTACAAACCGTTTATGCGTCAGGGCAACCGTATGATATTCATGGACGAGAAGAGTGCCGAACTCACCAAGTACGCCTCGAATGCATTCCTTGCTACGAAAATCACATTTATGAATGAGGTTGCGAACTACTGTAAAGAAGTTGGTGCTGATGTTGATATGGTGAGGCGTGGAGTGGGAACCGACAATAGGATTGGGCCGAGATTCCTATTTCCCGGAATGGGATATGGGGGAAGTTGCTTTCCCAAGGACGTTCAAGCCCTTCACAAAAGCGGAAGCGAAGTTGGGTGTCATTTCAATATCCTGAAAAGCGTGATGGATGTTAATGCTCGTCAGAAAGTAATCATGCACCCTCTAATGAAAGAGCATTTTGGCGGAAGTCTTAAAGGCAAAAAGATTGCCGTTTGGGGTCTATCGTTCAAACCTGAAACCGACGATATCCGCCAAGCCCCCTCATTAGACATTCTTGAAAATCTCATTGAAGACGGCGCAGACATAACTGCATACGATCCAGAAGCAATGGAAAACATCAAGGCCATAATCGGAGATAAAATCAAATATGCCAAGCGTTCGATGGAAGCACTAGACGGTGCCGAGGCTCTTCTAATCTGCACCGAATGGGCTGCCTTCCGCAATCCCAACTTCGACAAGATGAAAGCCGCTATGGCCTCACCCACCATCTTCGACGGTCGCAACCTATACGAAACTAGCAAGATGGAAGCATTTGGATTTACCTACCACAGCGTAGGCCGCCGCCCCATCAACGCCTAACCACAAACCTCAACTGACAATGCCTACACAACCCTACATACATCCCTCAGCCGTCGTTGACGAAGGAGCGATTCTGGGAGATAGCGTGAAGGTTTGGCATTTCTGTCACATCATGCCCCAAGCACGGCTCGGTACAGGCACATCCCTAGGCCAAAACTGCTTCGTAGCATCTGGCGTGGTGACCGGCACAAACTGTAAAGTCCAAAACAACGTAAGCCTGTACCAAGGCGTCACCCTGGGCGATAATGTATTCTTGGGTCCAAGCTGCGTATTTACTAACGTGATTAATCCGCGGAGCGAGGTCGAGAGGCGTGACGCCTACGCGCCAACGCATTTGGGGGACGGGGCGAGTGTTGGGGCGAATGCGACGATTTTATGCGGGATTAATGTCGGGAGGTATGCCTTCGTCGGCGCGGGAGCCGTGGTGCTGAATAACGTACCCGACTTTGCGATCATGGTGGGAAATCCGGCAGTGCAGAATGGATGGATGTCCGCCCATGGATGTAGGTTGGACTTTGTTGACTTTAAGGGAACTTGTTCAGAAAGTGGCGAAGAATACGAATTGGTAGTTGATAGTGAAGGAGTCGAGAAAGTAAAAAGAGTTTAATTTCTGATTCTATGTCCAAAAACATTTACGATAGATTACTAGAGGGGAGCGCAAGTGTGAGCGTATTGGGTTTGGGATATGTTGGGCTTCCTATTGCTCTTGCATTTGCCAAGAAGGTTAAGGTAATTGGATTTGATATCAATAGTGATAGAGTTAAAATGATGAAGAAGGGCGAAGATCCTTCCGGAGAAATTCCCTCAAATGAATTTGCAGGGTGTGATATTCGTTTTACTAGTGATGCGTCTGATTTGGCCTCAGCTGATTTTCATATCGTAGCAGTTCCTACGCCGATTAACCCATCACAGCAACCTGATTTGGCCCCACTAATAAGTGCATCAAAAATCCTAGGGAGTATAATCAAGAAAGGTGACTATGTAGTTTATGAAAGTACCGTTTATCCCGGCTGCACCGAAGATGAATGCGTACCAATTCTAGAACATGAAAGTGGACTTGATATGGGTAGTGATTTTTCAGTGGGATATAGTCCAGAAAGAATCAATCCAGGCGATAAGGTCAATACCCTTGAAACTATAGTTAAAGTAGTTGGAGGATGCTGTCCTACAGCTACTGACCAAATTGCATCAGTTTACGAATTGATAGTAAAAGCAGGTACACATAAAGTGAGTAGTATCAAGGTCGCTGAAGCATCTAAGATTATTGAAAACACTCAACGTGACCTCAATATCGCTTTAGTAAATGAACTAAGTATTATCTTCAATAAAGTCGGCATCAACACCTATGAAGTTCTTGAAGCTGCAGGTACTAAGTGGAATTTCTTACCCTTCAGACCTGGATTAGTGGGGGGCCATTGCATTGGAATTGACCCGTATTATTTAACATGGAAGTCAAATAAACTAGGTTACCATGCCAAGGTCATAAACTCAGCACGTTACGTTAACGACAGCATGGGATTTTATGTGGGCAAACAAACTGTCAAGAAAATTCTTGCTCGTGGCGTTAACGCACTTGGAGCAAAAGTTCTTGTCATGGGTTTAACATTTAAAGAAAATATTGAGGACATCCGTAACAGTAAGGTTGTTGATGTTGTGCGTGAGTTACAATCGTTCAACGTAGAAGTTGATGTTGTAGATCCACACGTTAAATCTGAAGATGCTGAAGCCGAATACGGAATTTCTCTTTTAGCCAAACCCTCTAAAGGAAATTACCACGCAGTAATTGTTGCGGTAAATCACGATGAGTATTCTAGCTTGAGTGAGAGTGACTTTTCTGAGCTTCTAGTTGGAGGAGAAGGGGTGCTTGTTGATGTTAAGGGTTTCTTCAGAGATAAAATCAAAAATCTTGATTACTGGAGTCTGTAACTTTGATGGATAATTGAAATGAGATCGTTTGAAAAAATATTAGTTACGGGAGGAGCCGGATTCATAGGATCTCACGTGATAAGATTCATGCTCGCTGAGCATTCAAACATCTCTATTGTCAATCTTGACGCTCTAACATATGCAGGTAATCTAGAAAATTTGAGCGACATTCGGAATTCAAAACGATACACCTTTGTAAAAGGTAATATTTGTGACGCTGAGCTTGTTGGATCGCTTTTTGCTGAACACAATTTCGATTCAGTAATTCATCTCGCTGCTGAAAGCCACGTTGATAGAAGCATAGAAAATCCTATGACATTCCTCGAGACCAACATCATGGGCACTGCCGTGCTTTTAAATGCTGCGCTCGACTGTTGGAAAACAGAAGGATCTAGAGATATGTCAGGCAAAATGTTCTATCATGTAAGTACAGATGAGGTCTATGGATCATTGGGAGATACGGGGTTATTTACTGAAACTACTGCCTATGATCCTCGTAGCCCATACAGTGCGTCGAAGGCATCGAGCGACCACATCGTGAGGGCATATCATCACACTTACGATATGCCAATAATTATCAGCAACTGTTCTAACAACTACGGCTCTCACCAGTACCCTGAAAAGCTAATCCCACTAATGATTGGCAATATCGTAAACAACCAGCCACTGCCTGTTTACGGAGAGGGCATCAACGTTAGAGATTGGCTTTACGTTGAAGACCATGCGAGTGCAATAAATGCCATCCTGCACAATGGCGAAATCGGCGAAACCTACAATATCGGTGGACTCAACGAATGGCGTAATATCGATTTAGTTCATCTTCTCATCAAACTCGTGGACTCAGAACTAGGCCGCCTAGAAGGAACGTCTACCTCTCTCATTTCATTCGTAAAAGACAGAGCTGGCCACGACATGCGTTACGCAATTGACGCTACTAAACTATGTGACGGATTAGGATGGAAACCGTCAGTGACATTCGAGCAGGGATTGCTTGAAACAGTTAAGTGGTATTTAGCTAATTCATAGACTAATCTGTCTTTGCTGCTAGTATTGCTTCTAGCGAATCTTTTAGGATAACCTCAGTTTCAAGAGACTTAAATTTGATGGGTTCTCCCACGAACAGCTTACTATTACTTGGTAAGAAGACGTTCACTCCTTTAGGCATGGATTTGTACAATCCGTCAAGAAAAATAGGAACAACAGGAACATCAGGATGTCTTTGCACCATTAGGGCAATACCTTTTTTAAAATCCTGCATCACTCCTGGCTCTCCCCTAGTTCCTTCAGGGTAAAGGATGATTGAATCTCCTTTTATTAAAAGATCACTCATGATTTGAAGCGCATCTGGGTCACCTAGTTTTTCAGGTCTCTTTCGCGGAATCAAAATTGCATTTACAAAATGCTTCATCAAAAATTCTTTGGTCGATTTATCTCCAAAAAAATCCTCAGCTGCTATTGGATGAACCTTATGAACCATTGCTATGGGCATTGCGCTCATTATAGCCATTGAATCCAAATGACTATTGTGATTTGCAATAAGAATGAACTGTTTTTGAGATTTGAGAACACCCCTATTTATATACTTTACTCCTATGATTAACCTCAAAAAAGATCTCCAAATTACAGAGTGAACTAATATGAGGAGGAATCTTTTCATTATACTAGTAGCATCAAATATACTATGTGAAAGAATGGTGATGCTGAAGTAGTCAAGCTATCAATTCTATCTAAATACCCGCCATGTCCTGGTATAGAATCTCCCATATCTTTTATACCAAAATCTCTTTTTATTGCAGACACTATTGCATCTCCTATAAAGCCAAACAAGGCCACTGAAAAGCTAAGAAGAACTAGGTTCCATCCCTGATCGAGTGGAGTTAAAAAGCCCATGTAATATCCCACCACTGATGTACCTATTAAACCGCCAAGAAAACCCTCCCATGTCTTGTTTGGGCTTACTACAGGAAGAATCTTATGCTTACCAAAAATCTTCCCAAAAGTGAATTGCATCACATCATTTATTTGGGTTAGAAATATGAGAAACAAAAGGAGTCCCTTACCCATAGCAGGATCCTCATTGAGACTAGGGTGACAGACTAAAATTGCCATATGGCTAATCCCAAACACACTCAACACAAGAGACGAAGTCATCATACCCATTGACCTTCCCATGTGCTTTTCATAACCGCTCATTACCATGAAGAATGGCACTATAATGAACATGAACACAGGAATGAATGAGAGGAATAAATTGTACCAACCCATGTAGGCAAAATAGTATTGCACTGGGATGCACAAGTAGCAAATAAGTAGAGCTACCCTATCAGTTTTTCTAAGTTTAAGATGAGTATATATTTCCCTCAAAGCGAGGAATGAAAGAACCCCAAGACCAATACATGTTGCCATAGGCCCAGATAAAGTTGCAAATAAAAAGATTATGCATATCACCCACCACGACCTAAGCCTAATAATCATTTCATCAATCAATTCTCCTGGTTTGGCCTTCTTCCAAAAAGCAAACAAAACGCTTGATGCAACAAGGATGCTGAATATAACTATTACTACAACTTGAAGGTGACCTGCCACATCAATACTTGGGAAAATCTTGTTCATTTTATTGAATATTTGAGTCTAATAACAGAGCTAAGAGAAACCAATCCTATAGCTATTGCAAATATGTATTTTAAATAAGGTTCAACTCCTGTATCAAAATAGAACAAAAGACATATCACGCCTACCAACGTAGCCCTATCACTTTTACCCATGGGGCCATCATATCTTCTTTCTCCACCCATTGCTTTACCAAGAATTCCACAAAATTCATTTATCGTACTTAGTACAATAAAGCTGAATGCAAGCCTGAAATCTAACCCCTCTAAAAACAATAATGGATAGAATATCGCAACATCGCTTACAATGTCACCAACCTCGTTTAGCATCTCTCCAGTCCTCGACTGTAAATCATAAACTCGCGCCATCATCCCATCAAGAGCGTTGAGCATCATTCTAAAAAGGAGGCCCAAAGTAACGTACAAGTAATATGTATTATTAGAATCTGCTTCGGAAAATAAACAACCTAGAAAAAATGACAATAAAATTGCCAAAACCGAAAGCAGATTTGGCGTAAGACCCAACTTCCTCAAGACCTTAAGAAGCGGTGTAAGTAGCTTCTGAAATGCAGGCTTTATTTTATAAGTGGATATCATTTTTTCAACTTTTCAAATTTATCCCAATCGTACACATCTCGTCGAGCGCTACTTGTAAAACTACCCTTTTCTAGAAAATGTTCAATCTCTGAACCTATTACATCAAATCTGAAATACATCTCGTCGTGATTTAAAACAGTATGGAAATAGTCGTCGAGGTTTGGATCTATTTGATATGGATTGAAATTGTATTCACCATAGCTATCAGATGCCTTTCTAAAAAATCGCATCAGTGGAGTTGCTTTGTTTTCAATGATCAATCCAACTTTTACACCCTTTGCTGAGTCTAGGGGCTTTTTTTCTGCAAGACTAAACTCTTTAATCACCCTGCCTATCGTGAGAAATGAAATTAATTTTATTTTGTCTACTACAACATCGGGCGCCCTTTCCTGAATGGGGCTTCTGTCGTAGATAATTGTATTGATGTTGCCAAAACCTTCAGCCTCAATATGTCTGTTCAGCACATACCCACCAATGATGTAGCACAACACTGAAACCTCTTTGTATTGTTGGAGATTTTGAGCTTTATAGAAGTCTGAAAAATTCTGAATACAGCCATCTAAAGACTTTCTATCCTTGTAATCTGGGATGAAAAAGTCATAGCCAAGGGTTTTAAAATATGCAGTTTGCTTTTTGCGATTCTTTCGAGAATCGCCAAACCCATTTAAAATTACAACAGCTGTTTTTTCGCTAACATTTTTATCGCCATCGACATGAATTATTTCTTGGGCATCTAGACTAACACTTAAAAGCATAGACGCGCCTAAAATAATTCCCAAATGTTTGATTAAAATATGCATTAGCAGAAATAATTTAATTAATCACAAAGGCTTATCCAACAGGCGCCAACTTGACTTCTAAACCATCAACTTCATTTCGCAGTTGAATTTGGCAACCCAATCTGCTATTATCCTCTACGTTAAATGCTTCATCTAGCATATCCTCCTCATCATCAGATCGGTCAGGCAATTCATGATCACTTTTAACGTACATATGACAACTTGCACACATAGCCATACCTCCGCAAGTACCCTCAACAGGCAAATCATAACTCTTACAAAGCTCCATCATATTCATATTCATATCTGTAGGTCCCTCGAGCTCGTGGCGCTCACCTTCCCTATCGATTACTATGATAGTTATGATGTTGGGGTCGTTTGACATAAGTACTTGGAATCTAATTATTCGAAACCATTTACTCCGTTAACAGTAGTATACTTAAGGACTAAATTCTTATCTGGATAGATTCTCTTAAACGCTGACTGAACCATCAACGTAGCCTCATGAAATCCACAGAGAATTAGCTTCAACTTTCCAGGATATGTATTGATATCACCGATGGCATATATACCCGGTACGTTTGTTTGATAATCAATCGTATCCACATCGATTGAGTTTTTGCTGATATTCAAATTCCAATCTGCTATTGGACCAAGCTTGGGGCTAAGGCCAAACAACGGGACCCAATGGTCTGCCTTGATTACTTTCTCACCGTCAGCTTTGTGCTTCACTCTTACGCTCTCGAGCTTACCATCTCCGTCAACACCAACAACTTCGCAGTTGACAACAAGATTGATTTTCCCAGCTTCCGCAAGATCCATGACTTTCTGAACGCTATCTGGATGACCTCTAAATCCTGAACGTCTATGAACAAGAGTAACCTCTTCTGCCACTCCATCAGCAAGGAATACAGTCCAATCTAAGGCCGAATCACCACCACCACTAATCACAACTTTTTTTCCCCTGTAAAATTCAGGATCCTTGATTATGTACTCAACCCCGTGGTCTTCATAATTTGACAGATTCTCAACAGGTGGTTTACGAGGTTCAAAACATCCAAGACCAGCTGCAATAGCAATTACTGGCGCCCTGTGTTTAGTCCCCTTATTTGTTGTTAAAATAAACTGATCCTCTTCGTCCTTTTCTATAAACTCAGCTCTTTCACCCAAAGTAAAACCAGGCTTAAAAGGAGAAATCTGCTCCATAAGCTTATCAGTAAGGTCACCAGCTAATATTTCAGGATAAGCAGGAATATCGAAAATTGGTTTCTTTGGATAAATCTCAGAACATTGACCTCCGGGTTGAGGTAGTGAATCAATTAGATGGCATCTAAGCTTTAATAAGCCAGCTTCAAACACCGTAAACAAGCCGCATGGACCTGCTCCAATAATTAAAATATCAGTTTGAATCATAAGTTGATTGCTTCAATAGCGGTTATCTCAGGAGCAACATTTTTAATAGCAGACTCTACTCCTCCTTTCATTGTCATATTAATCATTGTACAGTCCACGCATGCACCGTGCAACTGAACTTTAGCCACTAAGTCATCTGTTATTTCAACTAGGGTGATATTACCAGAATCTGCCTCCAAATAAGGGCGTAATTCAGATAATGCATCTTGAATCTTGGCAGCAAGTTCTTGATGCTTACCAAAGTGATCTAGAGTTTTGATTTGGGCTTTACTCATGAGTATACGTTTTTACCTAGGACACCTAGCAAGTTAGAAACTACAGCTCGAAAAGCAGCAGAAGCGTCTGAATCAGTTTGCATAACTGCTGGCCTTCCAACATCGCCTGCCTCCCTAACAGTCTGCATTAGTGGTAATTCTCCAAGGAATGGAACATCTAATGTCTCTGACAATCTCTTCACTCCATCCCTTCCAAAAATGTGGTACTTTTTCTCAGGAGCATCCTCAGGAGTGAAATATGCCATGTTCTCTATCATACCCAATACAGGAACATTAACAGCATCTAATCTAAACATCCCAACTCCCTTCCTTGCATCGGCTAAAGCAACATCCTGTGGTGTACTTACCACAACGGCACCTGAAAGCTTTACGGTTTGAACTAAACTCAAGTGAATATCACCCGTACCAGGCGGCAAATCAATTATCATATAATCAAGATCCCCCCAAGTAGCCTCAGTGAACAACTGCTTTAATGCCTTTGATGCCATTGGGCCCCTCCAAACTATCGCTTGGTCTGGATCAGCAAAGAAACCAATTGACAAAATCTTCACGCCATACTTTTCGATTGGCTTCATCAACTGCTTACCATTTACATCCACAGGCTCAGGCTTCTCATCAGTGACTCCAAACATCGTAGGCACACTTGGTCCATAAATATCAGCGTCACAGATGCCCACTCTATAACCAAGTTGAGAAAGGGCTATGGTTAAATTAGAACTCACTGTACTCTTTCCAACTCCACCCTTCCCGGAAGCAACAGCAATTATATTCTTTACACCAGGTAGAACTTTTCTAGTCTCAATAGTTCTCTCATCATCAGCAAGTGACACCACTTCAATTTCTATCTCTACATCAGCACCGAACTTCCTTTCAATAGTAAATTCAACAGCCTCTTGAATTCTTTTTCGAGCGTGCATGGCAGGATTTGAAGACTTGATAGTTGCAACAACCTTATTGTCTGTTACTTCAAGCTTTTTGACAAGGTCTAAAGACACGATATCTTTGCCCAAATCGGGCTCCATTATACCGCTTAACGCTTCGACTACTGCTTCTTTTTTTAGCATCGCTTTAATTCAGTCTTCAAAGTTCGGTAATAGTGTCTCAAAACACCACATCAAAGTCGACAACTTATTCATTTTTTAAACTAATTGCTTCCAATTCCAACATCTTAGCTATACACTTTTTTAGGGGGAGTGGTATGGTGGAGTGTACCTGAAAGTATGCATTTATATTGAAAATCTATGGGCTAGCGCCTACAGCTCTATTCCAAAACTTCTATATAGAGCCCATCCAACTCTTCTAACTTGCCCTTGTATCTCCCAAGTATCTAGAAATTATTCCATAAGCGTTTACTCTAATTTATGTAATTAAGCTAGTAAACTCATATACACCATACACCATAGTTAAAGCTCAAACCTTCAGTTGTAGAAAGTGAATTTTTTTACCCTCTTTAAGCCACCTCTTTTCATAGAATGTCTTTATTTCTAGAGCAGATTTAAGTTCGGGATCAACTCTGTTGATTAATTCTCCATATACATCTTTAGAATCAAGTTGTATATCATATCCTTTTTCTAAATATCCTTCTTTTGACAGGTCATAAAGAAGAACAGAATCTGATTTTATATTAATAAGACTTCCTGACTTGAGAATATTCTTGTATTTCTCAATGTAGAATGGAGAAGTAATACGCTTAGTCCCACTTTTATCTTTAGGCTGAGGATCAGAAAAAGTAATCCAAATATCACTTACCTCGTCTTTTTCAAAAAATCTTTCAATGAATTCTAACCTTGTTCTAAGGAATGCAACATTGGAAATTTCTTCCTCTTGTGCAGTCTTAGCACCACGCCAAAACCTATGACCTTTTATATCTAATCCTACAAAATTTCTGTTAGGATGTTGTCTTGCAAGACCCAATGTATACTCACCTTTACCACATCCAAGCTCAAGAGTAATTGGATTTTCGTTTACGAATATTTCAGACCATTTTCCCTTCATATCTCCATCCACTCCTCTCAATGCTGCTTGAAGATCTGGTTCAAAAACGTGATCAAAACCCTCGTTCTCTTTCCACCTTTTGAGTTTATCCTTTCCCATTTTGCATACAAAATTAGCAAGTTGTCCCCAACTTTGCAGTATGGATATTAAGGAAGATGAGAGGTTTATGCGCCTCGCTTTAAGTGAAGCAGAACAAGCAAGAGACTTAGACGAGGTCCCCGTTGGAGCAGTAATAGTCTCAGGTGGTTCAGTTATAGCTAGAGGCCACAATCTATGTGAGAGACTAAACGACTTTACTGCTCATGCCGAGATGCAGGTATTCACTAGTGCTTCCGAATACCTTGGGGGTAAATTCCTTGACAAATGTACACTTTACGTCACTTTGGAACCTTGCCCCATGTGTGCTGGTGCAGCATTTTGGACTAGAATAGGCCGAATCGTCTACGGAGCTTCAGACCCTAAAAGGGGTTATGACCGTTGGACAGTACACCTAGACAAAGAGGGCAAAGGAGGTGCACTTTCAGAAAACGGGCTAATCCATCCTAAGACTGAAATCATGGGTGGCATTTTAGCTGATGAGTGCTCACAATTAGTAAAGGACTTCTTTTCGAAGAAAAGAAAGTAATTTTACCTCTCGACAAAGCAAGCCATGCTCGAGCTAGATAACAAATACCTAGAAGAACTTCACACTCTGATCGAAGAGGGTAAGGGCAGCGTGCTATCAAAAAAGCTTAGCTCCCTGCACCCTACTGATATTGCAAAGATTCTAAACCAACTAAAGCGAGACGATGTTCATTACACATATAGACTTCTTTCTGATGAAAATAAGTCTGATGTACTTGTTGATTTAAACGACGAAGTAAGGGAGGATCTCCTTGGCACTCTTACTTCGAAGGAAATTGCTGAAGATGTAATTGAAGGGCTTGAGTCTGACGATGCAGCAGACGTAGTACAAGATTTAAGTGAAGAAAAGTTGGAAGAGGTTCTTTCTCTAGTAAAAGATGAGGAGGCCAAATCAGACGTCATGGATCTTCTCACATACGAAGAGGGTACGGCTGGAGCATTAATGGCCAAAGAGCTTGTAAGTGTTGAGGAGAATCTAACTGTTACTCGTGCTATTAGAAAAATAAGAGAGCAAGCAGATAACATAGACCAACTATATACGGTTTATGTTGTGGACTCTAAGGCAAGACTTACAGGACGTTTAAGCCTTAAGAATTTACTGCTTAACGCACCAAGCACGAGGACTCCAATCAGCGAGCTAAAAAACTCTGACGATTTAGTTTCCATAAAGGATACAGATTCTGAAGACATGGTAGTTAGCATTATGGAGAAGTACGACATTGTTGCTCTACCAGTTGTTGACGCAGAGGGAATTCTAGTAGGACGAATCACAATCGACGATGCCGTTGACGTAATAATTGAAGAAGCTGAAAAAGACTATCAACTAGCTTCAGGTATTTCAGAGGACGTTGAATCTAATGACTCAGTCATTGCTTTGACAAGAGCTCGACTTCCATGGCTTTTAATTGGACTTGGCGGGGGAATTGGTGGTGCTTACGTAATTGGAGCTTTTGATATAGTGAGTAACCCCATGCTTGCATTATTCATACCACTTATTGCTGCGATGGGAGGAAATGTAGGTGTACAATCATCTGCAATTGTTGTGCAGGGACTTGCATCTTCAAGTCTAAATACCTCAAACATCCTTGGACAACTTTCAAAGGAACTCAGCGTAGGTCTTTTAAACGGAATTATTTGTTCCACTATTATATTTTTAACGACTTATGTTTTGGGATTTGGTGCTAGCTTAAGCATCACTGTTGGAATCAGCCTTCTTTGTGTTATAGTCTTTGCAGCGCTATTTGGAACCTTTGTTCCATTAGCACTTGAGAAACGTAAAATTGACCCAGCTCTTGCTACTGGTCCATTTATTACTACTGCAAATGATATCATTGGTCTCATCATTTACTTCAGTATTAGCTCACTTGTAAGTTCATTCTTTTAGCCCGAATGAAAGTTGCATTTCTCGACACCGTTCACCCTATACTAAAGGAAAGGCTTGAAGCTGATGGTTATTCATGCCATGAGCTTTACTCAATGTCTAGGCAAGACATTTTAGAAGGTGCTCTAAAAGATTATGAGGGAGTGGTAATTAGGTCTAGATTAACTCTTGATGCAAGATTACTAGCAGCTCTTGTTGGCTTAAAATGGATTGCTCGATCTGGCTCTGGGCTCGAAAATATCGATATAGAAGAGGCTGAGGCAAGAGGTGTTAAAATAATAAATTCTCCTGAAGGGAACAGAGATGCTGTTGGTGAGCATACACTTGGACTACTTTTAATGCTACTTCATAAGCTGCGTAGTGGAGATAGTAGTGTTCACCGAAGAGAGTGGCTAAGAGAGGAACATAGGGGTAATGAGTTAGGATCCCAAACCGTAGGTATCATAGGCTACGGAAATATGGGCTCAGCCTTTGCTGAAAAGCTCTCCGGCCTAGGGTGTAGAGTTGTTGCCTACGATAAATACAAAAAGGGTTTTGGGACTGAGGCTGTCGAGGAAGTGAGCGAGGAAGAATTCTTTATAAAGAGTGATATTGTAAGTGTTCATTTACCTTGGACTACTGAGACTAAGGGTTTGATTGATTCTAAGTGGCTCAGCAAATTTTCTAAGCCTATTACATTCATTAATACTTCTCGAGGAGCAGTAGTAAACACCTCTGATCTTCTCGATGCTATTGATTCAGGTAAGGTGCTGTCTGCAGCACTTGATGTTATAGAATTTGAAGGAAGATCTTTAGAAGGATTAGAGCTAGATAATGATGCATCTATTACCCTTGATAGACTTCTGAAAAATAACCAAATACTCATCACCCCACACGTGGCGGGGTGGTCAGTAGAAAGCTACTACAAATTGAGTAACGTATTGGCCGATAAGATTATTCTTCTGCGCCAGTCCTAGAACGACTGTTAGCTGAGTAAAGAACCTTCAATGCTGAAGCTTTTCTGAGCTCCTGCTTTACGTTTGTTACAATGCCCATCTTAGTATCTTGGTCAACCTTAAGGCTAATCCACATCTTGCTTTGCTCTGCTTCTGCAAGAGTTTGACGTTCCTTTCCTATCCAATCTTGGATTTCGTTCACTTTAGAGAACTGATCATTTAATTGGATTACTGGCTCAGTACCACGACGCTTATCCATTGGAATACCAATATTGATGTAGCGAATAAGGTGTTTCTTTTGGACTTTGTATAGCTCGGAAGCCTCAGGCTTTGTAACCTGTACTTTTTCTTCTTCAGTTCTAAGCACGGTAGCAACCATGAAAAAGAACAGAAGCATGAATACGATATCAGGTAGCGATGCTGTAGAGATTGACCCTGTTGGGCGATTTCCTCCTTTTTTAAATTTCCCCATATCAGTAATAGTTTGAGCTTGCGTCACGCGGTTCAGCTTCAGAAATACGCTGTGGATACACAGATCTTATCGCAGTAATTTTCTCAAGTGTTTTCTTGTCTTGCTTATTGCGAGAATAGATATCCTCTAAATCGCGATAAGATTGACCAAACTTTGCATATGCTAATTCATCTCTTAACTCATTCACTGCAGACTGAAGTTCATTCTGAACCTGCAAGTATGTGTTGTAAGTTGTATTGTTATCGTTTTGCATAGAAATAAGAGCAGAAGCTGGAAGCTCCTTGTAATCTCCTCCTAATAGTTCAATTGTGCGAAGTTTTTCATTCCACTTATCAAGTACTTTTTGGAAAGCTTTTTTATCTTCTTCTTTTGCCAATTTTACTATCTGCTCATACTCAGCCACCTTCATTTTAACGTTAGATTTTCTCACCCACTCTCTTTCAGGGAATGCAGCGTTAGTCTTACCATTAGCACCGGTAATCATTTCTACATCACGGTGTTTTCCGATATTCATACCATCGATTTCGTGAGCCATGATGCCATCTCCTGTAGCGATAAGGAAATTCTTTGCCTTATCCTTCAATTGATCTATCTCTAGAGGCAGACCTTCTACAAGTAGTGCGTCAAGGAAGTTTACCTTAACGTTAAATACGTTTTGCTCCTTAGCTTGAGGCACATCTATATCCGGTGGCACAGGAGGAGGTAGCTGTCGCTTGATGCCCTCATCTGATTCGATGGTAGTTGTTACCAACCAAAAGATGAGGAGCAAGAACGCGATATCGGCCATAGAGCCGGCATTGATTTCTTGTAATTCGCGACGTGCCATTTAGTTATTTAATAATACTGCTTACTTCAGCCCAAACCACAGATAACATAGCTGCTATACCTAAAATGTATACAAAAATCATGCTACCGCCTGCAAAAACACTTTCGCTAGATGTAACTGTAATTCCGCTCGCCTCGTAAGCATTTAAAACTGTAGAATCTGCAAGCAAAAAGTAACTTACTAGTCCTAGAATCAAAAAAAATGATAGACCTGTCAATGTTCCAATCTGTGAATGAAAATCATTTTTAAGGTTTTTTCCAAAGGTGAATAAACCAAATCCAACTGCTGCTACAGCACATGCTGCACCAACTGTATAAATGATATAGAACAATCCATCGAGATATTTTCCGTAGTTCGCATCTCCCTCTATGAACGATTCGTCAGGCACACTGCTCAATAAAATTTTTATGACTAGGCTCACACCTAGGAAAATGATAGCCAAACGAAGTCCAGAAAGGTTGCGTGTTAATTTATTACCGTCCATAGCAGATTACTTTCCTTGAAGCTTGCGCTTGTATAATAGGTCAACTAAATCCATGCTCGCTTCTTCCATGTCTAGAACGATAGAATCAATCTTGCTTAGAATATAGTTATAAAATACCTGAAGAATAATCGCAACAATAAGACCAGATACTGTTGTAATTAAGGCGATCTTAATACCACCAGCTACAATAGATGCGTTAATTGTATTTGCTTCGGCGATATCGTCAAATGCGCTAATCATACCGATTACAGTACCCATAAAACCAAGCATAGGTGCAAGAGCGATAAATAAGCTAATCCAACTTAGTCCGCTTTCAAGCTTAGACATCTCTACTGAACCATAATCTTCAATTGCTTTAGCTACTTCCTCATAACTTCCGGATGAACGATCTAATCCTTGGTGGAATATGCTAGCTACAGGTCCTGCAGTGTTTCTACAAATTTCCTTCGCTGCATCAACACCTCCATTGTTTAGGCTATTTTCAATTTCCTCAACTAATTTCTTAGTATTTGTAGTCGCCATATTTAAGTAGATGATGCGTTCAATGCTAAGTGCAAGACCTAGAATTAAACAAATCAGTACCGATGCCATAAAGGCTGCTCCACCCTCGATGAAGTAACGCTTTACTGTTTGGTGGAAGCTAAGAACCTCACGAGTTGGCTCTTCTGAGTCAGCTAATTCCGAAGCAACAGATGTATCATCATTTACAGCAGGCCTTTCTTGACCCGCTTCAGTTCCTAATGCATTTGAGTCAACTGCTAAACTATCCGACTCAAATGACTCTTCAGTTAGTGAATCTGACGCTACTTCTTCCAAAATTTCTTGGTAATCTTCATCTTGTGCAAAAACCGTAATTGGTTCTGAAGCAAAAATGATTCCCGCTAAAGCGAGAAGTGCAAACAAATTTTTCATTTTATTTTTGTGCTTGTATTTTTTGTTCTTTACAGAATTAAATCATGACAACGCAAATATATTAAAACTTCATCCCTAATGGCGTTTGTTGTTTGTTCATAAAAAAATCTTATGAAAGGATGGGTCAAGTTATAGGTTTTAATTTCTCAAAAGAGACAAAAAGGTATGTTATATTAAAAGGTGATGTTAAGGATTTGTAGTGAGTTCACCTCTGATGTCGCTTGTGAAATCTCTTCTAATCTCTTCCTGATAGTCTGTTTTTCCAAGAAGCATCATTAGTTTGGTTATTGCTGCTTCATTGGTCATATCTCCACCAGGAATTACTCCGCATTCTGTCAACATAAGACTAGTTGCGTACATCTCATGCTTTACCCCTCCGTGTCCGCATTGAGTTATATTTACTATAGTTACTCCCCTATCTATTGCTCTTTTGAGCATATCTTTTAGGGCTTCAATATTAGGTGCGTTTCCGCTGCCGAAAGTGCTGAGAATAACTCCTCTTAAGTTATCATTTTCGAGAAGATTATCAAATATTTCGTAAGTCATTCCAGGAAAAAACGGAAGCCAAGCGACTTGGGATTCAAATCTTGTGTTGAGCTTAAGTGGTTTTTCGGATGCCCTGTATAAAGCGTGATGATTAACCTTAAAATCAACTCCTGCATCAACTAAGGAAGGATAGTTGGGACTAACAATTGCGTCAAATGAGTGGGCGCTTTGTTTGTGGGCTCTATTTCCTCTGAGGAGCTTGCTGCCGAAGTAGACTGAGACTTCTTGAATGACGGGAGAACCTGTTTTGTCACGGAGTGCTGCAATCATAACCGAACTGAGGAGGTTTTCACGACCGTCGGTACGTGGCATACCGATGGGGAGTTGTGATCCTGTTAGAATTACTGGCTTTTTAAGCCCCTCGATCATAAAGCTTAATGCTGATGCGGTAAACGCCATTGTGTCGGTGCCATGGAGAATTACGAAGCCATCGTATTTCTTGTGGTGGGTTCTAATGAGAGTAGCTATTTTGCGCCAATGCGACGGATTAATATTTGATGAGTCTATGGGTGGGTTGAACGAGACTGCGTCGATTGTAATGCCAGATCGATTAAGTTCAGGAACGTGGGACGTGATTTGGCTAAAGTCAATTGGGACTAGAGAACCTGTACGAGGGTCGTGCACACTACCGATGGTACCACCGGTGTAAATAATAAGTATGGGTTTTCTAGCTGACAATTTATCCTTTTAGATTGAACAAGTTTACAGCATTTTCAGTTGTGACAGAGGCCACTTCCTCAGTTGTGAGGTTTAGTATATGTGCAACACGATCAGCTATTTGGAGAATGTAAGAACTCTCGTTGCGCTTACCTCTAAAAGGAACTGGAGCGAGATATGGGCTGTCAGTTTCAAGCACGAGGTATTCAAGCCCTACACTAGTAAGGACCTTGTCGAGACCTCCATTTTTATAAGTACTCACACCTCCTATACCTAGTAAGAATCCTCCGTATTCAAGAGCACGCGAAGCTTCTTTTTCGCCGCCTGTGAAGCAGTGGAATACGCCTGAGAGATTTTCGTCGTTTACTTTATCTATGGTTTCAAAAATCTCATCCCAAGCGTCTCGAACGTGAATAACAATTGGAAGCGAACGCTCTTTAGCCCAAGCGCATTGTTTCATAAATGCGAGCTTCTGCTGCTCGATGTGGGTCTTATCCCAATAGAGATCCATTCCGATTTCGCCTACTGCTACAAAGCGCATTCCGGCAGGAGGATTATCGAGTTGCTTCTTAATTGTATCAAGTTCCGCTTCAAATTTTTCATCAACATGACATGGGTGTAGGCCCATCATACCGTGACAGATTTGGGGCCACTTTTCCATCATTGAGAGTACTCTAGGAATGCTTTCGACGTCAATGTTGGGAAGGATTAGGGTGTCGACGCCGGCTTCTAGGCAGCGTTCAATGCTTTGGGGCCTGTCGGAATCGAATTTGGGATGGTACTGGTGAGTATGTGTATCAATGAGGCGCATCTTAGTCACGAGATTCGATTTTAATACACGCTGCTACTTGCTTTGCTCTATCTACTAGATCCGAAACGGGTTCATTGCCGTAGGCGAGCCCAACCGCCATACGTCTGTAAGGTCGAGTAGAGGGCTTATTAAAAATTTTGAAATCGGAATCCGGAATGAGTGCTGCCGATTCTAGGCCGGTGATGAGAGGGAATCCGTTACCAGTGTCGGATGCTAGGACTACGGCTGAGGCGCCGTTTCGGTGTAGGACTATTTCTGGAACTGGTATACCTAGTATGGCTCTTGCGTGGAGTTCGAATTCCGAAAAATTTTGGGTGCCGGCAAGAGTTGCCATGCCTGTATCGTGGGGTCGGGGTGAGATTTCAGAAAAGTAGACTCCGTCCTTGCCAATGAAGAATTCCACTCCCCAAATTCCACTACCGCCAAGGGCTTCTGTGACCTTTTCAGCCATATTTTGGGCAGCAGCTAGGTCTTCTTCCTTCATCGCCATGGGCTGCCAACTTTCTAGGTAGTCACCTCTTTCTTGGCGGTGACCAATTGGGGGGCAGAAGAGAGTGTTACCTGATTTTTGGGTTAGGGTGAGTAGGGTTATTTCGTAATCGAAGGAGATGAATTCCTCTACAATTACTTCCATCAAATCACCTCTCGAACCTTCCATCGCGTAGTTCCACGATTTCTTAATGTCATCATTGGTTTTTATTACGCTTTGGCCTTTACCTGAAGAAGACATTAAAGGTTTTACTACGCAAGGCATACCTACATACTCCACACCTGCGGCTAGTTCCTCATAACTAGTAGCGTATTTATACTTAGCAGTCTTGAGACACAAATCCACCGCAGCCAAATCCCGAATCGCACGCCTATTCATAGTAAAATTAGCTGCCTTAGCTGAAGGAATAACCGTGTATCCCTGCTTCTCATATTCAAAAAATCTTTCTGTGCGAATGCTTTCCACCTCGGGAACGATGAAATCAGGTTTATGCTTCTCTACTATTGAGTCGAGCTGATCACCGTCGAGCATACTGATGACCTCGTAGTCATGTGCCACTTGCATCGCGGGAGCATTTTCATAAGAATCAACAGCAATAACTTGTGCACCTAGTCGTTGAAGTGCAATCACCACCTCTTTACCCAATTCGCCAGATCCAAGTAGAAGTATTTTCTTTCTCATATGAATACAAAGATATCAGGGCTCTACCTTTACAACGTGCAACATCCAAAATTTATTCTTGCAAGATTTAGTTCCATTGGAGACATAGTTATGGCAGCTCCTGTAGTACAGGCTCTTCGCTCTCACTTTGGGGTTGAAGCCCAAATAGATTTCATCACACTCAATAAATTCAAAGGAGCAGCACAATTAATTTCGGGAATAGATACCATTTACACTGTGGAAAAACGCGCTATCGAGATCGCTCCACAACTGAAAAGTAATGGTTACAACTACCTCGTTGACCTACACTCAAATATCAGATCTCGTGCACTAGCAAGGGCACTTAAGATTGATACTCTTAGGGTAAAGAAACAAAATAACAAAAGACTTGCACTTGTTTTGGGATTAAACAAAAAGCCAATAGAGAATTTTGTAGATAGGTCTTTAAAAACTCTAGAATCTTTATCAGTTAGTTACGATTCTAAAAATCCTTGGGGAGTAATAAATTGCTCTAAACCTTCACATGAAATACCTGAAAAATACATTTCTGTTGCAGCAGGAGCTACTTATGAAGGTAAACAAATACCTCAGCAAATTCTAGAAGAAGTTATTGATTCTTTAGACAATCAATTTGTAATTGTAGGTGGTAGCGACATGGAGAAAATAGGCTCTTCACTAGAAAAGAAATCTCCCAACAAAGTCACGAATCTTTGCGGAGCAATTAACCTCAGTGAAACTGCATACGTTATGACCAACTGCAAGGTAGCTCTTGGTGGAGATACAGGTGCAATGCACATAGCCACAGCCGTGGGAGCAAAACTTGTGTCAGTATGGGGGTGTACGCGCCCCTCGCTTGGTTTGGCCCCATGGAAAGCAAATCCAAAATCACTTATTCTCGAACCACAAAATAGGGGCAATAAACCCTGCTCAAGGCATGGAGATAAATGTCGTTATAAAAGATTGGGTGCAAGCCTATGCATCACAGACATAAGCTCTGAGTGCATAGTCGATGCGATAAAGTCTCTACTCAAATAAAGCCTTAAGCTCTGTAGCATCCTTGGGATCAATCTTTCCGGCAAGAATGAGTCTCAACTGACGGCGCCTAAGAGCACCATCGTATCTCTCCCTTTCCTCATCGGTTTCAGGGATAAGGTCAGGCACACCTATTGGAGCACCAAGCTGATCAACAGCTACAAAAGTGTACATAGCCTCATTACATCTCTCCCTCTCTCCAGTAACGCTATCTTCTACAAACACTTCGAGATAAACCTCCATAGAAGAATTGAAAGATCTTGTTACTTGGGATTCAATGATCACAATATCAGCAAGTCTAATGGGCCTATCGAAAGACACATTATTTACGGCGGCAGTAACTACTACCCTTCTACAATGTCTATTTGCAGAAATAGCAGCCGCCACGTCCATCCAATTCAACAAATTACCTCCCATTAAATTTCCGAGCGTATTTGTATCGTTGGGCATAACAATCCTAGTGGTCGACGCGAAAGTTTCTTTTGGATATCTTGATTTTACCATAATACAAAATTCGACCACCCTCAATTCTTATCAAAGCTAATAAACAATAAAAGAAACTTATGTTTTTGTGCGCAAAACAAACACCCTTCTATATATTTGCCGTCCCAATCGGGTGCTATAGCTCAGTTGGTAGAGCAAAGGACTGAAAATCCTTGTGTCCCCGGTTCGAATCCTGGTAGCACCACAAAAAAAACCCTCATATGAGGGTTTTTTAATACTTTCGGAGCAGCAGAATTACAACCTAAACTTATTTCACTAAATGAATGTAAGCTTTTAAAATAAATTTTTGCCCCGCTAAACAATCTACTATTTTGACTACAAGAATACTGTTTTGATTAAGAGATTATTTCATAATAATTATGATTATTCTAACTTGATTTAAAATTTACTAACGTTTCTTTTCGGCATTTACAAAGATGAATTCAGTGTACACCCAACCATGGAAAACAGGTCTCAAAGAGGCCCTTCATGGATGTACGAGTATTTTCATACTTGCGGACTCAAACCTCCCAAGCAAATATTTAAATGAAGTAGTTGAGACTTGCGGAACAAAAGCTCCAATCACAACTCATTCAATCATTGGTGGTGAACAAATTAAAACTCTTCAAGAAGCTGAAAATCTATATCTCGAGTTACAGAAAGTTGGTTCAGATAGAGACACAGTGCTTGTCTGCCTAGGTGGTGGAACTGTAACTGATCTTGGAGGATATGTTGCAAGCAACTACAAACGTGGGATAGACTATGTGCTTCTTCCAACTACATTACTTGCTATGGTTGACGCAGCTATTGGTGGAAAAACAGGAGTCAACCTAAGCACCTATCAAGGTCTACTTAAAAACCAAATTGGAACATTTCACCAATCAAAATTTACAGGCCTCAATACAATGTGGCTTGAATCTCTACCCGAAAGAGAAATACGATCCGGAAAAAGTGAAATGATAAAGCACGCTCTTCTTCTTGGTGATACTGCATACATTGAACAAGTACTCGACACAAAAAACAGCGAATTACCCGACTTGATTAAAAAGTCAGCCCAAATCAAACAAAATATCGTCAACCAAGACCCCCACGAACAAGGCATTAGAGCTCAATTAAACCTAGGGCATACTGTAGCTCATGCTTTAGAGACTCTAGCTGCGGAAAATGGGGAGGACTTGAGGCATGGGGAAGCTGTTGCGTGGGGTTTGGCCTTTACGATAAAAGCTTCAAGCATCCATACAGAGCTACAAAATAGAATTACCAAAGACATAAAGATCAACCTGCCTAAGGCAGAAAAAATGTGGGAAGTAATGGGGTCGGATAAGAAAAATAAAAGTGGCAACGTTACTGACGTTATGATAACTGAGACTGAACCTTTGGTAGATTTTATTTGGAGTGAAACAGAATTCACAAAAATGTGGCAGGATTTCTGTAAAAAGCACGCGTAACCTAACTTACAAAAATATCTTTGCCCCCTATGGAAAAAACTGCATCAGAATTAGCTCAACTACTTGGCGGTAATGTGTTTGGAAACCCTGACGTTAAAATCAGTAAACTAGGCAAAATCGAAAGTGCGACTACTGGTGAATTAACATTCTTGGCAAACCACAAGTATGAGAAGTTTATTTACGATTGCGGAGCATCAATTGTGTTAGTAGGAAAAGACTGGGAACCATCTTCTGATCTACCAGATAATCTCACCTTAATCAAGGTAGATGAAGCATATGGAGCGTTTGCTATGCTGCTGAAAACTTACGAGCAGGTTAAAAAGAAACAAGCAAGAGTTCATTCATCTGCAATAATACACGAAGGAGCTTCTGTTGGCGAATATTGTCATATCGGAGCAGGTGTAGTAATTGAAGAAGGAGCTGTTGTTTGTTCAAATTCAGAGATAGGTGCTTCTTGCTATTTGGGTAAGAATGTTAAGCTAGGAGAAGGATGTCAGCTCTTTTCAGGAGTTAGGATATTGGACAACTGCACGGTTGGATCAGATTGTACTATTCAATCGAATACTGTGATAGGGTCTGAAGGATTTGGATTTGCTCCCAAAGAGGATGGATCATATTCTAAAGTGCCTCAAATTGGTAACGTAATAATCGAGGACAATTGCGACATAGGTGCTAATTGCGCGATTGATAGAGCAACTATAGGATCGACAATAATACACCAGGGATGTAAACTTGACAACCTCATTCAAGTTGCTCACAATGTTGTGATAGGAGAGAAAAGTGTGATTGCTGCCCAAACTGGAATTGCAGGATCTACAATCATTGGCAAGAACTGTCTCATCGGCGGCCAAGTAGGATTTGTGGGTCATCTTAAAATTGCAGATGGAACTAAAATTGGAGCCAAAACAGGCGTTTCGAAAAACGTTATGACTCCAAACACGATTCTTCAGGGCATACCAGCTATGCCGATTAAAGCATACCAAAAATTCCAAGTAGGGCTTAGAGGTTTAGTAAGGAACTACTTTAAAAATAAAGAACAAGGTAGAAAGAATGATTAATTCCAAGGTTCAACATACCCTGAAGAGAGAAATTGAATTTTCAGGAGTTGGATTACACACAGGGGAATCTTGCGTAATGCGAGTAATTCCAGCTGAGGAAAATCACGGTTATAAATTTCAGAGACGAGACCTTGAGGGAACGCCTATAATTGAAGCTGTAACTTCTAATGTTAGCAGCACTGAACGTAGTACAAAACTATCTAAGGATGACGCGGATGTTCATACAACTGAGCATATTCTAGCAGCCTTATACGCTTTCGGAGTAGATAATGCTTTGATTTCATTAGATGGCCCAGAAGTACCTATAATGGACGGTTCATCTCAACATTTTATTGATGAGATTAAAAGAGTAGGGACTGATGAGCAATGTGCTCCTAGGAAATTCTATAAGTTCAGAAAGAACATTAGTTTTGAGCAGAAGGACAAAGAAATTGAGATAATGGTTGTGCCTTCGAAGGACGAGGAGTTTAAAATCACTGTAATGGTTGATTACAACAGTTCGATTCTTGGAACGCAGCATGCAAGACTTGACAGCCTAGACCAATTTGAAGAGGAAATCGCTTCATGTAGAACCTTCGTATTTATGAAGGAAGTTGCAGCTTTAGCGGCAAATGGTCTTATTAAAGGGGGAGGTGTAGATAACTCCGTTGTACTTGCTGAACGCCCTTATTCTGAAGAAGAATTAGCTGAAATAGGAAAAAATATTGGAAGAGATCAAATCAATATCATTCCCAACAAAACTGGTGTAGTTAGTATATCAGAACTCAGGTTCCAAAACGAACCAGCACGCCATAAACTTTTAGACATTATAGGAGATATCGCATTGACAGGCAGATATTTACAAGGTCATATCTTCGCATCTAGACCAGGACACTATTCTAACGTCGAAATCGCAAAACTCATGTCGGATACAATCAAAAAAACCGATGATCTACCAGATCTAAGGACTGATAGAGAACCCATCTTGGATATTAATGCCATATCTAAACTTCTACCCCACAGGTACCCATTTCTATTGGTGGATTCAATTTTAGATAAAGATGAGAACAGTATTACTGGAATTAAGAACGTCACAATGAACGAACCTTACTTCCAAGGACACTTCCCAGATAATCCTGTAATGCCTGGAGTACTTCAAGTTGAAGCTATGGCACAAGTAGGAGGTGTATTTGCTCTTTCATCTGTTGATGAGCCTGAATATTGGTCTACTTATTTCATGAAAATTGATGATGTAAGATTCAAGCAAAAGGTTCTTCCAGGTGACACTATCCTTTTCCACCTTGAATTAATATCTCCAATTCGTAGAGGTTTAGTGCATATGCAAGGAAAAGGGTACGTAAGAGGGAAGTTGGTATCTCAAGCAAATCTTTTGGCCCAAATTATTAAAGACAGAGTCCCAGAATAAAATGCCCTCAAAAATAAGCCCACAAGCATTTGTAGACCGAGACGCACTCATTGGAGAAGGTGTTACTATTGAACCATTCGCGTTTGTTGGACCCAATGTAAAAATTGGTGATAGAACATGGATAGGCCCCAACGCAAACATTATGAATCGCACGACTATTGGTGCTGATTGTAAGATTTTTCCTGGAGCTGTAGTTGGAGCTGTCCCTCAGGATCTAAAATTTGCTGACGAGCCAACAGATATTATCATAGGAAATCGTACAATCATTAGAGAATGTGTGACAATTCACAGAGCAACAGTAGATAGAAAGAAAACCGTAGTTGGTGATGATTGTCTAATTATGGCATACGTGCACCTTGCTCATGATGTACACGTTGGGAACCATGTAATTATTGCAAATGCAGTAAATATTGCTGGACACTGCACAGTTGAAGATTGGGCTATTATTGAGGGAATGGTTGGGGTTCAACAATTTGTACGAATTGGAGCTCATGCATTTGTGGCAGGAGGATCACTTGTGAGAAAGAATGTTCCGCCATATATCAAGGCAGCAAGAGAACCTCTAGCATTTATTGGTGTGAATTCTATTGGATTAAGAAGAAGAGGCTTCCTTCAGGATAGAATCCAAAGAATTGAAGATATCTACAGAACACTTTATGTTCAAAATGCAAATATGTCACAAGCATTAAAGGTCGCCGATGTAGAATTCCCAAAGTGTGAGGAGAAAGATCTAGTTCTAGATTTTATTAGAGAATCTGATAAAGGAATTATTAGAGGACCATTCTGATGATTAGTGTTGAATGGGATAATTTGGGTAAAAGGTTTGGCCTTAAGTGGGTCTTTAGAAACCTATACGGGAATATTCCAAGCGGATCTCATATTGTAGTTAAAGGATCTAACGGTTCGGGCAAAAGCACATTTGGAAAGCTATTAGTCGGAGCAACAGATGCCACAGATGGCGAAATGAGGTGGTTGAGTTCAGGTGAGTCTATCGAAATTGATGACATCCCACAGCGTATTGCATGGTCAGCACCTTTTATAGAGGTTCCAGAAGATATGACCATAAATGAGGTGCTAAATTTTCATTGCACTTTTAGAAATAGTTGGTCTGATGGTTATCTCTCGAAACTACTCGCTTCTTCTAATCTTGAGAGTCATTCAGATTCTCAAATCAGCACTCTTAGTTCAGGTCAAAAACAACGTCTAAGACTCACCCTTGCAATGGGAACTGAAGCCGGATTAGTAGTTTTAGACGAACCATGCAGCAACCTTGATACAATCGGAATCAAGTGGTATAGGGATGAACTTAAAAAACTTGTTTCGAAAACTACTGTTGTGGTGTGTTCAAACAACAGGCTAGAAGAGCACCTTGATGGTGCTGCAGTAATTTTACTTGGAGACTAGCTCCTTCTGCCATCTCCAGGCATCACCTAGAGCTTCTTTTATTGTTCGCTTTGCCGTCCACTTTAATTCAGCTTGAGCTCTTGAAGGATTAGCCCAGATAGAAATTATATCTCCTTCCCTTCTAGGTCCAAGCTTAAACGGCACCTTCTCTCCAGTAGCATTTTCAAACGAAGCGATTACTTCTAGAACAGAAGTACCTTTACCTGTTCCAAGATTATAAGCCCTAATTGATTTGCTGTGGTTTTCAAGAGCCGCAACATGTGCATCAGCTAGATCACAAACATGTAAATAATCCCTTATACATGAACCATCTTCAGTTGGGTAATCATCACCAAAGACGATAAGTTCAGGTCTTAAACCTGCTACAACTTGGCATAAGAATGGAATAAGATTGTTTGGCACACCAATAGGAAGTTCGCCAATTTTTGCAGATGAATGAGCCCCAATTGGATTGAAATATCTGAGAATAGCTGCTGTTAGACCTGATTTTGAAATCATCTTCTCACACTTCTGTTTGGTTTCGCCATATGGCGATTCTGCTAGCAGAAATGGTGCACTCTCGTCTACTGGCATCTCTTCAGGTTGGCCATAAACAGTACAACTCGAAGAAAAGACCAATTTTTCCACTCCATTTGATTTCATCACTTTAATAAGAGCCTCAGTACCACCAACGTTGTTTGCATGATAAAGCTTAGGTTTTTCGAAACTCTCGCTAACAGACTTTAATGCTGCAAAATGAACAACTGCTTCGATTGGACATCCTTGTGAAGACTGTTCCTTAAACACTGATTCAAGGGCTTTCTCATCACAAATATCAACTTCATAAAACCCTATTGAGTGGTCCGAAAGTTCTACTACAGACTCAACCATAGTCACATCTGAATTACTCAAATTGTCGACAACAACCACATCGTATCCAGATTCTACAAGAGCAACACAGGTGTGAGATCCGATATATCCAGCTCCTCCTGTTACTAAAACAGTCATTATAATTCCTTTCTTAAACGTGCTACAGGAATTTCCAACTGTTCTCTGTATTTAGCAACAGTTCTCCTTGCAATATGGTAACCTTTATCATTGAGAATTTTACCAAGCTTTTCATCAGTTAGAGGTTTTTTCTTATCCTCATCGTTGATTGCGTCTTGTAAAATCCTTTTAACCTCCCTCGAGCTCACATCCTCTCCACTATCAGTACTCAAGCTTTCAGAGAAGAATGTCTTCAGAAGAAAAGTGCCATAAGGGGTTTGAACATATTTGCTATTAGCTACCCTTGAGACCGTGCTGATATCCATATCAATCTTCTCAGCGATATCTTTAAGAATCATAGGATTAATATCAGTCTCGTCACCTGATAGAAAGTATTCATTCTGATGCTCAACTATTGCATTTATCGTCTTCATCAGAGTGAGTTGTCTTTGTCTAATAGCATCGACAAACCACTTTGCAGCATCAACCTTTTGCTTAACAAAACTCAATGCTTCTTTCTGCTCTTTTGAAGTTTTTGCACCTGATGAATATGTTTCCATCATCTCCTTGTAGGATGGACTTATCCTAAGTTCAGGAGCATTTCTGTGGTTAAGAGTAACCACTACTTCTTCATCTCTAATTCTTAGAATAAAATCTGGAACAACATGTTGAACTGGTCTACTTATATCACCACTAGAGTTTCCAGGTTTGGGATTTAGTGTAGTAATCTCATCGAGAGCAAGCTTTAGAACATCCTCATCAATTTCATATTTGCTTAGAATCTGAGAATAATGCTTTTTTGTGAATGCATCGTAGTGGTCTTCTAGGATGCGTGAGGCAAGAATCATTGAAGCTACTCTTACCTCATCCTTTACAATTTCCATTTTGCGTCTAATCTGAATAAGTAGACACTCTTGCAAATTTGTTGCGCCTACTCCCGCTGGATCAAAGGTTTGGATTACACCAAGCACATTTTCAAGCTCCACTCTTTCTACCACAAGGTTTTGTGTAAAGGCCAAATCATTCACTATGCTATTCAGATCACGCCTTAGATAACCCGCCTCATCAATTTGGCCTATCAGATGTTCCCCTAGCATACGGTCATACTCTTCAAGGTGCTGAAGACCTAACTGACTTATCAACTGCTCCCTGAAAGTAGAACCAGCACCAAGCGGAATATCCTTGTCCTCTATATCTGCTCCGTGGTTTCTAATACTAGTCTTGTAATCTGGCGTGTCTTCATCTAGGTATTCGTCAAAATTGAATTCATTTAGTGATTCATCTCTATCCTCCTCGTGCCCATCGAGGAAATCATCTTGCTCCTCTATTTCAACACCCTCCTCAAGGGCTGGATTAGCTTCAAGTTCTTGCTTTATACGTGCTTCAAGCTCAACAGTAGGAACCTGTAAAAGCTTCATCAGCTGAATTTGCTGTGGTGATAGCCTTTGAAGTTGTTTTTGCTGTAGTGACTGCTTAAGCATTTGTTGTTATTAGAATTCTACCGAAAGTGGTGTTCTTGGGAATGGAATTACGTCTCGGATATTATTCATCCCAGTTACGTACATAACTAACCTTTCAAAGCCCATGCCAAAACCACAATGCTTTGCAGATCCAAACTTTCTTGTTTCCAAATACCACCAAACGTGCTCCTCAGGAATATCAAAATCTGCACACTTTTTCTTCAGTATATCTAATCTCTCTTCACGTTGCGAGCCGCCTATAAGTTCACCAATACCTGGGACTAATACATCCATAGCTGCAACGGTTTTTCCATCATCGTTAGCCCTCATGTAAAATGCCTTAATATCTGATGGATAATCAGTTACGATGACTGGACCACCAACGTGCTTTTCAACTAACCATCGTTCATGTTCACTCTGCAAATCAACTCCCCACTTTACTGGAAATTTGAATTTTTTCTTTTTGTAAGGCTTAGATCTTATTAGAGTATCAATAACCTCAGTATATGTCATATGAACGAACTTAGAGTCTACTACAAGCCTCAGCATTTCTCTAAGCGGTCTATCGCTTCTATTCTTTTGTGGAAGTTGCTTCTCCGACTGAATCTGCCTGTTTTCCAAAAAGGCTAAATCCTCCTCACCTTGCTCTAAAACATATCTTAGGACATACTTTAAGCATCTTTCAGCAAGTGCCATGTCGTCATTTAAATCAGCAAATGCAATCTCTGGTTCAATCATCCAAAATTCAGCTAAGTGACGAGAAGTATTCGATTTTTCGGCTCTAAACGTTGGCCCAAACGTATATACCTGACCCAATGCCATTGCACCAAGTTCAGCCTCTAATTGACCACTCACCGTCAGATTTGAAGGTTTCCCAAAGAAATCCTGACTGTAATCTGTGGAACCGTCTTCAGATTGGGGAATATTGTCTAAATCAAGGGTTGTAACCTTAAACATTTCTCCAGCACCCTCAGCATCAGACCCAGTGATTATAGGCGTATGTAGCTGGTAAAACCCTTCCTCATGGAAAAATTTATGTATAGCAAATTGAAGAAGATGTCTAATACGGAATACAGCACTGAATGTATTTGTTCTAAAGCGTAGGTGTGCCTTTTCTCTAAGGAATTCGAGGCTATGACGCTTCATTTGGATTGGGAACTCGTCTGGATCAGCTCCACCAAGGAGTTCTAATGAACTTACCTGAAGCTCTACGGTTTGGCCTGCACCTTGAGAATCCACAAGTACTCCTTCTGCTGAAATAGCAGCACCAGTATTCAATTGCTTGAGTAAATTCTCATCGTGATCCTCCTTTTGAATTACCAATTGCAGATTATTTATCGTAGACCCATCATTAACAGCAAGGAATCTATCATTTCTAAAAGTCCTTACCCATCCACAAACTGTAATCTTTTTCTTTGTTGGCGGTGTCTTTAGCACCTCGATAATTCTTACTCGTTCCATTTTATGCAAAAATAAGATAGAGGTGGGGTTTGGCCTTGATTAAATCGTGATAATAAGTGCTTAACTATGCTATTCTTCCATCTTTAAGTCGAATAATCCTTTCAGCATGTGCAGCAATATCTTCTTCGTGAGTAACAACGATAACTGTATTTCCGTCCTTATTTATTTCTGAAAAAAGCTGCATAATTCCATCAGAAGTAACAGAATCAAGATTACCTGTTGGCTCATCAGCAAGAATTATAGAAGGATTCATCACTAAAGCCCTAGCAACTGCAACCCTTTGGCGCTGTCCACCACTAAGTTCGTTGGGGCGGTGATCCATTCTGTCCCCTAGTCCTACTTTCCTCAAAACAGCTTCAGATCTTAATATTCGCTCAGCATACGGAACACCTGCGTAAATCATGGGAAGAGCTACATTTTCAAGAGCCGTATATCTTGGAAGTAGATTGAAGGTTTGGAATACAAAACCAATTTCCTTGTTTCTAATCTCTGCAAGCTCATCGTCGCTCAAGCTACTCACATCTTTGCCATTGAGAACATATTCGCCAAAAGTTGGAGTGTCAAGGCAGCCCAAAACATTCATAAGTGTTGATTTTCCTGACCCTGAAGGCCCCATCAATGCTATATATGCACCCTTTTGAATATCTACATCCAAACCATCAAGAGCGTTCACCTGAGTCTCTCCTACTTGATAAAATTTCTTAAGATTCTTAGCGCTAATTATGGAGGTACTCATGTGAGCAAATTTAGTCTGTGCAACCCTTATTCTGTAAAAGAAGTCGTAAGTTTGAGTCTATTGAAAATCAATAATATGAGATTATTACCTGCTTTAACCATCGCTTTGGCTTTTTCTTATTCTGCGATAGCCCAAACAACAGACCAAAATTTTACTGTTGAGGAATATGTTACCGATATATTAATTGGTGATGGAGTAAATGTATCAAACATCACTTTTCTCGGTGGTGAAGACCAACTTGGGTACATGTCAGGAGCGGGTGGTGTATTCTCTGTTGGAGCGGGTTTAGTATTAAGTACAGACAATGCATTAAATCTGACAGATCCTAGCTGTGGGGCTAATATCTGTAATGGATGTTTGGGCGGAGGAATAGATATTGACTTACTAAATGTGGCGAATTCAGTTCCACCGCTAATTGGGCAAGGTTTTAGCGTTTCATCTGTAAATGATCTTTGTGTTCTTGAATTCGACTTCGAAGCTGGAGGAGATAGTATTGCATTCAACTATGTGTTTGGCTCTGACGAGTACCTCGAGTGGGTAAATTCTAGCTACAACGATATTTTCGCATTCTTTCTGTCAGGACCCGGAATTACAGGGCCATACGCAGCACCTGCTGGATTCCCTGATGGAGCTATAAATATTGCAGAGGTCCCTGAGTCTGACCCTTTACTTCCAATTACAATTAGCTCAGTAAACGACGTAACAAATCCAGAATATTACATTGATAATTTCAATAATAACGGGATTTGTATTGACGGTTACACTCAAGCATTTACAGCATCAGCACAGGTACAATGTGGTGAAACTTATCATATTAAATTAGCAATTGCTGATGGTTCGGACAACGCTCTAGAATCATTTGTTATTCTAGAAGAGGGATCATTCTCATCTAACGCAATTGATATTGTTGCAGACGCATCTATTGAAGGAACAGATGTATTCCTTGGAGACACAACAGTGGTAGAGGGATGTAACGATGCAACTTTTACTGTTATTCGTCCTGACGATTCAGAAAGAGACACAATAATTCTAAATGTATCTGGAACTGCCTTGCCGGGTATTGACTATAGCAGCACTTTTGATACAGTTATTATGGAACCCGGCCAAAGCTCGGTAGAGGTAAGCCTTGGTGTTTATAATGATAACATTGCAGAGGATCCAGAGTGGGTTACAATTGAATACGTTTACATTAATGGATGCGGAGATACTATTGTCACAAGTGCTACAATTATGATTATGGATCCACAACCCATCACTCTTCAAACTGATCCAATTGGATGTATAGATGAAGAGAATGGTATAACTCTCACTGTAAATGCTATTACAGGTTTTGCACCTTATGATTACCAATGGGATACAGATTATGGAGATACAGAACCAAGTTTCTATTATGATACAGGCGGAACATCAGGCACAGCTAATGTAGTTGTTACAGACATTTGCAGTTCCATCGCTGAAGCATCCATATCCTGGCAAATGCTTGAGGAATTTTTCGGTGGTGATGAAACTGTTTGTTTAGGTCAGGCTTCTATTATTCCAGCTTATGGCGGAACCCAAAATCCAGACAATACTCCTGATGATATGGGTGATAGTCCGGGTTATTCTGACATACTCACACAGGTGGAAGATTCAGATGGAAATTTAGTTTGGACTAGCATCTTTGGTCTAGATACGATTATCAATATTGATGCAAACCAAAACCAAGTTACCAATCTTTACGATGGTGGTTACACTACAGGAACTGAAGGAATAGGAACTATAGAACTAGAATTAATTGATGGATGTGGTAATATTACCTACAGCACAATTACTATTGAAATATGCCAACTAGAATTCTTCAATGTATTCACTCCAAATGGTGATGGTGATAACGAGCAATTCCAAATTATTGGTCTGCAGGGCTACCCATACACTTCTTTCTACGTTTATGATAGATGGGGTTTGCAGGTTTATGAAAACCTGAATTATAGTGGTTCTTGGAGTGGTATTAATTCTCAAGGCCAAAACCTATCAGCAGGTGTTTACTACTACGTTCTTAAGGTCCCATTTGACCATGCAAACAAGCCTCTTACCGACTTATTTGACTTGAACACTCAGGGGCACGTTAACCACGATCTGTCTGAAGATGGGTTTGTAACCTTTACAGGCACAATTAACCTTATTAAATAAGGCTACTTCCCGTCATTTCTGAGGGCTTCTCTATTCCCATTAAATCCAAAATAGTTGGCGCTACATCTGCTAGGATTCCGTCACGAACTTCAATTTCTCTACTTGAAACTACTAACACTGGAACAGGGTTGGTTGTATGGGCCGTATGTGGTGACCCGTCAGGGTTTATGGCCTTATCTGCGTTTCCGTGATCTGCTATGATTACGAACTCATAGCCTGAAGACAATCCCGCTTCAAGAACTTTTGACAAACAGTTATCTGTAGTTTCAACCGCTTTTACTATTGCTTCAAATACACCTGTGTGCCCAACCATATCCGGATTAGCAAAATTGAGGCAAATGAAATCAGCACGGTTAGCATTCATTTCAGGAATCACAATATCCACTAGCTTTTCAGCAGACATCTCTGGCTGAAGATCGTATGTAGCAACCTTGGGGCTATGAGCCATCAATCTATTCTCTCCTTCAAAAGGTGTTTCACGCCCCCCATTAAAGAAGAATGTTACGTGAGGATATTTTTCAGTTTCTGCAATTCGAAGTTGAGTACGTCCAACATTAGAGATTACTTCGCCAAGAGTATGGGCAAGGTTTGGTTTGTCATATATAACCTCAACTCCACTAAATTTTTTATCGTAATTAGTCATTGTAACATAATGTAGATCTATAGGATTTAACCCATGCTCTTTATACGACCTTTGAGTCAGTGCAGAAGTGATCTGGCGACATCTATCAGTTCTAAAGTTGAAGCAAATCACAACATCATTAGGGCGAATTTGACCTTCAACACCCTTCACTCTAAATGGAATAATAAATTCGTCCGTAACACCTGTAGAATAGGAAGACTCAATACCTTCTACTGCACTAGCAAATTCTGGAGTGTCTGAAGACTCATTACAGAGAATATCCCAAGACTTGGCAATCCTCTCCATCCTCATATCCCTATCCATAGAATAGTATCGACCATGAACAGTTGCGATATGGGCATTTGTTCCAGCAATATGGTTTTCTAGTTCTGAGATGTACTGTGATGCCATCTTTGGAAGAGTGTCTCTGCCATCAGTAAAAGCGTGAATTACAACGTCTTTAACCCCAGTGTTTTGAGCAGCAGTTACAAGCTGATGTAAATGCTCCTGCTGAGAGTGAACTCCACCAGGTGAGACCAAACCCATTAAATGCAAGCGCCTACCTTCAAAAGCCTTGGAAAGAGCATGTTGCAAGACTGGCTCTGAATGAAATGATCCATCAGCAATTGCATTATTGATTCTAAGAAGGTCTTGATATACGATTCGGCCTGCACCAATATTCATATGACCGACCTCACTGTTTCCTATTTGGCCTTCGGGAAGACCCACATGATTTCCATCAGTTCTAAGGGTAGCGTGCGGGATACTTGCGTGAAGATTATCCATGCATGGAGTGTTCGCAATGAAAATTGCATCAGTTTTATCCTTTGCTCCATACCCCCAACCATCTAGGATAATCAGAGCAGCTTTATTCTTGTCAGCCATCGCCACAAAGGTATTCCAGAGTAACCAATAGATTAACAAAAAAGCCGGAAAGTCCTGAAGTTATCAGGCCCTTCAGTTTTAAATATTTTAGGATATTTTACCTAATCTTTCTAGCTGACTTCCCAGAATACTTAGCATCCTCTCCGTCTTTTTCACCTTGCTTTTCCTTCCAAGGGAATACAGGCATAAGTTTATCTATCTCTTTTGAAATTACCATATGAGTAATTGTACCGTTTCTATTATCCTCTGATGTCCAAGCCATATCTGGAGTCCATCCATGAGTAGAAAGCACGTTCAAAGCCTCTCCTAGACTAGAGTATCTGTAGTTCTGAAGGTCCAAACAAAGCTTTGCAGCTGATTTATCTGGACTAATTCTGTGAACAATCTCATCAAAATCTATTTTCACAACTGCACGTCCACTTTGAGTGTACGAAAGAACAGTTCCAAAAATTTTCACCTTTTCATCCTCCTCAACAACTACATTTCTTGAGCCTCTTGTGTTATCAGGTTTTTTAGTTAGTTGAGCTTGAATAGCAGGTGAAACCATCATTGCAACTACCGCTAATACCATACTTAATTTCTTCATCTCTAAAAATTTGATTCCCGAATATAAGGATTATTAGTAATTCTATGCGTTAAAGAACCTTAACCTACCACCCAAAACTAAATTTTGCCTTTCTGTTTGGGGTTTATAAAAGAGTAGACCAAATCCCTCTGACCTCAACGATAAATTCCATTTCCCATCCTTCAAATGCCTCTCCCAATCCTCCATCCCTTCTTCACCTACAATCTTTACAAGCAAATAAGCACTTTTTTCAATTCCCACTGACTCTAAATAAGATTCAACTCTCTCAATCTTAGAACTACTTTCTCCCAGCTCTTTCACACTAACATCCCAATACTTAGCAGCCCCATCTATATGCCTAGCCAAGTCATATAGTAAAGGAGAATGCACGTTTCTCCAATGAATTAATTTTTCTTTCTCCATCTTTTGCCAAAGATGAGAACTACTTTCTATATTTGGCCCCTCTTAGGGCGATTAGCTCAGTTGGTTCAGAGCACCTCGTTTACACCGAGGGGGCCGGGAGTTCGAGTCTCTCATCGCCCACCAAAAAGAAACCCACTCACTTGAGTGGGTTTTATTATTTTTACATACTTAATATTTACAATATATATATGAAATTTTTAAAGTGTCTAGTATTATTATCGATTGTACTAATCACTTCTAACTTAAAGGCACAAGATTACATAGGGGTTTCCTATGGAACAGAACCAAGACAATTTTTAGATATTTATATAGCTCCTTCAAATTGTCCGACTCCAGTATACTTTAATGCGCATCCTAACGGAGGAACAACATCTATGCCTTCAAGCATTACGGATTCATTAATAAGTAATGGAATATCAATTATTTCTTGGGAATCTGTACCAACTCTTAACAACCCTCAAGATGTATTAACAGGATGGAATGATGCAGAAATAATGTTTAATTGGGTTAAGGCTAATACGTCTATATACAATCTTGATACTAATAACTTTATTATCGGAGGTTCCTCAAGAGGAACTGTTTTAAGTTGGAAAGAAGCACATAGAAATGACCCTGGCATAAAAGGGCTATACATGTATAATGCATTACCTTCAGGAGCTTGGGGAGATTCCACATTTTGGTACCCTCCCA
>PBMY01000005.1 GCA_002722795.1 Crocinitomicaceae bacterium
ATGAAGACGGAAACAACGTATTCTCTTGGGCTGGTCCTGAGGTAGACCTTGGAACTGCTGAGTTCTGCGTAGGCGGAGACGATCCGGTTGATCCAGTTGATCCTCCTGCTGAGTGTTCAGACCTTGCTGTAGATATCAGCGGTGGTTCTTGGGCAAGTGAGATTTCTTGGGACATTGCAGATTCTGATGGCAACTTAGTTGCTTCAGGTGTTGCAGGTGCTTCTAGCGTTTGTCTTAATGACGGATGTTACACTGTTACTGGTTACGATGCATACGGAGACGGATGGAACGGTAACGTAATGAACGTAACTGATGAAGACGGAAACAACGTATTCTCTTGGGCTGGTCCTGAGGTAGACCTTGGAACTGCTGAGTTCTGCGTAGGCGGAGACGATCCGGTTGATCCAGTTGATCCTCCTGCAGATTGTATAGATATTAGTTACTCGGTAAGTCCTGGTTCTTATCCTTCTGAGGTTAGCTGGGCTATCCTTGATGAAGACGGAAACGTTGTTGTTGAAGGTGGTGCTGACGAGAGCGGTGTTCTTTGTTTAGATATTGCTTGTTACACATTCATGGGAATGGATTCTTTCGGTGACGGATGGAACGGCGCTGCTGCTTCTATAGTAAACGGAGGAAATGAAATCCTTGACTTTACTTTCACAATTGGTGATTCTGCTTTTGCTGATTTCTGTTTGAGTAATGACATCGAAGGGTGTACTGACGAATCTGCTTCTAACTACAATCCAGATGCGACTATCGATGATGATTCTTGTTGTTATGAAGACTTAGTTACTATTAACCTATACGACTCATTTGGTGACGGATGGTCTTGGGCTGGAGTTGAAGGTGGTATGATCTTCGACGGTACATACTACCCATTCCTTGAAGGAAGCTTAGCTTCTAATGACTTCTGTCTTGCTCCCGGTTGTTACACTGCTGATCTTATTCTTGATTCTTACCCTGGCGAAGCATCTTGGGATGTTGTAGTAGGAGGTGAAGTAATTGCTAATGGATCTAGTGCAGATTTATTCTTCTCAACAGATCCATCATGTATCGTTGCAGGTTGTGACGACGAGATTGCTTGTAACTACGATCCAGCTGCTAACGTAAATGATGGTTCTTGTGAATACGTTTCATGTGCAGGTTGTACTGACGAAAGTTCTTGTAACTACGATGCTGCTGCAACTTTAGATGATGGTTCATGTGACTACTCTTGTGTCGGTTGTATGGATTCTACTGCTATTAACTACGATGCTGACGCTACGATTGCTTGTGAAGACTGCTGTTCTTACTGTGAAGGCGCATTCGCTGGTTCACTTAACGTAGGCGGTGGTTCTTGGGACGCTGAAATTGGTTGGACTCTTTCTTTAGACGGCGTTGTAGTTGCTTCAGGAGTTGCTGGTTCAACTGCATTATGTCTTGAGGCTGGATGTTACGTACTTGATATGACTGATTCTTTCGGTGATGGTTGGAACGGCGCTACATACTCGTTCGACGGTTATGACGGATCAACTGCATACTCTGGTGACCTTAATAGTGCTGCTGCAGGTGATGGCGTAGCAGTTGGTACAGACTACATCGATTTCAACGGAGGTGCTTGTACTTCTGGTTGTACTGATGCCGGTGCATGTAACTACGACGATTCTGCTGCGTTTGATGATGGATCATGTGACTATTCTTGTGTAGGTTGTACGAACAACACAGCAGCTAACTACGATCCAAACGCAACTATCGATAGCGGTGAGTGTATTTTCTGTGATTCAGGATCATTCGTAATGACTGTTAGTATGACTGATTCATTCGGTGACGGATGGGACGGTGCTGAGTACTTCATTTTCGATCTAAACTCTGGAGCCCAAGTAGCTTCAGGTTCTCTTGACGCAGCATTTAACGGAGATCTAACTGCAGGTTACGATCTAATTTGTCTTGCTCCTGGATGTTACAATGTTCAAGTCACTGAGGGTAATTTCCCAACTGAGGTAGGAATTTCTCTTACTGACCAATTCGGTAATAACTACGGTTCATTCGGTGCAGGCGCAACTTACCCAGTTGATTTCCTACTTACCGGTACATGTGGTTTTGAGGGATGTACTAGCCCAACAGCTATTAACTATAATATCTCAGCTACAGTTGATGATGGTTCTTGTCAAGAGCCACCAGCAAACGACCAGCTTGAAAATGCTGAGCCCCTATTCTGTGGTGCTTACGCTTCAGGTACACTCCTTTACGCTACTGATGACCAAGGATTAATTGGTTCTCAAATTGGTAACGCTAATGTAGCTACTAGTGGTGTATGGTACGTATTCAACTCTGACGCTAACCAACAGGTTATCGCTAGCACATGTGATACTCCATCAAACGAAGGAGATACTGATTACACTAGTGATACTAAGCTACACGTATACACTATGGGAGCTGACGGATCATTAAACGCTATCGCTGGAAACGACGATGGATGTGCTACTGGACTCCTTTCTACTGTTGCATTCAACGCAGTAACTGGTTCTGATTATTACATTTACGTTAGTGAGTTCTCTGCGTTCTCTCCTGGAAATGACTTCGTTCTTTCTGTAGAATGTATCGACTGTGGAGATGCTCCATCTAACGATGATTGTGATGGTGCTGTTGCTCAGGTAACTGGTGTAACATTCACTGGTTCTACTTGTTGTGCTTCTGCCGAAGAGATGAACCTTGCTTGGGCTGGATTCGGTACTGCATATGGTGTATGGTTCACTTTCAACTCTTCTGATTACGACACGTTCTACTTCGATGCTACTAACATCTCAAATGAATCAATTGGTTTTGTTATGATGGAAGGTGGTGCTACTTGTGATGATGTTGTTCCTTTTGTTGGTTGTCAGGTTACTGGTACTTGTGCAGGTTCTGTAGAAGGTTTCCTTCCACAGCTTACACCAAATACGGATTACTACTTCATTATTTATAATACTGATCCAACTACTTGTGGTGAATTCGAATTCACTACTACTGGTATCAACCTTGGTTGTACTGACGCTACTGCGAACAACTATGACCCGGATGCTAACCAAGACGATGGTTCTTGTGACTTCGATGGTGTTGTCCCTGTAAACGACATTTGTGCAGACGCGATCACTCTTGAGTGTAACTCTGTAACAACTGGTTCTACCGGTGGTTCTACTTCTGTGGGAGCTCCTATAGGTGTTGAAGGATGTGAAGTAAGCCCTGGTACTGGTGTTTGGTACACATTTGTAGGTGATGGACAACTTCATAACCTAAGCACTTGTGGATCAGCTATTGATTCTAAGATTAACATCTACACAGCTACTGAAGATTGTGGCGGTGGTTCTATTGACACACCTCCAGCTGATGCTTGTGGTGATGGTCTAGTAACTGTAAATCTTTCAGTAGGTGGCGGTACATGGGATTCTGAAATTGGTTGGACTCTTTCTGACGCAAACGGCAACGTTGTTGATGCAGGAGGTGCGCCATTCTCAGGTTCTTACTGTCTTGCTGAAGGCGATTACACACTTGACATGACTGACGCTTACGGCGACGGTTGGAATGGTGGTGCTGCTACTTTCTCTAACGGACTAGGAGACGTAATCGGTTTCGCTTCAATTGAGACTGGTGCTGCTGCTTCTGCAGTTATTGCAGTTGGTCCTTATTCAATGGATCCAATCTTCATTGCTGGTGACTTCGCTTGTTTCGCTTCTGCTACTACTTCTGACGGAACGGGTGCTTGTTCATTATTCGACAGCGACGATGTGAACTTCGAGTTCGTATCTGAGCCAGGTGTTCTTTACTACGTATATGTAGGTGCGCAGGATGCTGATGGTAACCCAGTAACTGACGATAATGGTACGTTCGACCTTGTATTCGATTGTACTCCTGTTGTTGAGGGATGTATGAATCCAGCTGCATGTAACTATGACGTAAATGCTAACGTAAGCAATGACACTTGTGACTTCTGGTCATGTGTTTGTGAAGGCGAAGGTGTTGCAGTAATGCTTAACATGGTTGATGCATTCGGTGACGGATGGAACAACGCAGGTTACACAATTACTGACCTTATGGGTAACCTAGTTGCTGAAGGTTCTTTAGATGACGCTCAGTTCTTCGTTGATAATGACAACTTCGCTGGACCAGAGAACGGATTCGATATGATCTGTCTACCTGCAGGATGTTACTTAATTAACGTAACACCTGGTGATTGGGCTGCAGAGGTATCTTGGGATATCATGCTTGAAGACGGTACTTTACTTGCGGCTGGAGGTGCTCCAACTGATAACTTAACTATCTCTGTAGGTGGTGCGGTTTGTGGATGTACTGACGCAGGTGCTTGTAACTACGACGAAACAGCTACTGACGAGGATGGATCTTGTGAATACGAGACTTGTGCTGGTTGTACTGATGCTGCATCTTGTAGCTACGACGAGTCAGCTACTATCGATGACGGTTCTTGTTGTTACTCGAACTGTTTAGATATTCAAATGTTCGATAGCTTCGGTGACGGATGGAATGGTGCGTCTTATGTACTTACTTCAGTTGACGGGGTAGAAGTTGGAACAGGTACAATTGACGTAGGTTCAAATGCAACTGATTCTTACTGTCTAGCTGACGGTTGTTACACAATCTCTGTAGACGAGGGTTCATGGCCAACTGAAATTACTTGGAACGTAGTTGGTGCGTTCGGAGGACTAGTTTCTGGTGTAGCTGGATCTGAGGTTACATTTAACGTTGGTTCTGGTGACCAATGTGTTGTAGGTTGTGATATCTCATGTGCTTGTAACTATGACCCAGCTGCAAATATCTCTGACGTTGCTCAGTGTGTGTTCGAAGGCTGTGACGGTTGTACTTACCCAGACGCTTCTAACTACGATGAGGCTGCGGTTTCTGATAACGGAACTTGTGAGTTCGATATCGCAAACCCATGTCCTGCGGATCTTAACGGAGACGGGTCGATCACTACTGGTGACCTTCTTATCTTCCTAGGTGCGTTCGGTACTATTTGTGAATAATATTCGTACAGACTGATATAAAGAAAGGCCCCGCTTTTGCGGGGCCTTTTTTAATTGGTTTAGAATTTAAAAGGCCCTGCTTTTGCGGGGCCTTTTAAAATTGGATCAATATGTAGTTAGGTGTTAGCCCATCCAAGAACCATTATTGATGTCTATCGTAGTTCCTGTAATTGATTGTTGAGCTCCTGAAAAAAGGAATTCTACTAATGCGGCAATTTCTGATGGGGTACTCATTCTGCCAGTAGGGACTACTGAGCAAACTTCGGCGCACATTTCATCATAAGTTTTGCCTAAACGATCAGCATTGCCTTGAATACTTTCTCTTGCCATTGCCGTGTCTACCCATCCAGGAGCAATTGCATTTATAAGTACGCCTCCACGTGACCATTCAATAGCTAAACCTCTTACAAGTCCCATGATTGCAGTTTTAGAACTGATATATGCTGTCAGTCCTGGAACTCCGAATCTAGCTAGGCAACTTGAAGTAATAATAATATTTCTGATTTCGATTCCTTCTTCTGCAGCCTTATTTAACCAAGGATATGACGCCATGCATGTATTGTATGCTCCTGTCAAATTAATGTCTATGATTTCTTGCCATTTATCTAGGTTTCCCCAAATGTTTGGCCCACCAATTCCAGCATTTGCAAATACATTAACTAGAGGATGGTTCTCTAAATCTGCTTTTGAAGAATTTAAAAAATTGATTAATTCGTCTTTTTTACTCACATCTAATGAATGAGTAAGATGATTTTTTTTGTTATCCAGCGTGACTAATACGTCTTCAAGTTTTTCAAGTGTACGTCCTACAAGGATAAGACGGTTGTTTGGGTTGGAAGCAAGACGCTGAGCTGAGGCTTTTCCTATGCCTGAACCAGCTCCAGTGATAAGAATTGTATACATACGACAAAGGTGGGGTTAAATTTGCAATTAATATGAGACACAATTTAAGTGATACTAACGAACTTATCAGGGATAGAAGAACTATTGGTCCTGAAAAATATTCTTCTAGAAGAGTTCACAGAGAAGTAGTAGAAGAAATTCTTAGAAATGGTACATGGGCTCCAACTCATGGTATGACTCAACCTTGGAGGTTTAAAGTTTTTATCGGGGATGGGGTAAAAAAGATAGCAGATAAAATACCACTTTGGTATAAGGACTATGTTGGAGAGGAAAAGTTTAGCCAAAAGAAATACGATAAGCTAGTTGCTAGAGGGGGGAAGTGTTCCGTATTAATTGCAGTGACAATGGTTACTGATCCTAATGGAAGAATTCCTGAAATTGAAGAAGTTCAGGCTGTGGCATGTGCTGTTCAGAATATGTATTTAACAAGTTCAGCTTATGGAATTGGGGCCAAATATTCTACTCCAGGTTATCTATATACAGACGAGGTTAAGGAGTTTTTGAATCTTGGAGAAAATGAAAGATGTCTAGGGTTGTTTTATTTGGGATACCCAGAAGGGGATTGGCCCAAAAGTCATAGAAAGCCACTCGAGTATGTAACTGAATGGATTGATCATTAATGCGTTGGACTAATTATTTTCTGCATCCTGCTGATAACCGCTATTACGTGTTTACTTTTAGAGAAGAAGTACACGCCGAACGGTTTGAACTATTATTAAAGGAAGATGCAATTCCTTTTGAGAGAAATGAAAATGAATTTGGTGTACCACGTACTCACTTTAATGAAGCATTGAGACATAACCATCTATTACACGCTGATATTAGAACTCCCTTTATTGAAAATAAAGGTCTGAGATGGACTATGCTTATTATTACTGGAGCCATGTTATTGCTTGCACTTTTTGGGGCATTTTCTTCAAAAGCATATGGTCAGCAAAGAGATTCAAAATTTGGTTGGGAATTAGCTGTTCAAGGAAGGGTGAGTGTTCCATTTGAATTAGCTGGCGTTGAAACCCAAACCTTTAGCGGTGACGGTCTAACTAGTAATTGGAATCCTCTGCAGAGTCAAAGTTTTGGTGTTAGAATCAATAATAGACATAGTTCAAGTTGGACTTTTGGCACAGGAATTTTGTGGATCAGAAAAAATTATTCTGTCGACATCCACTATACAAATGATACTCTAGGAATAAATACTTCAGATACTATCCATCTTTTAAGAGCTATGAGTTACAGAATTCCATTTCTTGCAGAGACACGTGTAGAATTAGGAAAAGGTTATTACATAACTGCAGCAGGTGGAGTAGGGGTAGAATTTGTCCCATCAAATATTTTCCAAAACTCAAGTACTGATGGACTAATTGGTACTTCTGAACCACCAAGGGATTATGATGCAAAACTTGGAAGAAGGAGTTGGGCATCATTTCCTTTTATGGCTGAGCTAGGGATTCAAAAAGAACCCATAGGAGAAAATCCTGGATTTTACATTGGTGTGTTTTGGTCAAGATCCCTTGGGAAAGATTCTGGAATCATAAACACTTGGCAATCAACTAATATAGCACTTGTTACGTGGGAAGGGGTATTTTCTTCTACACTTGCTGGTATAGAAATGAGAATTCTACTAGAGTAGTGGGGCTAACTATTTAATATTTCCCTCACGAATTGGGATATTATTTTTCCTTCAGCACGGCCTGCCATTTCTCCAGAAGCAATACCCATTACTTTACCCATATCTCCCATTCCGCTAGCACCTAATCGAGAAATAATATCTTCAACGTTGGCTTTGATTTCATCATCTGATAAAGCTTTAGGTAAAAAATCAGAAAGAATTTCTGCTTCTGCTAATTCGTCTTTAGCTAAATCTTCGCGTCCTTGGCTTTTATACACTTCAGCTGTGTCAATTCTTTGACGCTGAAGTTTGCTTAAGATTTTAATCACTTTAGAATCCTCAAGTAAATCAGACGTTCCAGTTTTTGTTTGTTCTAGGACAAATTTTGATTTTGCATCTCTTAAAGTTGCAAGCCTAACCTTGTCCTTATTTCGCATGGCATTCATGATACCGTCTACGACCTGTTTATGAAGTCCTAACATTAATCTACGTTATCGTGTAGGAATGGATTATCATCTCGTAATTCAATTTTTCTCTCTCCATTTTCATCCACTTTCTCATTGATTGAAAAGTGACTTACAGAAGATTCGGAAGAGTGATTAACATCATCAAGACTAACATTACGTCTCTTAAATGCAGGTTCGTTTTCTAGATCGGCAATTCTTCCTGGAAGACGAAGCTTCATCTTTACATCATTGAGTGTACGCTTTACTTGACTTTGTCTTTCTAGAAAATCTTCTCTTGCCCTCTGCTTATTCTCTTCTAATGAAATAGCATCAGCAGAAGTAGTAGTTATTTCTTCGCTAGCTTCAGGTTCACCAGACTCTGTTGTTGCATCATCTAGGTTATGAATAATTTTATCCTCCGTATCCTTTTCGACTAATTCATCCTCAAAACTATCTTCTTGGGTTTCTTGAACTAATTCTATGCTTGTCTCTGAATCAGAAAAGAGATCAGCTTGAGGTTGCTCTTCTGTCTCTTCTTCATGTTTGTCGATTTTTACAGGTGTTTCAACAGCCCTAGTCACCTCCTTTGCTTCATCACCTAATTCGTGTATAATTTTCTTAGGAGCAACAGGTTCTGATGTTGTTGTTATTTCATGAGCTTCAAAACCAGTAGCAATTACTGTAACACATACATCCTCTGATAGCTTTTCATCAATTGCATAGCCCCAAATTACTTCAGCACTTTGTCCTGCAGCATCTTGTATGAAATCTGTAATCTCCATGATTTCATCCATTAGAATCTCATCAGAACCTACTGTAATATTTAATAGAACTTGACGAGCACCAGTAATGTCGTTATCATTTAATAGCGGGCTCTCAAGAGCAAGAGTAACTGCCTTTTGAGCTCTATCTTCTCCGGAAGCTGAACCTGCACCCATAATTGCATTGCCTGCATTCTTCATGACTGTTTGAACGTCATTCATGTCGACGTTGATTTGGCCAGTACGTGTAATAACCTCAGCAATACCCTTGGCTGCTGTACATAATACTTGGTCAGCATTAATAAACGCTTTAGAAATACTTTGGTTTCCGTATAGTTCACGCAATTTGTCGTTTCTGATAACAAGAAGTGTGTCTACAGCTTCACGCATATTGTTAAGACCCTCAGCAGCCTGATCAGTTCTCTTTTTGCCTTCAAACCTAAACGGCACTGTGACAATACCTACAGTCAAAATATCTAATTCCTTACACGCTTTTGCTATAACAGGGCCTGCTCCGGTTCCGGTTCCTCCGCCCATTCCTGCGGTTACAAAAACCATTCGAGTATCAGACCCTAAAATATTTATTAAATCATCTAGATTTTCTATTGCAGCATTTTTACCGACTTCAGGGATTGATCCTGCACCCATACCAGCAGTAAGTGTTGAGCCTAATTGTACTTTCAATTGAACAGGGCTAACATCAAGTGCTTGTGCGTCTGTATTACATACGACGAAGTCAACGCCTTTGATGCCTTGTTCAAACATTGTGTTTACGGCGTTAGATCCGCCGCCACCCACACCTATAACCTTTATGGGTGAGTTTGATGATTTTGGTAGAGCAAATTGCATGTGAATTATGATTGGGGTTTGTGAGCTTAGTAATCTTGTTCTTCTTCGAACCAAGTCTTGATGTTATTCAAGAATTTGTCCATGAATCCATTTCTTTTTTCCTTTTTCTTACGAAGAGGATCTTTAGAATCTGTTAGTCGCTGATCTTCATACCCTCTAATAACCAAACCTACACCTGTAGAGAATGATGGGATATTTGTATCAGAAGGAGGTTCGTGTAGATGTTCGTTTGGATATCCAACTCTACAGTCTAATCCTGTTACATATTGAAATAATTGAGTGATATGTCTCAACTGCGACCCACCACCGGTTACAACGATTCCTCCAATAAGTTGCTCGCCAAAACCGGATGCCTTTATCTCGTAATGAACGTGCTCAATTATTTCTTGTGTTCTTGCTTCAATGATACTAGCAAGATTTTTTAGGCTAATTTCTTTTGGTGGGCGGCCCTGAAGACCAGGAATACAAACAAGTTCATTTTCTTTCATCTCTTGGGATAGAGCAGAGCCAAACTTACACTTAAGTTTCTCGGCGTGTTTGGCCATGATTGTACACCCGTTACTTATGTCTTGGCTTATGGCTTTCCCGCCAAAAGGAATAACAGCTGTATGTCTTATAATTCCATCTTGGAAGATTGCGATGTCAGTTGTTCCACCACCTATATCGATTAATGCAACACCAGCTTCTTTTTCTTCTTCAGTTAGGACTGATGAAGATGAAGCAAGAGGTTCAAGGACTAATTTGTCCAATTCTAATCCTGCCTTAGAAACACACTTTACAATATTCTTCGCTGCAGCAATATCTCCTGTGATTATGTGGAAGTTTGCCTCAAGTCTTACGCCTGCCATTCCAACGGGATCTTTGATTCCTGGTTCTGAATCAACAGTAAATTCTTGAGGAAGAACATGAAGAATTTGAGATCCAGGAGGCATAACTAGTTTACTCATGTCATCAACCAACTCATTTATGTTTGACTGAGAAATTTCGTCTTCAGTATTTTCACGAGTAATCATACCTCTATGCTGAAGGCTTTTGATATGCTGCCCTGCAATCCCCACATTCACCAATTTTATCTCAACTCCAGAATCCTCTTCAGCGGCTTTTACAGCGGCTTTTATTGACTGAACTGTTCTGTCGATATTCGAAACTACACCTCGTGAGACACCAACGGATTCACTTTTTCCATAACCGAGAATTTCAATTTTCCCGTGTTCGTTTCTTTGTCCTACAAAGCAGGCGATTTTTGTTGTGCCTATATCGAGGCCAACTAAAATTTCAGGGTCTATAGAGTTCAGTTCGTTTTCCATGTCGATTTAATTGAGGTGGGCATATTTAGTGGCGATGACTTGGTCTCTGTAACTCAAGTCAATTCCTTTGTATTTCTTAAGGTTTCCACTTTTTACCTGTTCGCGGTAAAAAGTGATTAGATTCTTTTTCTGATGTTCAACATCTTGGTCTGACCCAATGAATATTGGTGAACCTAGTCTAGGAAGAAGTTTGATATCTCCAGATGGATCAACTATGATTTGGTCTATTAAAGAAGCCCAAAACTTATCCCCTTCTACTTTATTCAAAAACCTTACGCCAAATTCAGCCTCGTTGATGTCCTTTGCATGAATGATTGGCACCCTGGCAGAATGTACTGGATCAAGAGGCATAGCTAAACCTAATTCATCGATATAAAAATCAGGGCCTTCTTCAGGGTGAACTCTGACTTGAGGTCTTTTTTGAGTCAATACGATATTCAGTTTTCCGCTAAGCGTTGGATAAATGCTAGCCTTTCTTACGGAAGGGATGAGCATCAAGTGATTGTGAAGTTCTTGAAGTGGAAGATTTTTCTCGTGTATTCCAATAATTTGACCGTAAGTGTCAAGATGTGCTCTGACTCTTAACGGATTTAGAAATAAACTATTATCAGCATCAATTATTGTAATCTCAATTAATTCAACTTTTCTATTCCCACTCTCTAATGTGGCGAGACTAACCAATGCTATAATACTCGCAGTGAGTAGAAGTGAAAATAGTATTTTTAGAATCTTAGATTTCATGGTCGCTTTAGGCGTCCATGGAAGCAAAATCTTTTATCGCGGGAACTAATGTGTCTATATCACCTGCGCCAAGAGTTAGAATAACATCCACGGAGTATGCCTTTAAGTTCTCGAAGATGGAATTTTTAGTTGATAATTCAGCGTGGGTGTGTGAGATGTTATCAAGTATCAATTGTGTATTGACTCCTTTTATTGGCTTCTCTCTTGCAGGGTAAATTGGAAGGAGAATTACTCGGTCAGATTTATCCAATTCTCGACAAAACCCCTTTAATTGATCTTGCGTTCGAGAATAGAGGTGAGGTTGGAATATTACAGTTAGGTTTCTGTTTGGGAAATGGTGGCGGACAGCCTCGATTGTTTTGGCAATTTCTGTTGGATGATGGGCGTAATCGTCAATGTAAACTTTGCTTGGTTTGTTGACGTGAATTTTGAATCTACGGTGGATTCCAGGGAATGACTCGAGTCTCGACTTGATTATGTCGGCTGAGGCCCCTGCGAGGTGAGATAAAGCAGCTGCGCCTACCGCATTTTCAAGGTTATGTTCGCCAAAAAGAGGAATGCTGATATCGCGAATTTTAGTTGATCCATTGCCTAAACTGAGCGAGCAGGTTGTTCCAGAAGGTGTTTGTAGGATTTGGTAGGCATAGTTGTCGAGGTTTGGGGTGAGCCCGTAGGATAGGGCGCATGGAAACGTAGATTGTAGTGAACTAGAAACTAGGGTTTTATCTGTGATTTGTGATTCGAAAATTCGGAAGCCTTCTATGAATGCTTCGTGGGTTTTGTAGATGTCTAGGTGGTCGGGGTCTAGGGAGGTTATAAGGCCATGCGTGGGGTAAAGATGGTGGAAGGATCTGTCGAATTCGTCCGCTTCTACCACCGTCCACTCAGCAGATTTTGAATGATAGAGATTTGTATTAGTTGCTTCTGCAATACCGCCAAGGAAGGCGTTGCAGCCGGAGGGAGTGCCGTCAAGAATATGTGCTAGAATGGCTGTTGTAGATGTTTTTCCATGTGTTCCGGAAACTGCAAGTGAGGATTGATTTTTTATAATTTTACCTAACAACTCAGCACGCTTAATTGGTATGTGTCCCAACGATTTTAGATGAGAAAGTTGATTATGATTTGAAGGAATCGCTGGAGTGTAAACTAAGAGTAATTCATCTTTAGAAAGCGAAATAATTTCAGTTGGAATTGATTCAATTGAGTCAGAATAATTGATTACAATGCCTTCTGACTCTAGCTGATCAGTTAGTCTAGTATTTGCCTTGTCATATCCGTAAACTAATTTGCTGTCTTTTTTAAAATACCTTGCGAGGGCACTCATTCCAGCGCCGCCAACACCTATAAAGTAAGCGGCTTTAAAATTCATCTTTTAGAGTTTAAAAGGGATTCTATTTGGTCTACTATTTCTGAACATGCTTGAGGCCTTGCTGAATCTCTAAGTGCTTTGCACATTGACTTTGTTTTAGACGAATCATCTAGTATTGAATTTATAGTAGACCCCAAACTCACTAAAACTTCTGAATCCTTTATCATCAGAGCTGCACCCCTTTCAACTAAGCTGAGTGCATTTTTTGTTTGATGATCCTCAGAAACGTGAGGTGAAGGGATTAAAATGGTTGGTTTTGCTACAAGTACTAATTCAGAGATACTCATTGCGCCAGCTCTACTTGCTATTAGGTCTGAAGCGCTGTAGGCCAAATCTATTCGGTCAATAAACCCTAGACATTTTATGCTTTTCGCGAGCCATGGATTATCTCTAACTTTTTCTTTCAGCCAAGCTGAATTTTCTTTTAGATACCTTTCGCCACATTGCCATAAAATTGTATAGGAAGCTGAGCCTGAGCGGATAAAACCCTCTACGATGTCCTTTACTGACGAATTTATAGATGCTGCCCCTAAACTGCCACCCATAATAAAGACTATTGGATTTTCTGATGAGAGATTGAAATGTGATGCCGCATCTGATTCCCTTGAACCGGATAGCAATTTCATTACGCTATCTCGAAGTGGGTTGCCTGTTTCTACAATTTTTTCTGATGGGAACCAACGTGATAAACCGGGGAAACCTGCGCAGACCTTATCGACCTTGCCAGCAAGTATTCTGTTTGTGATTCCGGGGAAGCTGTTTTGTTCTTGGATAAGGGTTGGGATGCCGCGAAGGGATGCGCGATATAGGACAGGGCCGCTTGCGAATCCGCCAACGCCTATGACTATTTGTGGTTTGTACCGTCTTAGGAGGCGCCCAGCTTTTATGAGGGAAATCAATAGTTTGAATGGGAATGTAAGATTCCTTAAGCTAGTTAGTTTACGTTCTATGCCGTTTATCCAAAGTCCTTCGATATCGTATCCTGCTGCTGGAACTTTGGTCATTTCCATTCGACCTAATGCCCCAACGAAATTGATGATGCAGGTGGGGTAGCGTTTGCGAATTTCGTCTGCGATTGCAAGCGCGGGATGGATGTGGCCTCCTGTGCCACCTCCTGAAATTATTACTCGTTCAATTGCGTCCATTTATCTTTTTGAAGTTAAAAGTGGAGCTCTGCTTACGGCGAGGATCATACCGATTGAAAGGCAGGTGAAGAGTATTGATGTTCCTCCATAACTAACAAGTGGGAGCGGTTGACCTGTTGTTGGGAAAAGTCTAACGGCTACAGACATATTGATGAGTGCTTGGATTGTGATCATCATGCCAAGGCCCATTGCTAGATAACTACCGAATGGTCTATCGCAATTCTTTGCGGCTAATATTGTTCTGTATAGGAGAATCATGTAGATAAGTAACAAGCCCAACCCCCCAATTATTGCTCCCCATTCCTCAATGATGAAAGCATAAATCATATCTGAGTAGGGGTGCGGCAGAAAATTTCGAGAAGTTCCTGTGCCTGGCCCTGAGGGAAAGAGTCCACCGTTGTGTATTGCAACCTGTGCAAGTTCGATTTGGTATTCACCTTCTGAAGTAATGTGATCTGAATCACCAGTTGTAAATCCAATATGTTGTTCTATCCTGTTTGTCCAAGTTTCAAATCTTGGAAACAAATCAGGCGAAGCTTTTCCTACGCCATATAGACCCACAGCCAAAACTGTCACAAGCCCTCCAATTCTAAAAATTCCAGACCAAGGCACTTCAACAGCCAACATTCCAATAGTGACCAATCCCAACATCAAGGCAGTTGAGAGGTCAGCAGGAAGTATGAGCCCACATACAAGGGCTATCCTGATTAATATTGGAATGACTTCCTTGCGAAAATCCTCGATATAATCTTGTCTAAGATGTAGCTCTTTGGCCACCCACATAACAAGAGCAACTTTTGCAAAATCTGAAGTTTGGAGAGTGAGACCCACAAAAGGGATTTCAAGCCAACGTTTTGCATCATTAATGTCAGAACCAACGACAAGGGTTAGTATCAAGGCAATTACGGCTAAACTATACACAACATTTGCTAGCCTTGCGAAATACTTGTAATTGATACGATGAATGATGTAAATAACACCGAGACCCATTAGTAGGAGGATGCCCTGTTTGGTCAAAAACTTAGTGGAGTTTCCTCCTGCTTTTACCGCAAGGGAAGATATGGAGCTGTAAACTGATAGGAGAGACCAAACACTGAGAATCAGTGCGACCATCCATATCACTTTATCGCCCTCTAAGCGATCCTTTATCCTTTGGATCAGATTCGACATTATAGTCCTCTTACAGCTTGCTTGAATTTATTTCCTCTTTCCTCATAGCTTCCGAACAAGTCAAAACTTGCGCAAGCAGGAGAAAGTAGAACTACGTCATTGGGCATTCCTAAATCGTAGCCAATTCTTACAGCCTCTTCAGCAGTTTCTGCAACGTGTACAGTTTCAACATGTTTTGAGAAAGTTTTAATTAATTTTTTATTGTCCTTTCCAAGACAAACCATGTGCTTCACTTTTTCTTTCACAAGTGGTAAGAGGTCTCGGTAATCATTTCCTTTATCGATTCCACCAACGATCCAAACTAAAGGTCTGTCCATACATTCTAGTGCATACCAAACACTGTTTACGTTTGTTGCTTTACTGTCGTTAATGAAACGGATTTGGTTGACGTCGGCAACGTATTCTAATCTGTGCTCAATCCCTTCAAAGTTTTTTAGAGATTCACGGATTCCTTCGTTACGGAGTTCCAAAATGCGGCTGGTTACACCTGCAGCCATAGAGTTAAACAAGTTGTGCTTGCCTTGTAAAGCCAATTCTTGAATAGTCATGTTAAATGGTTTTGTATTATGTGTATATATTAAAAATTCTTCTTTATTTGCTGCATTCAATCCAGCTCCAACAGAGCTTTCTTCGATTGTGTTTTCAGCGGAAACTGGCATAAGCTGAGCTTTAGTTCCAGATGTTTTTAGTAGATCGGCAATCACCTCATCATCTGCATTGTAAACGAGGTAATCATCGGAAGTTTGGTTTGCTGTAATGCGCCATTTTGACTTTGCGTAATTCTCAAGTGAGTATCCGTATCTGTCCAAATGATCTGGAGTTATATTCAGTAGAATAGCAACATCAGGTTTAAAGGTGGTGGTGCCATCTAATTGGAAACTGCTTGTCTCAACCACTACAACATCTGCTGAATCTTTGCGCTCGCTCATTTCCCTAGCCCAACTAGTGCCGATGTTCCCTACACAGATTGCATTAACTCCAGCATCTGATAAAATCTTATAGATGAGTGCTGTTGTTGTTGTCTTCCCGTTGGCCCCTGTGATTGCAATAACCTTCCCGCTGTAGTGTCTGCTTGCATATTCAATTTCGCTGATCACTTCTACTCCTGAATCTCTGAGATCCTCGACAATTGTATCATCTTCAGGAATGCCAGGGCTTTTTACAACTGTTTTTACTTTAGGCCAAACTCCAGGATTATGACCCCCAACCTCATAGCGTATGCCCTCAGCATCAAGCTCAGCCAGGAATACAGCCTTACCCTCTCCGGCATCACTCACGAATGGAGTGTGACCTAGAGTCAAGGCAAGCTTTGCAGCTCCTACGCCGCTTTCGCCGGCACCTAATATGAGAATGTCTTTTGACATTGAGTTTATCTAACCTTCAGTGTTACAATTGTGATTACTGCCAAGAGTATCCCTACAATCCAAAATCTTGCAGTGATTTTAGACTCGTGAATATTTTGTTTTTGATAGTGGTGGTGAAGAGGCGACATCAAGAAAATTCGCTTTCCTGTACCGTGTTTCTTTTTGGTATACTTGAAGTATGTGACTTGCATCACCACACTCAGATTTTCAATCAGAAAAATTCCACATAGAACTGGAATTAATAGCTCCTTCCTAATTGCGATTGCAAAAGCAGCAATAATTCCTCCAAGAGCAAGAGATCCTGTATCACCCATAAACACTTGGGCAGGGAAGGCGTTGTACCATAGGAATGCGACACAGGCCCCAACAAAAGCTGCAATAAATACAACTAACTCTTCTGAACCAGGTATATACATGATGCCCAAGTACTCAGCTATTTGAGTGTTCGAGCTTACGTATGCAAGTACAGCTAGAGTTATACCAATAATTGCGCTTGTCCCTGTTGCAAGTCCGTCTAATCCGTCAGTCAGATTAGCACCATTTGAAACTGCAGTTACTATGAGAATCACCATTGGTATGAATACAATCCAAACCCAAGTAGTAACATTTTCAAAAAGCCAGCTTACAAGCCAAGCATAATCAAAGGTGTTTCCTTTCAAAAAAGGAATGGTAGTTTCTGTAGATCTAAGAGCGATCCAAATACCATCATCGCCCATTTCTTTAATCACGATATCTGGATGCCACATCATGATAGAACCAATGATGACACCTACTCCAACCTGACCAATTACTTTAAATCTACCAGCCAAGCCGTCCTTATTCTTCTTGTAAGTTTTGATGTAGTCGTCAATGAATCCTATTGTGCCAAGCCAAACAGTTACAATCAACATCATGTGAGTGTATACACTTGTTAAGTCAGCAAAAAGAAGTGTGGGAATAAGAATTGCTGATAGAATAATTATACCACCCATGGTAGGGGTGCCCTTTTTTTCGATTTGGCCTTGAAGACCCAAATCCCTAACAATCTCACCGACTTGTTTCATTTGAAGCCACTCAATAATTTGCTTGCCAAATGCAATTCCAATTATCAACGAGGTGATGAGACTCATTGCAGCACGGAAGGTTATGAATTCGAACAACCCAGCTCCTGAGATATCGTATGTCGTTTCTAAGTATGTAAATAAGTGGTACAACATGATTCTTAGTTTTTAGGATTGAATGCTTCGCGTAGAACTATTCTATCGTCGAAATCGTGTTTAACTCCCTTTATCTCCTGATATGTTTCATGGCCCTTACCTGCTACTAGCACAATGTCACCAGGCTCAGCAAATGCTACTGCGGCTCTAATGGCTTCACGCCTATCGCTAATTGCAATGCATTTTCTTTTGTCAATAGGGTCAAGGCCAGCCTGCATTTCATAAATAATCAAATCTGGATCTTCTGACCTTGGGTTGTCTGAAGTGAGAAATACCTGATCGGAAGCAGAAGCTGCGACCTTAGCCATAATTGGTCTTTTAGACCTATCTCTATCTCCTCCACAACCAACTACAGTTATTACTTTTTTGCCTCCAATGGTAAATGTCCCTATTGTCTTAAGCACATTCTCTAATGCGTCAGGAGTATGAGCGTAGTCTACAATTGCTGTTATGCCATCAGGACTTTCTACAAGCTCAAATCTGCCAGGAGGAGGGGTTAGTAAAGACATAGATGTTAGGATTGTCATCGGGTCAAATCCCAAACTTTTTGCAACACAGAAAACACCAAGAAGATTTGATGCATTGAAACCACCAACTAGTCTAGAGTATAAATCTTGACCATTAATTCTTAGGTGAAGTCCTTGAAGTTGATTCTCTACAACCCTTGCCTTTTCATCAGCGTAAGCATTAAATCCAAACGTCGAAATCTGAGCACCGCAATCTGCAATTACATCCTCAAAATGGTTTTCATCTGCATTTACAAGAGCAAACGAACTACTCTGTAACTGATCGAACAATTTCTTTTTAGCACTCAGGTAGTTGTCGAATGTTTGGTGATAGTCCAAATGATCGTGAGTGATATTCGTAAACACCGCACCGGCAAGTTTGGTTCCTGCTAATCTGTTTTGGTCTATTGCATGAGAGCTAGCTTCAATAAAGCAAAACTTACACCCCTCATCAACCATATCTCTGAAGAGCTTCTGAAGAGAAATTGAATCAGGTGTCGTGTGAGTTGACTCAATAGTTTTGTCGTTGATTTTATTCTCAACAGTTCCAACAAGCCCAGCCTTTCTATCCATAATTCTGAATAGACTGTGAAGAAGGCTAACTGATGTGGTTTTTCCATTGGTGCCAGTTACAGCAACAACTTTCATTTCGCTAGATGGATTGTCGTAGTAGGCTGATGCAATGTGTCCCATAGCCTCAGAACTGTTTTTCACCTTAACAAAGGTGGTGCCCTCTATATTTTTAGCTCCTTCTGGCACATACTCACAAACAACAGTAGTAGTTCCATTTGCTAAAGCAGATGCTATGTAGTCGTGACCATCAACTTGAGTGCCTTTTATAGCAACAAACAAGCCCATTGATTTTGCAGTCCTTGAATCTGCACTCACGCTTTCAACAGCAACGTGAGTAGTGCCAAAAACTTCTTCAATTCGAACGTCGTATAGTAGGTCTTTGAGTAGTTTCACGACAGTATGAGTTTAATTGATGATGTACTGCTAAATGGAGTCCCAGGGATTACACTTTGACTTTTCACCACTCCCGTCCCTTCGTAGTAAACTTTCACTCCCGCATTTTCAAGTAGGTATAACGCGTCCTTGAGCCCCATGCCTTTTACGTTTGGCATAGCTTGATTTTCAAACGTCTTAGTTGTTAGCCTAACAGTGTCTCTCGAAGTAGTCACTTTAATCCAGTCTGAAGAATTCGATTCATCTAAATAAGGAATCCCAAGCGTCTCGTACAGATAAACTACTTCGCTTCTTTCGCCATTATTAGCTGTTGGAAGATGTCTCTCATTTTGAGCTAATAAAGGCTTGTCTAAAATCTCGTGGAATTTGGGGTCCGTTGCATAAATCAGGTCGGCCAAATCCCTAAATACCGGAGCCGCAATTGTGCTTCCGTAGTAAGATCCACTCTTAGTGTCTGAAACTACAACTATGCATGAGTAAATTGGATCTTCAGCTGGGAAATAGCCTGTGAATGATGCTCTATATCTCCCTTCGTCGTAGCTGCCGTTATTGGCAATTTTACATGTTCCTGTTTTTCCCGCAACAGTGTATGGGCTTGTCTTGAATATGTTAGATGCCGTTCCTTCTCCTCCAGGGATGCATGCGCTTTCCATCATTTTCTTACATGCGTCTAACGTCTTTGAAGAGCATATTCTGTCATTTACTACTTGGGGGCCAAACTCTGAAACCGTCTCGCCCTTACGTCTTGTTTCAGTCACAAAAACTGGCTTCATCATAACTCCGTTGTTTGCTACAGCAGAATAAAGAGCAAGCGTTTGTAGTGGAGTTTGGGTTACCTCATAGCCAATAGCCATTTGTGTAAGTGAAAGACCAGACCAAGCTCCTTCACCAACAGATGTGTACACTTGTGGAGTGCCCTCTCCAACTAGATTAACTCCAAGGGGATTTGTCACTCCAATCTTCTGAAGTCCATCTAAGAATTTTTGTGGTTCGACACTAAAGCACTGTTTTACAGCAAGTGCAGATCCAATATTTGAAGACATTGAAAAAACCTGTTCTAGTGAGATTTTCCCATGACCACCCTGATCCCAATTTGAATCCTTCATAGGTCGGTTATGGAAATATGCTATCCCCTTCCCAGTGTCTATGCTGTCATTGAGTTGAATTTTCCCCGACTCAAGGCAAGATATTAATGATGCTAACTTAAAAGTCGATCCAGGTTCAACAGCAGAGCCTAGAGCATGATTGTACGATTCCAAATAATAAACCTTACCGTTTTTACTCACTGAGCGAGTTAGGTTAGTAATTGCTCTTACATACCCGGTCTCAACTTCCATTAGTACAGCTATACCCCAGCCCGCCTCATGCTTTTCAAGTTGTTTCTTTAATGATGACGTTGCTACATCTTGAAGGTGCATGTCTATAGTTGTAACGACGTCAAGACCCTGCTGAGGTTCAGAGATAAAGTCATCTGTTACAGGTAGCCATTCACCTCCTGAAATTCTGTGCTGTAGTTGTTTGCCTTCAACACCCCCTAATTCTTGATTCCAAGCAAGCTCAATTCCAACTCTATGACTGTCTCTATCTATTCCAATAGTTCTACCAGCTAGAGGTTCGAAGGGTTTGCGTCTTACCTCATTTCGCTCAAAGACAAAACCACTTTTATAACGTCCATGCTTGATAAATGGTAGGCGCTTTAAGTCCTTGTAAATAGTGTATGGGATGTTTCGGCCAAACAATTGATACCTACTCTGAGCTTCTCTAGCTTTGTCTAAAAGTTGAGAATAATGCTCTGGGGTTTTGCCTAAAATCTTAGACATCTCTTGGCACATCTCATCCTTGTCTCTACTGAATACATCCCAATTAATTGCTTCACATTGGCTATCCCAACTAAGGTTGTAAACAGGTACGCTGATTGCGAGAAGAGATCCGTCTTTTGCTAAAATTTGGCCCCTAGAGGGTTCTATAGTTTTTACACTCTCAGAGTATTCTGCACCCTTGCTTGCCCAATGGTCGTGTTCAACAAATTGGATGGAAATAATTCTAGCGAATATCCCCAATGAGATAAGACAGAATAGGACAAAAATCAGCCATAATCTGATAGTTGGTATTTGAACATTTCCCTTACTCATCACCGTTTTCCTCTAATAATATTGGTTGGTTGAGTGGCTGCTCTAAACCCAAATCCTTAATTGCTTGTTCAACTCGACTTTGCTGTAGTCTTGATTCCAAATCAGACATAAGCGTTTTGTATTCTGCATTCACCTCCTCAAGCGTCCTCTTGGTCTTCATTTTGTTGCGCTCAATGTTTTCAAACTTGTAGCCTAAACCAATATTTGCAAGAAATATTCCACACAAAAACAGTAAAAATGGGACGTGTGCGACAACACCTTCTCCAGTTAAAAATTTACCACTGATTATGTCGCGAATAATTTTTCCCGTAGTATTATTCTCAGCCCTTTTCTTTTTCTGCTCAGCTTTAATATTTGCTTTATTTTCAGCTGAAGATCTTGCTGCTTTTTCTCTTACCTCTCTTACTTTTTTAGCCTTCGCGATTACAGCATCCTCGGCAGCTTTTTGAGCAAGTTTTTTAGCTTCTTCACGAGCGGTTTTTTGCTCTTCAGTCAAGCGCTTGTTCCCGCTAGTATTTGGTTTATTACCGTCTTTATTTTTCTTAAACCACTTTAACATGCCTCTGGTGTGTATGTGGTTCTTTCAGCAATTCTAAGTCTTGCTGATCTTGATCTAGGGTTATCAAGAACCTCTTCAGGTGTTGCGACAATTGCCTTGCGAACCACCTGACTAAATGGTGCAAGAGTTTGGCCTTTAATATCCTTTTCTACTTTATCCTCAAAGTTTCCAGACCTCATAAAATGTTTCACCAATCTGTCTTCTAAGCTGTGGTAGGAGATTATTGCTAATCTCCCACCAGGCTTTAAGAGTAGAGTTGCCTGTTCTAATAATTCCCTCAATGCACCAAGTTCATCATTTACTTCAATTCTCAATGCTTGAAATACTTGTGCATAAAACTTGTTCTCCTTTCCCGTAGGAGCGTACTTGCTTAAGACCTTTACGAGGTCATTTGTGGTTTTTATTGGTGAATTATCTGATGCGGCTTTAATGGTACTAGCTAGTTTGTCGGGCCTGTTCACTTCCCCATACATTCTTAGTACAACCATTAATTCTTCCCATGTAGAATCCTCTATTAATTCTGATGCTGACCTTCCTGATGAATGATTCATTCTCATATCAAGTGGACCATCCATTCTAAGAGAAAAGCCTCGTTCAGCAGTGTCAAACTGATGAGATGAAACGCCAAGGTCTACTAGTATTCCGTCAAGGCTTTTTACTCCATTTAAATTCAAAAATTGTTTGGCATATCTGAAGTTAGCTTCGACTAGAGTAAACCTCGAATCTTCAATGCTATTCTTCTTTGCATCTGGGTCTTGATCAAACCCAAACAAGTGTCCCTCATCATTGAGATTGCTGATTATCATTCTACTATGTCCGCCACCACCAAAGGTTGCGTCCATCCAATTCCCGCCGCCGTCGCCGAGGTTTAGAGCCTCAATTGAGGCGTCTAGTAGTACCGGCACGTGGTAGGAGTTGTTTGTCATCACGTCAGTAGGTTGGGGTCAATGTCTTTTCGTACATCTTCAGCGAGGCCTCCGAAATCGAAGTCGTCGCTATCATCAAGGACTTGAGCTTGATATGCTTCAACTGTCCATATTTCTACTTTTTCACCTAGACCTGATACAATGATCTCGTTACCCTTAGTAAGGTCAATGCCAGCATGTTCTAATAGTGCTGTTGGAATATTTAGTCTACCAGATGAATCCAAATCAACAATTGTGGCCCCCTTCATGAATTTTCTTTGGAACAATTGATGTTTCCTGTTATATCGACTCAGTTGAGTCATCTCGGCATTCACCTTATCCCATTCTGGTTTAGGATATAGAACAAGGCAATTCTCAAAAATATCTCTGTTGATTACTAGGCCATGATGTATCACAGACTCAAGCTGCCTACGCAAACGCGCAGGAAACATCAAACGTCCTTTAGCGTCGATTTTGCAGTTATGTTCTCCCAGTAGATTCAGCATAAGGTCAACAATGAGTTGTAAATTCAAAATTAGTCAAGATTTACCACATATTCCCACAATTTGACACTTTCTACCACATTGTGGAAAAGTGTTTAACAACCAAAAGTTAGAAACCCACGAATAGCAAGGGTTTACAGGGTTTTTGGAAAATTGAGATTTTTCTGAATTAACACGATATCAACAATCAATGTGAACAACCGTTAGTGGATGTTTAAGTGGTTTTCTGAGTTGTATTCTCCCTAATGTGGCGTAGTTTGGCACCCTAATTCTATACCTAATGGGAGCAGCTGTTATTGAGTCAGGTGAGTTTAAATACTTAGATGAAGGAATTGGAGAGCCAATGGTTATCCTTCATGGTCTATTCGGAGCATTGAGCAACTTTCAAAATGTGAGAAAGCACTTTAGCAAAAGGTTTAGAGTTCTTACTCCAATGTTGCCCATTTATGAATTGCCATTGAAAAAGACTTCAGCAAAGGAAATAGCAAAACACATAAAGGGATTTGTTGACGAGCTGAGTCTTGACAAGGTTCATCTTTTAGGCAACAGCCTTGGTGGTCACGTAGCATTAATTTTCACAAAAAATCACCTTGAAAGAGTTGCGTCAATGACATTGACCGCAAGTAGTGGTTTGTATGAGAATGCTTTTGGAAATTCTTTCCCAAGAAGAGAGGATAAGGAATACATCCGAAATAAAGTTCAAGTGACTTTCCACGATCCCAAACACGCTACAGATGAGCTAGTAGAGGAGTGCTTTCAGGCTGTGAATGATAGAAATAAAATCCTTAGAATTCTGTCCATTGCTAAATCAGCGATAAGGCATAACATGGAAGATGATTTGCCTGCCATGAATACTCCATCTTGCATTATTTGGGGTAGGAATGATATTGTTACACCTCCCGATGTTGCTGAATTGTTTCAGACCAAACTCCCAGACTCAGATCTGTTTTGGATTGACGAATGTGGTCATGCTCCAATGATGGAACACCCAGAAGAATTCAATAAGATTCTTGAGGGTTGGTACGATGAAAGGGGGATAGCATTGGTGTGATGGAAATCAACTCGGTTTCATTTGTAAAAAGTAGTGCTCACCCTAGAGAGTGTCCGCCAATGGATAAGCCAGAATACGCTTTCATTGGAAGGTCTAACGTTGGAAAATCATCATTGATCAATATGATAGTTGGAAGGCTAAGTATGGCTAAAATTTCCAGCACTCCAGGAAAGACTCAACTCATAAATCACTTTGAGATTAATCTTCCTAAAAAAGGTGATAACGATAACTCTTGGTACCTAACCGATTTGCCAGGTTTTGGCTATGCCAAAGTCAGTAAAAAGGATAGGGTGAAGTGGGAGAAGACTTCAAAGCAATTTCTTGAAGGAAGAACAAACCTAATGTGTACAATGATGCTTTTAGATAGTAGGTTGAAGCCTCAAAAAGTCGATTTAGACTTCATGGCTTACATGGGTGAAACAGGTCTGCCTTTTGTGATGGTATTTACAAAAGTTGACAAACTCAATAAAGCTGAAAAGGCAAAATTCCTTTCAGATTATCAGGCAGAAATGTTGAAACAGTGGAGTAAGATGCCACCTGTATTTGTGACTTCTTCTGAGACAAAAGAAGGGAGGGAGGAGTTGCTAAACTTTTTTGAGCAGACTAACTCACTCTTCTAATACACCAACTCTTTTGGCTAGTTCCGTAGTGAAGCCTCTGACTGCTTCAGCGTGAGCTTTGTCGTTTGTTGCACGCTCGAATGTGTCCGCAAGTAGCATCATGCTTTGGCATACAAAATGCCTCATTTCTTCTACGCTCATCTCCTTAGTCCAAAGGTCCATATTCATAGTTGAGGTTTTCTCTTCGTCCCAAAAAACAAGTGTCATTGCTTTAGCACTACGATCTTCAATTTTTTCATTTGGGGCTGTCCAATGAATTCCAGTTGGAACGTGGTTTTCATCTGTTTCTACTTTAATTTCAATCTTGTTTTCTGCCATGATTATGGTCTGTAAGTTCTCAAAAATGCTGATGGATCTCTTTCGTCAAACAGCTCTTCAATTGAAGTGTCAGAATTTTCAATCATATAATCCTCAATAATCTGCCACCCCATCCAAATGCCTAATTTATCTGGACTCTCTTGAGGGATTGAACCTGCTTTTGTAAATGGTCCTTCAGTTAGCCATCTGTTGTAAACAGTTCTGTTTGTTTCGAAAATCACATCTGATGGTTGAAGCTCCATCCAAATTGATTCTTCATTTGCTTTTGCCCATTCTAAATCACTTGGAGTCCAGTCCATCAAAAGATGTTCGTGTAGATGAGGCATACATTTATGAGTAAGCCAAAGCACCTTTCCCCAATACAATATGTCGTCTGATAACATTCTACCAGTGTATCCTCTATTTTGGAAATTAACTAGCATCCAACCTCTAAAAGCGTTCGCAGAAAGTAGGTCTGGATGCATTCTTAATCTTCGATATTGAGGGAAAATATCTGGTGGTAACATATCGTAGATTGGATGTTCATGCCCCATAAACCATTCAAGACCTATTGCAAGGTTTTCTTCTCTTGGATACACAGCATAGTTAAAGCCACTATACATTAAAATGACATCTGGAGTGGGTTCAGTTGGCATTAATGCATGTAGCCTTTTAAATCCATTTTCTAAGTCAATTGAAATCTGATCTATTTTATCCTGATTGGCCGATGTGGTATCTAAAGCTGCTAGTGTTTCAACTGTGCTCGGATGTGATAGAAATGTTCTTAATTCACGAATAGTTGCAGTGTCATTAAATGCACCTAGTTTCAGGATGTCTTCGGAGTAATCAGCCCAAAACTCACCATACACTCTTATAAGTTTTGCTACAGAAGCAGTGTCAGTATCAGGTAAGTCTTGAATGTCACTATAAAATTTCCTCACTCTAAACTCCCTACCTAGGTCAACATTATCTGGGTTAACCTCCCATTTATCGCTTGCACATGATGTAAGGATAAGTATCAAGATTGTCCACAATTGACCTCTCAATAAAGTGGTATGAATTCTGATTGTAACCTTGTTGACTAACATTAATTTTACTTTATTAAACGCAAAGATGAGAACACTTATGCGAATGACTTACAATACTCTAGTGCCAATTTTCATTTTGGCTATTTGTTTTTCTACAAAAGCAACAGCTCAAGACGTTAAGATGGGTTTAGCCTTGGCTCCAAATGTTAGTTGGATGACTCCTATAGACAATGTTCATTCTACAGATGGAGGAGGAGGCAACTTTGGTTTTGAATTCATTATTGATTTTATGTTGACAGAAAAATTAGCATTCAGTACTGGGGTTCACGTTTTTGACACAAAAGGCACTATAAAATATCTAGACCCTGAAGTCCAAACTCACCAAGAAGGCAATGCGATTTTATATTCATACATTAATTCAGTGACAAGGGAATATGATTTGAAATACGTCGAAATTCCATTGACAGTAAAAGCTAGAACCAAACAAATAGGCTATACCACTTTGTTCGCTCAAGCGGGTTTGGGACTAGGTCTGAATATTGGAGTAGAAGCATACGACCAAAGGCAGAAGGAATACCAAAGAATGGCTTTTGGATGGTACAGTGTAGAAGATCCATTTCTACTTCCATCAACACCAGTAATCCCCAATGACATAAAACTTCTGAGGTCATCTCTTATTTTGGGTTTAGGTGTTGAGCATTCTCTAGGAGAGTCGTATTCTCTAATTATTGGAGCTAATTACAATTCAGGATTACTCAATATTCACAAAGGTACCGAGCAGATATTGGTAGATGAGAACGGAGTAATTCAAACAGAAGACTACTTAACCCCAGAAACTGTTGAGCTTAAGGGAAATGATGGTTTTGTAGAGTTGGTTATAGGATTAATATTTTAACTTGCCAATATGTCCTTTAACGTTAGAGAAGTAGCTGAGTTTATTATTAATTGGCTCGATGATTATTCGGCTAAATCTGGTATAGATTCGTTTGTAGTTGGTGTATCTGGTGGAATTGATTCTGCAGTGACAGCATCTCTTTGCGCTAGGACCGGCAGGGCTACATTTATTTTAAACATGCCTATTCATCAGCATCCATCTGAAGTGGATAGATCGGATGAATTGATTTCAAATTTGGTTTCTGAATATTCAAATGTGACAGCTTTAGAAGTGTCGTTAACTGAAGTTTACGAAGCGTTCAAATCCTCTTTGCCTGACACTCAGGATAAATCTTGCGGATTAGCTATGGCTAATACACGCGCTAGATTAAGGATGACAACACTGTATGCTCTAGCAGCTGAAAGAGGAGCACTAGTGGTTGGAACTGGAAATAAAATTGAGGATTTTGGGATCGGGTTTTACACAAAATACGGTGATGGCGGAGTAGATATTAGCCCTATTGCTGATTTAGTTAAAACTGAGGTGTACCAAGTTGGTAGTGCTTTAGGAGTGCCCAAATCAATTATGGATGCAGCGCCTACTGATGGGCTTTGGGGTGATAACAGGAATGATGAAGACCAAATAGGAGCCACATACTCTGAGCTTGAAAAGGCTATGAATCAGGCTGAAGAATTTCAGAACGGAAAAGGATCTCCGGATGATTTGGAAGGTCGAGAAGCAGAAGTGTTTGCTATATACACAAAGCTTAATAGAGCAAATCAACACAAAATGTTGCCTATTCCAGTTTGTGTAATACCTCGATAATACTCACTCTTTGTTTTTAGTGTCGATGTTTATTGTAATTGGGCCATCGTTGAGTAATTCAACATCCATCGTCGCACCAAACATGCCAGTTTCTACTTTTCTGCTGGTAAGTGATTCACATTCATGGATAAATGATTCATAAAGTGGAATTGCCTTGTCTGGTCTTGCTGCTTTTATAAACGAAGGTCTTGTTCCCTTTTTAGTAGATGCATGCAATGTGAATTGAGACACAACAAGTAATCCACCATTTGTTTCTTTTAAGTCTAAATTCATCTTTCCTTCTGAGTCAGAAAAGATTCTAAGGCTAGTTATTTTCTTTGCTAGCCAAGCTACGTCATTACCGTCGTCGGCGTCCTCAATACCGAGTAAAATGAGTAGTCCTGGGCCAATTTGGCTTATGATTTCATCATCAACTTTCACACTAGCAAAACTTACCCTCTGAATAACTGCTCGCATGTGCGAAAGTTAGTGCTATAAAGACGTGTGTCCTAGGTTCTCATTGCTACCTTTAAGGTCTGAAACTAATCGCATTAATTTGCTCAAATGAAGGCATCGCAAAAACCTGCTACGATAGAACAAGCTACAGAGATGGGCTTGACACCTGAGGAGTTCTCTCAGATTAAAGAAATTATGGGTAGAATTCCGAATTTTACCGAGATGTGTATCTACTCTGTAATGTGGAGTGAACACTGCTCTTACAAGAATTCAATTAAGTGGCTTAAGACTCTTCCAAAGGATGGAGATCACATGCTTGTAAAAGCTGGTGAAGAGAATGCCGGTATTGTTGATATTGGTGATGGGCTTGGATGTGCATTTAAAATTGAATCACATAACCACCCATCTGCAATTGAACCTTACCAGGGTGCTGCAACTGGTGTAGGCGGAATTAACAGAGATATTTTTACAATGGGTGCTCGTCCTATTGCTCAACTTAACAGTTTGAGATTTGGGGATCCAGATAATCCTAAAACAAAATGGCATCTTGAGGGTGTGGTAAAGGGAATTGGCGATTACGGAAACAGCTTTGGAATTCCAGTTGTTGGGGGAGAAGTGTTTTTCGACGAGTGTTACCAAGTGAATCCACTAGTAAATGCCATGTCTGCTGGAATTTTGAATGTAGACGAAATTATTTCGGCTACTGCAAAAGGACCTGGCAATCCAGTTTATATAGTTGGTTCTGATACTGGAAAAGACGGAATTCAAGGAGCATCATTTGCTTCAAAAGATATTACTGAGGATAGTGCAGATGATCTACCATCAGTTCAGGTAGGCGATCCATTCCAAGAGAAATTGCTTTTAGAGGCAACTCTAGAACTTTCTAAAACTGATGCCGTTGTAGGTATGCAGGATATGGGTGCAGCTGGAATTACTTGTTCTACTTCAGAGATGAGTGCGGCCGGTAAAGTTGGAATGGACATACATTTGGACAGAGTACCTCTTCGTCAAGCTGATATGGAGCCATTTGAAATTCTTCTTTCAGAATCTCAGGAGAGAATGCTAGTAGTAGTAGCAAAGGGTAAGGAGAAGGTTGTAGAAGATATTTTTGCTAAGTGGGATCTACACGCTGAGCACATTGGAGAGGTTACTGAGGGAGATGATATTCGATTCTTTGTCGATGGGGAAATTGTTGCTGAAGTTGCAGCATCTCCATTAGTACTTGGTGGTGGTGCTCCACAATACGAGCGTGAGTATGAAGAGCCAGTATGGTTCGCTGAAAACTTAGTTTTTGACCAATCGTCAGTAAAAGTTCCAACAATTGAGGAATGTGTAGACATTGCTCACGATCTGATATGTCAACCAAATATTGCTTCAAAAAAATGGGTTTGGGAACAATACGACAGTATGGTAGGAACGCTTAACAGAACTACAAATAGACCATCTGACGCAGGTGTTGTTTCAGTTAGAGGAACAAAGAAGGGCTTAGCTCTTACAGTTGATTGTAATTCTCGTTACGTACAGGCGGATCCTGAAACTGGTACTGCAATTGCAGTAGCTGAAGCGGCTAGAAATATTAGCTGCACCGGCGCGACGCCATCAGCAATTACAAACTGTTTGAATTTTGGTAACCCTTATAATAAAGAGGTATATTGGCAGTTTGTAAGTGCTGTTAAGGGCATGAGTCGTTCTTGTGAGAAATTCAATACTCCAGTAACAGGTGGAAATGTTAGTTTTTACAACCAAACTGTAGATGCTGACGGTACTGCCAAAGCAGTTTTCCCAACACCAACAATTGGAATGGATGGAGTTATTGAGGATAGAGAAAAGCATATGTCTCTTGAATTCAAAAAGAAGGGTGATTTAATATTCCACCTTGGAGAAATGTCAGATTGTATTAATGCATCTGAATATTTGTCTAACATGGTGGGGGAGAAAAACACACCTGCTCCAAAATTCAATTTGGATGCTGAGGCTAAACTTCACAAGTGTATTCGTGACTTGATTAAGATGAAACTTGTTAGCGCTGCTCACGACGTAAGCGATGGTGGTTTATTCACTTCTCTTCTAGAAATGTCTATGCCAAACCAACTAGGTTTCGACATCGTTAGCGATGATGAACTTAGAATTGACGGTTTCCTATTTGGCGAAGCTCAAGGTAGAATCGTAGTGACAATAGATGAGGCTGATTGCGATGAGTTCTACGAAATATGTGAAGCTAATGACGTGCCGGCAGTATTGCTTGGACACGTAACAAAAGGAAAGCTTGTTGTTGATGATGTCCCGTTTGGATTCTGTGAGCAGCTTTCTGCATACTATGATAATGGACTAGAAGAAGCCCTAGACCTATAATGAGAGAATTGCTTGATTTCATACTCTCTAAGACAATGTTAAAATGCTTAATTGGCGTAGGCATAGCTTGGGTGTTGATTTTGGGATTTACTTGGTTGGGGTTGCATTTGAATAGTAGACCTTGGTCTAAAAGAACTGTACCTTCAGTAGAAGGGCTAATGAAAGATTCGGCTATGCAAGTTTTAAATGAATTGGATTTAATGCCCATTCATCTAGATTCTGTCTTTAATTCTTCAGCTGTACCCGGAGCTGTTCTTGAACAATCACCAGCTCCTGGGAGTAACGTGAAAAGCGGGAGACCTGTCTACTTGACGACGTATAGGGTTACTCCACCTGATGAAAAGATAGGGGTTGAGGAAGGCCAGGATGCTCGTTTGGCCCAAAGCCTTTTAGAAAGAAAGGGTTTCAGATTAACGATTAAAACTGAAGCAAATACAGAGTTAAACGGAAAGGTTGTTCGAGTCGAAAACAGAGGTATTTCACTCGCTTCAGATGATAGAAGACAGCGCGGAACTGCTTTGACTCTTGTTATTGGAGAGGTGTTAGATAAACAGGTAAGAATCCCTTGGCTTATTGGTTTGAATCTTGCTGATGCCACACAAAGACTAAGCAAATCATCGCTTTCTGTTGGATATGTAGAATACGGTGATTCGCTATTAACAAGAAATGACACGTTACGTGCGTTAGTTGTGAGTCAATTCCCCACATCTTCAGCAGTTTTTGCAAAAGCAGGGACAGCAATTGATCTATTTCTAGAAAAGCCATGAGGACAATAACGAAAATTTTTTTTGCAATTCTTGCTATTCAATTTGCATTTAATTCGGCTATTTGTCAGGAGATCGAAAGAGACCTAAAATTTGTACCGTCTGAAAAGGATAGGTTTAATCAAGACGGTACAGTTATCAGAGGAGGAGCTCCAGCAATGGGACTTCCATTTTTAGACGATTTTGCTTGGCCAAGTTTTTTTGAAGAAAGTGCTGACGGTGATTATAGTTTGGTTCGTTGGGATTCTAGCCCAGTGAGAAGAACTCAGACATTTTCGTTAAATACTCCAACAATTGGTGTTGCGACTTTAGATGGTCTTGATGCTGGCGGGTATCCATATCAATTCAATAGTATTGACGCTCACAATTGGGCGGACACCTTGACATCGAGGAAGATTTACCTTGAAGGGATGACTCCTAGTGATGAAGTGACATTGTCGTTTTGGTTTCAGGGTGGTGGTGTAGGTAACGCTCCTGACGAACAAGAGGACACCCTGATTGTTGAGTTCAAATCATTGGGGCTTGAGGGTGATATTTGGACAAGGGTCTGGGAACAGGATGGTTTGGAATCTGACGAGTTTACTCAAGTTGTTATCCCAATTACTGATGGCGTTTACCTTCATGATTCCTTTCAGTTTAGGTTTAGGAATTATGGGACAATGATGGGTAATGCAGATTTATGGCATATTGATTATGTCTATGTTGCTACTGGGGGTGCTACAGGTAATCCGGTTGAGGAGTTGGCTTTTAGGGAGCCGGCTTATAGTTTGCTGAGATGGTTTTCAGCTATGCCATGGACCCACTTTGAGAGCAATCCGGAATTCTACATGGAGGACACTCTTCATATTGAGTCAAACAACTTTGGGTCTGGCCCAAACAACCAAGAGAACACAGGTATCACTGTTAGACACGCAATCCCTAGCGCAGTTCCTAATGAGTACACAAATGAGTTTATCCAAAACGTAAGTGTCCCTGTAGGACCTTTCTCAACAGAGTTTCTTGCAGATCTATTAAACGAATCAGGTGCACAGACAGATTTGATATTCGACACTTCAGTTTCTGATTCTATCGCAACATTCGAGGTGAGTCTATGGGAAGAAGAGGTGGGAATTTATACAGACCAAACCACAGTCTTTGATAATGATTCAATTGGATTCAATCAAGTATTTAGCAACTACTACGCATATGATGACGGTTCTGCTGAAAAGGCTTATGCCCTTGATGCAGCAGGAGGTCAACTAGCAGTACGATATCCACTTGCGATTACGGACACGCTTGATGGAGTCCTTATTCACTTCACACCGTTTTATGAAAACGCTGAAGAAGAAACATTTGTTTTAAAGGTTTGGGAGGACGATGCTGGAGTGCCAGGAGACATGATTGACACAATGTATCAATTTCATACCCCAATGTATTTTACAGAGGGTTATGACATGTTTGCTTATTATCCGATGGATAATCCTGTTCCTGTTAGTGGGACAATTCACGTTGGGATTATACAACAGGATATAGATAGGCTCAATATTGGTCTAGATAAGACAACTAATTCCAATGCAGGAAACCTTCATTATAAGCTAGGGCCCGGTTTTAATTGGACATTAAGTGGTATCGAAGGTTCTTTGATGATACGACCAGTTCTTAGAGCTGGAACAGATTTCGTACAGGATGTTGGGGACAATGATGTACCATCAATGTCTTTGATAAGCAATCCATATCCCAATCCAACTTCATATTCTCTAAGTTTTAATTGTAGTAGGAATTTGGATTGGGATATTTTCGATATAAATGGTAAACTTATTGAAAGCGGTCAAGAGTCAAAAGGTTCATCTACATTGGATGTTAGATATTTAACTAATGGGGTATACATTTTGAGGGCTACTATTCCAAATGGAGAGGGAGTGGAACGTCATAGATTCGTCATTCAATACTAATATGTCTGAGGAATTATTTGAACATCATAAGCTTTTAGCTGACCAAGGCCAACAGCCTCTTAGGGTAGATAAATTTCTTATGAATCTCATTGCGCACATTAGTCGCAACAAGCTACAAATTGCTGCTAAGAACGGATACATTAGAGTTGATGGCAAACCTGTTAAATCAAATTTTAAAGTAAAAGCAGGTCACATTGTTACAGTGGAATTACCTCAACCAGTTTACGAGTTTGAATTATTACCAGAAGAAATGGATCTTAATATCATCTTCGAAGACGAGGATGTTTTGGTAATTAATAAACAGACTGATTTAGTAGTCCATCCTGGACATGGTAATTATTCAGGCACTCTTGTAAACGGTATTTTACACCACTTACAGAATATACCATCAGTACAGGGTTTATCTACACCAAGGCCTGGCCTCGTTCACAGACTAGATAAAGACACTACTGGTCTCATGGTTTTAGGCAAAACCGAATATTCACTTACTAATCTCAGCGAGCAATTCTTCGAAAGATCAGTTGAGCGTAGATATCACGCATTAGTTTGGGGTGATGTTTCAGAGGATGGTACTGTAGAAGGTCACATAGGCAGATCACGCCAAAACAGGACCGTCCAAGCGGTATACCCTGATGGAGAGGAAGGGAAACATGCAGTAACTCATTATAGAGTCATTGAAAGGTTAGGACCTGTAACTCTAATTGAGTGTAAACTTGAAACAGGCAGGACTCACCAAATAAGAGTTCACATGCAGTATATAGGTCATCCACTATTTGGTGACCATAAGTACGGTGGAAATGTTGCAGTGAAGGGATCGCCAGGGGGGAAGTATAATAGCTTTCTACGAAATTGTTTTGACATTTTACCACGCCAAGCACTACATGCCAAAACTCTTGGGTTTACTCATCCCAAATCTGAACAATTTATGAATTTCGAATCAGACCTCCCTCAGGATATGGTTGAAATTATTGAAAAGTGGAAAACCTACTTAAACGGAATAACTAGATAATTAGCTTTCTAATTCTTCTTTTTCTAGAAGGGCGTTTTCCCATTCTTGGAGTAAGTTGTCGTGCTTCTTTTGTATTTCCTCGAATTCGTAACTAAGATCTGTCATTTTCTTTCTGTCTGAAGGATCAACTGAACTTAGCTCCCTATTCTTTGCTTTAAGCTCTTCCTCAGCATTAGAAACTGATTTTTCTAACCTCTGAACTTTTTTGAAAGCTTGTCTGAGCGCTTTATCTTTTGCTTTCCTCTCCTTTTTGCTTAGTTTTTGTTCTGATGGAGCTGACTTTGCTTGTTTTTTAGTGCTTTTCCCCTCTACTAAAACAAGTTTTCTAATTTTAGAGGCCTCGTATTGCCCAATACTATCTGCGTGCTTCTCATGTAGGAAATTCTTTATATCTCCTATGTATTGTTTAAGTCTGTTTGATGTAATCTCATAAACAAACTCAGTAAGACCTGATAGAAAATCTCTATCGTGCGAAACAATAATTAGAGATCCATCAAAGTTTTTGAGCGCTTCTTTTAAAACAGACTTTGCTTTTAAGTCCAAATGATTTGTAGGCTCATCTAGAATCAAAACGTTATATGGATGCAGTAATAGCTTACACATAGCGAGCCTTGCCTTTTCACCACCACTCAATACTTTCACCTTCTTTTCTACATCATCACCAGAGAAAAGAAATGCACCTAACATAGATCTAACGTTCACTTCGAAGTCATTTGTAACAGCCTCCTCTAGTGTTTCCATTACAGTAAGGTTTGGATCGAGATCTTCAGCTTGGTTTTGGGCGTAGTAACCGATGTCTACGTTATGGCCAATATTTAAATTGCCTTTATACGTCTCTAATCCTAGTAGAATTCTTGTAAGAGTGGTTTTACCAGCTCCGTTTTTTCCAACTAAAGCAATCTTATCCTGCCTTGCCATAATAAGGTCAACATCCTTGAAGACATCTAAGTCGCCAAATGATTTGGACATAGCCTTAGCTTCAAAAATAACCTTTCCAGATCTTGGAGCAGGAGGGAATCTAAACTTTATACTTGCTTTATCATCTTTATCAATCTCTACTCTTTCTAGCTTTTCTAGCTTTCTAATTAGAGTTTGTGCAAATGCAGCTTTATTCTTTTTTGCCCTGAATTTGTTTATAAGGACTTGAGTTTCATCTATATACTTCTTCTGATTCTTATATGCCTGTACTTGTCTCTCTCGTTCTTCTTCTCGCCAAATCTGGTACTTAGAATATGGAGCTTTAAAGTCATAGAGTTTATAAGGACTTATCTCGATCGTTCTCTCAGTTAAGGTGTCAAGGAACATTCTATCGTGAGAGATAAGAATTATCGACCCAGGATATGATTTTAAAAATCCCTCAAGCCATGCTATCGATTCGATGTCCAAATGATTTGTTGGTTCGTCGAGAAGCAAAAGATTTGGATTTATTAAAAGTAATTTAGCTAGCTCTACCCTCATCTTCCATCCCCCGCTGAATTCCTTCATCTTGCGTTTCATGTCACTTGGGGAAAAACCCAAACCCTGTAAAATTCTTTGAATCTTTTCTTCTATGTTTCCTACGCCTATGATCTCAAGCCTTTCGTTGCATTCAGTTAGCTCATCGATTAGCTCAGCGTATTCATCAGTTTCATAATCCTCACGAGTCCCTATTTCACTTGTAATTTCTTCAAGTCTTGCTTCTAATTTTTTGATTTCATTAAAAGTGCTATATGTTTCGTCATAAATGCTAGTATCCTCCTTGTGCTCCATTTCTTGTGGGAGATATCCAATTTTATATTCTTTTGGATGGCTGATAGTCCCCTCGCTTGGTTTATTTATGCCAGCTAAAATTTTTAGAAGCGTCGACTTTCCAGCACCATTTCTACCAACAAGGCCTATCCTATCTCTTTCCCCAACAAATAGATTAAGACCTTCGAATAAAGATCTTTCACCAAAATTTACTCCTATTTGCGAAACTGTTAGCATTGAGCCAAAGGTCGTAAAATAAAAACGGGGAGCTCTTGCTCCCCGTTATTACAGTTGAACACTAGCTATTAGTAGTGCCAAAGATCGTGTTCAAGGATGAATAACTCCTCCTTGATTCTTTCAGCTTGAACAAGAGCGTCCATACCCCTAGCATACTCACTTACGCTTCTATCGTATACGTTAGACTCCTTAATAATGTAACTAGCGAAGTAACGTTTTTGGAATAAATCCTCATATGTACGTCTTTGCGCATCATTAAATAAGTTGAACACATCTGCATTTGCAAATACGTAACGACACTCTGGGTAGTAAAGCCAAAACAGGGGAGAGTATCCCATGCTTTCACCGTCCTGGTCAAAACCTTCAATCATTGGAGCTATCCCAATAATTCTAACATATCTCTCAGAACGCTGTCTATCCCAAATCCAATCCTCTTTAAGTCTGTAACGAGTTACGTTTTCAGATTCAATAGCACGTCTAGTTTGAGTAGTTCCAATTAATTCACCATCATCATCCCATTGTTTATTGTATTGAATAGGATTAAGAATGTTGTAAATACTGTCTGTTGTTAAAGGAAGAGTAAACTCATCATTATCTCCAGCTGGACCAGGACTGTAAGCTACAAGAGAGCCTTCAATTAATAATCCATCACGAATAACATCAAAGAGATTCTTTCTATCCTGAATTGGTTCAACCGGGTAGTAGTATGGATGGTTAATTTTTTGTTTAAGATCCATCTCTTGCCAAATGCGACGGAAGTACATCACATCTGCTTCACGCAGGTATGGGTAAGGTATCACACGCTTAGTGAGGTTTGTCTCTTTAACATAAGCTCCGTCTAGCACGTTGTTTACTTGTGCATTGCCCTTATTATAGATAGAGGATATTGCAGCAAGGAGCAGAGTGTATTTGAAAAAATTTCTCATCATTGAAACTATTTAGCTAGTTACTTTCAATTTCATTGGAGCAAGGATACGTTCTGTGCCATCAGGCAATCCTACTACTATGTCCTCGAAATATATTGTATTACCTCTTCTAACTCGTTCTAGAAGAGCTTTCATGTCGTTTGTTAATCTATTGTTTCCAGAAGTAAGCTCTTTAAATGTTCCATCTTTACTTACTCGAATAGTGAAGCTTTTCACACGAACTTTAACATCGAAATCGAAATTATCCATTTTCGCAGCAAGTGGTGCGAATGATAAAACCTCATTCTTTGTAATAGTTCTGTTAGATGGCCTCTTCCCGGACCAAAATGGTACAGGGTCAGGAATTCGCTTCACTCTGAATTCTTTACTGCCTAAATCGGCAATTGTTCCATCAGGCATTTCTCCCTTAACTGATATTTTCGCAATTTTGTTTGAATTAGAACTAGATGGATCAACTATGTATGAACCATCAGCTTGCTTTCTGATCTTGTGACCAGAAGAGATGCTAACTCTTAACTTATCATTTGCAACACCAGGAACACTAATATCTACAGGATTATCTAATCCTCTGTAGAATACGTTCATTTTGGTAGGAGATACTACAAGAGCTGCCTCAGCTACAGTGAATATTGGAGTGATGAAATTTTTAGATTCCATATCACCTTCAGGTCCTTGATATCTAATTACTCCTCGATATTGATACTGACCAAGCTTCATGCCTCTTGTAGAGAACGCTAGTTGCCCCTGTCCTATATCATCTACAGGTAATTTTTCAAGATTTGAGTAATCAATTTCAGTTGAGTCTTCACCATCCCACTTTTCCTGTTCTACATAAATCTCAGGGACCCTTGTTGGGTCAAATGCTGCAAGTAAAATGTTTGCTCTAGCAGTATCACCCTTGATGATGTAGTTTGATTGAGGCATAACAAATGGCATAACTTCAGAGAATTTTAAGCTTTTTGCTTCAATCCCTCCAAGCAACCAAGTTAAAATCTCAGCCTCTGCATCCTGAACGTCAATAATCATTTTTGACATTAATGGCATTACTGCCGCAAGAGGTACGTCATAGAAGTTAGCAGCTTCCCAAAGAACATCTACTCCGTTTTCAATTTCATTTTCAAAAGAGAAACGTTCTTCAATTGACTTTTTTAAGTTTTCTGGAAGTGTTCTTTCGTTACCATCAATGTCAATAACTTTAATGCTTAGGATGTCATCACGATATCTTTCTAGTGCTCTTCTAAGAGATTTAGCAGACCATTGACCTTCGGTTCTCCACTGTGAAATATTCCCCGCATTTGCGTACCAATCCTCTGACGCTCCTGTAGGGTTATCCGGATCTGATCCAACCATGTATGCTGTTAATGCCATGTACTCATCCTTAATTTGAATGTGTGCAAGGTTTAGCACTGTGTCTCTACCATATTCATCAACTCCGTAGTAATCTGCAAAATTTACTTCTTCTTGTTCTTGAAGCTTCTTTTCAGAAGCTGCTAAACATCTAGCTTTAAGCATAGATATATATGTAACAAGTTCTTTTGAATCAGAAGAAATTTCCTCAGCCTTATTGTAGAAAGGACCAACCTTTTCTTGGTTGTTTAAATACTTCGCTTTTAGTGTTCCAAAAGTATCATCCACTTTGTCTGCAAGTGTAGCTTGAGTGCTAATAAGGCTATTCTCAACTTTTACAAATCCGTTGAGGACCTCCTTAGAAATATTTAGGGCAAGAAGAGCGGTTAGGACGAGGTACATCATCCCAATCATCTTCTGTCTCGGTGATAGTTTAGCTCCTGCCATAATTTATTTATTAATTAGGTGAAGAGACTTAACTACGGCTACCGCCCATGGCGTTAAGCATGTTACCGTATACGGTATTAAGAGTAGCAAGGTTTTGTGCAAGTTCAGCAATATGCTCTTTGTATGCTCTTGTGTCTTCAACGCTATCATTAAGAGTCTTGATAAGGTCTCCCATTCCATCAAATAGAGCTTTATTCTCCTTAAGCTGCTCTAACTGCATTTCATACATGCTGTTTAGAGAGTCAAGGTTAGCATTCATTCTTTGAAGATTATCTCCAGCATTAGCGCTAGCATCTTGTGAACCAACAAGTCCAGTTAATGAGTTAGATACACCTTCATAAGTATCAGCCATTTCATTTACTCTGTTAGAAGCCTTTACAAGTGAATCGCTAAATTCTTGAGTTGCTCCAGCTGCATCAGCCATATCACTCATTTTATTAGCTTGATCACCTAGGTTACGCATTCCATCTCCAAGATTCTTAAGAAGTTTAGAATCGATTTGTGCTTCACCTAATAAATTGTCTAATTGTTGAACAGCAGTTTGAGAATCCTCACCTGTAGCCAATTGAGGGTATACTAAAGACCAATCAGGATCGTCTTTAGGTACTGGTTCGAATGCTGAGAAGAAGAAGATAACAGCCTCAGTTCCAAGTCCTAAAATAAGCATGGCAGATGCTCCTGGCCAATGCTCAATCTTAAATAGTGCTCCAAGGATTACTACAGATGCACCCCATCCGTAGAGTTTTGACATTAATTTTTTCCAACTTTTACTTCCTGGTTTCATTTTCTTATAGGATTAGTTTTCAATTTATCCCCATATCTAATGTATGGGTTGCTAGGTATTAATTTCTAAGGTTGGTTTATTTGATTAGTTCCATTCTTCCTTAGGTCCAGATTTTCCTCGACCTAGGTAAGACATAACTGATCTAAATCCGATATATGCTTTTGCAGTATCACTGTATTCAAAAGCACGAGTTCCTGTTTGGCAGTAGTATCCGATATCCTTCCAAGAACCGCCGCGAATAACCTTTCTGTGCAGTGCAGGTGGATCATCAACTTTAGCATGGTAAACGTAATCGGGTGCTAAATCAAATGCAAAATCGTAAACGGTTTCATCGAAAGCTGTATTAGTCCACTCCGCAACGTTGCCAGCCATGTTAAATAGACCGTAATCGTTTGGGCTATATGACTCTACAGGAGCAGTGTAAGCATTTGCATCCTCTACGTAGTCACCACGCATAGGCTTAAAGTTTGCAAGTACACAGCCCTGATCATTTCTAATGTATGGACCACCCCATGGATATGGAGCTAGATCTCGTCCGCCACGAGCAGCGTATTCCCATCCTGCTTCAGAAGGTAGACGGAATTTCTGAATGTATGTTTCACCATTCTTTTCCTTCCACTCATTCATAATTTGAGTTCTCCAAGCGTTAAATGCTACTGCTTGCCCCCATGTTACACCAACTACAGGGTAATCGTCATAAGCAGGATGCCAAAAGTAATTTTCAGCTAGAGGCTCGTTGTATGCGTAAGTGTAATCGTGAATCCAAACTAAAGTGTCTGGGTATACGTTAATAGTTTCTTCTACTACAAACTGTGAACGATCCGAGTAGCGACGAACAGAATGAAGTTGATTTAACTCATTTACTTCTCCGTATTCCTCATCTCTAGACTGCTTTCCTGAAGCTTGTTCAAGATTGAACCAGTAGTAGCGGTAATTCAGCTTACGAGTGTCAATTTCTTTTCTATTGTAGAATCTATCTGATCCTTGTAGGTAGAATTCATCATAAAGAAGATCAAAGATGTCTTCATCGGTCCAATCGATAGGCTCTTCCCAATTTAGGATGTAACCTTTATCAATAAAACGATCAAGTTCTTGACCTGCAGCGTTTTCAGCGTAAAAGTATCTATCGTCGTCGTTTTCAGCTAGTGTGTTTAAGAACAGTGAGTCACGTACATAATGAACAAACTGACGGTACTCATTATTTGAGATCTCGTGAACATCCATGTAAAAAGCAGGCATCGTCACTGTCTTTGATCTAGTGTTCAGAGCATAAGGAACGTCTTGATCACTTGGTCCCATTGTAAATGATCCAAAGTGAATGTAATTCATTCCATATGGGTTTGGTTGATCCCAGTAATCACGTGGTTGAACCCCAACGAGCTCGCCCTGGGGTCCCATGTAACATCCAGCAAGCAGTACTGGAGCCATGAAAAACAGAAGGAACTTTTTCATATTGAGTGGTTTTAATTTCGTTTGCAGGTGGTATCTAATATACGTTTCTAAATAATAAAATATTATAAGAAACGTGGATTGGCATATTTATTTCGAATAGGAGTAGACTCAAACATAAAGCCGTAAGAAAGGAAAACTTCGTGTGATCCGTCTTGGTATGTCTGAAGCTTAGAAGTAGTTACATCGTAAGAGTATCCAATTCTTAGCATTTGTTCACTGCTGCTAATTTGGTCTTGCTTATTCATTTTTAGTTGATAGCCAAGAACAGGAGCAACAGCGTCTCCAGGCCTATAAGAAACACCAGCCCACAGCATGTTGTCAAATAGAACGTTTATGTTCACGTCTACAGCAGTTGCTGCTAGGTCTGATTTAGTAAGAAAGTTAGTTCTTAGCACTAAGTTATCGCCATTGAGTGAGAAATTGTATCCACCCATTAGGTAATAGTGACGCTTAGGCGTTATACTCAATTGATTGAATGAATTCTGCAGCAAGTGAGTTGAAGATAAACCTGCGTAGAATTTGTTAGAATTCTTCAAGAATATGGCAAAATCAATATCGAATGTATTGTCTCTTTGACCTTCTGTAGGAATTGCATTATCAGAAATTGGATCGTCAATTGCTTGCCAATAATTGAAGTTGCCAAATCTCTTTGCGAAATAGCTAACGCTTAATCCCAAATTAATTTGAGTTCCTGAAGAATTAGGATTTACAGTAAAGGAAGGTCCCAATTTTACCATTGTGTTGCTCACATTACCAATTTCATCTTGGTAAAATTGAACGCCAATTCCAAATGGGCTATCTCCAAATCTTGAATCTAGATTTAATAGAGTTGTAACAGGAGCTCTATCAAGGCTGACCCATTGTTGTCTATGGAAAGCATTGATGTTAGTTAGGTTATTATTACCTGCAGCAGCAATGTTTGCGGATACTGGATCCATGAACCATTGGGTGAATTGAGGATCCTGCTGAGCGTTCAAAAGTGACGCTAGCATTACAAATGCAAAGGATAGTAAGTAACTACGAATCATGTTAACTCGTTGATTTCAAAGGTTTCACAGGATAAGTTAATACCCGAAGTGTGGCAAGATACGGAATTTTTCGATACCATCAAGCTAATTTTTGATATGTCCTCCACCATCTATCAGGTAATTGTCCACTTGCAGCTTCCTCATAATCCTCATATGAGCAGGGCACAAGGTGATGATGATCCTTGTTGTTTTTCTTCGAAGTTGGAATTGGTACATCCATCCACCATCGATCTGATCTAGGAGATTTATAAAATGCAACCTCGTGATCATTGCCGGGTAAATCCACTACATATCTCGTGTATTCGTCAGAACTGCATTTTGGATGATCTCCTGGTTGATAGAAAATTCCATCTAACATGTGCCAAACAACCTGTGCAGCTAGATGTGCACCTCGACCTCTGTCATCAAGATCTGGGTTGTGTTCAAAAACCCCCATCGCTAGCATTCTATCACTTAATCCTGCATATCTAGCAATTTGACATATTTGAGCTGCAGTAATACCATTTGGCCCAGCATGTACGGATGCAGGATGGTCAGCAGCTCGAATCGATCCCATGTCGATTGATATTAAATCTGCATTTCTAAAAGTTGGCTCTAAAAGCTTAGGATTAGTGTGCACTTGTCCTAATCTAATTGCTTCGAATTGAAGCTTTTCAAGAAGCTCTAATGTATCAGGATCACTAAGGTATCCCTGGTGTCCAACGTTTACATAATCAAATAAATAGTTTGGCTCATGTAAAACCAATCTATTCATGTAATTCCTAGATGTATTTATTTGTGGATCTCCACCAAAATCTAGCCTTTGATCCACAGTTACAACATTCATTGGCCTACCAATGCTTTCAAGAGCAGAATACATTGCGTAGGTTAAGTCTTGGCCGCCACCTAATACAATTGGAATTATCCCCATTTGTATTAATTCGGCTACGATTGTAATTAAAGCAATTTCAGTTTCATTTTCAGAGAATGACATTCTGATATCGCCCAAATCTGCAGTTTGTGCCCAACGTGTGTGCGGCGTTAATCTGTATAAATAATTTCTGATTGCAGATGCTCCCCCCGAACATCCCTCATTGTCACCACTATTTCGACCGTCATTAACTCCAATTAAGGCAACACGACATCCCTCGACCTCCGGTTTGTGGTCGAACTGATGCATCTCTATTCTTTCGGCTATACGGGCTGAACCCTCAGGGTTTCCGTAGAATGGAGTGTCAATTGGCTGTAATAACTCATATATCTTTCCGCTCATGTGTGTTTAATACAGATGTTCACAATAACGCTCTGTATATTCCTCATTTTACATGAGTTTCAGAATAGAGTCCACACTAGATTGTTATTTCTTCTTAACTTTTCCCCTATTTCCCTTTGTTGATGGGGGTTTAGAGTTCTTTTCAATAAGTTCTTTAGCTCTTTTCCAATCTATGGTTGTGTAATCTTCGCCTTTTGGGATTTTTACGTTTGCTTTTCCAGCTTTAATGTAAGGGCCCCAACGACCCTCGATGATACGTACTGTCTCGTCTTCTTTGAAAACTTTAAGTAGCGCAGCTTCATCTGCAGCTCTTTTTGCTTCGATTAATTCTACAGCTCGATCTAATACTAAAGTATATGGGTCATCATCTGTATTCTTTTTGATACTGATGAACTTCCCGTCATGTCTTACATATGGACCAAATCTTCCTATGTCTGTCACTACCTTTTTCCCTTCAAATTCCCCTAAATTTCTTGGTAATTTGAATAATAATAACGCCTGATCAATTGTAATTGATTCTAGGGTTTGGCCTTTTCTAAGAGAAGAAAATCGTTTATCCTCATCATCTGCCTTTCCAAGCTGTGCCATAGGCCCATAACGACCAATTCTTACAAGAATTTGCTTGCCCGATTCCGGATCTACACCAAGGATACGTTCACCTGAAGCTCGTTCAGCGTTTTTAAGAGTGTCATCTACTTTAACCTTGAATGGATTGTAGAATTCCTTGATCATATCCTGCCAATTATCTTGACCATTAGCAATAACGTCGAATTTTTTCTCAACGTCTGCTGTAAAGTTGTACTCTAAGATGTCTCCAAAATGTTCAATTAGGAAGTCGTTTACAACGATACCAATATCAGTTGGTGCGAGTTTGTTTTTCTCAGCTCCGGTAGTCTCAGTAGAAGTTTTAGAGCGCAATTCAGAGCCTTCTAAAGTAAGTACTCTGTAATCTCTCTTTGTGCCCTCTCTTTCTGGCATATCAATATATCCACGGTTTTGGATTACGCTAATAGTTGATGCATAAGTAGAGGGACGCCCAATTCCAAGTTCTTCCAATTTCTTTACTAAGCTAGCCTCAGTGTAACGTGGGGGGTGATTAACAAAACGTTGAGTTGCAATAATAGTTTTTCTATTAATGCTTTCACCTTGAGTCATAGCTGGGAGTAAGCCTTTTGCTTCGTCATCATTTTCGTCGTCTGTGCCTTCTAAATATACTTTTAAGAATCCCTCAAACGTGATTACTTCTCCTTTTGCAATAAATAATTCACTTGAGTTAGAAACGTCAATAGTTGCAGTTGTTTTCTCAAGCCTAGCATCTGCCATTTGTGAAGCAATCGCTCTTCGCCAAATCAAACCGTAAAGCTTTTCCTGATCAGAAGTTCCATTGTGCTTATTTAGACCAAAATCTGTCGGCCTTATCGCCTCGTGAGCCTCTTGTGCATTAGAATTCTTATTTATAAAATTTCTACGCTGACAATATTCATCACCATAATTATTAGCAATCGCAGATGCAGCACCATCAAGTGCTTGATCGCTCAGAGTCACAGAATCTGTTCTCATGTATGTAATGCGACCTGCTTCGTATAGCTTTTGGGCAACAGACATAGTTCTTTGAACAGAAAACCCTAGTTTTCTTGAAGCCTCTTGCTGTAGTGTAGAAGTTGTAAAAGGAGCAGTTGGTTGCTTTTTAGCAGGCTTAGTTTCAAGAGCTTTTACATTGTGTGAGCTAGTAGAACAAGCATCAAGAAATGCTTGAGCTTCATCTTCTGAATCAAAACGCTTCTTGCCCTCAGCTTTTACAATTTTGCCAGCTTGAGTAAGAAATTCTCCTACTACTCTGAATTTTGATGAAGCTACGTGAGCTTCAATTTCACGCTCTCTATCAATAATAATTCTTACACCAACGCTCTGTACTCTCCCTGCGCTTAACCCTTGCTTCACTTTCTTCCATAGAACCGGACTTAATTCAAATCCAACTAAGCGATCAAGAATTCTTCTTGCTTGTTGAGCGTCTACAAGATTCTTATTTACACCCCTTGGATTTTCAATTGCCTTAAGAATTGCCGGCTTAGTTATTTCGTGGAATACAATTCTCTTAGTGTTTTCAGGCTTCAATTTTAAAGCCTCAACTAGATGCCATGAAATAGCCTCTCCCTCTCGGTCCTCATCCGTCGCAAGCCATACTACTTCAGAACGTTTAACCTCTTTCTTAAGATCCTTAATTACTTGCTTTTTATCAGCACTAATCTCATACTTGGGCTCAAAGCCATTTTCGATATCTATGGCTTTATTCCCCTTTGGCAGGTCCCTTATGTGACCAAAACTTGACTTCACGACAAAGTCTTTTCCTAGGTATCCTTCAATTGTTTTTGCCTTTGCAGGCGACTCGACTATGACAAGGTTCTTGGGCATGATTCTGAAATTGCGAAGGCAAAGAAATAAAAATCTCTTCTCGTTCGAAACCTTATTGTCAAGAAGTTTTCTCCACTTTCCTAAGACCCCTTTAGGGGTGACAATTTGTCAGTCATTATTTAAGACACTACATTTGCAATTATAATTATGAGATTAGGTGACAAAACAATTGATGAGTCAAGACAGGGTGAAGCTCTTATAGTTGACTCAAATGGAAAGGGTAAGAAACTCTTTCTAGAAAGTTATGGGTGCGCAATGAATTTTTCAGATTCAGAAATCATTGCGTCTATTCTTGCTGAAGATGGATATTCTACTACTAAGGAGGAGAAGGAAGCTGATTTAATCCTCATAAACACGTGTTCAATCAGAGAAAAGGCAGAGGAAAGAGTCAGGAACCGTTTAAACAGTTTTAAAAAATACAAGCGCCATAACCCTAGCCTTGTAGTTGGAATGCTTGGTTGTATGGCTGAAAGACTCAAGGATAAGTTACTTGAAGAAGAAAAACTTGTTGACCTTGTAGTGGGACCGGATGCTTACAGAGATCTTCCAGGTCTTATTCAGAAAGTTGAAGCAGGCCAAAAGTCAGTTAACGTTCTTCTTTCTCGAGAAGAGACATATGCTGAGATAAGTCCTGTTAGGTTAGATAATTCCGGAGTAACTGCATTTATAAGCATTATGCGAGGATGTGATAATATGTGCTCTTTTTGTGTAGTACCATTTACAAGAGGAAGAGAAAGAAGTAGGGATCCTCAAAGCATTGTTGCTGAAGCACAGGATTTATACAACAAAGGGTATAGAGAGGTTACACTTTTGGGCCAAAACGTAGACTCATACAAGTGGAATATTGATAAAAAGGGTGTTGTTAAGGACGAAAATAAACCAGTTGTAAGATTTGCTGAACTTCTTGAAATGGTAGCTAAGGTAAATCCCAAATTAAGAGTACGATTCTCAACTAGTCACCCAAAGGATATGATTGACGACGTACTTTATACAATTGCTAAATACGACAACCTATGCAAATACATTCACCTTCCTGTTCAATCAGGCTCTAGCAGCATGCTTAAAAGGATGAATAGAGGATATACTCGAGAGTGGTATATGGATAGAATTTCAGCAATCAAGAGGATAATTCCTGATTGTGAACTCTCAACAGATATCATTGCAGGATTCTGCGGAGAAACTGAAGAGGAACATAAGGACACCCTATCACTACTTGATGAGGTTGGATTTATCATGGCATACCACTTCAAGTACAGTGAAAGGCCTAGAACTCTTGCTGAGAGGAAGTACGAAGATGACATTCCTGAAGATGTTAAAGCTGCAAGACTAACTGAAATCATTGCAATTCAACGAAAGCAGGCAGCTTCTAGAACAAAAACTCATGTTGGTAGAGTGCTGAAAGTTCTAGTTGAGGGTCCGAGTAAAAAGAATCCTGAAGAATACTGTGGAAGAACTACTCATAATTCAATGGTAATATTTCCAAAAGAGCACGCTGAAGCTGGTATGTACGTAAATGTGAAAACACATGACTGTACAACAAATACTTTGTTAGGCACGATTACAACTCAAGAAGCAGAGGCATGAATACTGGAGGCATAAAGCAACGATTTGGAGTAATTGGAAATTGTCCGTCTCTTGATAGGGCAATCTTTGTTGCTGCTCAAGTAGCGCCTACCGATTTGTCTGTATTAATTCTCGGTGAGAGTGGTACAGGCAAAGAAACAATGCCAAGAATTGTTCATCAGTTTAGTTCTAGAAAGCACGGAAAGTACATAGCTGTAAACTGTGGTGCTATTCCGGAGGGAACAATAGATTCCGAATTGTTTGGCCATGTTAAAGGTGCATTCACAGGAGCATCAGAATCTAGAAAAGGATACTTTGAGGAAGCCGATGGAGGAACAATTTTCTTAGATGAAGTAGCAGAATTACCAATGACAACTCAGGTTAGATTGCTTAGAGTTTTAGAATCAGGAGAATTTATGAAAGTGGGTTCTTCTCAAACTCAAAAAACAGATGTGCGTGTTGTGGCTGCAACAAACGTAAATTTTGAGGAAGCATTTTCAAAAGGGAAATTCAGAGAAGATCTATACTACAGGCTCAACCAAGTTCCCATCAACATGCCTCCTCTAAGGAAGCGTGCAGATGATATTCATTTACTTTTTAGAAAATTCACTACAGATTTTAGCGAGATGCATAGGATGCCACCTCTGTCTTTGAATCCTGACGCAATAGAAGTAATTGAAAATTATCCTTGGCCAGGAAACATCAGACAATTGAAGCATATCACTGAACAGATGTCTGTTCTAGAAGCGGAAAGACGAGTTGATGCTGAGACGATTTTAAGCTATTTGCCTGATAATCACAGGTCGAGACTTCCTGTAAGAATAACAACTGGTTCAGACGGATTCGAAGAGGGTGAAGCTGGGACTAATGAAAAGAAAATGCTTTACAATGTTCTTTTTGATTTAAAAAAGGAACTCGATGATCTAAAAAGAGTTGTTTTGGGCATTATGGAGAATGAAGGCCAAATCTCACAAGAAGATAAAGCTGCCGTTCAAAGAGCTTTTTCTGATGCTGATGTTCCGTCAAACCTTCCAATTGTTCAAGATGCGGTTGAAGTTGAATCAAGCCTATCTTTGATTGATTCAGAACGAGAACTAATCATTAAAGCTCTTGATAAGCATAAGAATAAGAGGAAGAGGGCAGCTGCAGAATTGGGAATATCTGAAAGGACACTTTATAGAAAGATCAAGGAATACGATTTGAAGTGATGAGGGTATTTCTATCGATAATTTTAGCATTTTCTCTTGGCACGTGCGGTGTCTACTCTCCATACGGGGCAGCAACTTCAGGTGCTTCTACTTTTTCTGTAAAGTATTTTGATACTGTTCATCCTCTAGTTTCGGCTTCAACCTCAATTACGATTAGTGAAGAAATTATTGATAGAGTGCAAAAACAATCTACCCTTCAACTTGTTGATTCTGGAGGTGAATTGAAATTTGAAGGAAAGGTTATTGGATGGACAGTACAGCCAATCAATGTTAAGGGAGATGAAACAGCAGGAGCTAATAGAATTACAGTTACAGTGGATGTGATATTCACAAACACAATTGAAGAAAATTTAAGCTTTCAGAGGAAGTTTAACAGATTCTACGATTTGCCAAGCAGTAGTGACATTCATGCAAACACAGATTTAGTTGTGGAAGAAATTGCATCATTACTCTCTCAAGACATTTTTAATGCTAGCTTAGGGAATTGGTAATATGAACGTAGAAAGGCTAAACGAATTAATGCTACTAGACGGCGCTTCTCTTGCAGAGCAAAGGGATGAACTTGTTAAGTTAGTTGAGGAATATCCGTATAGCGGTCCGTTTAGGATGTTACTAGCAAAGGCTTCAAAGGAAGCAGGTCATTTAGATCAAAGAAAGGATTTATTAGCAGCAGCAGCTCATTGCACATCTAGAAAAGCTTTGTTTGATATTATGTTCTCTGATTCGTTTGTAGCTCAGGCTAAGGAGGTGCACGAAGAGATTGAATCATTAGATGAAGTAAGCGAGGAAGAATTAGTTGATCTTATTTGGCATCCAATTGTTGAGCCAACGGAAGAGAAAGAGATACAAATTCAAGACAGAGAGGAAATTGTTGAAGCGATTTCATCAGTTTTAGAATTAAATTCTCAAGAAATTTTTGAAGATTTGGATAACAAAGAGGTTTTATTAGAAAATCTAGAAGTGTTTGAATCAGATGAGCCGAAAATAAAGGTAAGTGGTGAAGCAAATTCACTATTTGGAAAATGGCTTAGTGAAAGAGCAAAAGCGACTGATTTTGGTGAAGTGTCTAAGTCTAAAGACCTAATAGAACGTGGTTCTGCAGCCATTATCGACGCTTTCTTGTCCAAGGAGAATCCACAGATTGGAAAAGCAAGATACGTTGATTTTCCAGTTGAAGAATGGGCTAGTAAGGGTCTAGAGGAAGACCCTAGTCTAGTCACTGAAACTATGGCCAAACTTTATGCAAAGCAGGGTCAGATTAGTCGTGCTCGCAAAGCATTTAAGCTTTTGGCCTTGAAATACCCTGATAAAAGTGTTTACTTTGCAGCCCAGCTTAAAAAGCTAAGTAAAAAATAGAATCTAACATGGGAACGTTTTTAACCGTTGTAATCTTAATCATCTGCTTCCTTCTAGGAGTAGTTATTCTTGTTCAAAATCCTAAAGGTGGTGGTCTAGCTGCTGGTTTTACTGGTGGATCTCAAATGGGTGGTGTTCAACGCACTACTGATTTTTTAGAAAAGAGCACTTGGTACTTGGTTGTTGCCTTGTTCGTTGCTTGCATTTTTGCAGGTGTATACAACGGAAACAAAACTGCAGATGTTGGAATTGAAGATACTTTAATTCCAGATGCTGTCACTTTACCTGAAGCTCCGGCACAAGAAGCGCCAGCAGAAGCTCCTGAGCCAGCTGCAGAAACGGCAGAATAATTATGTTTTTTAAGACGAATTTTCAGCTTTAGTGACTTTTTGTCGTTCTAGTATGATTTGGCATTAAATTAGACTATGCAGAAACCAAATAAATTAAAATTATGTCAGTAAACATTAAACCTTTATCAGATAGAGTTTTGATCGAACCAGCTGCGGCTGAGGAGACTACATCAAGCGGAATCATTATTCCAGATACTGCTCAGGAAAAACCTCAACGTGGAGTTGTAGTAGCAGTTGGACCAGGCAAGAAAGATGAGCCTACAACGGTTAAAGTTGGCGATAGTGTTCTTTATGGAAAATACTCGGGAACAGATCTAAACCTAGACGGTAAGGATTACATGATTATGAGGGAATCAGATATCTTAGCAATAGTATAAAAAATGGGTAAAAATATTCAATTCGATAGCGCGGCTAGAGCTGCTCTAAAAGAGGGTGTAGATGCACTAGCAAACGCAGTTAAGGTTACTCTTGGCCCAAAGGGACGCAATGTGGTAATCGATAAAAAGTTTGGAGCACCAACTGTAACTAAAGACGGAGTTTCTGTAGCAAAAGAAATTGAGCTTAAGGACACGGTTGAAAACATGGGTGCTCAAATGGTAAAAGAGGTTGCAAGCAAAACTGCTGATGTTGCTGGTGATGGAACTACAACTGCTACAGTTTTGGCACAGGCTTTAATTACTGAGGGAATGCGAAACGTTGCTTCAGGCGCAAATCCAATGGACCTCAAGCGAGGAATGGATAAAGCGTCAGCTGCAATAGTTACTGAGCTCAAAAAGATGAGCAAAGAGGTTGGATCTGATAATTCTAAAATTGAACAGGTTGCAACAATTTCAGCTAACAATGACACTACTATTGGATCACTTATAGCTGAGGCAATGAATATTGTTGGAAACGAAGGTGTTATCACTGTTGAAGAGGCAAAAGGGATGGAAACAACTGTAACAACTGTTGAGGGTATGCAATTCGATAGAGGATACTTAAGCCCATACTTCGTTACTAATCCAGAAAAGATGGAGGCGGATTTAGACAATCCATATATTTTGATTTTTGACAAAAAGATCAGCAATATGAAGGATCTTCTTCCAGTTCTTGAACAGACAGCTCAAAGTGGTCATCCCTTAGTTATAATTGCTGAAGATGTAGATGGTGAAGCTCTTGCTACTCTTGTTGTAAATAAGATTAGAGGATCATTAAAGATTGCCGCTGTAAAGGCTCCTGGTTTTGGTGATAGAAGAAAAGAGATGCTGAAGGATATTGCCATCTTAACTGGAGGTCAAGTTATTTCTGAAGAGACTGGATTGAAGCTTGAGAATACTTCAATTGAGGATTTGGGCTCAGCTGAAAAGATTACAATCAATAAGGACAATACAACCATAGTAAATGGTGCAGGTGAGAAGGCGAATATTGAGGCAAGAGTTATTCAGATTAAAGCTCAAATAGAGTCTACAACATCTGATTACGATAGAGAAAAACTTCAAGAACGTCTAGCTAAACTTAGCGGGGGTGTTGCTGTTCTTTACGTTGGTGCTGCTACGGAGGTTGAGATGAAGGAGAAGAAGGATAGAGTAGATGATGCGCTTCATGCAACACGTGCAGCAGTTGAAGAGGGAATTGTTCCCGGTGGAGGTACTGCTTACATAAGAGCAGCTTCTAAAATTGCTAAGCTTGAAGGAGAAAATGTAGACGAAACTACAGGGGTCAAAATAGTAGTTAGAGCAGTCGAAGAGCCTCTACGCCAAATCGTTTCAAACGCAGGTGGTGAGGGTGCAGTTGTCGTAAACTCTGTAAAAGAGGGTAAAGGAGATTTTGGCTACAATGCAAGGACTGAAATATTCGAAAACTTACTTGAAGCAGGTGTGATTGATCCAACAAAGGTTAGTCGTGTTGCACTAGAAAATGCTATTTCTATTTCAGGCATGATGTTGACCACTGAGTGTGTAATTTCTGACATCGAAGAGGAAGGAGCAGCTGTTCCGCCGGCAATGCCCGGTGGAATGGGTGGCATGATGTAATTTGCAGCATGTCTATTGCGGCCAGAAACGTAACGAAGATTTTTTCAGGTCAGGCAGCTCTGAATGATATAAGTCTGAACGTAAAGTCTGGTCAGGTTTTAGGTTTATTGGGCCCCAACGGCGCAGGGAAATCTACTTTGATGCGTCTTATTTGTGGTTACTTACCCCCAAATTCCGGAAGTCTTGAAGTGTGCGGGTTCAACGTAGATGAAGAGCCTCTTGAAACTAAATCAAGGATAGGATACTTACCTGAGAGCAATCCTTTACCGGAGGAAATGTATATCAGAGAATATCTGAAATTTGTGGCTGGAGTTTATAAACTAGAACAACTAGAGGATAGAGTCGAAGAAGTGATTAAAAAGGTGGGTTTGGGGCCTGAAGTTCATAAAAAGATTGGGCAACTTTCAAAAGGATTTAGGCAGAGAGTTGGTTTAGCAGCAGCGATAATACACGAACCTGATGTATTGATTTTGGATGAGCCGACTTCTGGCTTGGACCCTAATCAACTTGTTGAAATTAGATCCCTAATAAGGTCAATTGGAAAACAGAGAACGGTTATGCTCAGTACGCATATTATGCAAGAAGTTAAAGCTATATGTGACAGAGTTGTTATTATTAAACTAGGAGAAATTGTTGCCGACGAGGATCTTGAAAAATTTGTAAACGACAAGGGAGGTTTGGAAGAGGCGTTTAAACAGCTTACTTCTTGATCGGTTCTAAAAAAACCGGTGTTGTTTTTCGATCTACTGGGTCGTGGTACGATGTACAAGATGCATTAGGAGAAACAATAAGATGTAACCTCAAAGGGAAAATCAGACTAGATGGGATAAGGTCTACAAATCCTGTTGCTGTTGGTGATTCGGTGGTTTTTGAAAAGACTGAAGATGGGAAGGGGTCTATAGAAAAAATCGAAGACCGTAAAAACTTTATCGCGAGAAAGTCAGTTAACCTATCCAAGGAAAGTCATATCGTTGCTTCTAATTTGGATAGAGCATTTTTGATCGTCACAATTTCTCAACCAAGAACTTCATCTGGTTTTATTGATAGGTTTTTAGTAACAGCTGAGGCCTATGGTATTCCAACAACCATAGTGTTCAATAAAGTGGACCTACTGACTGACGATAATGAGAGTAAAAACCGCCAAAAATCTTTAGAGGACATTTATTCTGATGTTGGTTATGACATCATGAAAGTTAGTGCTGATACAGGTGAGGGGATAGAAGATTTAAAGCGGTCACTAAACAAGGGAATTAACCTTCTTTCTGGACATAGTGGAGTTGGTAAGAGTACTATAATTAATCAGATTATTCCTAGTCTTGAATTGAAAACAGGGCCAGTCAGTGATTCTCATTCTAAAGGAAAGCATACGACAACTTTTGCAGAAATGTTTGAGGTGCCTGGAGGTGGATTTATAATTGATACGCCTGGTATAAAGGGGTTTGGTTTAATCACTTTAGAGAAGGAAACTTTGAATCATCATTTTCCTGAAATGTTTAAAAAATTGGGTGGATGTAAATTTAACAACTGTGTACATATTGATGAGCCAGGCTGCGCTGTGAAGGATGCTGTTAAAGTAGGCCAAATCGCAGAAGAAAGATATAGCAATTACCTAGAAATGTACGCAACTTTCGATGACGGTCCCTATAGGTAATTACACTCTAGAAGTGTAAAGTCCATTTACCCTGAGGTCTTCTGAATTGTATTCAATTCTCCGGTGTGTGTTGATGTCAAAAACATCAATTCCTACTGACCTTAAAATTGCATCACCTGCTGCACAATCCCACTCCATATATGGACCAGTTCGAGAGTGAATTTCAGCCTTTCCCATAGCAATTTCGCAAAATTTCAGAGAGCCGCTTACAGGTCTGACAATTACGTCAGTTGATTTAATCCAAGGTGGACAAAGTTTGGATATGGGAGCATTTTCCATCCACGATGTTACAAGTGTATATGGCTTAGATGCGCTTGTACTTGAACTGAGATTTATGGTTCGGGCATTTGCTCCATTCAATTGACTAATTGAAAACCCAATACTTGTAACCCCCTTGTAAATTGTGTTGGTCAATGGGTCTGCAACAACACCTAAAATAGGCCCTGTTTTGTCGCAAAGAGCAATATTGACAGCAAAACCACTTCTGTTGTCTAAAAAGCTCTCCGTGCCATCTAGTGGATCTACGAGCCAATAGTACTCCCACCCCTTTCTTTCATCGTAATTGGGAATAGATGCTTCTTCACTTAAAATAGGAATTGAAAGAGGGGCAAGAGCGGATGCAATTACTTTTTGAGATGCATAATCTGCGTCAGAAACAAGTGAGCCATCTTTCTTGGATTCAATATTTAAATCTTCATCAGACGCTGCAATAACACTTAGAAGCTCTCTAGAAGCAGCGCCTGCAGCGGTCTCAGCAAATCGTGCACACTCTTCTAAAAATTTCTTACTCATCATTTCACTAATATAACTACCTTTGCTCTGACGCAGGGGTGTCGCAAGACTGAGATCATACCCTTCGAACCTGCCTTTTTCGGGAAGGAAGTTGTCTAAGGAATAATGTGCCTCTTAAGGCTGCGCTCAGCGTCAAAAAATATAATTTATTTCAAATGCGACGTATTATACTATTCTCGCTTGTTTTAGCACCGTCTTTTATTCAAGCTCAAATCGATTCGATCAACCTCATTAAGCCTGCTGCAGTTCAAGCAGTTTCTTCTGAGGAGAGATCTCCTTTCGCACATACTAATATTTCAGAAGAAGATATTAGTAATAGGGACGCAGCTCAAGACCTACCATTCTTGATTCGTTTTGCTCCTTCTGTTATTGTTACATCTGACGCAGGTAACGGAATTGGATACACTAGTATGCGTCTAAGAGGTACTGATGCAACACGTATTAACGTAACCATCAACGGAGTGCCATTAAATGACGCTGAGTCTATGGGAGTTTGGTGGGTTGACCTTCCAGATCTTGGAAGCAGTATTAGTGACCTTCAAATTAACAGAGGTGTTGGAACAAGCACGAACGGCCCAAGTGCTTTTGGTGGATCTATTGCCATCAACACTCTAGGTAAAGTTGCTAAGCCATTAATCCAAGCAAAAGTTGGATACGGCTCTTTCAATTCAAGAAGAATGAATGGTTCTTGGAATACAGGAATCCTAGACAACGGGCTTTCATTTGACGGAAGAGTTTCTCAAATCACCTCTGACGGATACATGAACAGAGCGACTTCTGATTTATTCTCGCTTTACGGTTCACTTGTGAAGAGATGGGAAACGGGTAAGATTAGCATTACAGCTACAAAAGGTGAGGAACGTACGTACCAATCATGGTATGGAGTCCCTGAAATTGCAACAGACCCAAATGCTGATTCAACAGCAATTGCTGATTGGGCAGCATGGAGCTGGGAGTATAGTTATGGTGCTGACACAGCAAGGGTAAATGACCTTCAAGCTAATGGACGACAACATAATTACTACAGCTACGAGAACGAAGTTGATGATTACACTCAGGACCATCAACAAATCCACCTCGAACAGAAAGTTGGAAACATTGACTTAGGTGTTTCATTATTCCAAACCCTAGGATCAGGTTACTACGAGCAGCAAAGAATTGGAGATTCGTTTTCAGATTATGGCTTTGCAACAGATACGATTTTTGATGGCGGCGATACAATTGTGTCTTCTGATTTAATTCGTCGTAGATGGTTGGATAACACTTTAAAAGGCGGTTTAATTAATGCAAGCACAACTCTTGGAAACTTTGATTTAGACTTTGGTGGAATGTATTCTACATACGAAGGCGATCACTTTGGAAAAGTGATTTCTATGGATGTTGCTCATCCTGAATTCAATGAAGATTCGACTTACTACTTCTCTGTTGGTAACAAAACAGATCTAAGTGGTTACGCTAGACTTACTTGGATGGGTATGAAAGATAAGCTGAGAATTCAAGCTGAAGGCCAAATAAGAAATGTTAGCTATTCAACTATTGGTTTGGATTCAGACAGAAGAGAAATCAACATAAGTGAAGATTTTTCATTCTTTAATCCAAAGTTTGGTTTTGATTATAAGCCACACAACAACAGCAGATTCTACTCTTCTATAGCAATAGCAAATAGAGAGCCGTCTAGGAGCAACTATTTAGATTCTGATTACTTGATCTCAGATTCAGATTCATCGTCACACATTATCCCTGAAAAACTAACTGACATTGAGATTGGCTTTAGCTACACAAAAACAAATTTCGCTTTTGAAATTGGAGCATATCACATGGCATACGACAATCAGCTAGTGAACACTGGAACACTAAATGATGTAGGAGGGATAATACATAGAAACGTTGAGGAATCATACCGTCAAGGAATTGAAATACAGGTTGGGTTTAACCTTGGCGAGTCAATTACATGGCAGGGTAATACAACTCTATCTAAAAATAAAATTATTGACTTTGCTCAAGAAGGCACAAGTGTAGAGACTGACATTGCACTATCTCCATCTTTAATTGGTGCGAGCCTACTTACTCTTGATGTTTGGGATGGAGGTCAAGTGTTCTCAGATGATAATCTTGATTTAGATCTTGAATTCGCAACAAAATATGTTGGAACGCAGTACCTAGATAATACTTCAAGTGATGATCGGACACTGCCGTCTTATATAGTTCACGACATTGTTTTAAGATGTGACTTTGAAGTAAACGAAAAGCAGTTTAATGTAAGTTTATTCGCAAACAACATTCTTAATCACATGTACAGCGCAAGTGGTTGGACTTACTACTACTCCCTTGATGATGGAAGCGAGGTTTCAGAAAACTACGTTTACCCTCAAGCGGGAAGAAACGGTTTTGCAAGCATGAGCGTTAAGTTCTAAGACTTAATAGCAGATACTATTTGCTCGACAGTGGACGCGTGACGCATCACGTGGCCACTTTCTATTTTATGAAATTTTACAGAATCGCAGCCCATTTTTGAAAGCTCATCTTTCAATCCTCGCGACCATTTCTCAGGAATAATTTTGTCTCTATTTCCAAACACTAAGTGAGCTTCAACCTTTGACATAGCGGAAGCCAAATCTCCCAATTCAGGCCAAAACTTTTTGTGAGCTGCCCATCCATAGGCCACCCTCCTTCTGATTTCAGAATTGTCTGTGTGATATCGCCCAAAATGGTGCTTGTGTTCTGAAATTAACCCTACTTTATATAGAGAATCAATGATGCGTTTGTTTGTTTTGGGATACCTATCTACAAGACTCCAGCAAAACCTTCCAATCCATGTATTTACAACAAATTTGTAAATAATGCTTTTGCACAAACCGTCTGGCGCTAAAACTATTATTCTACTAAAATCTGTAGGTCGTTCGGTAAGTAATCTGAAGCAAACTCTCGACCCCATTGAATAGCCAAGAAGCTCTAGTTTTTCAACACCGTCACCAAACTCCTCATGAATTTTACGCTTCAAAACTTCAAGGAGAATACTTGGTTCCAACATTGAGTAAATATTAAGATCATCAAGGGGCTTGCTTTCACCATGATGTAAAAGGTTTACTGAAAGTAATGCTGTGTCATCGCAGTAAAAAGGCATAAAATTTTCCATCTCACTAGCGCTTCTGTCGAAACCATGAAAAGAAATAGCTACTTTAGAGTTTTTGCCACTTTTTGCAGACACCACCCAACCTTCAAACCTCCAGCCTGAATCATCCCAAACCACTTTTGTGCCTCTGCTCATATTGCTAAGGTCGTTAATTGTGAAGAAGTGTGGAAAAAGAGAATAACTAAGTTGCGTTAAAAGCCTAAATGATGTGCTAACTTTGAGCAGGTTAATTGCATTCGTAGCTGGCGACATTTGAGCGAAATTTTTCGCAATAAAGTGGCTGGATAAAAAAAAAATGCCCAAAGATTCGAGCATTAAGTCGGTTCTAATAATCGGCAGCGGCCCCATCGTTATCGGCCAAGCATGTGAATTTGATTACAGTGGTTCTCAAGCATCGAAATCGTTAAGAGAAGAAGGTATCGAGGTAACTCTAATTAATTCTAATCCTGCAACTATCATGACTGACCCAGTTATGGCGGATAACGTATACCTAGAGCCATTAGAACCAGAGTCTATTGAGAAGATTCTTGAAAAGCATCCTAACATTGATTCGGTTCTTCCAACTATGGGTGGACAAACCGGTTTGAACCTCTGTATCAAGTGTGATGACCTTGGGATTTGGGAAAGACACAATGTCAATATGATTGGTGTTGACATCGATGCAATTGAGATAACTGAGAATAGAGAGGAGTTTAGGCTTCTAATGGAGAAAATCAATGTTCCAATGGCTCCTCAATCTGCAGCTAAGAGCTTTTTAGAAGGTAAAGAGGTAGCCCAAAAGTTTGGCTTCCCACTTTGCGTTAGAGCTAGTTACACCTTAGGTGGAACAGGCGCAGCTATCGTATACGACCAAGAGGAATTTGAGAAGAAATTAACTGACGGTCTTCATATATCTCCAATACACGAGGTGATGATTGATAAGGCTCTCCTTGGATGGAAGGAGTACGAGTTAGAGCTACTAAGAGATTCAAATGACAACGTAACTATCGTTTGTTCTATCGAAAATGTGGATCCAATGGGAATCCACACAGGAGATTCAATTACAATTGCACCTGCGCTAACTCTTTCAGACACAACATTCCAGAAGATGCGTGATATGGCGATTCACATGATGCGTAGCATTGGTGATTTTGCAGGAGGATGTAACGTTCAGTTTGCAGTTTCGCCAGACGAGAAAGAAGACATTATTGCTATCGAGATTAATCCTCGAGTAAGCCGTTCATCTGCACTTGCTTCGAAAGCTACAGGTTATCCAATTGCTAAAATTGCTTCAAAGCTTGCAATTGGTTACCACTTAGATGAATTGAAGAATACAATCACTGGAACAACTTCAGCTATGTTTGAGCCAACACTCGACTATGTAGTTGTAAAGATCCCTCGTTGGAATTTTGATAAATTCAAGGGTGCTGATAGAAGTCTTGGACTTCAAATGAAGTCAGTGGGAGAGGTAATGGCAATTGGAAGGTCATTCCAAGAAGCATTACAGAAGGCTTGTCAATCATTAGAAATTGGAAGAAACGGTTTAGGTGCAGACGGACGTGAGTTAAAGGATAAAGATGCTATTATGGATTCGCTTAGTAATCCATCTTGGAATAGGCTATTCCACATTTATGACGCATTTAAACTTGGTCTTCCATTTCATAAGATTCATGATGCAACTCAAATGGATCCATGGTTCCTTCGTCAAATCGAGGAGTTGGTATTATTAGAAAAGGACATTGAGAAAGAGTCTATCGATAGTATTTCTAGAGAGCTTCTAACAGAGGCAAAAAGAAAAGGATACGCCGATAGACAAATAGCTCACCTATTAAGTTGCCTTGAAAGTAAGGTGCACGAAAAACGACATAGTCTAGGAATTACTCGTGTATACAAATTAGTAGATACATGTGCAGCAGAATTCCCTGCTGTAACTCCTTATTACTACTCTACTTTCGAAAACGAAGAAAACGAGAGTGATGTGAGTGATAGAAAAAAGGTAATTGTTCTTGGCTCAGGGCCAAACCGTATTGGACAGGGTATCGAGTTTGATTATTGTTGTGTTCACGGAGTTCTCGCTGCTAAAGAGTGCGACTACGAAACAATCATGATTAACTGTAATCCTGAGACTGTTTCAACTGACTCTGCAACATCTGATAAACTGTATTTCGAGCCTGTATTCTGGGAACATATCTACGACATTATATTACACGAGAAGCCAGCTGGAGTAATTGTTCAACTTGGTGGACAAACAGCCTTAAAACTTGCTGAAAAATTAGATCGTTATGGTATTCCAGTAATGGGTACATCATACAACGCACTTGACCTAGCAGAGGACAGAGGACGTTTTTCGTCACTACTTCGAGACGAAGGAATTCCATACCCCAAGTTTGGTGTAGTTGAAAATGCTGATCAAGCAGTTGACTTGTGTCGTGAACTAGGTTTCCCTCTTCTTGTTAGACCATCTTACGTACTTGGTGGACAAAAGATGAAAATTGTAATCAACGAGGACGAATTAGAAAATCATGTATTAAGCATCCTCAAGCATATGCCTGAGAATCAAATTCTACTTGATCACTTCTTAGAAGGAGCCTTGGAGTGTGAAGCTGATGCAATTTGCGATGGAGACGATGTAAGAATTATTGGAATTATGCAGCATATTGAGCCTGCAGGAATTCATTCTGGAGACAGCTACGCTTTACTCCCTCCATTTAACCTAGGCGACCTAGTTATGCAACAGGTTAAGGATTATACAAAGAGAATTGCTCTAGCTTTAGAAACTAAAGGATTAATTAATATTCAATTCGCTGTAAAGGACGATACTGTTTATATCATTGAAGCTAACCCAAGAGCATCACGTACAGTTCCATTCATTTCAAAGGCATATGGTGTGCCATATGTAAATCATGCAACTAAAGTGATGCTAGGAGAGAAGAAGCTAATTGAAATGCCTCACTCGCCACACCTAGATGGTTACGCTGTGAAGATACCAGTATTCAGCTACTCAAAGTTTCCGAATGTAAATAAGGAGCTTGGGCCGGAGATGAAATCAACTGGAGAGGGAATTAGATTTATTCCAGATTTGAAGGATCCTTTCTTCCTTAAAATCTATAGCGAAAGGAACCTCTATTTGAGTAAGTAAGACATGGCTAGGTTTATTTTCTATGCTGTAGTTGCCTGGTTAATTTTCAGGTGGATGGATATGATTTTTGGCCGGAGGTCAAGAACTAACACTACTCCAAGTAATGAACCACCGAGACCAAAACAAAAGAAAAAGCCAAATTCCGATAAAGTCGGAGATTATGTAGACTTCGAAGAAGTGGATGACTAATCTGCAAGTGTTAACTTGCTGCATGCTTAAAAAAGCTTTGCCTCATATTTTATCTATCGTAGCGTTTTATGCTATAGCGAGTACATTTTATTCTCCTGTAATTCTTGATTCTAAAAGGCTAGTTCAAGGTGATACCAAACAATACATTGGTATGTCACACGAAGCTCTTAGCTACGAGGATATTGAAGGTGAAAGACCTTCATGGACAAATAGTATGTTTGGCGGAATGCCAACAGTACAAATCACAGGTACTGGTATTATGACTTTACCAAAGTGTATCTGGAAACTCTTAAGGCTATTGATGTCACCGGAGATAATGACTCTGTTTCTTGCAATGCTATCTGCATATGTTTTAGCTCTTTGCTTAAAAGCTCCACCACTTGTTGCATTTATAGCTGGAGTGACTTTTGGTTTGGGCTCAATAAATACTCTTTACTTAGCTGCAGGACACGCAACAAAAGTTAGAGCAATTTCATTAATGCCTGGAGTGTTAGGTGGAGTGATCTATGCATTTAGAAACAACATGTGGGGCGGCGCTGCAATAACTGCGTTTTTCTTAGCAATGCACATTGATGCAAACCATCTTCAGATGACATATTATCTGATGTTTATGATTGCAGCTGTGGGAATATGCGAACTTGTAGCTGCGCAGCATAATGGATATCTGAGGCAATTTGTAACAACTTCAGTCTTACTAATAGGTGCAGCTTTAATTGCACTTCTTCCTTCACTACCTAGCCTTCAAATCACAAAAGATTATTCTCATTACACTACAAGAGGTGAGGCAATATTAGATGAAACATCAACTGAACACGGAAATGGACTAGAAACAGATTACATTCTTGAATACAGTCTTTCAAGGGGTGAGTGGTTGAGTTCTATTGTGCCTGATATTAAGGGGGGTGCTAGTCAACTTTATTGGGGTGAACAAAGGTTTTCGGGGGGAGCTATGTACTTTGGAGCGATTGCGTTTACCCTACTACTAGCATTCTTCTTTGTAGTCAAAGATAGGATGAGATGGCCACTTTTGGCAATCACTCTATTATCCATCATTTTATCTTGGAGAGATGCATCATTTATAACTGATTTTTTCCTTGACTACGTTCCAATGTTCAACAAGTTTAGGGATACAAAAATGATGCTTGTACTTGTTCAACTTGCTGTAGCGGTAGGGGTATCTATTAGTTTAAAAAGGGTATGGGAAGATGCTGGTAGCGATAATTGGAAGCCATGGATTTATGCTTTTGGTGGTGTTTCAGGACTTTTAATATCCTTCTACATTTTACCTGAAACATTCTTCGATTTTACCTCATCAATTAGGGCTGATCACCTTAGAGAACAATATTCAATAAGCAAGTTAACTTCCTTGAGAGTTGAGATTTTTAGGGCTGATGTTTTTAGGTCTATTGGTCTCATTGTTGTTGCTGGTGGTGGAATTGTTGCAGTAGTGAAAGGGTTGGTTAAAAGAGACATTGCTTTAGGTATTTTGGCTTTAGTTATGCTGTACGATGTGTACAGTGTTGACAAGAGATACCCAAGTGAATTCGACACAGAATTCAATGTTGTTTTCCCTCATGAGGCTACAAAAGCTGAACGTGAAATAGCAGCATACGAGTCATCTATTCTTGAAGGTTTCGAAGAAAAATATCTTGAACATATTGGGATCATAGAGGAAGATTTGGGGATCAATATCAATGAGAGAAACGCTAATGCTAAATACCTAAGAGCATCTGATGCTGCGAAATTTAGAGCATTAAATAGTTTGTCTCATTTCAGAGTTTTGAATTGGATAAATCCAATGAATGATGCACGAACTTCATACTTCTTTAAATCTATTGGCGGATATCATGGAGCTAAACTCAGACGTTACCAAGACTTCATTACTCATGTCTTACTTCAACAGAATATGAGGTTTAGTCAAGCCGTAAGTGAAACTGGAAATGTTGAAGGCGCAATGGGAATTCTAAAAGGAGCAGCAATGCTTAACACTAAGTACATTATTGGTGCAGGTGAAAGGCCTATTCCATTAAATAATGCATTGGGACCTGCTTGGGTAGTTCACAATGTTAATTGGGTCGATACAAATGAAGACGAATTGTTTGCAATTGAAAATACAGATGTGTCTCAAGTTGCTTTAGTTCATGAAGAATTTAAAGCATTGGTTCCAGACCTTATGTCAGAAGATTCATTGTCCACTGAATCCTCAGTTGAACTTGTTGAGTATCATCCTGAGGGTAGTACATACAGTGTATCTACTGAAAGTGACGGTATGTTAATATTGAGTGAGGTTTGGTATCCAGAAGGATGGTCAGCTACAGTTGATGGGGAGGAGGTTCCACTTGTAAGAGCCAACTACATTTTAAGAGCATTGCCAATTTTAGCAGGAGATCACGATGTTGTTCTTAGCTATAATCCTCCTGTAGCCCAAAGAGCAGGAATTGTAGGTGGCATTGGATCGTTTTTACTAGCTCTATTTATTGCATTCTCATTTTACAAATGCTTTGATACATGCATATTAGTTAAACAATAATTTCAAATTGAATTATAGAATTGACATTATATCTTCAAGTGATCAATGGTCAGAAGAGGAGTGGAGTAAGTGGGATGAGTTTCTCGCTTTTGAACCTTCAGCATATTTGGATTCTAGGTCAATAAAGGCTGCATTAGACGTAGAGACAAGACATCTACAGATAGTTAAATGGATAAATGAATCAGAGGAAATTGTTGGGATTGCTCAAGTAGAAGATACTCATGCTGTCAGTGCTGTTCAGGGTAAATTCCTTAAGGCTGAAAAACCATTTTTTAAGCTAGCTCAAAAGTATTTGTATAGGGGAGATGGAGTCTTTCAATTTGATGTAAGAGTTCTTGGAACTGTTCTTTCAAGTGGGGATCATGCGTATAGATTTAAACAGGAAATTTCTGAGAAGAGGCAATTTAAATTAATTCATCAGGCATTAAATATTCCAATGATTGATGGGTCAAAACCACCAAAATCATCAATGGTTAAGGATCACTATTCGGAAAAACCTTGGTCTGAAAAAATTGCCGGAAAAAGTGGATGGCATTGCAACTGGATAGATTTAGAATTTGATCCAGTAATGGAGGTGGATTTAAAAAGAGATTGGTCTACATTTGAGGAATACAGTGCTGCATTACGGAAAAAATCTAGAACAAAGATTCGAAGAATTATTAGAGGGTCTGAAGAGTTGGTGTTAAAGAATCTCAGCCTTGAAGAGGTAGAAAAAAACTCAGACTTATTGCACTCACTTTATAAGCAAGTTTACGATAGAGCTGGTTTCACACTAGGGAAATTGTACAAAGAGGATTTAATCTCATTAAAGAAATATTGGGGTGATGATTTTCCTGTTATTGCTTACTATTTAGAAGATGAGATGGTGGGATTTCAGTGTGGAATAATAACTGATCATACAACTGAGGCATACTTCGTAGGTTTTATGCTTGAGGAAAATATAATTCATTTTATGTATCAAAGGATGCTTCTTGAATTTATCAAGCAAGGAATTGCAAAGGGGTCAAAGAAAATTGTAATGGGAAGAACAGCGTTAGATATTAAATCTTCACTTGGAGCTTGCCCTAAACGATTATTGTGTCATATGAAAGTAGACAACCTACTTATACATATTCTTACTAGGGGAGTAGCACTTACTTCTTCTCCTAAAATACCCCCGCTTAAAAGGGCATGGGACGACGATAGAGTATCTATCTTAGCGGCTGGAAATTAAGCGCCGCATTGTGCGAATTATTGAAGAAATACCTCATCAATTAATGAAGATCACCATTCTTGGTTGGAACGATAAGTACCAACTAAGATATGAGCTTGATAGGTATGAGCAGATGTTCAAATTTGACATGGATAATTACTCTATTGATGAAGTTAAATCTCTTGGTGAAGAGATGTCTGAGGGTGTGCTATTGAGATTTGTAGATATGAGGGCGCAACTAAATTCAAAACCAAAATAATGAATAAAGTAATATTAACTGTTGTTGGGGTTTGGCTTATAGCTTTATCCTTTTTACTTCTAAAACCTAAACCCAAATTTTCTTCAAAATCTGTAGCTCCAATCATTGCATATGTACATGGAGACTCACTTCACAGTGGGATGAATTTGATTACAGAATTAGAGGTAACTCTGCAGAAAAATGTAGAACAGGTAGATTCGCTTTTAAAGACAGAGGCAGCCCCTTTACAACAAGAGGCCCAAGAGCTTGTTTCATATGCAAATTCAGGATCTGCTTCTGAGGATGAAATTCAAATAGCTCAACAAAGAGTATATGAAATTGAAGCAATCTTACAGCAAATGCAGGCTGAAGCTTCTAAAAATGTTCAGTTACAAGAGCAAACTATGCAAACTACTGTTAGCGCATTTTTGAATAAAGTTCTAAGCGAATACGCTGAAGAAAACAATATTGATTTAATCCTAAATTGGGGATTGAGTGGTGAAGGAGTTCTTTATGGAACTGAACCGTATAATGTCACAGCAGAGGTGTTAGAAAAACTTAACTCAACTGAATGATTTTAGCTGAAACAAAAAAGAAAGCTCACATAGTTGAGTACATTTTATTTCTTTGGCAAATTGAGGATCTCGTTCGGGCAGCTCAATTTGACCCAAAAATTTTGGAAAAGTGGGCTGAGAATACTGCTAGCTCTGAGGGTTCTGACTCTAAAAGAGAAAAGGAATGGATTATGTCTATAGCTGCAGAAATGAGGAGCCAAGGCAAAACCGAATCTGGCCACGTCGCTTCAGTAAGCGAGACAATGGTTGAATTAGCTCATCTACATGAAATGCTTGTAGGTCCTATGGAGGACAAAAGGTACAAGGAAGCATTCGAGGTAGCTCAGCCCATAATGAAGGAACTCAGTGCAAAACAACCAGGACCTGCATCACACCCCGTTGAACAATTACTTGTTGTTTTATACGGATTTCTTATATTGAGACTACAAAAGCAATCTATATCTGCTGAAACGGAATCTGGATTTGTCGCTTTTAGAAATTGGGCTAACGTTCTAGCTAAAGGACATATTCAAATTTACTATGGCGGGTAATGCTTTAATAAATCCACTACTCCTCGCTAATAGCAACGATTCAGCCTCTTCGTTAAGAAAAGGGATCTTGACTGAATTTAGAAACTCTGATTGGTGATATCCAATCGTACGACGCTCTCTCACTCCAGGTCAAATTTGATTTCATAACTCAGCTTAATAGTACAATTAATCTGATAGATTCCCCGGAATAGATTACTTCAAATATTTAAAATCTTCTCCCTTTTTGATATTCTGAAGAGTTTCGTAAATCAGCTTAATACATCCTTCCACATCATCCTTGTGAACCATCTCAACTGTTGTATGCATATATCTTAATGGTAGTGAAATAAGTGCACTCGCAACGCCTTTGTTTGAATATGCAAAAGCATCTGTGTCTGTCCCTGTAGAACGAGATGCAGCCATTCTTTGGAAGTCAATCTTATTCTTTTCAGCCGTGTCAATAATGCGCTGAAGCAAGTTGTTCTGAACTGCTGGCCCGTATGTCACAGCTGGTCCTTTACCAGCAGCTGTATCGCCCTGCTCAATTTTATTAATCATTGGAGTGTGTGTGCAATGACAAACATCTGTCACAATAGCCACATCAGGTTGAATGCGCTCAGCTATCATTTGTGCACCTCGTAAACCAATTTCCTCTTGAACAGAATTTGTGATGTATAGGCCAAACGGCAACTTCACCTTATTCTCCTTCAAAAGCCTAGCCACTTCAGCAATCATAAATCCACCAACTCTATTGTCTAGGGCACGTCCTACATACCACTTCTTATTTAGCTTAATAAATTCGTCAGGATAAGTAACAACACAACCAACGTGTATACCCATTTTCTCTACCTCTTTGGCATCCTTAGCACCAATGTCTAGAAAAATATTTTTTACCTGTGGAGCTTCCTCCTTTCCTGGCTTACGTGTATGAATAGCTGGCCATCCAAAAACACCAGTTACTGGGCCCTTTTTAGTATGAATTACCACTCTTTTAGATGGAGCTATTTGGTGGTCTGATCCTCCATTTCTTCTAAGGTAAATATATCCCTTAGGATTGATATAGTGGACAAACCAGCTGATCTCATCTGCGTGAGCTTCAATCACCACCTTGTAATCCGCTTCGGGATTGATTACTCCAACAGTAGTACCGTATGTATCTACAAAGTAGTCATCGATATAAGGTTTGATATAGTCTAGCCAAATCTTTTGGCCTTCAGACTCGAAACCGGTTGGCGAAGGATTATTTAGATAATTCTCAAGAAATGTTTCAGAGTTATTGGTGATGATGTTATTTTTTACCATGTGGTAAAAATACTAAAAGCAGTACTCATTCTTGTCAATACAAGCTTGAGCTATTTTACGGCGGCTTTCCTTACAGTTAAAAGGCTCAACTTTAGTAAAGCGTTTCATGCCCATAAGCATCATCTTTAGCTCGTCTCCTTCAGCAAAACCCATCAACGCATCACGACCTGAAACGTTTATTTTATCTGCCGCAGAATGTATGTAAGTCTGCATTACTTCAATTGGTAAGGCAGCAGCTTCAGCTCCTTGAGATTTATGAAGTTTTTGGACTCTCAAAACAATAGATTCAGCAGTGTAAGTCCAAATTGTCATATCAGCAATTCCCATTAATATTTCTTGTTCCTTTGCTAGGGACATCATTAGTTTTTGAGCTGCAGAACCAGCAACCATAAGAACAGCTTTCTTGAATTTCTTGATATAGTCAAGATGGCGTTCAAAAATATCATCAGAAGGTGGGTTGAAATCTGGAATACCCATAATTTCATTAGCCACTTCCATCGCGGGAGTCATTAAATCTATTTCACCCTTCATTGCTTTTTTGAGAATCATATCCACAGTAAGCATTCGGTTGATTTCATTTGTCCCCTCAAAAATTCGGTTGATTCTTGCATCTCTGTATGAACGTTCAGCACGTGTTTCAGCGCTGTATCCCATTCCTCCAAGAATTTGAACAGCTTCGTCAGCTATGTAGTCTACAACTTCAGAGCCCAAAACTTTCATCATTGCACATTCAGGAGCAAAAGATGCAATTCCCTTCAGAGTAGCGTCTGCATGATTCATGCCGCCATCTTCAAGATCTTTAATTGCGTCTTCAATGTTTTGGGTTGCTCTGTAAACTGCAGATTCTAAAGCGTAGGTTTGAATTGCCATCTCGCCAAGCTTTTGACGTATAGCCCCGTACTTAGAGATTGGTCGGCCAAACTGCTCGCGTTCATTTGCATAGTTAGTTGCATATGAAACACCATCTTTTGCAGAACCAAGAACTACACCCCCTAGTTTAATCCTTCCAATATTGAGGATATTTACTGCAATCTTGAATCCATTTTGTCTCTTTGAAAGTAAATTTTCTATTGGAACTTTTACATCGTTAAAAAACACCTGACGAGTTGAAGAACCTTTGATTCCCATTTTCTTTTCTTCAGGATTCATTGTGATTCCTTCGTAATCTCTTTCTAGAATAAAGGCGCTTAAATTCTCATCTTCGTCAATTTTAGCGAACACAACTAAAAGATCTGCAAAACCACCGTTTGTGATCCACATTTTCTGACCATTCAAGATGTAGTGCTTACCATCTTCACTTAAGACAGCTTTAGATTTAGCGCTATTTGCATCTGACCCTGAACTTGGTTCAGTTAAGCAGTAGCAACCTTTGAGTTTCCCAGAAGCTAGGCCTGGAATGTATTTTTTCTTCTGCTCGTCATTTCCATAATACAGAATAGGAAGTGTAGCAATTCCAGTATGAGCAGTGAAGCTCACAGCAAATGAATGTCCTCCACCAACACCTTCAGTTATAATCATTGAACTTTTAAAGTCCATTCCCATACCTCCATATTCTTTAGGTACAGATGATGCTAAAAGTCCAAGCTCTCCGGCTTCTTCTATAAGAGATGGCATTAGTCCTTCCTGCATATCGTCGATAGCCTCAAGGTTAGGCACAACTCTAGAATTGACAAAATCAATAGAGGTTTGGCGCATCATAATATGCTCCTCAGTCCATTCTTCTGGAGTAAAGATGTCTTCACAAGCTACTTCCTTGATTAGGAAATCGCCTCCTGTGATTGGTTGTTTATCACTCATAATTCAGTTATTTCAAAAGTTCAAATACACCTGCTGCACCTTGTCCAGTTCCGACACACATTGTTACGATTCCATATTTTCCTTTTCGGAATCTTAATTCGTCAAGGAGCTGAACTGAAAGTTTTGTTCCAGTACAACCAAGCGGGTGACCCAATGCAATAGCACCCCCATTTACATTAACCTTACTAGGGTCTAAACCCAGCTCACGAGTTACAGCAACACTTTGTGATGCAAATGCTTCGTTTAGTTCGTATAGATCGATTTCTGAGGCAGTTAAACCTGCACGCGTTAGTACTTTGGGAACTGCATGAATAGGCCCGACTCCCATAATTCTTGGCTCTAGTCCACTTACATGGTATGCGCAGAATCTAGCAAGTGGTTCTACGTTTAATTCCTTGAGCATTTTCTCACTTACTACAAGTACAAAAGCTGCTCCATCAGATGTCTGTGAACTGTTTCCTGCTGTAACAGATCCTCCCTCAGCAAATACTGCCCTGAGTCTAGCGAGTTTTTCAGCAGTTGTGTCTGCTCTTACTCCTTCGTCAGTATCTACAATTGATGATCTCGTTTGTACTTTTTCGTTTTCGTCGAGGTAAGTTTCTTCAACTGTAATAGGAGCTATTCTAGGAGCAAAACGACCACTTTCAATAGCTGCTGCTGCACGACGATGGCTTTCAGCTGCGAAGATGTCTTGGTCTTCACGACTTACATTGAACTCCTTGGCAACAGCTTCTGCTGTCAACCCCATTCCCCAATACCACTCTGGATTCTCTTTAGCAACGCGGGCGTTTGGCACTAATCTCCAACCCCCAAAAGGTATAGGAGACATAGTCTCAATTCCACCTGCAAGTATGCATTCAGCCATGCCAGAATGAATTTTAGATGCTGCAATAGCAATTGATTCAAGTCCTGATGAGCAGTAACGGTTAATTGTCATTCCAGGAACTTTTTCTGTGTCAAGTCCCATGAGGCTAACCATCCTTCCAATATTTAAACCCTGTTCTGCCTCTGGTGTTGCATTTCCAACAATAACATCGTCTATTCTCTCCTTGTCTAGTTGAGGGAAGTCTTTCATCAGATGTCTGATTACTTGTTCGCCCAAATCGTCTGGCCTCATAAATCTAAAGGCTCCTTTTCCTGATTTTCCTACCGCTGAACGGTATCCTCCAATTATATATGCGTTCATGAAATTATTAGTTACGTAGGATTTTACCCTTTTGAATTAGACTCTGCATTCTCTCAAGAGTTTTTCGTTCAGTACATAGTTCAACAAATGCTCTTCTTTCTAGACCTAGCAGATATCGTTCACTTACTTTTGATCGAGATGTTATATCGCCTCCACACATTACACGACCTAGTTTTTCTGAAATGAGTTTGTCGTGTTCTGAGATGTAATTTCCAGCATGCATAGCTGAAGCGCCTGCATATACAATTCCCATACCTTCAGACCCTACAACATCAATGTCTGTTCTTTCTATTGGTGAAGTGTAACCTGCATCATCCATTTGAACTGCTGCAGCTTTTGCTCTAGCTAGAAGATCTCGTCTATTAATACATACTTCATCGACTCCTTCAACTAGGTAGCCAAGTTCAAAAGCCTCATACGCAGAAGTCGAAACTTTGGCTTGGCCTATAGTTAAGAAACTATCTCTAAGAGCGTTGATTCTAATGTCGCCCTCCTTTAAATTATCAGATAATCTTAGAACGAATTCTTTTGTTCCACCACCACCAGGTATTAGTCCAACTCCAAATTCAACAAGCCCCATATATGTCTCTGCGTGTGCAATGACTTTATCTGAGTGTAGACAAAGTTCACATCCACCGCCAAGGGCCATGTTGTGTGTTGCAGCTACAACTGGGATTCCTGAATAGCGCAACCTCATCATTGTATTTTGGAAATACATAATGGCAGCATTTAGCTCGTCGTATTCCTGCTCAACTGCAAGCATGAATATCATACCCACATTTGCTCCTGCGCTGAAATTTGCTCCATCGTTGCTTATAACAACACCTCTGTAATCTGCCTCAGCTAAATCTATAACTCTATTTAATCCTTGAAGGACGTCTCCTCCAATGGTATTCATTTTGGTATGGAATTCAATATTTAAAATCCCATCACCGATGTCTTTAATTGTGGTTCCACTGTTAGACCAAACCACCTTGTCATCAGAAATGTATTTGAGATTCACCCTGCTTTCTTGACCAGGTATCACCTTGTACTCTTTCGTTGAAGGGTCATAGCATTCCCTTTTACCATCGACTACTCTGTAGAATGTATTATTTCCAGCAGCGATCATTTCATCAACCCATGACGCAACGGCATGACCTCTTTTTTTTGCTATTGCTGCTGCTTCAGCAACACCAACTGCATCCCAACTTTCAAATGCCCCAAGCTCCCATCCAAAACCTGCTCTTAAAGCATCGTCAATTCTGTAAACCTCGTCACTAATTTCAGTTATACGGTAGCTTACATATGAGAATACATCTGTAAAGACTGTCCTGTAAAAATCACCCGCCTCATCAGATCCATTAAAGAGATGTTTAGTTCTTTCTTCAAGACCATCAATCTGTTTTGCTGTATCAAGAGTGGCGTATTTAATTTTCTTTTTATCTCTGTATTCAAGAGTCTCTAAATCGAGAACTAGAATTTTACGCTTTCCGTTTTCGTCTTTAGTTTTCTTGTAAAATCCTTGCCCAGATTTACTTCCTAGCCAATCATTGTCTACTAAATGTTGTACGTATTTTGGTACTGCAAATGATGAGTGACGTTCGTCATCAGGACAATTAGTTGCAACACCATTTGCAACGTGAATTAAAGTATCAAGCCCCACCACATCACAAGTTCTAAATGTTGCACTCTTGGGACGACCCATGGCTGGACCAGTAAGCTTGTCTACTGCTTCAACACTTATGCCCATGTCAGTTACTGTGTGGAAGAGTGCTTGAATAGCAAAAACCCCAACACGGTTTGCAATGAAGGCCGGTGTGTCTTTACAAAGAACACTTTGCTTACCTAATACCTGTTCTCCATAGTTCATAAAGAAATCAAGAACTCTTTGATCTGTATTTGGACCAGGTATTACTTCAAAAAGTTGAAGGTATCTAGGAGGATTGAAAAAGTGAGTTCCACAAAAGTGTTTCTGAAAATCCTCACTACGTCCTTCGCTTAATTGCGAGATAGGTATACCACTAGTATTAGAAGTGATTAGCGTTCCGGGTTTTCTAAACTGTTCAACTCGCTCAAATAGCCTCTGCTTGATATCCAGTCTTTCAACTATGACTTCAATGATCCAATCGTAGTTTGAAATTTTTTCTATATCATCGTCAAAATTTCCGCAAGTGATGCGGTTTGCAAATCTCTTTGAGTAAATAGGAGATGGCTTTGACTTCATAGCCGCTTTAAGGGCTCCTTCAGCAATTGAATTTCTAAGACCTTCTTTTGCAGGAAGGTCTAGAAGTAAAACATTTGAACCAGTTTGGGCCAAATGAATTGCAATAGCTGAACCCATTACCCCAGATCCAAGTACTGCTACTTTTCTTATCTCGTGATTTTTAATAGGTACACTCATCTTATTTAATAGGTGTTAGATGTTCAGGGTCTTCAAGGACAGAATTAAGCTTCCGAAGCCCTGTATTTAATTCTTTAATTGTTTTATCCCCAAGCATTGATGCAAGTCTCTCGTTTATGCCTACAACTAAATCTCTTGCTTGGCGTCTTGCGTCTAGCCCAAGATCTGTAAGGAATACACGGACAGATCTACCATCATTTGGATCAGGCCTTCTTTCAATCAACCCTTTTTCCTCCATTCCTTTTAGAGTTCGTGATAGGGAGGTGGGTTCCATACCCATACGCGGTCCTAGCTTAGTGCTAGGTGTTCCTTCTTTTTCAATGCTGAGAAGAGCATAGCCAACACTAAGAGTAATTCCTCTACGCTCAGCCTCTGCATTATAGACCTTAGCTAGCTTAACCCAAGCCCATCTAAGGTAAAAATCTAATATTTCTTCTCTGTTCATTTTGATTCAATGTAGGTATGCAATCTACAACAAATTTATTATGCATGCATAGCAAAAGGATTAAAAAACAAAAAAAGCCCCAACAAATGCTGAGGCTCCTTTGAAAAAATTATTTGATTTTATTGGATAATTACCCTGCTTACGATTCTAGATGAACCGTCAGTGATGTTCATTGTGTACATGCCTGGACTGCAATTGCTGACATCTAGGGTTTGGACTCCAGAAGAGACATTAACCCAATTATCAATTGAAATGATTCGACCTGTAGCATCGTAAAGATTAGCTACAAGGGTTTTAGAACCCATTAGGTCTAAGTCAATATTCAAAATGTCATAAGCAGGAATTGGGTATATGTTAATCCCATTTACATCTACAATTTCTCCTATGGAAGAAAGTACGTCTACAACAACTGGAACTCTTTCACTGTGACAAATAGTTTCATCACTTGAAATTTGCCAATCGTAGAAATAAAAGTAAAAATTCAATGCATTTGTAAGCGGGATGCTTGTTTTTGTAATTGCACCCATGTCGCCAAGAGGGTATGGGAAGTTTGGATTAGATCCATTACCATCTCTCCAAAGTTGAACATTGTTTCCTGTACAACGAAGGCCATAATCTGCACCTGCTAATACGTCAAAACCAAGTTCTACAATTTGTTCTCCATGAGGAATCAAAACAGTAGTCTCTTGAATAATATTTTCATCAGAATCTACAAGAGCAATTGTTCTTTCAGCTTCACCATTTGCAAATACTTTCACTGTCTCAATTGTGAAATCTTGATATGCATCGAACATTAAGAATCGAGAAGTATTGTTGTTGTATTGGCCTATAGCGTGAATTTCTTGACGCCCTCCACCAGCTTCAGTACCTAGATGAGTTTCTGAGTCTGAAACCCAAAATGTAGTTGTTTCAGTTACATCGATAGAGAAAGTAGAGCCTGATCCAAGCACTTCATTAGATGTTTCAGTTTCGTACCAGTTAGCTCCAGAAGGTGCGCCTGTAAATTCAGCAGTGCCAGGTTCTGGAATTTGAATGTCAGATACAGAAGGCTCTGACGGAATGCCGTAGTAAGCAACTTCATATACTAAATCCTCTAATGAAGAATCACAAACATCTGTAAAGGTGATTGTGTATGTCCCCTCAACATCAATTGCTGAAGCTATACATTCTCCATACTCAATTTCAAAATTCTCAACTGCTCCACTTGGTAAGGTGATTGAATATTCACCTGCTGCACAGAAGTCTAACTCTAATGCACCTCCACTACATGACCCAAGCTGACCATTAATTGAAGCATTTGCTTGAGTTGGTTCAACCAAGCTCAATACATATGGATCTGATGTTCCAGAACAACCAGCTTCATCTGTTAATGTCACCCAATAAACACCTGGTTCGCTTACCTCAATACTTGATGTGGTTTCTTCTGTAGACCAAACCGCATCAAAGTTCGAAGAAGTACTCAGTGTGGCAGTTGTACCTGGACAAAGCGATCCTCCAGATTGACTCGAAGTTATTTGAGCACTTATAAAGCAGAATGGAGGAAGAACGATATCATCAACCCATGCAGCATCTTCACCATCACTTACGATAAAGTCTTTTTCATATGTCCATCTAAGAGTGTGTAGACCCTCTCCAATAGTAAACTCCTCAACTGCCCAATCCTCATTACCTGACCATTCAGCAACTGTATTTCCATCAACTATGAAATACAAGTAGTCGTAAGACTCTTCTGAATCAACCTTACGTGCAAATGAAACGTTACCTTCTGCAAGAACATCTATCTGAATTTCAAGGGTTGTTTCTTGGTTGTCATTTACATCACCTGACTGCAGGCAATTAGATCCTTCGTATGGGTCCGAATTTGTAACAAACCAGTCTGCATTACCGGCCATTTCCCAATCAAACTGATCTGTATTTCCGCTCTCCCAATCCTCAATTATTAGATTGATAATCTCAACAAAATCGTCTTCAGTAGAGTATAACCCAGCCTCACTAATAAAGTTTATAGAGGCTAGCTCACCAGAACTAGCATCTTGACTAACGTCAATGTTAAACGTTGCAAATGCACTTTCTCCCTCAGCAAGATTTCCTGAAGAGAAACTAGTATTATTTATTGTAATGCTTGAGTTAATAATTGAGATCGTGTTTTCTAGCATATATGCCATGTCGTGACCGATGTTAGCAACTTCAACTACAAGGTCAACATTTTCTCCGCTGTCCATTATTCCATTTCCTTCATCAACAACTTCTAATCCCACAACTTCTAAACTAGGCGCATTAAGAGTGACATTAAATTGAGTATTCCAAACATTACCATTAACATCAGTAATCTCTACAAGGAATAATGCAATGTGACCATCAATAACTCCAGCTACAACATCAAAGGCAAAACCCTCAGCAACTAAGCTTACACCATCAGAAATATCTCCAACTGTAATATTTCCATTTGTGATAACTACCCAAGAATCTTCAGTTGTCACTTCAACATTTACTCCTTCTGCTACTTCAATACCTACATTTTCTAGATTCAGATCAAGTTCAATTGATTCGCCTTGGTCTACAACACCGTCTAGGTCACCCGTTATATCGTCAGTCTGTGGATTGTTTGCAATTACGTAAGGCCCCTCAGCAGGAACAACTTCAGCAGTTGACTGATATGGGATTGAGTTATATGCAGTACCTGTAATTAGAATTTCTCCAGGAACACTTAAAGGGGCGCTAAGAGTAATGTCTGCAACTCCGCCTTCAACAAAAGCAGTTCCTAAAATCTGATCTCCTGAAGTAATAGCTACATAAGTACCTTCAATATTGCAATTGATCTGCATGGTTGGAGAGCCAAGAAAATAGACATCTTGATGAACTAGTTCTAATTGTGTAGGGAAAGCAGTTCTAAGAATTGTAGAAGGGTCTCCAAAGACACACCAAGTATCTGTCATCTCATCACCTTGGCCACCGTATGCATCATTCATGCTTGCGCAACCATGAGTTACAATAGATCCTGTTGAGTGACGGATGTCATAAGCACCTTGCTCAACAATTAAGTTGTTCATTTCATCTTGGCCTTCCATTGGAGGAGCCCAACTTTGAAGTACACTTGAAAATGCACCACCAATTCCGCCTATTGCATCTCCATTTAAATTTGTTGCTTTAGACCAAACCTCACCAAAACAGTCTCCACTTCCTTCACCCTCGTCAAAATCACCAACACAACAAGCTACCGCCATGAAGAATGGGTACATTCCTGTATTGTTAAGTTCCTCAACAGCGTCAACATTAAAACCTGAAGTTGCTACGCCCTCGTGATAACCATGACCACAGTAGTTGATTACTGTTCCACCTTTGTTTACTATCGTCTTCATGTCGTTAGCATTAGGGCTTCCAGCGGCGTCTTCAGTTCCATCTGAACTCACAGATGAACCTCCCTGAGATCCTTCGTAAACTTCCCAAACTTGGTCGAAACCGTAATCGAGTAGTAGGTCCTTGATCGCATTTTGATGTTGCCAATCACTTTGGCCTTCATCACCAACACCCGCTCCCTCGTTCGAACCAATTCCGACAGCATCATTAAACCACCCTTCATCAATAAATGGATTTTTTGCATAGTCTAAATGTCTTTCAACTACACTCTCCATCTCTGATACATTATGAGTCAGCAATCGTCCAACAAAAAATTCAGGATATGAATCGTTGCCTTCTATGTAAGAGTAACATGGATCGCAATATCCTGTTCCGCCAGAATTCGAAACAAGTTCTGATGGCACTTGATCTTCGTCACCTGCAATGATTACATGAGTTAGGCCTTCATTGTAGTATTGGTCCTCTAGGAAATTTTTAATATCATTTAAACCACCCAAATCACTAGCATAAACAACTTCTGTTTCTATCCCTTTTTCAATTTTCCATTGAATGAAAGGTGCAAGAGCTACATCGTACATAGGATCTGTAACAACTACAATTTTTCCGTGCTCTTCAACATAATCATACCTTGAGCTAATGCTCTGAGAATTGATAAATCTTCTAGTAAAAGCATGGTTCAATTCTGGCGTCATACGAGCTACAGACCCTTCAATTAATGTATTCTCACTATCACCATCAACATTTATTACTCGTAAAGTGATTGATGAATAGACTCTAAGCGTACGTTGTATTGGGTTGTATTGCATAGGGTAAACCCAAACCGCTTGACCTCGAACTCCACGCTGAATATAAGGCGTGTTTAGTGTTGCAAGATTTGAGGGGTAAAATTCGTCATCGTCGTAATGAGGGCCTTTCACATATTCTACATCTGATGGCTCAACATTTCTGTAAATGTTGCCCTTAGAAGGTGCTACGTCTATGTCAGTGTAATCAGTATATGTTGAATTCAGAATTTCAATATCTGTTTTTGCTTGTCCGTCAATCATAATAGCTACATATGATTTGGTCAGACTAGGTGCACCCTTAACAAGTATGGGAAGATCTTCTCCTATTGAGGGAATTATTGCTACTCCATCAGGTGTGTTCACCTCCATAAATGATGGTTCGGCAAAATCGAATTTCAAAATAGTTCCCTGGCCTGCATCGCCTAAAAGAGTTGCGTGAGGGTGAGAAAATGTTGAGTTTGTTTGGGCTGAGAAGTATAAACAGCCAAAAAATAATGCCACACAGAGTGTTACTAAACGTAAAAACACATTGTTCATCTTGCAATAGATATGATTATTTAATCACAAGCTTTCGAGTAGAAATACCGCTAGCGTTCTGAAGAACGAGGAAATAGATTCCTGTTTGGTATGCACTTATGTCGAAAACTCCCGATTGAGATTTCAATTCAGATATTAGACTTCCGTTTAGACTAAATAGTTGCACGGATTGTAGGTCGTTTGTTGAGATAAAAATTTGGTTTGATGCAGGGTTTGGGTAAACGAGTGTCTCTCTCTCAACATCTAACACGCCATCGGTCCTAGAGGCGATAACAGAAAAGTAAAGGTTGACAAAATTATCTTCGTCTCCAGTAGGATAAACCCAAAAATGCCAAAATCCGTACCCTTCGATACTAAGTGGATTCACAAGCATCTTTAAAAACCCTGCTTCTCCAGAAGAAAATGTCTGCATTTCACTAGAATTAGGAACTCCTACATAACATTCGCCAAGATCACAAAGGTTGTAATCCCACCCCTCTACCACTTCTTCCTCTATAAGCTTCCATGTCAAATTGAGACTGTCAGTTGTCTCATTAATTAAATCTATTTGGAATATTGAAATTGTAGAATCAGCATATATTGTTTCATGGATGCTATCTGTTGGCGTAACAAAAAACTGTGCTTGAACGCTTAAGCTCAAGAACATAAGAATCGACGACAGAAAAATCCTACTCATTCTGCTAAGTTAGTTATTAAAGCAGTTTAGAGTAAATTAGCTAGGAAACTTATACTCTATAATTATGGAAAGAATTGGATTTGGGCCTAGGTTAGTTGCTAGTCTTATAGATATGATATTGTCATTTATAGTAGGATCTATACTCGCTTTTAACAATGTGTTCTCTTTTATTGACTTATCGAATTCAACTTATTTTAATTCTCAATATTTTAAGGATATAGAAACGTCTTTGGATATGATTGGTTCAGATATCAGCTTAGGCAATGTCCAGGTTTGGGTATTAGGGTATGTTGTAGGGACAATTCTTTATTCCTTAATTGAGGGGGTGACAGGAGCAAGCCCAGGCAAGAGAGTTCAGAAAATCATTATTGCGAATGAAGACGGAAGCGAAGGTGATGTTACCTTGTTTATGTCTAGATGGGCAATTAAAAACATCACTAATTTGATGTCTTTATTGATTATTGTAACAGGCGCAATTTCACTTCAATGGATAAGCTCACTTTTTGCATGGGTAATCTTTTTAGGTTTCTTTTTGGTTCTACAATCGCACCGCCAAGCTATTCACGATAATATTGTAAAAACTGCAGTTTTTAACTCCTAAGCAATTGCTCCGTCAGACATTCTCAACGTTCTATCTGCTCTAGCAGCTAGGTCTTCGTTATGTGTAACAATGACAATTGTAATGCCTAATCTATCCCTTAGCTCGAAAAATAAATCGTGTAATTGAGTGGCGTTTTCTGAATCTAAGTTTCCAGATGGCTCATCTGCTAAAAGAACCTTGGGCTCATTCACTAGCGCTCTTGCTACGGCAACTCTTTGCTGCTCACCACCAGAAAGTTCAGAGGGTAGATGATCTAACCTATGTCCAAGTCCGAGATCTTTTAAAAGTGCTTCAGATTTTACTGTTGCATCTGTATCACTAAGTCCAGCTATCCAAGCAGGCATCATAACGTTTTCAATAGCAGTGTACTCTGGAAGAAGCCTGTGAAACTGAAATACAAAACCAATATTCTTATTTCTAAAATCGGCAAGATTACTTCTACTAAGCGTTTGTGTTTTACTATTTGATATGCTTAGATCTCCTGAATCAGCAAGATCTAATGTACCTAGAATTTGAAGGAGAGTAGTTTTCCCGGCACCTGATGAACCAACGATGCTAACAACCTCTCCTTTTTTAATTTCGAGGTCAATGCCTTTGAGCACTTCAAGGTTGCCAAATGACTTGCGAATGTTTTTTGCGATAATCACATGTGCAATCTACCTCAGCACCACTAAAGTTGCCTACATTTGCACCTCAAATTTTAGCTTAAAAGCGAGAAAATGAATCTTCACGAATACCAAGGGAAATCAATCCTAAAAAGTTTTGGCGTAGCTATCCAAGAAGGAAAAGTAGCAGATACTCCAGAAGCAGCACACGCAGCAGCAGTTGAGCTAGCTAAAGAAACAGGCACAGAGTGGTTCGTTGTAAAGGCACAAATCCACGCTGGTGGTAGAGGAAAAGGAACTGTTACTGAAACTAGTTCGCGTGGTGTTGTCCTTGCAAAAGGTCTTGATAAAGTAAAAGATGTTGCAGCAGGTATAATTGGAGGTCATCTTGTTACAGCCCAAACTTCAAATAAGGGTAAATTGGTAAACAAGGTTCTAATTGCACAAGACGTTTACTACCCAGGAGAAACTGAAACAGAAGAGTACTACATGAGTGTTCTTTTGGACAGATCGTCTGGTAAGAATATGATAATGTACTCACCAAAAGGAGGTATAGATATCGAGGCTGTTGCAGAAAACACGCCTGAGCTAATCTTTACTGAAACTATAGACCCAGCTCTTGGGCTTCAAGGATTCCAAGCAAGACGAATTGCTTTCAATCTAAATCTAAGCGGCATGGCATTTAAGCAGATGGTTAAGTTTGCTTACAAGCTGTACGAAGCATATGTTGGATGCGACGCTTCTATGTTTGAGATTAACCCAGTACTTAAAACTTCAGACAATAAAATCATTGCTGTAGATTCAAAGGTTAGTCTAGATGGAAATGCTCTTTACCGTCACCAAGATTACGCTGAGATGCGTGACAAAACAGAGGAGAATCCGACTGAAGTTGAAGCAGATGAGGTTGGTCTCAACTACGTAAAGCTTGATGGTAATGTTGGTTGTATGGTAAATGGCGCAGGCCTTGCAATGGCAACAATGGACATTATTAAGCTTAGTGGAGGAGATCCTGCAAACTTCCTAGATGTAGGGGGTACTGCAGACGCTTCTCGTGTTGAGCAGGCATTCAGAATCATCCTTAAAGACTCTTCTGTAAAAGCAATTCTTGTAAACATTTTTGGTGGAATCGTTCGTTGTGATCGTGTTGCCCAAGGTATAGTTGATGCATACAACAATATGGGTAATATAGATGTGCCTATCATAGTAAGACTACAAGGCACCAATGCTGATGAGGCAAAGAAGCTGATAGACGAAAGTGGACTTGAAGTAACTTCTGTTATTCAGCTTCAAGAAGCAGCGGACGCAATTGCAGCTGTTGTAGCATAATCTACTTAACAAATTTTTCTAGCAACTTGTATTCCATCCCAAACAGGGATGAGTACGTTCTCTAATTGGTGATGATTTGTGATATGTTGATTTAATCGGTGAATACGAGAACCTCCTGAAGTGGATTTGGCTAGTTTTTCTTCATCTAATACGGCACCACCCCAAATTACATTGTCAACCATAAGACAACCACCAACATTTAGATTCTCAACCGAAAAATCTACATAGTCTATCTGATGCTCCTTATCAGCGTCAATCCAAATCAAATCATACGGCCCTTTTAGTGCTCCACTTTCAATTATTTCATTAGCATGACCGATATGACGAGTTACATTTTTAAGTCCAGCTTCTTTCCAATATTGATCTTGAATGTGCTCAAGTTCGTCATTAATTTCAAGAGTATCAATTGTACCTCCCTCTTGTAAACCCTCCGCTAAACAAATTGTTGAATAGCCAGTAAAAGTTCCAAACTCAAGGATTTTCTTGGGTTTTGTAAGACCACTAACCATGGAGAGAAATCTTCCCTGAATGGGGTCACTCAACATTTGTGGTTTAGTAGTGCCAAGCCAAGTTGCTCTCCTTAAACGCTCCAAGACTTCACTCTCTTTAGATGAATGAAATGTAGAATATTCATTTGTTGCGTCCTCAAAATGTGCCATAGTACAAAGCTACCACGTACCTTGCGGAATAATGGTAAAAAAGAGAAAGCGAAATGACGATGGTATGGTGTTTAGCACAAACGCTAGTTACAACTTTGAGGACGATTACATCGGTAATGATAATTGGAGTCCATCTGATTGTACCTTATATGTTAGTCTTGATAGAAAGCAACGAGCAGGAAAACTAGTTACTCTTGTCGATGGTCATAATGGCCCGTCATCAGATCTGCTTTTTCTTGGAAAAGACCTAAAAAGGATGTGTGGAGTTGGGGGTACTGTAAAAGAAGGTTGCATTTTATTGCAGGGAGACCACAGAGATAAAGTAGTTTCGCACCTTGAAAAGGTGGGATATAAAGTAAAGAGAAAAGGCGGTTGATGAATTTACCTACAGCAAGATATCACGCAAAGACATTACAGGGTTTTGAAGATTTAGTAGCGGATGAGCTAGTACAGCACGGTGCAACAGAAATTAAGAAGGGTAGAAGGGGAGTAAATTTCACTGCTACAGCTGAAGCATTGTACAGGCATTGCATGCACGCTAGATTCACGTTACGTGTTTTACGTAAACTTCACGAATTCAAGGCCAAAACCACTGACGACCTTTACAGGCTGTCTGCTCGTTTTGCATGGGAGAATGTGATAAAGAAGGATGGTACGTTTGCCATTGATTCAACAATTTTTTCAGACGATTTTCCTCATTCGCAATTTGCAACTTTCAGGTTGAAGGATGCTATTGTCGACAGATTCAAAGGCAAAACAGGAGAGCGACCTTCAGTAAGTAAAACTATCCCTGATGTAAGAATTCATCTACATATAAGTCGAAACGATGTAACTCTAAGTGTAGATGCTTCAGGTGAACCTCTTTCAAAGAGAGGTTATAGATCTCACAAGGCAATTGCTCCTTTGAACGAAGTCCTTGCTGCAGGACTTCTTGCTCTTAGTGGATGGCGCCCAGGTGTAACACTTTACGACCCAATGTGTGGGTCAGGCACTTTTACCTGCGAGGCTGCTCTTTGGGCTTCAGGATTACCTGTGCAAATGAATCGTTCTCATTTTGCCTTTATGGAATGGGCTAGTTTCAACAGAGAGGCATGGCTAAAGGTTAGAGATGAAGCTATGGACTATCAGCTTCCTGTAAAATCTAACATATACGCTTCTGACTATAGTAAGGATGCTATATCCCAAACCAAATATGCACTCGCTCAATTAGATCTACCTGAACATGATGTTAGTGTAGACCAAATCGATTTCATGACTGCAGAGCCAGATTCCGATAAAGGAGCCATGGTCATAATGAACCCTCCTTATGGTGAGAGAATGGAGTTGGAAGATATTGATGCTTTGTATTCTCAAATTGGAGAGAGGCTTAAGTTTCATTGGCCTGGATTCAAAGCTTGGATTATTTCTTCAGATCCTACAGCTTTAAAAAATATTGGTCTAAGACCTTTTTCTAGAATTAAAGTCCACAATGGACCTCTAGAATGTAGATGGGTGGGATTTGACCTCTATGAAGGATCTAGATATTCAGAGGGTAATCGTCAAAGAGACAAGCGCTCAAGCAGAAACAACCCCAGCCGAGGAAGGGGTCGTCAAATCGGCAGAAAGTAATAGCAATAAATTGAGATGCTAGATTTATTTAGTCTTAAAAAAACTAGACTTAAGTATCCCACTTCTAGTCACACATTCCATGTGATAAACTCCGGGATAAAAGTAACTTACGTCTAAAACCACCTGTCCTTCATTTATCACCTCAATCACCACTCTTCTACCGTTGTTATCATAAAAATTAACAACAGCATCGTCTCTCAATTCAAATTGGATATACTCGGTTGTGGGGTTTGGATACACATTAAACTCGATGAATGTCAGCTCATCAACAGATGTGCCACTGTTCACATCATTAGCCGATCTAGGCTCAATTTTGTATTCCTCGTAGCTGTAGTTAAGTGGGCCTGTAATAGTGTAGTACTCATCCTGAACCCAAGATGGTTCGGGCAAGTACATTAAGTCGTTCACCTTACAATCGCCAGATCCGTCATTAAAGTAAGCCTCGCCGTATTCGGCATCAGAAGTTGTGCATTGGGCATTATTAATTGTAACTAAAGAACCCTCGTAAGGTTCGCCAATAGAACCTAAGAAGCCGGTGGGTTGGTGAGAAGCGTTTGGTATTTCGTTTCCACTGCTCAACACATCGAAGTAAGTTAAATTCAAAAGTTCTGTGTTGTCGAAATATTCAGCAACTTCAGCTTCGATAACAATGTCGTCTCCAGCTTCGGGAAGGTTACTGCTATCGTAAACAAATACGCCATTCCAAGCTCCATAACCATCTTGAATAAAATAACCGTATTCAGCAGTTGCAGTCACAATTCCACGTACAGTTACAATCTGTTCAATTAGTGGTGAGCTGAAAAGTTCACCTTGCACATCGTGAATGGTGTGGGTGATGGTTTGGGATGAAAGAAAAGACGCCGAAACAATTCCCAAGCTTAAAAATAGAAGGCGCATTATGCGTTGCATTAATAATATTAGCTTAAGTTATAAGTTTACAATTTAGCTAATTTTGTCCATCAAAGACACCTTATTTAATGAGAGCTTTTTTCACATGTGTTTTTGCGATAGTATTTTTGCTTTCATGCAACTATAAATCTCAAACCGCAGACGTAGTATTTCATAATGCCCAAATCATAGATTGCGATGGGATGGATACTGAGATGGCTGTTTCAGGTGGTATTGCAGTAAAAGATGGACGCATAATTGCAATAGGTCCTAGCCAAGCTATCCTTAATTCATTTAAGGCTGATGAGTTTATTGATCTAGAGCAGGATTTTATCTATCCAGGATTCATTGATGCTCATTCTCACTTCCTAGGCTACGCTTTAAATAAGACTAAAGTTGACCTTGTTGGAACGACGTCTTATGAGGAGGTGCTTGATAGAATTGTAGTTTTTACTGAATATAATAATTCATCTTCTGACTCTCTTGATTGGATTATAGGCAGAGGTTGGGACCAAAATGATTGGCAAGATTCCTCTTATCCAACCCGCCATGAACTAGACTCGATCTTCCCAAATCGCCCAGTCGCAGTTCGGCGTATTGACGGCCATGCTCTTTTAGCAAATAAGAAAGCTCTTGAACTTGCAGGAATTTTCGATTTAGTGCAGATTGACGGTTCACATATGGAGGGTGGAGAAATAATTCTCTTTCCAGATGGAACACCATCAGGTATTCTAGTGGACAAAGCTGCCGATCTTGTAATTGATGTAATACCTGATGCAAATCATAAGACCAAACGTAACGCATTAATAGACGCTCAGAAGGATCTCTTCGCAGCAGGTCTGACTTCTGTAACAGATGCCGGTCTAGATGTGAGTGACATAAAACTTATTTCTGACCTTCATTCTTCTGGCGACTTGCAAATTAGAGTAATAGCTATGGCAAGCGGTACTCTGCCAAACCTAGACTCAGCATTCGCTAAAGGTCCATGGCGCACAGATCGTCTAATAGCTGAATCAATCAAGTTCTATATGGACGGTGCATTAGGTTCTAGAGGAGCTGCTCTTTTAGCTCCTTATTCAGACCGACCATATTTCTCAGGTTATCTAATTCAAGATTCAACATCATACAGAAATGCATTATCAACTGCTTATGATTTGGGCTTTCAAGTTTGCACTCATGGAATAGGTGATAAAGCAGTACGACATATACTTAATGAGTACAACGCTGTTCTTGGTGGGATAAACGACAAAAGGTGGCGCATAGAGCATTCGCAAGTAGTCACAACAGATGACCTTCCGTTATATGCTAGCGCTTCAATAATTCCATCTATACAGCCTACTCACGCCACATCAGATATGTACTGGGCGGGAGAACGCCTTGGTAAAGGCCGCATCAGAAGAGCATATCGATATGAAGATCTTAAGAACATATTAGGTATGGTTCCGCTAGGAACTGATTTTCCGATAGAGAGTATAGAACCACTTAAAACTTTTTACGCTGCAACAATTAGAAAGGACTCCGAGGGTTATCCTGAAAACGGATATTACATGGACCAAGCCCTTTCACGTAACTCTGCACTATTGGGGATGACGATTTGGGCTTCAATAGCAAGTAGAACAGAAGCGGAAACCGGATCAATAGAAGTGGGGAAATGGGCTGACTTCGTTGTACTCGATAGAAACCTATTAAAGGTAGCAGAAGAACAAATCCTAAACTCACACATAATTAAAACAGTCGTTGCAGGCTCAATCGTATACTCAAATGGGAAAAATTAAAGGACTAATTGCATTTGCTCTGATAGCAACTTCAGCTATCGCTTATACCTATATAACATACTTCCATCAAGAGGATACGTTGCCAATTTATCAGCCTTATGATATCAATCCTGCTCTTGTAGATACCACTTTGATGCATGTAGATGATCATCAAATTTTGGATTTCACTCTAGTAAATCATCTTGGGGACACAGTTTCTCTAGCTGATGTTAAAGGCCAAATATTGGTAGTAGACTTCTTTTTTACTCGATGCACCACCATTTGTCCTGTCATGTCAAGCAACTTAAAATTGCTTCACGATGTTCTTCCGGAGGGTGTTCGCATTCTTAGTCACTCAGTGACACCTATAGCTGATAGTGTAAGTGTACTGAAATCATATGCTGAAAAATACTCTGCAGATGCGTCAAAATGGTGGTTTATGACTGGTGACAAAACAGAGGTATATAACCTTGCTAGAAAGAGCTACTTTTCATGTTTAGACAAGGGAGATGGTGGTTATCAGGACTTTATACATACAGAAAACGTTGTACTAGTAGATACTCAGGGTAGGCTCAGAGGGTTCTATGATGGCACTTTAAGTAATGAAATTTCGCAACTACATCGAGATATTCAGTTCCTTTTGCAAGAAAAAAATAAAAAAAATTAGTAAAGTTTTTGGATAGGGAACAACTCGATGTACATTTGCACCCGCTTTTAAAGAAAGGCGATATTTTTTTTGACAAACGGAGGCAGAAAAAAGTTGAAATAAAAATCAGCTTTTGTTTGTATGAATAAAAACTTACAATACCTTTGCCTTCCGCTTTTAGAGAAAGCAATTAAGGAAGCTCTACGGAGCCGAATTGAAATAAAGTTCTTTGACTTGATGCAGCAGCCCAAATCCTATCTTTATGCTAAGATAGGTCCACCTCAAACATTTTTTTGAAGTGGTATATGATTCTTCTTTTCGGAGAAGAATTTGACACTTCTCTTCTAGAGAAGGGTCTTCCAACGTTATTTCTAATGAGAGTCAACTAAAGATTAAAACTTACAATGGAGAGTTTGATCCTGGCTCAGGATGAACGCTAGCGGCAGGCCTAACACATGCAAGTCGAGGGGTAACAGGAAGAAG
>PBMY01000006.1 GCA_002722795.1 Crocinitomicaceae bacterium
TAGCAGCCGCATTGATTAACTCAATGCAACCTGCTGTACTTAATGCTCAAGTAGTAATCAATGAGTTTAGTTGCTCAAACTACACTCTTAATATTGGGGGTGATAATGAGGATTTCATTGAGTTCTACAATTCAGGAGCAGTAGATGTTGATTTGGGTGGATACTTTTTGTCAGATCAACCGTCAAATCCAGATAAGTTTGAAATACCAGCAGGAACAACAGTTCCTGCTGGTGGATTCTTGATGGTAATGTGTTCTGGTGAGGGTGAGTTAGCAACAAATCTATATTTAGGTGGTAACCTAAATACCAATTTTAAAATCAATCAATGTCAGGGTGAGTCTATAATTTTTAGTGATCCTTCAGGTGCTATTTTAGAACAGTTTGATTATTTAATTGATGTAACAACTACTCAATCTGATCACAGTTGGTCTAGGGCAAGTGATGGTGATGCAACATGGGAAGTTTGTGTTGACCCAACACCAAATTCTTCTAATAATGGTGCTCCTACTTTTGCAGCTTACGCTCCAACTGCTCAGTTTGATATAGAAGCTGGCTACTACGCAGGTTCAGTAAATGTTGCTATCTCTGCACCTGCAGGATACGAAATCAGGTATACTACTAACGGATATGCTCCAAACGGTGGAAGTACAGTTTACACCGGGCCAATTGAGATTAATTCAACTACAGTTTTAAGGGCAATTGTAATTGATCCTTCGGGTGCTGAAGCTGATAGCTACATTGCTACAAATACCTATTTTATAGGTGACGACAATCATAGTATTATAGTAGTTTCTTGTAGTGGTGATGGACAAGAAAACGGGACTTGGCCAGGAGGTGGTGGTGTCGGTGAGCCTATGCATATTGAGTTTTTTGCGCCAGATGGTTCTTTTATAGTTGAAGCATCAGGGGATTCTAATGAGCATGGAAATGATTCAAATGCATATGGTCAACGAGGGTTTGATTATATCACTAGAGATCAATTGGGATATGATTTTGCTTTAGAGTATGAATTGTTTCATGAAAAAAATAGGGATGAATATCAGCGTCTAATTTTTAAAGCCGGTGCAAATGATAATTATCCTCATGAACCTGGCGCTCATATTAGAGATTCATATGTACATACCCTTTCTCATGAAGCGGATCTTAAGATGGATGAACGTACTTCAGAAAGTTGTATCGTCTATTTGAATGGTCAGTATTGGGGAGTTTATGAGTACAGAGAAAAAGTAGATGACATAGATTTTACACGTGAATACTATAATCAGCCAAGACATTTTGTTGATTTCTTAAAGACTTGGGGTGGTACATGGGAAGAATATGGAGATGGTGATGATTGGTATGCTTTCGTAAACTTTGTTACTAGCAACGACATGACTTTAGCCGCTAATTATGAATATGCAATTACTCAAATACACCCTCTTAGTTTGATTGATTACTTTATTCTAAATAGCTATATCGTAAGTATGGATTGGCTAAATTGGAATACTGCTTGGTGGAGAGGAAGACACCCTGATGGAGGGGCCAAAAGATGGAGATATGCTCTTTGGGATTGTGACGCATCATTTGGGCATTATATTAACTACACTGGTATACCGGATACAGGTCCTACAGCTGATCCATGTAATCCTGAATCAATGGGTAATATTGGTGGTCAAGGGCATATTCCTGTATTGAATGCTTTAATGAATAATGAGGATTTCTTTGCGCTCTATGTAAACCGTTGGGCTGACCTAGGAAACACTCATTTTACTTGTGAAAATATGCATGCTGTTTTAGACAGTATGGTTCAAGTAATTGAGCCAGAAATGCAAAAGCAATGTGACAGGTGGGGTGGTAGTATTGGAGGATGGGAAACAGAGTTACAGCAGCTTAGAGACTTTATCGACACAAGATGTGAGGATGAGCTTCTTTCGGGTATGGAAGACTGCTATGACGTAACTCCATTTACTCTGACTTTAGAAATTGTGGGAACGGGTGATGTTGTGGTGAATACAGTAGATGTTACACCTGCAGATAGTCCATTTAGTGGTTGGTACTTTGAAGAGTTAGGGGTAAACCTAAGTGCTGAAGAAAACTATGGAGTTGAATTTTTATTTTGGGAAGTAGTTAGTGGAACTGCTGTTCTTACTGACCCTGAAAATCCTGAATGGAATTTAAATCTTCAGGACGATCTTACGATTAGGGCTCACTTTGGTGTTCCTGCACCTCCTGAGGATATCACTTTTAATGTAGAGCCTGCAAATGCTGGTACTATTATGTTAGATGGAGTATTGATTCCAACATATCCTTCAACTCAATCATTGAGTGTAAGCGAACATGCTATTCAAGCTACTCCTGTAGATCAATGGTGGGTATTCTCTCATTGGACATCGTCGCAAGGAGTAAATGTTATTGGGCCAGATATGATTTCTTCAAATGCAAGTTTAGACGTAGAGGTTGCAGGGACAATAACAGCTCACTTTACTTACATTGAACACCTTGAACTTGAGGTTGAAGTTCAACCAGCAGGAGCGGGGGCAGTAACTGTTGTAAATACTGCATACGTTGATGATTATTGGCAAAGTGGCTTTATTGTCGATGAGCCTCTTGTGTTTAAGGCATCTGCAAATGAAGAGTGGGAATTTGATAGGTGGATAGTTGAAGTAACTGAGCCATCACCAAGTGAAACTTCTACTAATATGTCTTTAGATCTTGAGGGAGTTAGCTATGAAAGAGTAGTGGCTCTTTTTAAAGAAGTTGAATTCCGCATCTTTATACCAAGCGCCTTTACTCCAGACAACGATGGAGTAAATGATAGTTTCCTTCCCTTAGGCCAAGGATATGCCGCTTACGAATATGAATTTATTGTATTTAGTAGATGGGGTGAAGTTGTATTTAGGTCAAATGATCCAAATGAACCATGGATAGGCCAAAACAACCAATTAGGTGGTGACCACTATGTTGAAGATGGAGTTTACATGTACTCAGTAACCGCTTTAGGATACCACGAGTTAAGTCCTCAATCTTTCAGAGGGTCTGTGACTATAGTTAGATAAATCTTATTGGCGTAGATTGCTGTTGCAATCACAAATACTGCATCTAATACAGAATACCAAATAGGTTGCTGTATTTCGATTGCGTTAATTATGCTAAAACCGAATAAGAATGACCCAATTACAACTGTTGGTACATACCTCTTCAATTTAGATTTGAAGCTCGCTGTAAATTTACCTAAAAACACCCCTCCTACGTGTGCAAGTAATGATGCGATGAACCCTCAATTTGGAAAACTCATAACAAAGTCATCAAATAAGTATGGGTCGTAAGGAGCGTTATTGTATTCTTAAAAGAGGGTTCGGCTTATATTTTTAAAAAAGAAAATGCCTAGGCCTGTCAAAACAAACACAGCAAAAAGACCTAAAACTAGTCTTTCAATACGCATTTACATATTTCTTCTGTATTGGCCACCAACTTCAAAAAGTGCAGTTGTTAATTGGCCCAAACTGCAAACTTTTCCAGCCTCCATCATCATTTCGAAGATGTTATTATTATTGATAGCAGCACTCTGTAATTCTTGAAGCATAGCAACGGCTTTTTCAGAATTGCCATTTTGAAGATTTTGAAGATTTCTCAATTGAAACTTCTTTTCTTCATCTGTTGCTCTGATTACTTCTCCTGGAATAATAGTAGGTGAGCCTTTAGAACTAAGGAAAGTGTTTACACCGACAATTTCATAATCGCCAGTATGTTTTAATGTTTCATAATGAAGACTCTCTTCCTGTATTCTTGAGCGTTGGTACATTGTTTCCATTGCACCTAAAACCCCACCACGTTCCGTGATATTATCAAACTCCATCAAAACTGCTTCCTCGACTAAATCTGTAAGCTCTTCAATGATAAAAGACCCCTGCATTGGATTTTCATTCATTGCAAGCCCCAATTCCTTATTGATGATAAGTTGAATAGCCATCGCTCGTCTTACGCTATCCTCTGTTGGCGTTGTTATTGCCTCGTCATAAGCATTTGTGTGTAGCGAGTTACAGTTGTCGTAGATGGCGTATAAAGCTTGTAGTGTTGTCCTTATGTCGTTAAAGTCTATCTCCTGTGCGTGGAGCGATCGTCCAGAAGTTTGGATGTGGTATTTGAGCATTTGTGCACGAGGCGAGGCGCCGTACTTTTCTCTCATTGCTTTAGCCCAAATCCTACGCGCCACTCGTCCTATCACTGCGTACTCAGGGTCTACCCCATTTGAGAAGAAGAAGCTGAGGTTGGGCCCAAAATCGTTGATATCCATGCCTCTGCTGAGGTAGTACTCGACGTATGTAAATCCATTAGCTAGTGTAAACGCAAGCTGTGTGATGGGGTTTGCTCCGGCCTCGGCGATGTGGTAACCGCTGATTGATACAGAGTAGAAGTTTCTAACCTTTTCGTCAATGAAGTACTGCTGAACATCTCCCATTAGTCTCAAGGCGAACTCAGTAGAGAATATGCAAGTGTTTTGGGCTTGATCCTCTTTGAGGATGTCTGCCTGAACAGTTCCACGCACTGATGTTAGAGCTTCAACTTTAAGTTGAGCATATACCTTACTTTCAAGGACTTCGTCACCTGAACACCCAAGCAACATTAAGCCTAGTCCGTCATTGCCTTCGGGGAGTTTGCCCTCGTAGCGTGGTCGTCTGAGTCCTTTATCGTCCCATTTGGCTTTGAGGACTTTCTCGACCTCTGACTCAAGACCGTGCTCTTTGATGTATTTCTCGCAATGTTGGTCGATAGCAGCGTTGAGGAAGAAGGCGAGGAGCATTGGCGCCGGGCCGTTTATGGTCATAGAGACTGAGGTTGTTGGGTTGCAGAGGTCAAAGCCGCTGTAGAGCTTTTTTGCGTCGCTTAGGGAGCAAATGCTCACGCCCGCGTTGCCGACCTTGCCGTAAATGTCTGGACGAAGATCTGGGTCATTGCCGTAGAGGGTAACGGAGTCAAAAGCCGTGGATAGGCGTTTGAAAGGCATACCTAGGCTAACGTAATGGAAACGTTTGTTTGTGCGTTCTGGACCACCTTCACCAGCGAACATTCTAGTAGGATCTTCGTTCTGACGTTTGAATGGGTAAATACCTGCTGTATAAGGGAATGAGCCAGGAAGGTTTTCTTGTGAATACCATCTAACCAGATCACCCCAACTTGAATAGGATGGTAGGCTAATTTTAGGTATGCTTTGGTGAGAAAGAGAGATGTTCTTAGTTGGAACTTTAATCTCCTTTCCTCTTACCTTAAATGAGAATATGTCGTTTTTGTATCTCTTCTTCAGAGATGGCCATTCTTCAAGCCAAGCTAGAAGTTTGGGGTCCAGGTTGAGTCGGACTTGTTTGGCTTTGGACTCAATCTCACTTTTAGTATCACCTTCAAATTGCTTAGCAGATTTTTCTAGTGAATAGAGGGTTTCAGCCACTTTAGCCTGCTTATTGACGTTTCTGTCGTATTCTCTATTTTTATCAGAAATTTCGCTCAAATAACGAACTCTAGAAGGAGGAATGATGAAAATTTTCTCAGAAGAATCACCTTCAAGTTCTTTGTTTGGGTCCAAATCAGCACCTGTCTTTTCAGTCAGGCACTTCATTAGCATAGTATATAGGTCGTTTGTGCCAGGGTCGTTGAATTGACTTGCAATTGTTCCAATAACAGGCAGTTCATCGTCATTAGCTTCCCAAAGATTGTGGTTGCGTTTGAACTGTTTTCTTACGTCGCGAATTGCATCCTGAGCTCCTCTTTTATCTGACTTATTTATAGAAACAACATCAGCAAAATCAAGCATATCGATTTTTTCAAGCTGAGTAGCTGCGCCAAATTCTGGAGTCATAATGTATAAAGCAGCATCGCTGTGCTCTATAATTTCAGTATCGCTTTGGCCTATACCACTAGTTTCAAGAATAATTAAGTCAAACTCTGCGGCTTTCAAAACATTTAACGCTTCGTTAACATGCTTGCTTAGTGCAAGGTTAGATTGTCTTGTAGCAAGAGAACGCATGTAAACTCTATCGTTATTTATTGAGTTCATTCTAATTCTATCACCTAAAAGAGCTCCGCCAGTCTTTCTTTTTGATGGGTCAACACTAACAAGAGCAATTCTCTTTTTAGGAAATCCTGCAAGAAAACGCCTTACTAATTCGTCAACCATTGAAGATTTACCTGCTCCTCCAGTTCCAGTAATGCCTAGTACTGGCACGTTCTTTAGTTTATTATACACCTTGGTAAACTCACTAGAAAATTCTTCAGGACTATTTTCAGCAGCAGTAATAGAGCGAGCTATGTCAATAATGTTCTTTTCAGGTAATCTTCCAAGCGCACCATCTAGCTCATCAATAGAATTTACAGTTTTGTAATCAGATCTTTCAACTAGGTCATTAATCATACCCTGAAGACCCATTTCTCTACCATCATCAGGGTGATATATTCGCTCTATCCCATACTCGTGAAGACCTTTGATTTCCTCAGGAAGAATAGTTCCACCGCCGCCACCAAAAATCTTGATATGTCCAGCACCTCTTTCATCTAACAAATCCTTCATGTATCTGAAGTACTCATTGTGACCACCTTGGTATGATGTCATAGCAATAGCCTGAACATCTTCTTGGATTGCTGTAGTTACAACTTCGTCAACACTTCTGTCGTGACCTAGGTGAATTACTTCACAACCAGTTCGTTGAATAATTCTACGCATTATGTTGATTGCTGCATCGTGGCCATCAAACAAACTTGCAGCAGAAACTATTCTGACTTTATTGGTGGGTTTATATGGTTTTACGGCTTCCATTATATGAATTTGCTTTTGCAAATCTAACCCAAACCGGACGGCCTTAAGGTCACCATAAATACTGCTTAAATACCATCTTTAGATAAGCTTAGCTTTTTTTCTACGTTTTATTAAAAGAAATCCATTATTTTGCGGTATTGAATTAACGCCACATTTTACTTTGGATATTTCAACTAATTGCATGAAAATTCGCTTACTCCTGTTAGGGATGGGGCTATTCTTTACTTCTGTAATACAAGCCCAAATGACGGGTGTTATTGTAGAGGTAGATACAGCATTCTATGGCCCTAACACACCTACACCCGAAGACACCTTTGATTCTGCTGGCCTTTTAGATGGTTATGTATCCTATAAGATTTATGCTGAATTTACTAGTGCTTCAGACGTTCTTAGTTCAATTTATTCCGACGTAGATGCATTAGGCACACCACCTATGTATATCGATGCGCCATGCGGATGTCACAATCCTGTATTTGGTTCTATGGCAATGGATGGTACAAATCCTTCTGGATTCTGGATTGGCCCTTTTGCTGATTACGAGTACGATACATATTGGACAATTGGAATGCCAAGTTCTGATGCGCCAGGTATAATTCCTCAAACAGTTGGATTACCAGCAGGTGATGCAATTTGTAGCGATCAAATATTAAATGGCGCTGTCTTCAGCCCAGGAGGTCCAATAAATGCTATTGCTGGTGATGATCTTAAGGTTTTAATTGCTCAGGTTACAACTTGTGGTGATTGGTGCTTTAATGCAAGCTTTCAGGTGTTTATAGGTGGAGACCAAACTGACAGTCAATTCTTTTCTCTCAATAATGAGATTTGTATAGATGACCCATGTGAGATTTACTTAGAATCTGAAGCTATAGTTTCTGGTAATATCCTGCCTTGTGCTGGTGGTGAATCCGCTGTTGAAGTTGAATTTATTGGTGAAGGGAATATGTCATTAGCTGAATTTAATCTTTTTGATGACGCAGGTAATTTGATTGCAGGACCACAAAACTCTTCGACTTTCCCAAGCCTTAGTCCCGGCAACTATGTTATGCACGTTGTAGATGAATTCTCTTGTAGAGACACATCTTATTTTGAAGTTATTGAACCATCACCAATAGTTGCAGAATTTGAGCTTTTAACAGACAACAATTGTTTTGGTGAGGGTAATGCTACGGTTTGCATTACTTCAGATGGTGCTTCAGGAGGATCAGGAACACTTACAATTGGAGCTCTAGACCCTACAGGAAATCCTATTACATCTATAGATGGTGCAAACGAATGTTGGACTGATCTTGTTTGTATAGATGGAGATGGAGCATTTGTATTCAGTGTTTCAGATACTGAGGGTTGCGAATTAGATACAACTATTACAGTTAATTGTCCACTTCCAATTGTAGACAACCTTAGTGTTGTCCAAATAGATTGTAATGGAAATACAAACGGTTCTATTTATGGAGAAGTAATTGGTGGATCAGGAGATGTTTACCTACATGTAAATGCAGATTCTTTATTAGCGCCAAATACATTCACAGATTTAGCACCAGGGTCCTACAACGTGCAGTTTACAGATGCGTTTGGATGTACTTCAGGATCAGAAGTTATTGAAATAACAGAACCGCAAGCTATAGGAATACAAATCCTAACTGCAGCACCAATCAGTTGTGGAAGTGATTGTAATGGATCAGTTACTATGGCATACTCTGGAGGAACTGGAGATCTTGAATTGGTTGTCATTGATATCCTGCTTACAGACATTGTTACTACACTTGATTCACTTTGCGCATCAGACTACACAGCAACAGTAATTGATGAAAACGGTTGTGAAGTAACTGAGCCTTTTACAATTGACGCACCACCACCATTAGAATTCCTTATTACAACTTACAATGCAACTTGCACTGGAATGAGTGATGGATCTGCTGACTTTTTTGCAGCAGGAGGTACAGGAGAACTTACTTGGTCTGTTACTGATACTTTAGGTAATGAGGCAAATCTGAACAACCTAAGTCAAATGACCTACACAGCTTATGTGATAGATGTTTTGGGTTGTGAATTGACGGATACTTTCTCAATCGATGTTGATATAGTTACGGATATGATTCTGACGACATTCCCATCACCTGTAACTTGTTGGAATGAGGCTGATGGTACGATTACAGTTAGCGTTTATGGAGGAAATGCTCCATTTACATATGAATGGTCAGATCCTTATGGCCAAACAACTTCTTCAGCTATCAACCTAACAGAGGATACATACTCTGTGACAGTTACTGATTCTATTGGCTGTAACCTAACAGTTGCTGATTACGTTGACAATATAGAGGGCTGTTTGTTTATTGCTGATGCAGTTACGCCAAATGGTGATGGATATAACGATGAATGGATTGTAGGAGGCTTACAGGATTTCCCGGAATCAAATGTAAAGGTATACAATAGATATGGTCAATTGTTGTTTGAATCTCAACCTGGGGATGATGTTCATTGGGATGCAAGATTCAATAACAAAAAGCTTCCTATAGCTGATTATTATTATGTCATTATGTTAAGCCCTGATGATGTACCTATCACTGGAACAGTAACTATTAAATACTGATAAAATGAAAAGATTAATATTCGCAATTGCAACATTTTTTGTCTTTTCAGCATCAGCGGAGGCACAACAGAGATTTCGCAGAACCTCATTTCCTATCAACTCTTTCGTGGTTAACCCTGCAGTAGCAGGAACAGAGGCTTACACTGTATTTGGTACATCATATAGAAACCAATGGGCTGGATTTGATGGTTCACCTACCACAAAACTTATTTCAGGACATACTGCATTAGCTGAGTCTATTGGAGCAGGTGTCTTGATTTACCGAGATGATATGGGTGGAGCAATAAGCCAAACAGGTTTTGAGTTTACTGGATCGTATCAAATCAAACTACCAAATACAGATTGGTTCTCTTTTGGCCTATGTCTTCAAGGAACTCAGTTTGGTTTTGACAGTAGTAATCTAAATATTTGGGACCAATATGATCCAGCACTAAGTGGTGGAATGGAAACAACATTTGGTTTTGATGCATCAGCAGGTATGTTAGTATATGGAGAGGATTACTCTTTGGGATTAGCGGTATCAAATTTGTTTGAAGATGAGTTGGGCTTCCAAGCTGTAGACACTGCAGATAATAGAAGTATTAGACACTACAGATTAACAGGTAGTTACATTTATGATGTTACACGAACAATTGCTGTACAGGGTTCTGGCATGCTTAGATTAACTGAAATAACTCTAGCTCAAATCGATATATATGCAAGAGGTATTTATACTCACAGAAGATCCGGATCTCAGTATTGGGGAGGTCTTGGTTATAGGCATCTAGATGCTGTGAATTTCTCACTAGGTATGCTTTATGCTAATGTTGGAGTTGGATACTCATATGATTTCACAACTAGCGGAAATCTATTAGGTCGTCATTCTCACGAAGTAAACCTTACTTATTTGTTGCCTAACAGAAGGTATGGTAAAGGATATAAGAGGGTCCTAGATAGAAGCCGTTTGGTTAAATAATAGAATTTAAGATGATGAAAGAATTAGGATTTTTAGTTGCTTTTGTATTTACATTTTCTACGATTCCTTTAAATGCTCAATTTGAAAGCATTAAAGGCTTGGAGGTTGATTTGATCAAATCACACACTGAAGGCGAGCTTCAAGGATACAACACATACAGAGTATATGCTGTTATGGAAAATGAGGGTGATGCTATTATGGCCGTGTATGGTCAAGAGAAAACACCTTTATTAATTACTACTGATGGTGAATTTTATCAACACCCTCGAGGTGGTGCAACTTCAAGAGAAGTTCATAGATATGATTTAAGAGAATTAAGTGAAATCCATCCTTTATTAGCATATGACAGTTGGTTGACAATTGGATATGAAGATCATTATGAAAACGCAGTGTCTTCTTTAGCTATGGATGTGAGAGATTTTGAAGACACTCAAAATGTTGCTGACAGCATATATACTACTGACGGAGCTTGGTTTGTATACCCTGATGTCAATGCTCCCACAAAACAAGCACCTAAACAATGTGTTGCTGGTCCATCAAAACGCATTCTATTAATGCAATTAACTACTAATGGTAATTTAGAAGGGCTAATTAATGTTCAAGGAATGACTAGGGTATTTGATTTATATCTTGAGGAAGACAACACATATCAAAAGACTAGAAATAACATTCGAAATACTGGATTGCAGTTTACTGCGCCTTAAAATATCATAGGAACTACTTTTTATTAGCCAAGTGTTTGCCAGTTAAGCTGTGCTTGCACTTGGTTATTTCATTTGGGGTTCCGTAAACGACTAGATTGCCGCCTTTTTCTCCGCCTTCTGGGCCTAGGTCAATAACGTAATCTGAGTTGGCAATGACGTCTAATTGGTGCTCGATAACTATAATGGAGTGGCCTTGTGCTATTAATCTTTCGAAGGATTCTAGCAGTTTTGCAACGTCGTGAATATGGAGACCTGTTGTGGGCTCGTCAAAAACAAATAGAGTGTGTCCTTGTTTGCTTCCACGAGATAGGAATGTAGCTAATTTAATTCTTTGGGCTTCACCGCCACTAAGTGTGTTTGACCCTTGGCCTAGGCTTACATATCCCAAGCCAACATCGTAAAGTGGCTGAATCTTCTCTAGTAATTTTCTAATTGTAGTTGACACTTTTTCACACTCTTCAGGTTTAAAGAATATGAGAGCATCTTCAACCGTCATGGAAAGGATGTCATATATGTTTTTTCCCTTGTAGTTAATGTCTAAAATATGATCCTGGAATCTTTTGCCATCACAGGTGTCACATTTTAGCTTTAGATCAGCCATAAACTGCATGCCTACAGTGATAGTACCTTCACCCTCGCAATCCTCACACCTTCCACCGGCAACATTAAAGCTGAAATGATAAGGCTTAAGTCCTCTAGCTTTTGCATGAGAAGTAGAGCTAAGTAGAGCTCTGATCTCGTCGTACCCTTTAACGTAAGTAATGGGGCAGGAACGAGAGGACTTACCTATGGGGTTTTGGTTAATGTGTTCTAGTGTTTGGACTGTGCTAAAATCACCAATAAGCTCAGTAAATCCATTCGTTAATGGTGGAATTCCTTCAATGGCAGCTTTGACTGCGGGCACAAGTAAGTCGCTTACAAGGGTGCTTTTACCAGAACCACTGACACCTGTTACCGCGACTAGTTTACGTAAGGGGAAATCGACGTTAATGTTTTTGAGGTTATTTACTCTAGCTCCAATAATGGAAATTTTGTCCTTGGAGTTTCTTTCCTTCTTTGATAATTCAATTGCGGATCTTTTACTTAAGTATGATGCGGTAATAGATGGGTGGTCTGAAGAAAGAGATTTTATTCCTTCTGATGGACCGCTGTAAACTACTTCTCCTCCAAATGATCCAGCCATTGGCCCCATATCCACAATATGATCAGCAGATTTTATAATTTCGTCATCGTGTTCAACCACAACAACTGTGTTCCCTAAATTTCTTAGGTTTTGAAGAACATTTATGAGTTTCTTAGTGTCTTCTGGGTGTAGTCCAATGCTTGGCTCGTCAAGCACGTAAGTAGATCCAACTAATGCACTACCAAGGCAAGTGCTAAGCACTATTCTTTGGCTTTCACCTCCACTAAGACTATTACTTGGACGCATTAAAGTCAGGTAACCCAACCCCAAATCACATAAACACTTTAACCTTTCACAAATTTCTTTAAGTAATCTATTAGAAACCTCCTTTTCAGTTTTAGTTAGATTAATATTTTTGAAATGTTCAAACACGTTTGAAAGAGGCATTGAAAGAAGCTGTGGCATAGTAACTCCATCTATCTTGACATAAGAAGCCTCTTTTCTAATTCTAGAGCCTCCGCAATCAGGGCAAACAGTTCGGCCCCTATATCGGCTGAGCATCACCCTGTATTGAATCTTGTAACTTTTATTCTCTATGTATTCAAAAAACTTATACAATCCTTTGAAGCTCTTGGTACCATCCCAAATCTTACACTTCTCTTCCTCACTTAACTCACACCATGGCTTGTGAATGTCAATCCCTTCAATTGAAGCGCCTAAAATGACATTATCCTTCCATTTTTTCATTCTGTCGCTTCGCCAAGGCATAACAGCATCACTAAAGATGCTCTTGGAAGTATCCGGTACAACCTTTTCTGGATCTATGCCCAAAGTGCTGCCAAATCCTTCGCATGTAGGACATGCTCCATCAGGACTGTTAAAACTAAAAAGGTCTGGACGTGGATCGATAAAAACTAAATCGTCCCTCTCAAATCTGTTGTTAAAGCTTTCCCTAGTATTATCAAAGGGAAAAATCACTGAACAATCTCCAGCGCCCTCAAAAAAGGCAGTTTCAATAGAATCAGCAAGCCTTGAAGTTTCTTTTTTTGCAGTAGAAACGGTCATTCTATCTACAACCAAGTCTAATTTATTTGAAATCTTCTTTTGTTTTAAAACATCCTCAATAAGTTGAGCATCTCCATTAACTAGGATTCTTGAAAAGCCTTGCTGATTTAATAATTTCAATTGTTGTTCAGTTGTCCTGTCTTCTTTTGCATGCAATGGAGCAACAATCATAAATCTAACTTCATCGGATTTGTCTAAAACAAAATCAACGACATTTGTCACTCGATCTCTTTTCACCTCCTTTCCAGATACAGGGCTGAAAGTCCTACCAATCCTAGCAAATAGGATTCTTAAATAATCGTGAATCTCAGTTCGAGTTCCAACAGTACTCCTAGGTCCACCTGCAGAAGTTCTTTGTTCAATAGCGATAGCAGGAGATAGTCCTGCAATCGAATCAACAAGTGGTTTATCCAATCTGCCCAAAAATTGTCTAGCATAAGAAGAAAGTGATTCAACGTATCTTCGATGTCCCTCTGCATAAAGAGTGTCGAATGCTAGAGAACTCTTACCTGACCCGCTAAGCCCAGTTATTACTGTAAGTTTATTCTTAGGTATGTCAACATCGACTCCTTTAAGATTGTGCATCCTAGCACCTCTAATCTCAATCTGCGTGCCTTTTTTTTTAGAGCTCATTAGGTTTTTTTAGCAGTTCGAAGTTAATCTAGGTTTGGGCATCTCGAAATAAAATTATAGTTTAGTGGCTGTTGAATCAGAAAAACTAATCGCTATAGATACACTTCTACTTTAATCCTTATTTATTGATCTAGAAAATCTAGTATCATGTAAACCTTTAAAGTGTAGTGTTATGAGTACAACTATTTCTGACAGTGAGCTGATCCGTGCTTATCGCGGAGGAGACGAGCAAGCCTTTGAGATTTTATTAACCCGTCATCAAGATAGAGTTTACACGAAAATTAATTTTATCGTGCGAGATTCTGAACTTGCTAATGACTTATTCCAAGACACCTTTATTAAGGTAGTTCGTCTTTTAAAGGAGGGTAAGTATGTAGAAGAGGGGAAATTCCTTCCTTGGATATTGCGTATTGCACACAATATGGCAATTGATCATTTCCGTCGTAATAAAAAGATGAGAATGGTTCGCTCTAGGGACGAAATGGATGTTTTTGCCACTATACAAACAGGTGATGCTCATATTGAAGATATTCTTGTAAAAGACCAAATCAACTCAGACGTGCGTTGCCTTATCGATGAGCTACCAGAGGATCAAAGAGAAGTAGTAAGAATGAGGATGTATGACAACCTCAGCTTCAAAGAAATTGCAGAAACAACAGGGGTAAGTATCAATACTGCTTTAGGCAGAATGAGATACGCGGTTATTAACCTCAGAAAGATTGTGGAAGAAAATAATATTCAACTCACCCCTTACTGATGCAATAAGATCATTTTTCATGCGTTAGGATAATGAATTTCAAAACCCTTGTGCATGAAGAATGTGACTCCAAGTTTTCTTATTTCGAATAAAAACAATAAGCCCAAACTCTCATCAGTCAGGGCGATTTTAGACTTTTCAAAGTCGTACAGTAACGTTAAAACCAAGCGTTTAGGGATGATAGGCGTGTTACTTAACTAAAAAGGTAGCACGCCTATCTTCTTTAGCCCCATCCATCTTTTCCAAAAAGCCTCATTCAACAGCTCTCATCTTAATCCCTAATTTCTCTAGCGGCCAATCGCTATCATCTCTAGGCGTATCGGCTATCCTATCCACCACATCCATTCCACTTACAACTCTTCCAAAAACTGTGTGCTCACCATCCAAATGCGGCGCACCACCAATTTCTTTATACGCATTTTTTTGATTTTCACTATACTTTCTGCCTTTCTCTGCTTCAATTTGCGCTATTTCAACATCCCCAATTCGTCTGCCAATAACGATATAAAAATCGTACGATGAACTAAGCTTATCAGGATTGTTCGAATAACTCCTCGACATAGCCAAAGCCCCTCTAACGTGAACCATGTTCTCGTTAAACTCAGGTTTTAACGTATGCTGGCCAATCAAAAATCTCTGCTGCTGCGGAGTTTCCTCTTCGCTATTCCCGCCCTGAATAACAAACTCGGGAACAACTCTCGTAAACTCCGTCTCAGTATAATACTGCCTGTGAATTTTGTACAAGAAATTTAGACTGTGTAATGGAGTTTCATCAAATAGTTCTAACTCTATTTCTCCGTGTTTTGTTTCTAGAATTACATTTCTAATTGCGTTTTTTTCTCCCCATTTTAATAGGAATTCTTGAGCATTGTCATTTGTAAGCTTTGGATAACCAATTCCCAACATTGCTGCAACTCTTTCTTCTAGCTCTTTATCAATTGGAGATGTAATAGATTTTTCAGATTGAATTTCTTCAATCTCAGTGTTTTTTTCTTCAACACAACCAATTAATAGCACAGAAGTGTACATAATTATTGCTGATTTTGAGAAATTCATGCTCCGAAGCTAATATACTATCTTGCATTCGTGAAATTTCACCCAAACAATATCAGACTGATTTTACTGTCTTTTTTTGCTACGTCATTTACAATGTCATTATCTGCCCAAGTTTGGATGGACGATGAAGAAGATTTGGGTCCACGAAGAAGAGGGATAGAGTTTGGTCTAAATATGGGCGTTTATCAGCCGTTTAGTGCTCAGCCTGATTATGACTATTCATTTAGAGATAACGCTGCAAATTTCTACAACGGTGCTGCAGAATATACCTTAGGTGACAATACTGCTGGATTGAATTCAGTCGAAAATAGAGCATACGATACTTGGACAAGTACTCAGATAATAAGTCTATTGCAAAATGTTGGTTACAATGTAGATCAGGGTTTAAATGAAGGAGATACGCCTATTTATTGTTTTGATCTCATGACATATCAAACATCTATGTTGTTTGGGCTTCGGATGGCTGGATTTTTTTCTCCAGAAAATGCAGTTGTACTTTCTACTGATTTTGCTTCCTTAAAGGCCATAGGTCAGTATCAAATAGAATTTACTAATCTCCCTGCAACAAATCAAATGGATAAATTCTATGAAGGTGGATTGTTCGGCGAGGAGAGAAGATTCATTGCTTCAATAGGATATAGGACTTCACTTTACATCAATAGAGTGTCATCATGGCTCTTTGAAATAGGAGGAACTGCAACAGGAACTCAAGTGATTAGAAACTATTTTGTTGTTGAAGGAACACCATTCCAACTCATATACCAAAATACAGGGCCAGGTCAGTTCAACGCCCAAACAAGTAACCTCTCAAACATAGGTTTAGGTGGTTATGTTGTTATGGGTCTCGAAGGTTTATTTGAAGAGGGTGGCAATCTTGAAGCTAACTTCAAGGTTAGCTATGATAGAATAAAGCTAGGATCTCAAGAAAGAGATGATTTTGACGAAGTGAGAGGGTATAGCCAAATGCAATGGAACTTCGCGCTCTATGTTACTTGGATGATTCCTCCACATATTGGAGATTTTGTGAGGGCTAGTTTCTAGCTTCGCTTTAAAGTGATTTACGGATAATCTTACTAGGGTGTAAATCCATAAGATTCAATGAGAATGTCCATAAATCAACTGGGTTATAATCATTAATAATAATTTCATCAGAATAAAGTGGCATCTGAATCTTGATGAACCCAATAGAATAAGTTAAACCTGCTACAAGGTCTGTTTCCAAATCAGTTGCAACATATCCAATAAACCAATCGAGATTTTTCTTAAAATCCAAATCAACTCTTGCGTTGGCAAACCACTTGTCAGTTGAATAACTGATAGGTACAGCCCCGTATAGATTTGGAGCTTGTGCTCTTAGAAAACTATGTGAGTCATCTCTTCCTAACAGCAATATGTCTGCCATAGGATCATTACTAGCATTGAATCCGTTTGAGCTTAGTCTAATGTGAGAGTATTCATCAAAATTAAAAACATAAGCTCCAAGTAAACTCAGTTTAATTCTATCACCTTTCTCATTGAGTCTATGACTTAGTGAGTAATTGCCCATTGCTACAACATTCTTGTTATCGTAATACTGTGGTGGTGAAATGAATATGCCGCTCATTTGTTGAAAATTGAAATATCTCAATTCAGCTCCTAAGTTTTGCTTTAGCCCAACAATTTTTGAACTTGAATTAATTGCTTCAAATCTTAATTGATGAGATTCTCTGTGTGGATTTTCGCTTACTCTTTTTCCGAAATCGTCTGAGAACCCAAACCTTCTTACGTATTCATATCCCAATTTAGAGCTCCAAGGAGAGTTTACAACCTTATTGAATTTTTTATTTAATTCGAAGCTTAGCCTATGAGTTGGTTTGGGGGAGAATATAGGCTCCCATGAATTTTCATTATTCTCAATACTCATAAATCTTGAAGCCCTTGTCATAGCAGACCATTTACCCTCGCTGTATGTTATTGCAGCAGTACCATTGAGGCTCAGGTTCTCCTTAAATCCCATCATCGGATTAACATACCACTCTAGATTTCTCATAGGAATTGTTGTATTGTGAACAGCAACACCCACCATAGCACCGCTATGAACATTCCATGCTGAGGTTGGAAGCCAAAATAGTTGACTCTTATTACCATCATCAAGTCTAGTCATTATCTTGACTTGGATAGGTTCAAATTTTTTCAAAATCCCGGAAGTCTTTGAATAGTTGTTTTTTCTGTCGTAATCAAGATCGAATCTATTTGGATCGATAATTACATGAGTTGATTCGCTAACAGGTATTGTCACTTTAGTCTTTTTTCTAGGCGATGAAACTTCAGCCCAAGTACTACCTACAACCTCGTCACCATTGTAAACAACTACCTCTACTGGTGAAGTTTGGTTTCCAATATTCCTCAACGAAACTTCAACTGAACCATCTACTTCTTTCGCCTCGCAAACTTTCCAATTGTTTTTCTCGTCAGTTTTAATCCATCCCTCAAAAAACCAGCTCAGATCCTCACCAGTTGATTTTTCCATACTATCCTGTAGATCGCTAGGAGTTGGGTGCTTGAATTTCCAATCCTCGAAGTACGTCTTCATTGCCTTGTCGAATTTCTCATCACCTAGATATTGCCTCATAAATCCAAACACAGCTGCTGTTTTCTTGTAGACCATTGCTCCATAGTTAAGCGATGAAAAATCATCGCTGTGACATTGAAGGGGTTGGTCTACACCTAATCTTGCTGGAAATAAATAAGACAGCTCATCAATCCATCTGTATTCAAAATTTTCAAGATCAAAAGTTTCTATTAGTTTGGGATTCACATTCTCACTCAGAAAACCTAAATCTTTACCCTCGTAATACTCCATTAAGTAACGAGTCTCATTGAAGGAATTGATCCCTTCATCCATCCAAGCATTTTCCCTTTCATTGCTTCCAAGAATTCCATAGAACCAATTGTGCCCAACCTCGTGAGCTATTACTACGTTTAGCCAAAAATCACCTTCACTTTCTCCGATAACTGTTACGTTAGGATACTCCATACCGCCTCCTGCGCTTATAGTTCCATCAACAGCGGTTACATGATTGTAAGGGTAATCTCCATTCCAAAGCGAGTAGTAATAAGTTGATTGATTTAGGTAGTCTGATGCCTTTTCCCAAAGCTTCTCTTGATTTGGTGTAAACATAGCCCAAGTAGTAACAAATCTCCCCGAATGAGGCAGCTTAACACTATCCCTTAATACTTTATATCTCTTGTCAGCAAACCAAGCAAAATCGTGTACGTTTTCTTGGTGAAAGTGCAGAGTCTTTAAAATTTCATCAGATTTCGGGAAAGAGTTATCTGTATCAATGTTAATACCATCTATGTGCGAAAAATATTCCCTTGTGTTTTTATCAAGTAACTCTAGCCTCTTACTCTCAGCATCATTGTCTACATCACCCTCAGGCATATCTCCTGTAGCTCCTACCGTGTAGTTTTTAGGAAGAGTTATATATACATCAAAGGTGCCAAATTCTGAATAAAATTCACCTTGGTCTAAATAGGGCATGGCATGCCAACCTTCTCTATCGTAAACGGCTGGTTTAGGATACCATTGAGTTATCTGGTAAGATTGTCCAATGTGACCTAGTCTTGAAATTTTTCCGCTAGGAATTCTAACCTGAAATGGTGTGTAAATTTCTAAAGAATCTCCGGGTTGCAGTGGAGTTGCTAGATGAATAACGGCTATATCAGGATTTTCAGATTCAAATTCCCACTGAGTTTCTTCTCCATTTACTTTAAAGGCTATATCGTCTATTCCACCTAAATCCTTCGCAATAGCATAATACATGAATAGGTCACCACTTCTGTATTGTTGTTTTGCCAATGCTGTTCTGCCTGAACTGTATGCATTTGGCCAAAGATGCATCCATATTTCCTCCAATGCATCCGGACTATTATTCAGGTATTTGGTAGTAATCTCAGCATCCAAAACGTGTTCTTGGTCATTGAGCTGTACACTTATAACATGGTCGACTTGTTGTTGGAAGTAATCTTGAGAAAATGTATAAAGTGGCAAAATCAACGTTGCAAAGGCAAAAACTTTATTCATGGAGTGCAAGTTCGTATTTTTAGCTCATGCAAAAAACTACTCTTTCAATTTGTGCCTCAATGTTAACAGTTGCTGCACTTTTTTCTTCAAAATATTCGCAAGCTCAGTATGAATTTACTCCTCTTGTTGAAATTGCTCATACATCTGTGAAAGATCAATGTTTGACAGGGACCTGTTGGAGTTATTCTACTTCTAGTTTTCTAGAATCAGAGGCTGCAAGAATTACTGGACATATTGTGGATATCAGTGAGATGGCAACAGTAAGATATACTTATCCTCTGAAGGCTGAAATGTATCTTAGATATCATGGCAATCACCAATTTGGCCCAGGAAGCCTTTGTCACGATGTGATTAATGCAGTTTCAGGATGGGGGATTTGTCCTGAAGAACATTATACAGGTCTTAAAGAAGGTGAAACAAAACATAACCATGCTGAATTGGACTCTATACTGCTTTTTACGGTTAAGGAGCATTTGAAAAAATCTTCTGGTATGCTTGATGTAAATTGGACCGAAACAGTCAACAATATCCTTAACGAATACATAGGCGAACTTCCCAAATCTTTTGATTACGAAGGTGCAACATATACCCCTATTTCATTTAGAGATCATATAGGAATTGATCCAAAAAACTATGTAAGCCTTAGTTCTTTTACCCATCATCCATTTGGATCAAGCTTCGTACTAGAGGTGCCAGACAACTTCTCTCATGGAGAATTCTTAAATCTACCTATTGATGATCTACAAAGAATGGTTGAGGCTGCAGTAGTTAATGGATACAGTGTTGCTTGGGATGCTGACGTTAGTGAGGTAGGCTTTAGCTTTAAAAACGGAATGGCAATTCTTCCTGAATCCTCTGAAATGGATAAGCTTTGGAAAGAAGTAGTTGAAGAGCAAAAAGTTACTCAACAGTCAAGGCAGGTTGGTTTTGAAGATCAAACTACAACTGACGATCATCTGATGCACATTGTTGGTATGGCAACTGACCAAACCGGAGCTAAGTATTTCGTAATTAAGAATAGCTGGGGTACAGGTAATAAATACGGTGGATTTCAGTACGTGTCAATGCCTTACTTCAAATCAAAAACAATAGCGGTTATGCTTCATAAAGAAGCTATCTCAAGGATGATGAAATAACTGAAAAGTGGACAAGGAAAAGAATAGAAGAAGCTAGTTTAACTATTGATAAAAACAACTCTAGGATATTTCCTTCAGAGCTTCCTGCTACGGTTAGCATACGCTTTTTTAAAGCCTGATTACAAGTTGTGTTGGCTTAACAATTGTTTATAAGTGCTGTTGATTTCCTGTTAATTCCTTTAGCGTTATTTTTTTGATTTATATTCATTATTGGTTGCATACTTGTATCAAGCAATGTGGTGAACCCCCAAAGCGATCAAGTTGAAACTATTTCAATTTGAAGGCATCCGAGAGGTGAAAGGGGATCCTGAATGGGAGTTGAGCTTGAGAGAGCAAAACAAAAGCTACAGATAGTTAGAGTAGCAATACTCAAATTGGACGCTAGACCGATTTAGGTCTAGATTGCTAACCCTATCGCAACGGCGATAGGGATTTCGATTTTGACATTAGTCAAGGCTTTAAAAGGTCGGATATTGAAAGGTATCACGAAAGCCAATCGTAAGATTGAGGATCGTTGACAATTGGAAAAACGTTTTGAGTTAATAATATAAATTGGTTTATTAAGCTTGCTTAATAATCAAAGAGTATTACAGCTAGCAAAGAGAGATCTAGTTAGTTGGGTCCAACATAGGCGGGTTAAACCGGTAAATTGGACGAGGATGTTCACCCACATCTTTGCTTAGATAATATGCCTTGTGCAGATTATTAAAGACGTTGAATTACTAAGATGATTTTACCGTGTGTTTGGTCATTAATAGAATTCAAGATTCAAAACGACGGAAGCAGCGGAAATTTGATTTCGTTCTAGCCTAGCTTGAGTGAATTAAATTCCTGCCGTTCGAAATAGCTAGCTTAAATCTGTTTAAGATTTAAGTATAGCATGTCTAGAATGCGTCAATTGAGGCAAATTCTAGAATTCCGAAGGGCATCGTAATTCGTGAGCTAAGTGTGCTTGCACAACTAGCATAGCGCCTAAAGTAAAGCAGAGGTTCCCCTCAGCGATACTAAAGGAATAACGCTTGTCGAAAGACACATGGAGGAGATTCCGGAGGATGCCAGTCGTTATTGATGGAATAGGTCATCGTAACGAGCCAAAACATTAAACTAGCTTGCTAGTGAGATGTAGAGGAGTCCCCTTTCCGGTTCAGGTTAAGGGGCCTGGAGGATCCGTATCGGTAATAGCACAAGAATGAATTACTTCTACTTGAGCTAACCGGTACGGATTTCTTATTTGCGCCAAATTTTCTTTTTTTGAATTGGTCAATGAAAGAACCTGAGTATCTTTGCACCCCGTTATTGATAATATCCTAGTCAATGGCTCTGTAGCTCAACTGGATAGAGCATCGCACTACGGATGCGAAGGTTAGGGGTTCGAATCCCTTCAGAGTCACAACAATTAAAAAACAAAAGCTCGAAACAAAGTTTCGGGCTTTTTTTGCTTAACCTATGACGGGATCAAGAGCGAAGCGGGTAACATATTTTTTCCTAACTTGTATTCAAACACATTCTCATGAATCGAAAAAACTTTTTAAAGTCAATAGGTTTAGGTGGTTTAGCATTATTTACCGCTCCATTTACTTCCAACGCAAAAGATAGAAGGTCACAAAATTCAAGAGGAGGATGTTCTTTAGTTCCAACAGAAATTGCTGGTCCATTTCCCTTAGATTTAAGTGAAAACGAATATTACTTTAGACAGGATGTTACAGAAGGTTTGCCGGGCACTCAGGTTCTTCAAAAATTAAGAATCTTGGGTCTTGAGAATTGTTTCCCTATGGCCAACGTCAGAGTAAATATTTGGTGTTGTGATTTAAATGGAAATTATTCCGGATATGGTGAATTAGAAGGTTTGACCTATCAACGCGGTTACCAAATAACAGATGAAAATGGAGAAGTTGAGTTTAAAATTGTATTTCCGGGATGGTATCCAGGAAGAGTAGTTCATATGCACTTTCAAGTATTCGTAAGCACTCAATATTCAGTCATTTCTCAATACACATGGCCTCATGATGTAGCAGTGCAAATTGCGAATGAATCTCCTGACCTCTATAGTCAAGGCCCAGATCCAATGACCCCAGAAGTCGATATGTCATTTTCTGACGGATATGAACATCAATTAGCAACTTTAGAGTGGGATGAAAATGAAGGTTCATATATTTCATTTCTTGAATTGACAATTGATGGTAATGGGGTAGATGGTATTGGATATATAGAGTCTCAAGCAGCGCAAGTCTTTTCTCTAGACAACAATAACCCTAATCCAGTCATTGATGTAACTAATTTTCCAATCATGCTTTATGAAGACTCAGAAATTGCAATTGAGGTTTGGTCTATCACAGGGAAGAAGGTGTTCTCTGAAAACCTAGGAATGAAAGTATCAGGACATCATAATTATATGCTTAATGTCTCTGAAAAAGGGCTAGCGTCAGGGTCATATATTTTTCAAGTAAATATTACTCATAGAGATAAAATTCACAATGATCTTAGAAGATTCCTAGTCCTCTGATTGTTGCTGATTTGCTTTTTCTAATCAGTAGCTAGTTCAAAATGTTCTATTTCTTCATTAGACATATAATGTATGTCATCTCCAGCAGCTGATTCAAGAGTAAACCAATAGAACTCTATTGCGAGTTCTTCATTTTCAAACATTTCAGAATAGAAGTCTAAATACATCTGATGGTCTTCATGATCCTCAGGTAGATCTACACCATCTGTTCCACCACCATAGCTCCAGCTATGTACGCCAATTTTTGCTCCATCATCAATTGTTCTTGAGGCTCCTGATATAAATAGATCTACTGCTCCAGATTCAATCTTAGATTCACTTGTTAATATAGTTTTTATACCCTGATTTCTTAATTTGTTAGCCGCTCTGTATAATGCTTCATCATTGTTTGATCCTGGACAATGAGAACTAAATGTAATAGATTGGATATTTGGATAATCTTCAATCATTTTGTCGAAGTTAATATCTATCCTTCCCCATGATGTACCTTCATAAAATACTGTGGTGTCACTTGAAATATAGAAAGGTCCATATCTATCTATGAATCCTTTTTTGCAGCTTGTATATGTGCATAATATTACAATCGATAAGAGAAGAGATTTGTTCATTTTTTCAAAAATAATTAAAAGACTAGAACACAAACTTAGGCATGCCTAAATATTGATATTTGAAATCGTAATTATATCTATAAACAATACTTAATTATTCGAAATCTAACCCTTGAGATTGCAGTGATTTTTTTGCGACGATTGCATAGAAAGTCATGTATCCAAAACAAATTAACCCTATTGTAAAAGAGTTCTGGATTCCAATCCATTCAATGTCAGCTAATTTACCTTGAATAGGTGGTATGATAGCACCTCCAAGAATCATCATAACAAGGAATCCGGCACCTTGACTTTGGTATTTTCCAAGTCCAGCACATGCTAAAGAGAAAATACAAGGCCACATAATTGAACATGCCAGCCCACCACTAAGTAGTGCATAAACGGCCACAATTCCAGATGTGTTTAAAGCTACAAGAGTTGAAATAACACCTAGGGCTCCAAATACACTTAGTGTTAACGATGGTTTGTCTTTAGTTGCTATGAATGCAGCAATTTGTATAAGTATACAAATGAAATACCACTTAAGTACACTTACATCATATCCAGCAAGTGAAGTAGCTCCCATTATAATTCCAAAAGCTACGAATGGTACAATGAATTTTAGGATTATTTTTTTCTTATCATCTAATGGGAATACATTGACGGAACCGACCCAGCGACCAATCATTAGTGAACCCCAAAACATGGCGATAAATGGAGCTATTTCAGAAGCTTTATACCCACCAAATTGATCTTGTTTTAACAATTCTCCTAGATTACTTCCTATAGCTACTTCTACTCCAACGTATAAGAAAATCGCAAGCATGCCCAACGACAACTGAGGGTATTGCATCGCACCCCATCCTTTGCTATTTTTTTTGGCAAAAATGAATGAGGCGGATATA
>PBMY01000007.1 GCA_002722795.1 Crocinitomicaceae bacterium
TCAGATGAAAGCATTTGATATTATCTATTTGAACGATAGGTGTCTATTGCGGTGAGGTCCACCTCTTCCCATTCCGAACAGAGAAGTTAAGCTCACCAGCGCAGATGGTACTGCTACGGCGGGAGAGTATGTCGACGCCAACCTTGGGGCCCTTTGGGGCCCCTTTTTTTATCTCTAAATTTGAACATGGATTTTTTAGTAGCCATTGTAGGTCGACCCAATGTAGGAAAGTCAACACTCTTTAATCGATTAACCGAGACTAATGATGCAATTACTGACTCTACTAGTGGAACCACTAGAGATCGTAAGTACGGAAAATCATATTGGACTGATAAACAGTTCACTGTTATTGATACAGGAGGTTGGATTACAAAGTCAGATGACTCATTTGAGGCTGCTATTCGTGCACAGGTTCAAATTTCTATAGAAGAAGCAGACCTTATTTTATTTATGGTTGATGTTGGTGTTGGAGTAACAGACCTAGATCTTGATATAGCAAACCTTTTGAGAAGGTCAGGTAAAAAAATTATGGTGGCCTGTAATAAGGTAGATACTTCTCAGCATGATATTGCTAGTTCAGAATTCTACTCTTTAGGTTTAGCTGATACGATATATTCTATTTCCGCAAATAACGGTTTTGGAACAGGTGAGTTATTGGACGCGTTAGTGAATCAACTACCTCCAGAGGAAGATGAACCTGAGGAGAAATTACCTAGGCTAGCTGTGGTTGGAAGGCCTAATGTGGGTAAGTCGACATTGGTTAATACTCTTTTAGGAGAGGATAGAAATATTGTAACAGATATAGCAGGCACTACAAGAGATAGTGTTCACGCTCGCTATAATATGTTTGGTTTTGATTTTGAAATAATCGATACAGCAGGTCTTAGGAAGAAAAAACAGATTGAAGATAACCTTGAGTTTTATTCAACTGTAAGGACTGTTAAGGCCATAAACCAAAGTGATGTTTGTCTACTTCTGATTGACGCGGAGGATGGAATGGAGAAGCAAGATCAGCATATATTTTGGCAAGTAGTTGAAAGCTACAGAGGGATAGTGATTGTGGTAAATAAGTGGGATAAAATTACTAAGGACAATAGCACTATGGCTGCTTATGAGGATAAAATTCGTGAGAAAATTGCTCCATTCACAGACGTTCCTATCATCTTCACTTCAAACCTTAAACGGCAAAGAATATTCAAAGCTTTAGAATCAGCACTTGAGGTACATCAGAATAGAAGTAGAAAGATTTCGACTAGTCATTTGAATGACTTCCTTCTTCCTATTGTAGATTACAATCCCCCTCCAACTTACAAGGGTAAGTACGTAAGAATTAAGTATGTAACTCAATTACCTTCGCAAACTCCAACATTTGCCTTCTACTGCAACCTGCCTCAGTACATAAAAGACCCCTACAAAAGGTTTCTTGAGAATAAAATCCGCGAGGAATATGATCTTGCAGGGGTGACTGTTAGGTTATTCTTTAGAAAGAAATAATTTTATTTTAATTATGGATTAAATGGAAATGATGAATGGTGTAGATCAATTTTCAAGTTTCCATCAATAAGTTTATATCCAAAAGTATACTCCACTTTTGCTTCATTTCCCTCTGTGTCTGTGAAAAAGTAATTTCCCATTGCTATAGCACGATCATTTTCTAAAATCATTCCAGTGTTTTCAAATCTGACCCTTGTCCATGGTTGGATAGCAAATCCTTTATCTTCCTGACAAGCGCGATTTTCTCCAGCTATAAAATATGATAAAGCTTCTTTTTTTGTAGCTCTAAATTGTTCATCAGCACATTTAGTTGGTTTAAATAAAACAGTTCCATTTTGGAAATTATATAAATCCTCTAGAAAGCTATTTGTGTAGATTTCACATTCGTTAAAATCATTTTTTAAACTCCCGATTTTAACTACTCCATTTCCCCAATTATTTTGAGCGGTTTCAACTTTATCTTTAGTAATCATAATTTAAAATTGTTTTAATTTATAAGGTAAATAAAAATAATACTTAAACTACCTTTGATTTAATATTTCACTTTTTTTTCATGAGTTATTTTTTCACATCAGAGTCGGTTTCAGAAGGGCATCCAGATAAAGTAGCTGACGCAATTTCAGATGTATTACTTGATCATTTTCTTGCATTTGACCCATCAAGTAAGGTTGCGTGTGAGACTTTAGTTACTTCAGGTCAAGTCATTTTAGCTGGAGAGGTTAAGTCCCAAGCATATCTAGATGTGCAAAGAATAGCTAGAGATGAGATTCGTAAAATTGGATACACTAAGAGTGAATATAAATTTGACTCTGAATCGTGTGGTGTGTTAAGTGCTATACATGAGCAATCTGCTGATATCAATCAGGGTGTAGAAAGAGTTAAGCCGGATCAACAGGGAGCAGGTGACCAGGGAATGATGTTTGGTTACGCTTGCCGTGAGACTGATACATATATGCCATTGCCTCTTGAGTTAAGCCATAGATTACTTTCAGTACTTGCTGCAATTAGAAAAGAAGGCAAGGAGATGACTTATCTAAGGCCAGATTCTAAAAGTCAGGTAACGGTACAATATTCAGATGATGGAGTTCCTGAGAGGATAGAAGCTATTGTTGTTTCTACTCAACACGATGATGGATTTGAGGCGAGTGATGAACTTATTCTTGAAAAGATTAAGCGAGATATTTCTGAGATTTTGATTCCAAGAGTTGTCGAAGATATGAGTCCAAGGGTGCAAGCATTATTTGCAGGTGATCATAAATTACATGTAAACCCTACTGGTAAATTTGTTATTGGTGGCCCCCATGGCGATACAGGATTAACGGGAAGAAAGATTATTGTGGATACATACGGTGGTAAGGGTGCTCACGGTGGTGGTGCATTTAGTGGGAAAGATCCTTCTAAAGTTGATAGATCTGCTGCATATGCTACTAGACATATTGCTAAGAATCTTGTCGCAGCAGGAGTTTGTGATGAAGTGTTAGTGCAGGTTGCGTATGCTATTGGAGTAGCTGAGCCAGTAGGCCTTTATGTTGAAACTTACGGTACATCAAAGGTGGATATGTCTGATGGGGAGATAGTAGACAAGATTTGGTCTATATTCCCTATGACTCCTTATGCAATTGAACAAAGATTTAAACTACGCTCTCCTATTTACTCTGAAACTTCATCATATGGTCATATGGGTCGAAAACATGAGATTGTTATGAAGACTTTTGAAGCATTCAATGGAGGTGAAAAGGTTGAGGTTGAAGTGGAATTGTTCCCTTGGGAAAAACTCGATAAGGTTGACGAAGTAAAGTCAGTTTTTAATCTCTCTTAAATATAAAGAGGGTACACTTCCGTTCATTTTATCGTAAACCTTTTTATTGAACTGATAAAGTTGGGTGCTTTGTTTATATAAAGATCTAACTTGTAATCAGATTTAGACTATTGATATTGAAGCATTTTACTCATGATTTAAAACTAATCAGTGTTTTTCACTTGTTGAAAACGGTGATGAGAAAATGTGCAAAAAGCCAAACAGAAGACTTAGCTTTAAGTCTGTAACTTGCTTATCCATCTCTATCTAAAATCCAACAAGAAAATATGTCTAAAACCATAGAACGCATTTCAGTAAAGCCCGGCTTTGCAACTACCTCTCCATCAACTCTTCAAACACATGGAAAGGTCGTTCCTCAAGCTGTTGATCTGGAAGAAGCAGTTCTAGGAGCAATGATGCTTGAGCAGACTGCAGTGAACGCTGTCATTGATGTTTTGGACTCAAGTAGTTTTTACAAGCCGTCTCACCAAAAGATATATCAGACAATTCAGAAATTATTTAATGATTCTGAGCCAATCGACCTTCTTACTGTAACTGAAGCACTTCGAAAGGAGGGTAATTTAGAATTTGTTGGTGGTGCATATGCTTTAGCAAATCTTACCACAAGAGTTGCAAGTACAGCTAACGTTGAATTTCACGCTAGGATTATTTCTCAAAAGCATATTCAAAGGGAGTTGATTAGAGTGTCAAGTAACATTATTGAAAAAGCATTTGACGAAAAGACTGATGTCTTTGATCTACTTGATGAGGCAGAGTCTGGACTTTTTGAAGTTGCAGAAGGAAATATTAGAAAGAGTTTTGAGGAAATGAGATCAGTTGTGAAAAAGGCAATTGATTATATCGATAAGGCAAGATCTAACGATAGTGGTGTTAGTGGAATCCCGTCTGGATTCGCAGAACTCGATAAGGTAACAGGAGGGTGGCAGAGATCAGATATGATTGTACTTGCTGCAAGACCCGGAATGGGTAAGACAGCTTTCGTTCTTACTATGTGTAGAAATATTGCAGTTGACGCAGGAATTCCATGTGCTATATTCTCTCTAGAGATGTCATCAGTTCAGCTTGTTCAAAGATTGATAGCTGCTGAGACTCAGATTGATTCTGATAAGTTTAGAAAGGGGAATCTAGAAGACCACGAATATCAGCAGCTTCACGATAGAATTGGACGACTTTCAAAGGCTCCGTTATTCATCGATGATACACCTGGATTAAATGTGTTTGAGCTTAGGGCAAAATGTAGGCGTATGAAACAACAACACGGCATTGACCTTGTTGTAATTGACTACTTACAGCTTATGCAAGGAGGAAGTATTAACGGAGGAAATAGAGAGCAGGAAATTTCTGCAATATCTAGATCTATCAAATCGATTGCAAAGGAATTAGATATACCAATTGTTGCCTTATCTCAGTTAAGCCGTATGGTTGAAACTAGAGGAGGGGATAAGAGACCTATGCTTTCAGACCTTCGTGAAAGTGGTGCGATTGAGCAAGATGCCGATTTAGTATCATTCATTTACAGGCCTGAATACTACGGTTTCACTGAACACGAGGATGGATTGGACACAAAAGGTCTTGCGGAATTTATTATTGCTAAGCACAGACATGGTGCATTGGGTACGGTAAATATGAAGTTCATTGCTCGTCTAGCAAAATTTACAGATTACAACACTTTTTCAGATGCAGGTTTCGATTCAATCTCTCCAAATACAGCATTCACTGACGGCGGAATGATTACAAGAGGTTCTAAAATGAATGACGATGTTGAGGGAGGAGAATCTCCATTCTAAAATGAAAAAAATTAGGGAGTTATTAGTTTTAGTGATGATTTTTTGGGCTTGTATAACTCAAGCATCTATGATTTTAATTCCTATGGATGAAACCCAAACAAATCATCTAAAGGCTTATGGAATTACTTTTTGGGCATTAGAAAGAGAGATCCCTGCAGAGTGGTTATTGAACTATAGAGGGGGGAGTTTCTTATTACCTAACATATTAGAAATTCAGAATCAATGTGTAATTAGAGGTGTATCACATCAAATAATTGCTGACGTTCAGGCGAATGCTATTCTAGAAGAAATTTCTCATCCAGAGGTAAATATGGAAAGCGTAAAGTTGGAAGTAGCTCCACGTGTTTCAGTTTATAGCCCAGCTGGAAAACTACCTTGGGATGATGCAGTTACTCTAGTTCTCACATATGCTGAAATTCCCTACGATATTATTTATGACAAAGAGATTCTAGACGGAGAACTGCCCAAATACGATTGGCTTCATCTCCATCACGAGGATTTCACAGGTCAGTTTGGAAAATTCTACAGGGCTTATAGGTCTGCAACTTGGTATCAAGAAGAGGTAGAATCCCAAAACTCCTCAGCCCAAATCATGGGATTCCAAAAAGTCAGTGAAATGAAACGTGAGGTTGCACTGAGTATCAAAAATTTTGTTATCGGTGGTGGGTTCCTGTTCACAATGTGTTCTGGAACAGACTCCTTCGATATTGCATTAGCAGCTGAAGAGATTGATATATGTGAACCAATGTTCGATGGTGATCCTGCTGATGCAGCAGCGAATGGGAAACTTAAATTCAATAAAGGTTTAGCCTTTCAGGAGTATCAGCTTGAGATGAATCCACTTATTTATGAATTTTCAAACATTGATGGTACTGTGGACCACAGGGGTATAAAACCTATAAACGATTTCTTTACCCTTTTTGATTTTTCAGCTAAATGGGATATTGTTCCTACAATATTAACGCAGAGTCACGAAAGAGTGATAGCTGGTTTTATGGGCCAAACAACTTCGTTCCGCAAGGATTTTATAAGATCTGATGTAACAATTATGGGTGATAATAGAAACCTTCCTACGGCCAAATACATACATGGAGAGCTTGGTCAAGGGCAGTGGACATATTACGGAGGTCATGATCCTGAGGATTATCAGCACATGGTAAATGATCCACCAACAGATTTGAATTTGCATCCAAATTCTCCTGGATACAGATTGATACTAAATAATATTTTATTCCCTGCAGCAAAAAAGCAGGAGAGAAAAACCTAAGCTAAGGCTTGATTTACAATTAAGTCGATATTAAAAATATTGATCTCGTCTTCAGTTGTGGATATTGAGAAATCAAAAGGCCTTTTGCAGTTTAGAGAAATATTTACAAGGCATAATTCTGAATTATTATTTCCTAGGCCATCAGATTTACAAAGAAGTTCTATTGAGCGTTTTCTTAAGTCAGAGATACTCATTTTATTGATCTCATTTACTTTTTCTGATAGCGAGCTAGAATGATTATCGTCAATATATCCACCACATCTGATTATAATTCCATTATCAGCACAATCAATTACAATGTAATAGAGTGTCTCTCCATTCTCATCGATTAAGCCATGAGATAAAATATTTTTTAAGCAATCTTCAACAACAATTTTAGCTCTCAATAATTCAGCTCTTGGAGAACCGCATTGTGAAATTGCATTTTCAGTAAGATGGACGACTGATTCTAATGATTTTTGAGATAGAGTTCCAGAGTAAGAAAGTAGTACACCACCGGGTAAACCGTTTCGGTCAGAACCTCTGTGAATCAAGGTCTGAAGTTCCCTCATTAAAGACACATGGGCCGTAGATGGGTTTCTAGTCATAGGTGTAGAATTGCGACTAACAAGCGAAAAACATCGATAAGTAGCAATAAAACTACGGCGAAACGCCCTTACATCCAAATATTTAACAGATGCCCTTAATTGACTTTTCTTTTAAAATAGGTTCACCTTCAGGGGTTCTGATCATAGAATAAAAGGTTGGATGCATGTAGTTTAAAGTTCTTTCAAACTTTTTCCCAGAGAAAAAACTCTTCCAAACTTGGAGAGCTATCTTTTTGGTTGAACTCCACGCATATGGGCTAAAACCTTTTGGCCTTGGGTGAGAATCTATCCATAATCTAGCTTCAACTATGTTGTGAATACTAATAGTGTTATTCGCGAATGTATTGATTGGTATCGACATGACAAAAAATTTGTTTACGATACAAACATCTAAAGGCACTCCTCAATGTATTTATGTTGTGAAATTTCTCGCTAGAGTTTTAGTATTTATCGGCAGCTGATTTTAATATTTCAGCAAGTTTGTCAACTAGTGTTTTGGGCTGAAGAACTTCTATTTCACTAGAAAATCCCTGCAACCATTGAAGTAGTTCGAACGTGATTAAAACTTTGACAGATACTTCAAATTTTTCACCCTTTGAATTAAGTTTCTGAGAGTTGTGCAGAGGTTGAGTCTTGAGATAATTTGCTAAAAGGGGTGAGCACGTGAAAACTACCTCAGATGGTGGAGAGTCATCTATGACTGTAATCCCAATTGTATGCTTAAAGTACTCTTCAGAATTAAATCTGATTTCTGAATACTTTTCATTCGCACTAATCTCAACATTTTCAATTCTATCGCAACCGAATGTTCTAATTGAATTCCTATCTAAATCCCAAGCAAGTAAATACCATCTATTTCTGTATTCCTTAAGTAAATAAGGGTGAAGAGAATATGATGATGAGATGCTTTCGGAGAATTTTTTGTACTTGAGATTGACAGGGTGTCTGTTTTTAATAGCTTCGAGAATAGGAGCAAGATGCATAGATCCACCCAAGGAAGGAGTTGATTCAAATTGCATGAAACTATCAACTCCTGAAGTGTCTAAGTTCGGAGCAACTGAAAGTCGGTCTGCAATTTTGCCTATTGCTTGATCGAATTGCTTGAAGATGGGTAGGTCTCGGAATTGGATTAGGGTGTTTGCGGCAAATCGAATCGCTTCTAGATCTTCGTCGTTCAGGCTGACCTCGTTTATGGTGTAATCCTCTTCTTCGTAGTAGTAGCCTCTGTTGTCTCTGTGGTATGCGATAGGAGCATAGTAACCTAATTCACTCTCATTACGCATAGCCCAAATATCCTTTTCAATTGTTGAGATGCTAATGTTTTCGCCTTCACTTCCATAGAGAGCTTTTTCGCATGCAGATCTAAGCTCTTCCTTGGTGGGGTAGGGACGAGACCTGTTATTTATGCATCTGTCAATGATGCGATATCTGAGTAAAGCGTATTTATTTGCCGGCATTTTTGTATTTCTCTATAGCCGCAAGTCCACGCGGTATGTATTGAGGGTCATGAGTCGTTGGTCTACCATTATTAGGATATGGTCTCCCAGTATTATGAATGTGAAAACAGTCTTTAAACTGCTCATTTCGAAGTCTTTTCCCATAGGCCAAATCTATCCATTTGGCCCCATAATAAACAGCCTCTTCGCCTCTAATGTCTTTTATTTTAACACCTAGCAATATGCATTTATACCCCATAAGTTGGAAAGGCCCCCAAGATGTTGCAAGGTTTTTTAGTGCTGCATCACTTGCGTCTTTAAGATGCTTTGGAGTTACGTTTTCATAGTTTTCTCTATTGCCATCCCTCACGTCTTTAAGTCTTTTGAATACATGTTTCTCAAATCTTGACCCAGCAGGTTTTCGCCCCCCACATTCGAGTTGAATCAAAGCCATTAAATATGGATAAGAAAGATCAAACTCAACAGCAGCACTCTTGACATCTTTAGAATAATTTGAAATTGCATCACTTTCATATACTCTGTTTTTGATAGAGTTTTTAATTCTTGTGACATAACCACTATAATGCATATACCCATATGCTAGAGCTCCAAGGACAATTATCGCCCCAAACAGATGTGTCAGTCTTAGAGGCATTAAAACAATTGAGTGTGTATGATGTGAATTATCGGAAGGACAGTTAGTGCCGGAACTAGGTCAAGCATTTGAAATTTCTTTAATCCAGTTAAATCTAAACCTAAAGCTAGAAGTAGAACCCCACTAGTTGCTGTAAGGTCAGTTATTAGTTCTGGAGACATAATCAATGCTCCGTTAAAACTAAACGCCATAGATCCAACAAAGTAAAAGCCAAGTGTAAGTGCTCCTTGAAAACCCAGTATGCCTAAAGCTGAAAAGAGGACTCCACGACCAAGAGCGGAAGCTAGGAAAAATGAACTAATAAGATCCATAATAGACTTCACCATAATCAGGTTATAATCGCCATCTAATCCTTCATTCATACAACCAATTAAAGTCATGCCTCCAACACAAAAAAGCATCGTTGCTTTGATGAAAGATCCTCCAACACTTTGTTCTCCCTCTACGTCAAAGCGAGATGCAAACTTCTCAAATTTTTTGTGTAGTCCTAGATATTCGCCTGTTAATGCTCCGATCACTAGACTAAGGAAAATGTTTATGGGGTTGTTCATATCCTTAATCATGCCAATGCTCATTGCTATAGTAAACAGGCCAAAGATGATGACGATATTGGTTTGGGCTTTAGAACCTATTCTCTTTCCTGTTAGTAACCCTAAGGAAGAACCGGCTGCGACGGCAATTGTATTGATAAAGGTGCCTAGTAATACCATGCTCACAAGTTACATTTGTGTAATTATAATCAAGAGCATTACAGGTGAATTTTAAGTTAGAAGCAACTGATAAGGGATCAAGTGCCAGGGCTGGGACCTTAAGAACGGATCATGGTGATATTAGAACGCCCATTTTTATGCCTGTTGGAACTTTGGGCTCAGTAAAGGCTGTGTCACAGCCTGAGCTTAAACATGATGTCGGTGCTGATATCATTTTGGGTAATACATACCACCTTTATTTAAGGCCCGGAATGGATACTATGGAAAAAGCAGGTGGCTTACATAATTATATGAATTGGGGTGGTCCAATTCTAACAGATAGTGGAGGCTATCAGGTTTATAGTCTATCTCATACAAGGAAATTGACAGAAGAGGGAGCTGCATTTAGAAATCACATCAATGGCGATTTAGTCATGTTTACTCCAGAAAATGTGATGGATATTCAAAGAACAATTGGGGCTGATATCATTATGGCGTTTGATGAGTGTCCACCTTACCCATGTACAAAGCAGTATGCCAAAAGCTCTATGGATAGAACTCATAGATGGCTTGATAGATGCGTTGCAAGGTTAGCTAATACTCAACCTCTTTACGGACACAATCAGGAATTGTTTCCCATTTTACAAGGCGGTGGATATGCAGATCTTAGAAGGGATAGTGCAGAATATATTTCAAATATTGATGCAGCTGGATATGCAATTGGAGGTTTGAGCGTTGGGGAACCTGCAGAGGAGATGTATGAAACGAGTGAACTTGTTTGTAGTATTCTACCTGAGGATAAACCAAGGTATTTGATGGGCGTGGGTACACCAGTAAATATTTTAGAAAACATTGCTTTAGGCGTAGATATGTTTGACTGCGTAATGCCCACGAGGAATGCTAGAACAGGAACTGTTTACACTTGGAATGGAGTGATGAATATCAAGAATAAGAAGTGGGAACAGGATTTTACTCCTCTTGATCCTGCTGGATCTGCTGAGGTTGATAAGATGTATAGTAAATCTTACGTTAGGCATTTGCTCAGAGCTAATGAAATCTTGGCGTTGAATATATTAAGCGTACACAACTTGGTGTTTTATTTGGACTTAGTAAGAGAGGCAAGGAAGCAAATCATTGAAGGTGATTTCGCTAGGTGGAAAGATAAAATTGTCCCACAACTGAGCGCCAAAATTTGATGAATAAACTCGACAGATATATCATTAAGAAGTTTCTCCTGACATTCTTTTTTATGTTGGGTGCTTTTTGCGTTGTAGCTGTAGTTTTTGATTTAGTTGAAAATATTGGAAGATTACTTTCAAACGATGCGCCGTTTTGGGGGACAGTTAAGTATTACGTGGCATTCTGCTTTTTCTTCGGAAATCTATTGAGTGGCTTTATTGTTTTCTTAACCATTGTTTGGTTTACAAGTAGACTAGCACAGCAGACGGAAATTATAGCCATGCTTACAGGGGGGATGTCTTTCTCTAGACTTCTTAGACCGTATTTTATTGCTGCTTCGATTCTTGTTGTATTCTCTCTTTTTCTCTCACACTATGTCGTGCCTCAAGCAAATAAAGACAAGTTGGAGTTTGAGGTTCAGTGGGTTCATGTGAATTTTCATGTTAAAGACCAAAACCTGTATAGAGAGGTCGCTCCTGGAACAGTTGCTTATTTCAGGAGTATCACATACGGCCGTAAAACAGGGTATAAATTCCAAATGGAAAGATGGGGTGATGACAACAAATTAGAACAGAGGATTGTGGCTGCTAAGGGAACGTGGGTACCAGCTGATAGTCTTTGGAGGCTTATCAATGTCGGAGTAAGAGAGTTCAATGACGATGGAACAGAGTCCTTCAAATTCGTAAATCGAATTGATACAGTTCTTCCAATGAGAATTGATGACTTTGCCCAAAGAGATGCGGTTGTAAATACAATGACAACATCAGAATTGAACGAGCATATTGAGGATGTAAGATCTACAGGTGCTGATGTGAGCCCTTTACTTTTGACTAGGTATTCAAGAACTGCAACACCCTTTGCAATTTTTGTCCTTACCCTAATTGGGGTTGGAATAGCCTCAAGAAAACAAAGGGGAGGTATAGGATTCCACCTTTTTGCTGCTGTACTAATTGGCTTCACATTCGTGTTTACTTCACGACTTATTACTGTTTACGCAGCAACAGCATCTGTCCCTGCTTGGCTTCCATACGGTTTGGATGGCATTCAATTTATTGCTGCTTGGCTCCCAAATGTATTGTTTGGTATACTAGGATTGTGGATCTATAAAAGAGCACCAAAGTAAGCCGTCCACCCTTTGGCCTTAGCTTTTCCCACAAGCTTGTACCCCTCTACTGAATCCTTATCAAATAGTCCAAACACTGCCGATCCACTTCCACTCATTTGTGTAAAGTGTGCACCATTTGACTCAATAAAATTAAGAGCTTCAATAATTTCAGGGAATTTCTTAGAAACTGGACCCTGAAAATAGTTTGTGATACTCTGAAGATTTTCGTAATCAAAATCTAAGTTTGATTCCTTCAATTCCAAGAGTTTAAAAGCTTCTCTAGTAATGACCTCAACTCCGGGGTGTACAATCAAAATTTCCTGATTTTGTAGGCTATTACAAACTTCAAATTTTTTTATAACCTCTCCACGTCCACTAACACTCGAAGGTTCGTTTTTGATAAAGAATGGACAATCGCTTCCAAGTTTAGAAGCGTAATTTTCTAATTCAGACGTATCTAACCCAAGCTTACATTGGTTGTTTATAGCTTTCAACATAAAACTACCATCGGAGCTGCCGCCACCTAGTCCTGCACCACTTGGGATATTCTTTTGAAGAGTAACATTTATTTCAGGAAGATTGAAATCCTTATTTAAAAGGGCATGTGCTCTTACAACTAAATTAGACTCACTACCATCTTCAATATCGAGTCCATGTAACACTAAATTCAACTTCCCCTGAATCCCAGCTTCATTTAAGTGTACCTCTAATATGTCACACCAACCAATAGGAAGGAAAACGCTTTTTAGATTGTGGAATCCATCTTTACGGCGTCCAACTACCTGCAGACCCAAATTTATTTTAGCGTTTGGAAAGTAAATCACAGTGTTTAGTGATTAATTAAAGTAGCCAAATCTCTTAAGCTTATTCTCGTCATTTCGCCAGTCTTTGTCAACACGAACATACAGATCTAGGTAAACCTTCTTCCCAAGAAATGACTCCATCTCCTTTCGTGCATCAGTTCCAACCCTTTTAATCATTCGTCCCTTAGCCCCAACGACTATTTGTTTTTGAGAATCACGAGCAACTCTAATTTCAGCTCTAATCTTACAAATGGTAGGTTCATCCTTGTAGTCTTCTACAACAACTTCACAGCTGTATGGAATCTCCTGTTTGAAATGAATTAAAATTTTCTCACGTACAATCTCAGAAACAAAAAACCTCATAGGTTTATCTGTGAGTTCATCCTTTGGAAAAAATGGAGGCCCTTCAGGGAGTACCTCCTCAATCATTTCTAAGATACAGTCAAGATTGAAACTGTGAAGTGCGCTAATTGCGGCAATTTTTGCTCTTGGAATTTGTTCTTTCCAATACTTCATTCGCTCAACTGCTTTATCCTGATCGCCCAAATCAACTTTGTTTATCAAGATGATCACTGGAACATCCATATTGGAGATTTTTTCCAATGTTGCTTCATGGGCAATACAGTCCTCGTAAATATCTGTAACTAGAAGTAGCACATCTGCGTCTTGTAAAGCAGTTTTCACAAACTTCATCATACCCTCTTGCAATTTGTACGAAGGGTCCAAAACTCCGGGGGTGTCACTGTAAACGATTTGATATCTTGGTTCGTTTACCATTCCCATGATGCGGTGACGTGTGGTTTGTGCTTTAGAATTAATAATGCTCAAACGTTCACCAACAAGTTGGTTCATGAGGGTACTCTTCCCCACATTTGGAGAACCTACAATATTGACGAATCCCGCTTTATGCCCCTCAGGAACATCGTTGCCTTCAGAAGGCATGGGCGGGATGTCTGGCATATCTACCTCTGTGTTAGCTGGAGTTTCGTCGCTCATTTACAGAGACAAAGGTAGGGCTGAATTACTAGTCTAAATTAGGATTTAGCCAATCAACAAGCATCTGTCTTTACTCATCAGTTAACCTAGCCAAATTGTGAGTCAGCTTATTTGGTCCTTTCGGAATCTAGCTAGCCCTTTCTTATAAAGTCTGCACTCTCTTCAAGTTTGTGCTTTCTTTTGCCTTCATCGTATCACCCCCATTCAAAATAATTAAGCGAATAAGAACTCTTACTTTCATGTTTTTCAAGCCACCAACTTACCGGAGTAATATTGCTGTACCAAGGGTAGTTTGTTGATTTTGAATGACAATCGTAGCAGGTAGCACTCATTAGCTGTGCAACCTCTCGAGTCGCTTACTCTATCACAAGAAAATCGTTCTCTTGACTAGTATGTCAATGAGTTTTATCTATGGTTTTTAATTGGGCTAAGGCCAAAAGGCCATCAATTTCAATCCAATCTTCTTTGTCATGTGACGAAGTTAAGTTTATTTGGTCTAATTATAAATAGCTGATAAACATGTATTTATATTGATTCTAAACAAATGAAGTTCTATTTTGCAATAATAAAATTTAGAAATCATGGCTTTAAATACAGTTAACTCTTGTACGAATTGTGATAATCTTGAAAAGAATTTCAATTGTAGCGTACACAATGTAGTGGTTGATTTGAACAACACTTGTGAGAGTCATAATCTGAAGGTGAGTATTACTAAATCATCTTCTTGTTCGAATTGCTCAAACCATAATACTAGTAGATGCTCACATCCTAAACAAGCGACTAACGATCTACTTTGTTTTGATTGGTCAAAGGGAGGTGAAGCTTAGTATTGATAAAATGGCTGCAATTTCTGTAGGCAATTAGACATTCATATTTTTATGGGGTAATTACCTAGAAATAATTGAATTAAAACGGTGTAGATTTTAATCTATGCCGTTTTTTTTACAACAAAGACCTAAGATTTTACTCATTGCTCTTAACACTAGCTCAACTGAATCATTTTCTACTCATACTTGGTATACTCTTTAGAATCCCATCATTCAATAAAGCTATAATCGGCAGTTTTAACCTCTATTCTAATGGCAGCATTCATACCTTGAAAATCTAATCCTGAAGAAATTATCGCAATTTTCTTAATCATTGGATTATTAATCAATCAACTAAATTATATCATTGTAGTATGAGTTTGACAGAAAATAAATTTTCTACTAATAGTATAATCCGATTTTCAATATTAGCATATTGGTCTATTTTTTGGCTTTTCAATGTAATTGATAAGCTCATTGGTGGCAGTATGTTCCTTTGGGTGGGAAGAGATAGATTTGCCCAATTCCAAAAATTCTTTGCATCTACTGGACTTGATTCGCCATTGATAGCTGATGCAGCTTTGATAGTTGCTGCTGCATTAGAAGTTTTTGCTTTTGTGTTTTTCTCAGGAGCCCTTATTCACTTCCTATGGAAACGAACTTCTGATGCTAGGTCATGGTTCTTTGTTGGTATCATTTTCACTCTGATAACCTTTACAGTTTTCTCAATTGGTGACCACATCTTTGGCGACAGATTCGAGCTACTAGAGCATACTTTATTTTGGTTTATTACACTCTGTTCCTGGTTAATATTCAATAAATTGGAAGTTAAAGGAGAAAACAATCTCCATCTTTCTACAGGACAAAAATTAAGCGCAACCATTATAGCTCTCTTCCTAGTTTGTACAACTAGTCTTTCAATCTTTAATTATAATGAAAACTTCTTTCATAGAAGAACCTCAGTACTTGAATCAGTTGAAGTAGGAAAGAACCTATATAAAGTAAGTTTCCCCTTCCTAGGTGGAAGTAAAGTGTTTGAAGGCACTATTGCTAAATTCAAATTAGAACACCCGGCCAAACGTATTATACAGATTTATACGGTACCCACTCCACTCAAACTAAAAAAGGCTGATAGCCTCATTTTTTACATTGTAACCGAGGAGAAAGAATGAAAGAGAAGAATATCATAAGATTATCCATCCTCATTTTTTGGACTTTCTTTTGGGGATTAAGTGTAGTAGATAAAATCATACCCGACGTTCATTATCTCTGGGTAGGCAAAGATTTCTTCGCCCTATTTATTAAGTTTTTCGCATCGTTAGGCCTCAAGAATCCAATTTTTGCAACTCTTGCTCTTGCTAGTATTACAGTCCTAGAAGTGCTAAATTTTGTTTTTTACTTTTTGTCCCTCGGTAGTTTTTTCAAAAGCGATGAAGGTCTCTGCGAAAAGTGGTTTTTCAGAGCAGTATTCACTTCTATGACTTTGTTTGCGTTGTTCTCAATTGGTGATCAGGTCTTTGGCGACCGTTTCCAACTCCTTGAACATGGCTTATTCTGGCTTGTGCTGATTGTCTCATGGGTTGGATTTAAATATGTTGATGAAACCAAGACCACTCGTATATCTGGTTCTAAAGGTGTCAAATTAGCTGTGGTCATTGGTCTTGTCATCACCATGTGTGCATCCGTTTCTATCAGAGAATTTTCTAGTAAGACATTTTCAAATGTTGATACATCTGTAAATGGGGTAGAGGTTGTTGATGGAGTATACAAATTCGATTTCCCTTTCTTGGCTGACAAGTTAGTTTGGGAAAAGACGGTCAATGAATTCAAAGCTGAGCACCCAGAGTTGGTCGTTAACTATATCTATACTGGTCCAGGAGAATTGAATTCTAAAAAGAAAACACATATGCTTTTGTATGTTTTTACCTCAAAAGTAGAATCTCAAGAGGCTCAAGAATTAAAGTTGGAATAAAAAAAGAGTCAGCGCAAGCTGACTCTTTTTACTATTTTGTTAGAGTAATTAATATTACTTTTTTAGATCAAACTTTTTGTTTATTAGTTTTCTGCTAGAAGACTTACCAGATTTTGTGTAGAAATTAGAAAGATTTCCATTATTTATGTGCACATGAAGAATTTCTTCATCTTGCCATTTTTCATTCTGAACATTTAGAACAGTTTCGGTATTTTTCATTGCTCTATTTACTTCATGATGTGGTCTTCTATAGTTCCACATTAGAATTTTTGTTTGGTCCTCAAAATTATATTGAATTTCATATGGTTGAAGCCCCAATGTAGAGATTACTTCCGCTTCACTCATCCCTATCTTGAGCTTATATATATCACTAGTTGTAGTGAATTCATTAATAATTATATTATTACTAGTGCAACTGTATAAGCTCACAAATAATAATGCTGAAATGATATATGATATTTTTTTCATTTTAGTTGTTTTTATGATTGTTTACAGTTGATTTTGTAGCTTTTCAATTGCAGCTTCAAGTAGTTGTGTTTTCTTAGATGTCACACCCTTCTTAGAGTCGCTTTCTTTTGATTTCTCTAATTTTTCTTCTAGTTTTTTGATTTGCTTTTCAACTTTTGATTTTTTAGAGGACTCCTTAGAGTTTTTTCCGCTATTGTTTTTGTTCGAATCAAGATCAACATCGATGTTTTTCTTATTGTTCCTTTTACTATTGTTAGTGTTAGATGATGAATCTAATGATGATTTTATGTTAATATTCACGTTTCCATTTGCAGCACTGACAATATCACATAAGCTACAGTCTTCGGCTTCATCTCCATTTCCATTTCCATCTCCATCATTATCAGCGTCACCATTATCTACAGGGATACACTGTTCTTCACACTCTTTATTTGAATCGTAGTTAGGGTTTTTATAATAGTCACATGGGCAGAATTCACATGATCCATTATTAATAATTGCATCAGGATTATAATTAAGTGCACGTGAGTCAGTACATCCACTTACAGGTCCGTTACAAGATGCAATCATTTCATCAACAAACTCATGATCCACTTTTGCGTTAGCAACAATTAAATCTTTTAGCTTTCCATTTTCAAAATAAAGAAATGCATCGCTTTCATCATCATAGCGAGGAGGGTTACCCTTTAAAGCCCCACTATTGTGTTTGTTTTTAGGGTTTATTTCTTGAAATTTATGCAGATACTTATATCCATATAATTCACATCCATTTTCTGTTGAATGATATGCTTCGTATGGTGCTACAGAAAGATTTTGGCTTACCTCTTCTTTTGACATTCCAGAAGTTAAACTATTGAGTTTTTCTACTGAAGCGTATTGAGGCACTATAACATATTCGGAACACGAACACATTACCAATAGTGTAGCTATAAATAATAGCTGGTTAAGGTTTTTCATGTTTTTTATTTATTTGAATTAATTAGTTTACTATATCCTAGGCTAATGCTTGAACCTGATAAATCTCTAAAATCTGAATTATAATTTTCTAAAATCGAGTAAGTATAATCAATTGAGAAGTCACCCCAATCATATCCAAACCCCCAAAAAATTCCAGCAGTACTATTAGAATAATCTTCTACATTTGTGCCAAGAGCTTGTCTTTGGTACCAACTTGCATTTGAATCTATAGTAGTTTCTCCATTCCAGCTAAAATTCTGATCAGAATAATATGCGATTAAGTCTAAATCATCATCAATTAATTGATTGTCAGAGGGATTATCAGGGTAAACTATGGAGCCTTCTTGTTTTAGAGTCCCACTGCCTAAAGTATAAAATGAATACCCACCTGTAATAGTAAATCCGCTATTAGTAATATAGGTTATTCCAATAGATGCTCCAATGTAATTTAGGTTGATTTTGTTGTCTAAAGTTACTTGCCGCTCTGGACCAAAAACAACACCACCAGTGTCATTATATTGTAAACCTTGTTGATTATACATTTCCTGGTTTGATCTAAAACCTGCTTGTTTGAATGAAACATTAGATGTAATTTTTAAACTCGGGTTTATATAGTAACCATATCCTAAATTCAAGTCTAATCCAACTCTAGAAGAATATTCGCCAGAATAATTATCATAATTAGGGTTATTTCCTTGTATATAGCCAGAGGCCACACCGTCACCAGAAATAAATGTTCCCAATGACATTTTGTACTCATGTTGAGCATAGTAGTTACAATAAAATATTGTACAAAGAATGAGTGATAAATATTTTTTCATTTGTATAAATAATTATGGTATCGTAAAATCAACACTAGTTGAAATAGGTGTGCCAGGGGTTTTCGGATTTCCAGTAGCCCAAGTTGTTTGTGGAATGAGTGTCACTTCTTGTCCATTTTCTGCATAACATCTAGCTAAAAAGTAGGCTCCATTGACTATACCATCACCGTAACTATCCGTTACCATTAATGTTAATTGATCTCCATTTGTACCACAAAAACCACAATTCCAACTATTGTAAGCATTTTGTGTTGCTGGAGTAACCGCATTCGTCAATTGATTTCCTCCACTGTCATATATGATTAATGTATTTTCTTGGGGCCAATTATCAGTAAAAATACCGAATTCAACATCAACCATTCCATCAGCATTTGTTGCACACCCATTGCTATTTGATATCTCACCAACACATTCGCAATTAGAATTATATGTATCGTTTATTGTGTTAGAGTTGCCATCATCACATGAATCTCCGGGGTATATGCAACTTCCGTCATTGGTTGTGGCATTTGAATTATAATTACACGCTGATGAATCCGTACACCCACTTACAGATGTTGTTCCAACACAGTCACAATTAGAATTATATGTATCGTTTATTGTATTTGAGTTAAAATCATTGCATGGATCTCCTGGGTATACACAACTTCCATCATTGGTTGTGGCATTTGCGTTATAATTACACGCTGAATTTTCCGTACATCCACTAATGGATACTGTTCCAACGCATTCACAATTAGAATTATACGTATCGTTTATTGTACTTGAGTTAAAATCATCACAAGCGTCACCGACGAATGAGCAGCTATTGTCATTTGTATCTGCTTCTGGGTTGTAATTACATGCAGCTTCATCAGTGCATCCATAATTTGGAGGTGGAGGATCTTCTCCCAAACAATCACAAGAATTATTGTATGTGTCGTTTATTGTGTTTGGATTATTATCATCACATTCATCCCCGGAGCTATAGCATGTTCCATCATCTTCTTCTGCTGTAGCGGAAAAATTACAAGCCGTGATATCGGTACATCCCTGTTCTTTTTCACAAGAAAAAAGTAAAAGTGAAAGTGATGTAGAAAAAATCAGTAGTCGTGATAAATTCATTATTTAACCTGTTTTTTTTGAGTTTAGGCGAGTAAAATTATAATATTTTCTTTTGAAAAAGAGCTAAATCACAAATTATATTATGATTTGTGATTTTTAAGTCTATTTTTAATTTAATCTTTCCCTAAGAGCGTCTAAAAGTTCAAATTCTGAAACGTTAAATCCAGTAACACTCCAATACAAGTCAGAAGTAGAACAATCGACTAATTTCACTTGTAATTTAGTTTTATCTTGAAGGCATCCATATGATGCTATCACGGTTCCTTGGGCACCCGCTAAACATCCTGCATTAGCAAAATCATTATCATCTAAAACTAAACCACTCATAGCAAGTATCTGTTCCTCTAGTATTGAGTTTAAATATTTTCTTTCTACTACTCCGTAAATTCCTAATAATTCACCTTCAACTAATTCTGCTAATTCTTGCCCATCATCAATTTCGCCATTACAAAGTGAAGCTTCTTTTCCTATAACTGCAACCTTATAAATTTCAGATGGAATTTTTGAAATCCTTACCCTAATATTATTTGACTGATTTTTGTTTGAAGTATTGGATGTTTCTTGTGTATTTGAATTGTATCCAGACTCTCGTGCACAACTTCTACAACTGCCTCTTAACCAATACCCACTCATAATATCTCCATTATCAAATATATATTCTCCTTCACCATGCCTTAATCCACTTTGCCAATTACCATCATATATATCACCATTCACATACATCATTATTCCATAACCATTAATACAATTACCTACACAATTACTATTTTGTGCATATATGATGTGACAAGCTAGGTAAAATAAAAAAAAGCTCACTAATCTAGCATATTGAATTTTCATTGAATTTTCATTGAATTTAGATAGACACAATATACAATCCTCGTTCTCCATTATTTAATTTCAAATTGCACCTGTAAAATTTAATCACTATTTGCGGCAGTAGATGGTGCTCAAAATCCAAAATCATTTGAAATCTTTCAAATGATGTGCCAATATTATTTACCCAATAAATAAGATATTAAAGTAGTAGATGAATAGGTTGATTTTGCTGCATGATTCTGCTAAAGGAATATGAAATATCTATAAGTCAAAATCTAGGTGTATCTAACCCAAGTAAATCACCTATCGAAGCAACAAGGGTAGAATGTAAAATAGCTTGATGAAGAAAAATCACTGTTTATACTTGTATAAATATGAAGACTCATTACATTTGCTGTCCGCTTAGCGTTGGAGGTTATGCCCAACATGAAGCAAAGTGGAACCTAAATCGCGGGGTGGAGCAGTTGGTAGCTCGTCGGGCTCATAACCCGAAGGTCGCAGGTTCAAGTCCTGCCCCCGCTACTAAGTCGTAAAGAGAGCTAGCTTAGCTAGCTCTCTTGTTTTTTCAGTCCTTTTTGGTTCCACCAAGCGTCCGTAAAATTAATTTGGATCACTTGTGCCACATAATTTTATAATTTAGAGTTAATGGAGATTGGGTTACAACAATTACTCAGAAATAACAGCTTGAATAAATTTGAGTCCAATTTGTTCATCGAACTTATTGCCGATGTTACATAACTCAGGATGCCATTGTACTCCAACGTAAAATGGATAATTAGTAGTATCTGAGTGTCTTATACCTTCAGAAAGTCCGTCAGGAGCCACAGCCCATACCTCTAATTCATCACCTAGTTGTGAAATTCCCTGATGGTGATTGCTTACAATTTTGTTGAAACTACCTAAAGGATGATCAACACTTGCAATGTGTTTAGTGACTTGAATTGGGTGAGCATTTTGGCCTTTAAAACCTCTATGAATAGAGCTTAATGTATCTGGAAGATGAAGGTGCAATGTACCCCCATTGTAGACATTCATGATTTGCAACCCCCTGCAAAAACCAATACAAGGAGTTTTATTTTCTTTGATAAAGTCAAGTAAAATATATTCGATACTATCTCTAAAATAGTCAATAGAACCACACTTTACTGTATCTGATTCTGAGCCATAACGACCTGGATTTATGTCAGCTCCACCAGTTAGAATTATTCCATCTGCTCTGTTAAGTTCCTCGTCTAGAAAAGAGGGGTCAATTGAGTAAGCGTCGATAAATCTCCAATTTATTGTTGAGTCAAGACGGCTAATGAATTGAGAGCAAGTTTTCTTTGAATTTTCTTTAGAAAGAATGATTGTTTTTGGTGGTGTAGAGGTTGTACATCCAGATAAAACCCCAAGGAAAAGAAAAGGAATAGTGTATCTAATCATAAAGCTAATCTACAATTATACTTTATGTAGTCCGTACTCTTGTGACGAGTTTTACCACCACGAGCTACCTGCTCTTGGTTGCTCATCAGGTTGAATAGCCATTTGTATAGTTCGCAACAAATAGAAAGATAGTCCTTTCTATAAAGTTTGTTAGTTAATAAACTGTATGAATTTATGTAGGAATGAATTTGGGGATCACTACAATGAAGAAGGATATTGAATTTTATCAAACCTGTCATAGAATCTTTTTCTACTATAATAGTCAGACACCTAAATGCATATTTAGCTTTTTGAGAAAGCATCGATTTTTAATATTTTGGATTGCTAATTAGTCTTTTTTCTGTGACGATTTTATGATTTATAATTTTAAGCTACCTTTTAATAGGTTTCTTTGACTAATATTGCATAGATAAAAACAAAAAAGATTATACAAAATGAAAAGATTGAAACATATTTTATTGTTTTCAACTTTATCCATAGCGTCTTCTGTTACAGCACAACAAGTAACAGTTGCCACACATTGGAATGAAGAGATATTGGAAGGGATCAGAAACGATTTTGCTAGACCTACAGTTCACGCAAGAAATCTTCTTCATTCGAGTATTATTATGTACGATGCCTGGGCTGCTTATGATACAACTTCTTCTGAAACATACTTTTTAGGTAAATCACTCTACGGATATACATGTGATTTTGACGAAGACAATTTTTCAATTCCAGAATCACAAGAGGAAGTGAAAGAAGCGCAAGAAATTGCGATGAGCTATGCAGTTTACAGACTAATGAAGCATAGATATGGAAATTCTCCTCAGGCTGATGCAACAATGTCGAATATTAATGCAAGAATGATGGAGATGGAGCTAGACACTTTGGTTGAGTCAACGGATTATATAAATGATGGTCCATCAGCTCTTGGAAATTACCTGGCTGAGCAAATGATTGAATACGGCATGCAAGATGGGTCGAATGAGATTGATGATTATGCGAACATTTGTTACGAATCTGTAAATCCAAATATTCTTCCTGAGATTCCTGGCACTAACGGCATTATTGACCCCAACGCTTGGCAGGCTGTAGAGCTTTCTTTTGCGATAGATCAAAGTGGAGAACTGCTCACTTCCACACCTCCATTCCTAGGACCAGAATGGGGGAATGTTAATGGTTTTGCGCTAAGAGATTCTAATATGACTGCTCTAGAAAAAGATGGATGTATTTATAATATTTATCATAATCCCGGACCTCCAGTTTATATAGATACAACTAATCCATCTGGTTTTGAAGAGAGCCCTTATAAGTGGGGATTTGGTATGGTTGTGAATTGGTCGCAACACTTAGATCCTTATGATGGAGTAATGTGGGACATTGGTCCCTCTTCTTTGAGATATGATGGAAATATTCCTGAATTTGAAGATTTTCCCGAATTCTATGATTGGGAACGAGGTGGTCTTGTCGCATGGTACAATGAAGACGGTTCATTTGGTGGAAATGGTCACGATATTAATCCATTTACAGGTGTACCATATGAACCTAATATTGTTCCTCGAGGTGATTACGGTAGGGTTATAGCTGAGTTTTGGGCTGACGGCCCTGATTCTGAGACCCCTCCAGGACATTGGTTTACACTTTTGAATGAATTCATCTTAGTTGGAAATTATGGAAACAATAGATGGCGAGGCCAAGGTCCTATCATAGACGACCTTGAATTTGCAGTTAAATCTTATTTAGCTCTTGGTGGTGCTATGCACGATTGTGCAATTTCCGCATGGAGTAGTAAAGGTTATTATGACTATATTAGACCAGTATCAGCAGTTAGATTCATGGCTGAAAATGGCCAATCTTCTGACCCTAATTTGCCTAGCTATCATCCAGCGGGTCTTCCATTAAAAGAAGGATTAGTCAAGTTGATTGATGACGATAGCCCCTTAGCTTTTTTTGGTGGTGTAGATCAAGTTGGTAAAGTGAGTGTTAAATCTTGGAAGGGACCTGATTATATAGAAGTCCCCATGATTGATGAAGCTGGAGTTGATTGGATTTTGGCTGATCAATGGTGGCCATACCAGCGACCAAGTTTCGTGACTCCTCCTTTTGCTGCCTATGTTAGTGGTCACTCTACATTTTCTCGAGCCGCAGCAGAATTATTTGAACTATTAACAGGTTCACCTTACTGGCCAGGAGGATTAGCTGAATGGCCAGTACCGATGAATGAATTTCTTGTGTTTGAGGATGGACCTTCGGTAACTTTTAATTTACAGTGGGCGACTTTTATGGATGCTTCAAACGAAAGCGCACTTTCGAGAATTTGGGGGGGTATTCATCCTCCAATTGATGACGCTCCAGGAAGAAAAATCGGAAAAAAAGTGGGTAAGTACGCATTTAATTTTGCAGAAACTATTGTCTTCCCAGATTGGGCTATGGAGTTTGGAGGAGATGGATTTCTTCCAAATGGTGATTGTCCGGGTGACTTCGATGCAGATTCATCTATCGGCATATCAGATTTCCTAATGTTCCTTTCATCTTTTGGTTTAGATTGGTCAGGACCATATGATCTTGACAATAACGAAGAAATTGGAGTATCTGACTTACTTCAAATGCTTATGTTGTTCGGGACTGATTGTAACTAATATAACATTTCTTAAATCTTTTACGGCGGTTAATTCGTTGTTGGGATTAATTGCTTCACTATTTTTGACGACATTCAAAAACAAACAATATCTCTTTTTAAAAGAATAATTAAAACAGTTCAATAGCACTTATGAAAAAATTAATTTTACCGTTTATTGCTTTTGTGGCAATTGGTTGTTCAGCACCTGCAGAGTCTAAACCTAAGGTTGTTGAAGAGATGACAGTTGAGGAAATTAATGCTGAAAGAGGTAATCCATGTGACTGCATAGAATCAAAACTTGCAACCATAGATGGATTTATTCAGGATGTTAAGTCTGAAGCTTTCGCTACATCAGAAATTTTAAATAAAGCACTTGCAACAACTATGGATGGTTGTTTGGCAACAACTGGTCATGTTGAAGCCGACCTTGCATGGGCTCAACAATTAAAAGATTGCGAATCATTTGGTGCAATCACAGAAGTAATGATTGAAGTGAAAAATGCTGTTATGTCACTCAAGGAGAAAGAGCAAAGTGAGTTTATTGAGGACTTAGATGATGGAGCAACTAAAGTATTAGATAAACTTCAGGAAAGCGCTAATTAATCTCCTAGACCAAGCTTTTTTATAACTGAGTTTACTTTTTGCTCAGTACTAGTTAGTCTGCTATTGCATGACTCTAATAATTCTGAAGCTCTTTTGATAGAATCAGTAAGTTGATCTATTGAAAGGGCTTCGTCTTGTAATGAATTTAATATTGAATTTAGTTCTTTTACAGCGTCATCATATGATAGCTCATCAACTTTCTTATTTTCCATTCTCATTCTTTTTTAATTCATTAATAGTTGCGGAAAATTCCCCGTCTTTAAGTTGTACATCAACACAATCATCTTTTTGAATATTATTAATGCTAGGTACTGATATTCCTTTAAGTCTTACAATACTATACCCTCTTGCAAGTGTGTTGTCAGGGTGTAATAATTTAATTGTTTTTTTAATATTAGAAATCGCTTCTTTCTGTTTTCCCACTACTCGTTCAAATTCTCTTTTTAAATCAATTCTAATTTGAGAAAGATCAGCCTTTTTTTCAAGAATAATTTTTAACGCAAGTTCTCTGATGATAAGTTTGGCCTTATCTAAATAACGCTGTTCTCTAAAAATTGCAGTCTGACTTCTAGTGCCAACTTTAGTAGCGATTTCAATTAGTAATGAAGCAAATGCATTAGCTCTTTCAACTATAAAATCTCCTACATCAGTAGGGGTTTTAAAATATTGGTGAGCAACAATGTCAGAAACACATAAATCGTTTTCATGGCCAATACCAGTTAATACAGGCGTCTGACAATTCCCTATTGAAATGGCTAAATCCAAATTATTAAAGCAATCTAAATCTAGTGGAGACCCACCTCCACGAACTAAAACTATAGCATCGTGTTTGTTTGAATCTGCAAGCTGAATTGCTTCAATAATTTTTGAAGCAGCTTCAACACCTTGTACTGGTGCAGAGTACACATCAATTTCAAACCTGAATCTCCACTCATTGTGTACTACATGGTGTGCGAAATCCCTAAATCCAGATGTTCCTGGAGAACCAATAAGTGCAATGTTGTGTACGACTATTGGAAGTTCTTTTTCCTTATTTAATTTGTCTATTCCTTCCTTCTTTACATGCTCTATAGTTTCCTTTTTGCGTCTTTCAAGCTCACCTATAATAAAGCTTAAATCAATCTCACTAATAGAAAGACTCAGGCCATATACTTCATGAAATGTTACTCTACATAAGAATACTATTTCCGACCCTTTACTTAATACAGTATAAGTGTCCTCAGCAAGTTGAGATTTTATCGAACGCATAGCACTAGACCAAATAGTGCCTCTTATTGCAGCTTTACGTATACCATTCTTCTCCTCCACAAAATCTACATAGACATGTCCGGTTTTGCTTTTAGTAATATTCGCAATTTCAGCTTTTACCCAAAACCCAATATCACCTGCTTTAGTTTCAAGGGTATTTTTAATACTCCTGTTTAACTGATAAAGGGTATAGATCTTCTTTTCAATCGTCATAGGCCAAACTTAGTTTGGTATTACAACCTTTCAAGTTTTAGGAGCAAATTGATCAAGATTTGTAGGAATGAATTGAACTAGCTGCAATCCTTCTATATTATTTGAGGTTGGAACAAATACAGTTGCTCCAGAAAGACAAAAATTTGAAGAGTTTAGCTTACCATCAATAGAACAAACATTGAGGCGCCCATTAGTATGCGCATTCCAAACAATACCATCAGAGTCTGCTATAGGGTTTGATATTCGACCTATTTCAATAACACTTTCATGAATACCTTCTGTAAGAGAAATAGCAGTAGCGTGATGCGAGTCTCCGTTGTTTCCATGAGCTAGATTCACGGCCAAACCAGCCATGTAAAATGCAACATCACCTGCGCCAATTGTAGGAGCAGACCATGTTGCTGTAAATATACCAATTACGAGTGGGTCACTTTGTTCAACTATGTGTCGACCGTCTACATCTTCTAATTGTACGTTGGTTCCTAGGTTGGAGAATGATCTAGCATTTGAACCGTCGCTGTGTACTGCTGTAGCTTGAAAACCAAATGCTTCAGCGTTGTCATCTGTAACTATAAATGAAACAAAGTAGTCATTTCCCGGCATGTATTCTTCAACTTCATTTCCTTCAGAATCCATTATCACAATGTTGCTCAAAGTATTTACACCAATAACTGGTGAATGGCAATGAGTACATGATTGTACTGAGCCTGGTGCTCCAGTTCTGTCTTTGTTTTGCTCTTCAGCAACGCCATTGTGATGTGACATTAAAGAAAACGATGCAATAAATGCAAATGGTAGGAATGCTGTAATCTTTAATTTCATACAGCTAAATATACATTAATGTGCTTACTTTAGTGGATTATGAGTTTAAGATTGAAAGTTTTGAATTTGTGTCTGTTTCTAGCAATTGGAGGAATCGTATTTGGGATACTCTTGCTAAAGACATCTCACACTGATTTTTCATCTCAGGATCCAATCGCAGAATTTGAAGCTCACGAGTTCAATCACTTTGTTTCGTCACTTAACGAAGCTGAAAGGGGAGAGTTTGGGAATAATGTTTATGCTGTATATGGTAAAGTGGAATCCATTTCACAAACAGGATTTATACTTAAAGGTGGGATAGTGTGTACGACAGCAGATAGTACAGATTTGGGCTTAAAAAAGAAGAGCAAGTAAGTATAAAAGGAAGGTTTATTTCCTTAGACGAATTGTTTGGCGAAATAAGGTTAGACCACGTCGTGGCCCTTTGATTTGGCAGCGTCCAAAAATTGGTAAGTAACAAATATCTTCCAACCTACTATAGACTTGTCTAAGGTTGTGAGCTTCATAAGATCGGGTTTCCTGTAAATCTTAGGAAGTAATGCTTTGTTAATAGCACTCAGGCTTTTCCAAAAAGTGTAATTCATCTTCCCCAAAGTTAGTTTCAACACATCCAAGTGAGAAATTATTTTAAGCCATCTCATAAAAGGCATCTGTAAAAGAGAAATTTGTTTAATGAGTTCAAACGAAAATAAGTTTTACCGCTTTGATAGAATTTTGCTCTTTACTCTTGTTGTATTAGGCTGTTCAAGCGGAATGGTCGCTCTAGTATCAACACCAGTTGATATAATTAAGACTCCTGCAAGACTGTCTTTTCCGGAACCACTACAAAAAGTAAAGGGTTACGATACTCCAACAAAATCTCTTTCGGTTACCCCTACAAAACAAGAAGTTGAAGATGTAGCTACTGTAGAAAATGTAGTTGAGGATGAGAATGTGCCATTAGGTTCATTGTTACCGTGTAGTTGTTGCAAGAAAACGATCAGAGTACCAAGAAACCCATATACTCGACACCAAACTGCTGCTCGTGCTTTACCAAATAGTTTTTTTATTAATAATGATAGTGATATAAGATATGGTTTGGGCGTAAATAAGCTAGTAGAGGTGACTAATGGTAGAGGTTTTAGGATAGACAGGTTGAGACACAGTAAAGCAATGCTTTTGCCTGAAGTAAGAGATCTTTTGATTGAAATGGGGAATGCATATGCTGATGCACTTGAGGGTACAGATTCTGAAGGCACAGTTTTCAGAGTTACATCTTTGACTCGAACTGACGAACAACAGAGAAAGCTGGCTAGAAGAAACAGAAATGCTACTAGGGGTGAATCGACACATAGTTATGGCGCTTCATTTGACATTGCTTTTATGGATAGACCAAACGAGAAAGCAAACTGTAGCCGCCCTACAAGAGAGATTCAAAAACTGTTGATTAAATACCAAAAAGCAGGGCGCATTTTAATAATCCCCGAAGGCGGGTGCATGCACATAACTCTAATTCGATAAGTATTAGTTGAGGACTTTTTGTATGCCTAAACCCTCTACTTCTATAAAGTAGATTCCGTGTGAACTTCCTAGATCTAAAGTATTAGAATTTCCTGAACAAACTATTCTTCCTGTAATATCTCTAGCAACCCATTGTGTGTTCATTGGTACACCTAAAAGAGTAGTAATTCCGTTTTGGGATGGGTTTGGTGCAAGTGCCCATGAAGTTTTACCATAAGCAAACTCGCTTACTGATTCAGGAACACAATCCTCATGAAATTGATCAAGCCATAATAGTCCTACCATTATTGAAGGTCCAGCACAATCGCCGTGACCAAGAGCTCCGCCATCGTAAATAGTAACATTTTCAGCTCCATTTTCAATCATGAAATCGTATGCTGATAGAGCATTTTCAGGGTAAACTACATCGTCTTCATTGCAGTAATACATCTGCATGTGACAAGTAGGAACCCAATTGTGACAATCATTATCTGCTGCAGCTACCATATATGGGTGGTTTTGTCCGCTTAAAATTTCGTCTACTATTCCTGGCTGAAGTAATTCTTCTGATAGTGTTGGTAATTGAGCGTTGATTTCACTAGCGCTAGTCTCTCCATCAAACATATCAGGAAGCATGCTAGCATATGGTTCTTGGAAAATTTCACTCAAATCATTATAAATATTTCCGTAGAAACTGTTCCATCCAATTACGTTGTAAGCAAAGTAAGCAGGAGAAGGATAAGCGTCAACAAAAACAGAAAGAGGTCCTTGTACTTCAGACATGTTATATGGTCCAGCTTGTGGTGCACACGCGGTCACCTCATATGTTTCAGACCAGTTTTCTTGAATTTCTCTAGCCATTGCCATTGCAGAGTGGCCACCCTGAGAATATCCTGAAATGAATTGCTCGTCATTAAATGCAAACCCTAATTCCTCACCAAGATTGGCAACTGCTTCTAGCATATAAATCCCTGCTTCAGCCTCAGATTCTGAATGAATGTATGGGTGCATTAATTCAGATACTCCAAGCCCAACGTAATCAGGCATAAGAGTAATATATCCCGGACTAGACATTAAATATCCAAGAGTTGCCTCAAAAGGCATAAAAGAAGGAGCTTGGTCTCTTACAAAAATAGTTCCGTGCATGTATGTATGTACGGGTAGATTGCATGACTCTGGAAACTCAGTTGGCAGGAACATTGCTCCACTAACTTCTATAGTTTCACCCATGTAAGGCATTGTATATATAATTCTGTATGCTTGAACGCCATATTCAGCTGTATAAACATTTGCTGGTATACCAAGCGAAGCTGCTAGAGCTGAAATGTTTGCAGCTGAATAATAGTTTATAAGCTCGTATGATGTTTGGCCTAAAGAAGTAGAACAAATAATCAGTAAAGCTGTAGAAAGTGTGAGTAGCTTTTTTTTCATCTCACCATTTTAAAGGTGAATCACCTCATCATAAGCTGCAGCTGCTGCCTCCATAACTGCCTCAGAAAGAGTCGGGTGGGGGTGAATTGTCTTAATTAATTCGTGCCCGGTGGTTTCCAATTTACGAACAGCAACGAGTTCGGCAACCATTTCAGTCACATTTGCTCCAATCATATGACCACCAAGAAGTTCGCCATACTTTGCATCGAATATGAGTTTAACAAAACCATCCTTATGTCCGGCTGCACTTGCTTTACCTGATGCAGAAAATGGGAAGTTTCCAATTTTCACATCGTAACCAGCGTCTTTAGCAGCTTTCTCAGTCATGCCGACAGAAGCGACCTCTGGCGAGCAGTAAGTACAACCTGGGATATTTCCGTAATCGAGTACATCTGGGGTTTGGCCTGCAATTTTTTCAACACAGATAATTCCCTCAGCAGAGGCAACGTGTGCAAGGGCAGATCCAGGCACGCAATCTCCAATAGCGTAATAGCCTGGGATGTTTGTTGCGTAGTAATCGTTGACAATGATTTTGCCTTTGTCCGTTACGATGCCAACATCTTCAAGACCTATGTTTTCGATGTTTGCAACAACACCAACAGCTGAAAGAACGACATCGCATTCGATTTTTTCTTCACCTTTCTTTGTTTTCACTATAACAACACAACCCTTTCCTGATGTGTCAACTGAAATAACTTCTGAAGAAGTCTTAATGTTTATTCCTTGCTTCTTGAATGAACGTTCAAGTTGCTTACTTACATCCATGTCCTCAACAGGAACGATTCGGTTTTGATATTCAACAACTGTTACATCTGTACCAATTGAGTTGTAGAAATATGCAAACTCCACGCCTATTGCACCAGACCCAACTACTACCATTTTCTTTGGCAGTTCTTTAAGTGTCATTGCTTCTCTATAGCCTATGATTTTCTTACCGTCCTGAGGTAGGTTTGGTAGGGCTCTAGATCGAGCTCCAGTAGCAATAATAATGTGTGGAGCTTCAAGAACTTGAGTTGCCCCTTCGTTAGTAGTTACTTCTAGCTTTTTGCCAGGAAGTACTTTTCCAGAACCCATGATTACGTCGACCTTGTTCTTCTTTAAAAGGAAAGTTACACCCTTAGACATTCCATCTGCTACGCCTCTACTTCTTCCAACCATACCAGAGAAGTCGGCTTTGGGTTTTGATACTTTAATACCGTAGTCACTTGCGTGATTTATGTAGTCAAAAACGTTTGCACTCTTTAAAAGAGCCTTTGTAGGAATACATCCCCAGTTTAAACAAATTCCGCCTAACGCTTCGCGTTCAACAACAGCAGTTTTAAGTCCAAGTTGTGAAGCTCTAATAGCTGTAACATAGCCTCCAGGGCCACTGCCTAATACAATTACGTCGTATTTCATAAATTGATTTCTTACTAAAGTAGTTTGAAGTGCGAAGTTAACTCTTGAAAGGTCATTATCGTGGCTTAGGTTGGCTACCTTTGTAAATCTAAATTTAGAATATGCGAAATATTGTATTGTTTGGCCCTCCGGGTGCAGGTAAGGGAACGCAGAGTGAATTTTTAGTCAATCACTATGGGCTAGTACATCTAAGTACTGGGGACGTATTCCGCTACAATATCAAGAATGGAACGGAGCTTGGGAAATTGGCTCAATCATACATGGATCAAGGTAAGCTTGTGCCAGATGAGGTGACAATTTCAATGCTTAAAGCTGAGGTTGAAAAAAGCCCAAAAGCGAAGGGATTCATTTTTGACGGCTTCCCAAGAACAACTGCGCAGGCTAAAGCTTTGGATGCGTTTTTACTCGAACTTAGTGCTAGTGTAGAAGCAATGGTTGCTCTTGAAGTGCCTGAAGATGAACTTAAATTAAGATTGCTAGGTAGAGCTGAAACTAGCGGTAGATCTGATGATGCTGATCCTAATGTAATCCAAAACAGAATAAATGTTTACAATGCTGAAACTGCTATTGTAGCTGATTTTTATAAAGTCGCTGGAAAGTATAAAGCTGTAAATGGTTTGGGTACGATTGAGGAAATTGCTGAGAGATTAGTTGAAGCAATCGACGGATAATTCACCTTCAAATGTCTACCCAAAACTTTGTCGATTATGTAAAAATTTGTTGCCGTTCTGGAAATGGCGGAGCAGGTTCTGTGCATATGCTTCGTGATAGAACTACTGCTAAGGGTGGCCCTGACGGAGGAGATGGAGGTCGAGGAGGACACATTATTGCAAAGGGTTCTAGAAATAAGTGGACTCTTCTGCATTTAAAATATCAAAGGCACATTATTGCAAGCCATGGAGGAGGTGGAAGTGGAAATAGAAAGCAAGGAGCAGATGGAGATGATGTGATAATTGAGGTTCCTCTAGGTACAATTATCAAAGATGCAGATACAGAGGAATTGCTTTTCGAGATAACAGAGCACGACCAAGAAATAATCATAGTAAAAGGAGGTCGAGGAGGTTTAGGGAATGACCATTTTAAGTCACCTACTAATAGATCCCCTCAATATGCTCAACCCGGCGAGGATGGGGTAGAGGAGTGGAAGATTTTAGAGCTTAAGATACTAGCTGATGTGGGACTTGTAGGTTTTCCAAATGCGGGAAAATCAACTCTCTTATCTGTTGTAAGCGCGGCTAAACCTGAAATCGCCAATTACCCGTTCACTACACTTAGACCTAACCTTGGTATGGTGAGCTACAGGAATGATCGGTCATTCGTGATGGCTGATATTCCAGGAATTATTGAAGGGGCAGCTGAGGGAAAGGGTTTGGGCTTAAGGTTCCTGAGACACATTGAAAGAAATCCTGTTTTGCTATTTTTAGTTCCTGCAGACGCTGATGATATTGTAGGAGAGTACAGGACTCTTCTTGGTGAATTGGAAAAGTTCAATCCTCAACTTTTGGATAAGCAAAGGATTTTGGCAATTAGTAAGAGTGATATTTTAGACGATGAGCTTGAGTTTGAGATGAGAGCTGAACTTAAAAAAGAATCGCTCGATTTAGAACCACTTTTCTTCTCTTCTGTATCCCAAAAAAATCTAACACAGCTCAAAGATCTAATTTGGGTAGCTATTGACGACGCTAACCCTGACACTGGATTGTCTAAAGGGCTATTCGCACAACTACCAAAATCCATCAAAAAGTAATTGGCAGACTTGGACACATACCTAAAGGTGCACGATGAAGTGGCCAATGCTCTTAAAGAAGGCATTCCTGTCGTAGCGTTAGAATCGACAATAATTTCTCATGGTATGCCATATCCCCAAAACCTTGAATGCGCAGAAAAGCTATGTGCTATAATTAGGGATGTTGGTTGTGTTCCCGCCCTTGTCGCAGTAGATGGAGGGAAATTACACGTGGGAGTAGGAGGTGATCTGCTTGAAAAGCTAGCTTCAAAAAGTGATGAGGTGCTTAAAGTGAGTAGAAGAGATATACCAGTGGTTCTTGCTAAGGGTAAGACTGGGGCGACTACTGTGAGTGGTACATTGATAGCTTGTCATCTTGCCGGAATAAAGGTTTTTGTAACAGGTGGAATAGGTGGAGTTCACAGGGGTTTTGAGGAGAGTTTTGACATAAGTGCAGACATAGAAGATCTAGCTGTTATTGACGTAGCTGTAGTTAGTGCCGGAGTAAAAGCAATTTTGGATCTTGAAAAAACTTTAGAAGTATTAGAAACTAAAGGCGTGCCGGTTGTTGGATATGGTACAGATGAACTCCCAGCTTTTTACACTCGTTCAAGCGGACTTAAACTTGTCGCTAGAGCTGATACACCAGAGGAGGTTGCAGATATGATGAAGGCCAAATGGACTTTAAATCTTCAGGGATCTATTCTCGTTGTAAACCCTATACCATTAGAAAACGAAGCAGAAGCAGGTGAAATAAATAGTGCAATTGCAGCTGGATTAAATGAGGCTAAATTGGCGGGTGTGAAGGGTAAAGATTTGACTCCTTTTGTACTTTCATATGTGGCGAATCACACTTCAAATTTGAGCTTAAAAGCAAACCTCGCACTTGTGGAAAATAACGCTCGGGTTGGTGCTGATATTGCGAGGGCATATGGCGCCTAAATTAGTATCTTCGCGCCAATGTCAGAAGTAGATTTCAGAAAAATTTTATTGGACGATTACCGCTTGGCTTGTATAAGTCGAGAAGCGTCTTTGTTGGGTCGAAAGGAGGTTCTGACGGGTAAAGCAAAGTTTGGAATTTTTGGAGATGGAAAGGAGGTGTGCCAAATAGCGCTTTCTAAAGTTGTTAGAGCCGGTGATTGGAGGAGTGGTTATTACAGAGACCAAACCTTTATGATGGCACTTGATCTACTAGATGTTAAAAAGTACTTTGCAGCACTATACGCCCATTCTGACATTAATTATGATCCTGCTTCAGGAGGTCGCCAAATGGGAGGACATTTTGCTACAAGAATTCTTGATGAGGACGGTGCTTGGATAAACCATATGGCGGGCTTTAACAGTTCAGCAGATGTAAGTCCGACAGCGTCACAGATGCCAAGGCTTCTTGGTTTGGCCCAAGCTAGTAAGGTCTACAAAGCACAGCCTGAATTAGCTATGAAATTTGCAAATTTCACTAACAATGGTGATGAAATTGCAATAGGCACAATAGGAGACGCTAGCACCTCAGAGGGGATGTTTTGGGAAACCATGAACGCCGCAGCAGTGTTAGAGGTTCCACTCCTTATGAATGTTTGGGATGACGGATACGGAATATCAGTTCCAAAGAAATATCAAACAGTTAAGGCAAGCATTTCAGAAGCTCTTAGAGGATTCCAAAAGACAAAAACTTCTAATGGAATTGTAATTTTTAGAACAAAAGGGTGGAATTATCCATCACTTGTTTCTACATATGAAGAAGCAGCAAAAGTTTGCAGAGAACAGCACGTTCCAGTTTTAGTACACGTTGAGGAAGTCACTCAACCACAAGGCCATTCCACTTCAGGTTCTCACGAGAGATATAAGTCTGAAGATCGACTTGCTTGGGCACAAGAATTCGATTGTATTACTAAGCTTGGAGAATTCATTGTCGTAGAAGGAGCTGCTAAACAAGAGGAATTAGACGAGATTCGAAAAGCAGCCAAAAATGAAGTACGTACACTTCAAAAGGAAGCATGGAAGGAGTATCGTGAGGATATTGATTCAGAACTTGCAACAGTAGTTAGTTTAATTCAAGCACTCGAGGGCGCGGATTCTTCAACAGCAATAGATTTACAAAAATCACTCGACCCAGGACGTGCCAAAGTAATGATGTCAGCTCGTAAAGTTGTAATGTCAACAGTTGGCACAAACTCTCCTGAGAGACAAGCGCTTAAAAATTGGATCGATTCAATTGCTAAAAAGAACTACATCAGATACAATTCTGACCTTTATTCTGAACACGATGACAACGCGCTTAACGTATCAGAAGTACCTGCTCAATATTCTGAAAATGCTGAACATGTTGACGGTCGAATTGTACTTCAATCGAATTTTGATCACATTTTTACAAACCGACCTGAAGTCTTAACTTTTGGTGAGGACGTCGGAGGAATTGGTGGTGTGAATCAGGTGATGGAGGGTATGCAGGATAAGTTTGGGGAGATTAGGGTAAGTGACACTGGGATTAGAGAATGCACAATTATTGGTTCTGGTATTGGAATGGCTATGAGAGGTTTAAGACCCATTGCTGAGATTCAATATTTGGATTACCTCTATTATGCTCTTCAGCTCATGAGGGATGATTTGGCCTCTTTGAGATATAGGACTGCTGGAGGTCAAAAAGCACCCCTTATTATTCGTACTCGAGGACATAGGTTAGAGGGAATTTGGCATAGTGGCTCTCCCATGGCTGCAATTGTAAGTAGTGTTAGAGGGATGCACGTTTGTGTGCCCCGAAATATGACTCAGGCAGCTGGCATGTACAACACTCTCTTAAAGGCAGAGGAGCCAGCATTAGTAATTGAATGTCTCAACGGATATAGAAAAAAGGAAGCCCTTCCATCAAACATAGGTGAATTCACTGTCCCACTTGGCTCACCTGAAATCACTCGTACAGGAACTGATCTTACAATTCTCAGCTATGGATCAACTTTTAACCTCTGTTTTGAAGCTGCTGATAGATTAACTGATTTGGGAGTTGAGGTTGAACTTGTTGATGCAAGAACATTACTACCGTTTGATCTAAATTCTGTTACAGCTTCATCTGTTGCTAAAACAAATAAACTACTAGTTGTAGACGAAGATGTTCCTGGAGGTGCATCAGCATACTTATTAGAAGACGTTTTAAACAGGCAAGGAGCATGGCAGTATCTAGACAGTCAACCACAAACTCTGACAGCAAAGCCTCACCTCCCTGCATATAGTTCAGATGGTGATTACTTCAGTAAGCCATCAGTTGATGATATTGTTGAGAAGGCTTATTCGTATATGCACGAAGCAGACCCTACTTCATACCCATTATAATCTGCTGAAAATGCAGGAAATTGAATTCCATCTTAAAACACAATACATAGACCTTTTGCAACTACTGAAGGCTACTTCTGTTGTTATGTCTGGAGGCGAAGCAAAAATATTCATCGACAACGGTTTTGTCTCTGTTAACGGGGAAGTAGAGCATAGACGTAGAAGGAAATTATGCATTGGCGATGTGGTTATTTTCGATGAGCAGATTCGCATCTCGTTGATAAAATAGAGTCAATACTCGCGAATTTCAATTCGAATTTGCGATATTGTATTTTTGAATTTTATCCAAAAAATGCGGAAAGCGCTCTTAATCTTCACTTTACTTTTTCTTTACGAGGGTTTACAAGCCCAAACCATAATAAGAGGTAAAGTACTCGACGGTTCTACCGGAGAACCAATGTTCTCATCAAGTGTTATCAACACAGTAACTGGAAAAGGCACAACAACTGATTTCGATGGTCTTTTCAGACTAGAAGTAGCATCTCTTCCTGTAAAACTTAGGATATCGTTCATTGGATACACAGAAAAAACTGTCACAGTATCAAACTTAAACGATAAACTCGTAATCAAACTAATGGCGGATCAAATCCTAATTGAAGAGGCTGAAGTAGTTGGCGAGAGAATATCGGAGAAGCAAAAGCAAGCGCCACTTACAGTTGAGTCAATGGACTTAATTGCAATTAAAGAAGCTCCATCAGGAAATTTCTATGAAGGCCTAGGAAACTTAAAGGGAGTAGACCTTACAGCCGCATCCCTTGGCTTCAAAATCATCAACACACGTGGATTTAATTCCACGTCACCAGTCCGATCCCTACAACTAATCGATGGTGTTGACAACCAAAGTCCAGGACTTAATTTCTCTCTTGGAAATTTCCTCGGTGCACCAGACCTCGACGTTAAAAACGTAGAAATTGTCGCAGGGGCAAGTTCGGCATTCTACGGCCCGGGAGCATTTAATGGTGTAATTAATATGGAGACCAAGGACCCCTTCGTATTTCCGGGACTATCAGTTTCAACTAAAATTGGAGAGGCTACAAAGAAGGGTGAGAGTATGCTGTATGAGTTTGGATTTAGGTGGGCACAAGTAATTGAAAATAAAAATGATGATCCTGTTTTTGCATATAAAATCAATGCATTTCGTTTCCAAGCATACGATTGGGAGGCGACAAACTACGGTCCTGTAGAAAACTCATTTGTAGATGTGTTTAATCCTGGCAGATACGATGCTGTAAATACTTATGGAGATGAGTATAGATCAGTATTTGATTACAGTGGTGATAATAGTGATAATGCAAGAGCATTGGGAACTTTTTATAGAACTGGATACAATGAAGTTGATCTTGTAGATTATAACACAAATAACTTAAAATTAAGTGCTAGCGCAAGTTGGAGATTGAGACCTGATGAGACATACGAAAGTCCGGAATTTATTTATAGTTTTAATATGGGACAGGGATCTACGGTCTATCAAGGAGATAATAGATTTAGTCTAAGAAATATTGAATTTTATCAGCATAGGGTTGAATTTCGGAAGAAGAATAAATGGTTTATTAGAGCTTACAGGACAAACGAAGATGCTGGCGATTCTTATGATCCTTATTCAACTGCCCTCAAGCTCCAAGAAAGCACTAGAGCTGATGATTTATGGTCACGAGTTTATAATACGTATTGGGTAGATTCTATTTCTCCTTTTATTAATGATGGTTATCCCATACCTATTTTGAGTTATGATACCATTGGATATTATGAGAATCATCCGGTGTATCCAGATGGTACGCCTATTACTTCGATAACTTATACTATTCCACCTGAAGAGATAGAACAATGGTATATTGATAATGATGAAAATATTGCAAATTGGCATGAACAAGTTGAAAATTGGACGAATAATGGCTATGCTGATTTGTCAGATGTTGGTCAATATCCTTTGGGTTATTTAAAACCAGGAACTTCTGAGTTCAATGAAATGTTTGAGAAAATTACTTCTAGCTTAAATAATCAAGGAGAAGGAGGGACAAGATTCCATGATTTATCGTCTTTGATTCATGTACATGGGGAATATTTAATAGATGAGACTTGGTTTGATGAAATAAGGTGCGGAGCAAATTATCGACGATATACACCAAATAGTGAAGGAACCATTTTTAAGGACACAATTAGTGTTGAAATTGAATCTTATGAAACAGGTGAATGGTATGAAGATAGACTTTTACGTCAATCTATGCCTGTAATTAGATATGACACAACTTTAATTCAGCATAAAATTATTAATTCTGAGTTCGGAGCATATGTTGGAGTTCAAAAACGTCTTCTACAAGATCAAATGATTGCAACCGGAACAATAAGATTAGATAAAAATCAAAACTTCGATGCAGTTGTGTCCCCTGCAATGAGTTTGGTTTGGACTCCAAATTCTAGAGACTATGCAAGACTGTCGTTTAGCTCAGCATTACGAAATCCTACACTTGCTGACCAATATTTATACCTTGATGTAGGACCTGCAACTTTAGTTGGAAATTTAGAAGGCTCGGATACATTATTTACTATTCAAAGCTTTATTGATTACAGAAATACACCATCTGGATTAAGTGCCGATATTAGTGCAGGTTATGACACATTAATGACAGGCAAATTTAAAATTGCTCCTATTAGGCCTGAACAAGTGAAAACTTTAGAATTGGGTTACAGAACTACGATCGGAGAAAAACTCTATTTGGACATGGGGTGTTATAAGAGTTGGTATACTGATTTCATAGGTTATAATATTGGATTAGATATTAGCTTTGATCCAAATTTCACTCAAACTATTAATAATATAGATGTATATCGTTATGCAGCAAATTCAATTAATACTGTAGAGACACAAGGAGCGTCTCTAGGCGTACAATATTATATTAATAATGAGTTCTCTTTGTCAGGAAATTACAGTTGGAATAAGCTAGTTAAAACGAATGAGGATGATCCGATTATCCCGGCATTTAATACTCCAGAACATAAATACAATATTGGTATCAATGCTAGAGGATTAGAAGTTGGCAGAAAGAACAAATGGGGATTCGGCGTTAATTATAAGTGGGTGCAACAATTTGTATTTGAAGGTTCCCCACAATTTACAGGTACAATACCAACATATGATTTAGTTGATGCGCAGATTAATCTATACATAGACCCACTTTACACCACTTTTAAACTAGGTGCTTCAAACCTTCTTCAAAATTGGCACATTGAAACATATGGTGGACCACTTGTAGGTAGATTAGCATATTTCAGTGTGCTGTACGAGTTTAATTAATAGAAGATCAATTGATGCTGAATAAATCATTTCAATAAACTATTTTATTACTACTTTTTTATTGATATAATTTCTCTTGTTTTTTATGTGAACATGATAAACTCCCTTGCTTAAATGCGATACATCAATCTTTAAACTTGAATTGCTATCTTCAATAGAATAAACCTCATATCCTTTTGAATCAAAAATTGAAATCAAATAGTTCTCACTTGATAATAATCCAAGTTCAATATTGATTTCTGTAGAAGTTGGATTAGGATAAGTAACAACTGATGATTCTATAATGTTGCTGAGATCAAATTCGTTAGTTTCATTATAGTTACATGCGCCAATTGTAGTTGGAGTATCACTTGACACTATGTTTCCAAAAAAATCTCTCCCTCCATTGTTTTCCAAATAATCAGTTAGTTCGTCACTCCCGTTTACTAGCCTTCCTTGGTTAATTGCAATACTTCCATGTGATACGTTGTAATAGGTTGGGTCATCAATCCCTAATGGGTCAGAGTTTAATAACTCAGGATCTTCATATATAGCAGTATTCCATAGGTCCTCATCTAAATAGAATCGATTAACATCATAAAATATATTATGACTAATATCTATTGTATTTGAATCGTTTTCTATCAATGTTGGAATCACATCTCCGTCTGATGTTGCAAATACGATATTATTGAATATATGCACGTCTCCAACATTAGGCCAACAATAAATTTCAGGTGATAATGTGTCGTTTACAAAAGAAGTATTGTTATAAATAAAAGTTCCTGAATTAGGACATCTTACAGTATTACTTCCACAATAATTTGAAACAAAGAAAGTCTTTCCTCTTTTTCTCCAGAGTTGATTATTAGGATCTAATCTATAGCCGTCATTTACACTGATATTATAGCGGTAGCCACAATTAATATTATCTCCAAGAATTTCAACAAATCCTCCTTCATTATTGATGCTGAAGTTGTACTGAAAGACTACATTTTCATTACCATAATCAATGTGAGATCCATATGAATCTAGTGGTCCTCGAGCATTCATAAAGTAGTTTTCCTGAGCTATAACATTATAGCAATCAAAGGGCCACATCCCACTACCTCTCTTCCACATTCTCTGATCAAGGCTTGATCCGGAATGATTAAAAATACAATTTTCTACAAGGATATTTGATGATTTGTTTGGAACAAAACCTGATCCTCCTGTATGCTCAAATAAACAATCTAAAACTTTAATGTTGTCGTTTTTAAAATCATCAAAATTCATATTTAGCCCTAATGATTTTATCCAAAATCCATAATGTCCAGTCCTATATATATATGAGTTTGCAATTTCAAAATTTGAGATTGTATTATATAAATTGATTAGTGTGTCTGATTGTGTTTCAAGTTTAAGTCCATAGCCTTTATGAGTATTATTGATGTTTTCCGGGGTTGGATATATGTCATGTATATACAATTCATCTAGCTTATAGTTGGAAAGTGACTGATTGTCAGCAATAATTTTTATTCCAAACCTGACGTCTTTTCCTGAACCCCATGAATTGGATGCTCCTCCAAATCCAATTAATTTTTTGATATTTCCTAATGAGTCCAAATGAGAAGCTTCATTGAACAATTCAAGGTTATTAATATTGATATTGTCGTCATTGTAGATAAGAATACATGCTTGGTATCCATTACCATTTATAATTGGTTTTATTTCACCTCCATATGAATCTAAAATAATGGGATTTTGAACAGATCCCGAACCCTTTATCCATAACATTCCTTCCCAAATATCTCCAGATTTTAAAAGAATTGTATCTCCAGGGTTGAAATACAAAGAATTTATTTTTTCTATCGATTTAAATGGGTGCTCAATACTAAGACCGTCATAATCGTCATTACCAATGGAATTACTGACATAATATGTATTGGCTAATATGCAATAATTTAAGTTTATAACTAAAGTTATTAAACAGATTACCAATAACTTTAAATTATACTTTAACATTGGTTATTTTAAATTAAATCTCATATAAAATTAAAGAACTTTGATTAAAAAGATAGGTATTATAACTTCAGGAGGAGATTCTCCAGGAATGAATGCAGCAATTAGAAGTCTTGTTCGTTCTGCACTATATAGCAATATTGAATGTGTAGGATTTTATAGAGGTTATCAAGGATTAATTGAAAACGATTATAAATTTTTAGGTTTAAGAGATGTAAGCCAAAGATTAGGTCTTGGAGGTACTTTCTTAAAAAGTGCTAGGTCAATTGACTTTTTAGAAAAAGTATATAGAGCTAAGGCATACGAAAATTTAAAATCACATTCGATTGATTTACTTGTCGTGATTGGTGGCAATGGATCAATAAAAGGGGCTTCTGTTTTTTCAGAAGATTTCGATTTTCCAATAATTGGAATACCTGCATCAATAGATAATGATGTATTTGGAACGGATCATTCAATTGGATTTGACACTTCTTTGAATACGATTACTCATGCAATTGATAAGATTAGAGATACAGCACGCTCTCACAATAGACTTTTCTTCATTGAAGTTATGGGAAGAGATTGTGGGAATTTGGCAATCCATTCAGGTTTAGCTACTGGTGCTTGTTATGTAATAACACCTGAAGTTGACTTCAGTATTGAAAACTTAATCAGCCGTTTAGATGAAGGTAAAAAATTGTATAAAACCTCTAGCATAGTTGTTGTTGCTGAAGGAAATAAGTACGGAAGCGCATCTAAAATTGCTAAAGACGTTGGAAAAAGATATCAAGAATATGAAATTAAAGTAACCATTTTAGGTCACCTTCAAAGAGGTGGTAGCCCATCTGCTTTTGACAGAATCGTTGCTAGCCGACTCGGTATGGGAGCAGTTCAAGCAATTAAATCCAAAAAATTTAATGTGATTGTCGGCATCATTAAAAATGACATTCACTACTCTCCAATTCATTCTGTTGTCCAAGAATCCGGTTCAATTCAAAATGAAATTATAAAGATCAATAGTGTAATCTCTAGATAACAAGATTTTATAATATTCTTAGATTTATGAAGCAGTATCATTTGTTTTTCATGTCGTTAATCATACTTTCTTGCGAAAGCAATGATATTTCACACATACAAAGCCATCATAAGCTAAATGTCTTATTTATTATTTCAGATGATCTTAATTGTGATTTAGGAGCATATGGAAACAAGGAAGTAAAATCACCAAATATTGATGCTTTGGCTAAGAAGGGCGTGCAGTTTAATAATGCACATTGTCAATATCCTCATTGTGGACCATCTAGGTCGTCAATTATGACAGGGATGTATTCAGATCAAACTAAAATCCTAGAAAATAATATTTATTTAAGAAGTACTATTCCAGATGTGATCACTCTTGCTCAACGATTTAAACAGCAAGGCTATCAATCAATTAGAATTGGTAAGATCTTTCATCTTGACAATCCTGGAACAATAGGAACATCTGGTATAGATGATATTTATTCATGGACACATACAATTAATCCCTATGGCAAGGATAAAGTTGATGAGCACTTAATTAATTCTCTTGCACATAGGCGTTACGGTGGTACACTAAGTTGGTTAGCTGCAGAAGGAAATGATAATGAGCATACGGACGGAATCGCAGCAATTGAAGCAGTTGAACAACTTGAAAAATTCGCAAATTCCGGAGATAATTTTTTTCTTGCATTAGGCTTTATGAAACCTCATTTGCCTTTTGTCGCACCTGTTAAATATTTCGAAACTTATAATACTGATTCAATTCTTATTCCAAAGACCCCAAATGAGTATTTAAGTACATTGCCAGTTCCCGCAAGTAAGTCAATTAGTTCAAGAAAACTACAGATTAGTCTTGATGATTCTTTAGCCAAAGAAATTAAGAAAGGATATTACGCGACAGTTTCTTTTATGGACGAACAAGTTGGTAGAGTTTTAAAAAAACTTGAAGAAACTAGTTTAGATAGAAACACAATTGTAGTATTCACCTCAGATCATGGGTTCCATTTAGGAGAACATGGCCATTGGCAAAAGCAAACCTTATTTGAGAATTCCACTAAAGTCCCTTTGATTTTTTATGTTCCCGATAATATTTCTTATGACTTTACAACAAACACACCTGTTGAGTTAATCGATATATATCCTACTTTACTTGACTTGGCAGGAATAGAAATCCCTAAAAATGTTGTCGGAAGAAGTCTGAAAGAAGTTTTGTGTAAAAGAGATTCATCTGTTCGTGAAAGTGCATTAACAAAATGGAATAATGGATATTCAATTAAAACAGATAGATATCGAATAACTAGATGGGGCGATGATGGCTCACTTGGTTTTGAATTATATGACCATAGATATGACACACAAGAACTCAATAACTTAGCAAATGATTCATTGTATAGTTCGGTTTTTGATTCACTTAAAGTCGTATTAAATAGGAGAATATTTGAATCAAAGCAAAAGCCACGAAATCTAGGCCGACAAATTGAAGGTGTTAAACCCATAAATACTCCAAAAGTTGTAACTTATAGAGACATTCACAATTTAAATGGTGATGTAACTTTTTATGATGAGTAGAAAACATAGTTCATATTTAATTATATTATCCTGCTTTTTGTTTTCTTGCGTTGATAAAGTTGACTCGCCAAATTTTATTTTCATATTAGTTGATGATCAAGGTTGGAATGGCACTTCAGTTCAAATGATGAATTCTGATACTCTATCAAAAAGTGACTATCATGAAACACCCAACCTTGAAAAACTAGCTTCCAGTGGGATTAAATTTTCAAATGCTTATTCTGCAGCGCCTGTATGTGCTCCATCTCGGTATAGTATACAATTTGCTAAAACTCCAGCTAGATTGAGCTTAATAAGAGTTGGCATGAATTCAGATCATATCGATCATGAAGGTATGATGAGCATTCCTAAAGCATTAAAAGAAATCAATTCAGATTATGTAACTGCCCATTTTGGAAAATGGGGAATCGGGAGCTCCCCGGAAATTGTAGGATATGATTTTAGTGATGGACAAAATCAAAATAGAGAGGGTGGTTTTGAAAATGACACAAGCCAATGGAATTGTGAAGTCAA
>PBMY01000008.1 GCA_002722795.1 Crocinitomicaceae bacterium
CAACGATTCAGACGGAGATAGTATTTGTGATGAATTAGAAATTCCAGGTTGTACCGATCCTATAGCTTGTAATTACGATGAAGAAGCAACAGATGAAGACGATTCATGTGTATACGAGGAAGAGTATTATGATTGCGATGGAAATTGTCTCAACGATTCAGACGGAGATAGTATTTGTGATGAATTAGAAATTCCAGGTTGTACCGATCCTATAGCTTGTAATTACGATGAAGAAGCAACTGATGAAAATGGAAGTTGTACTTATCCAGGATGTATGGATGAAAGTGCATGTAACTATGATTCTGATGCTGGATGTGAGGATGGAAGTTGTTTGTACGTTCCCATCTATGAGATTTCAGGTAATCTAACTCCAGTGCCTTTTGATGAGTTTACATACTCATATCAACTAACTGAAGGAAGCACTTATGAATGGACGTTAGAAGGCGGTGTTGTGCTTTCAGGCCAAGGGACAAACGAGGTTGTTGTTGTATGGGCTGAACAAGGCATTGGATCAATTTGTGTAATTGAATCAGCTGAAGTAGAGGGCGAGATTTGTGAGTCTGAACAAGTATGTATTGATGTTGCAGTTTTCCCAAGTTCTGTTGAAGAAAATGAAAAACTTGAATTTGAACTATACCCAAATCCTACAAGCAGTTTGATCAACATTATTACATCTTTTGATGTTATAGGATCAGAATTTCAAATTTGTGATTTACAGGGTAGGAAAGTCTTCGCAGGACAAATCCATGATGTAAACCAAACAGAGATACTCGAGCTTAGTTCAGGACTCTACAACTTCATTCTCTATTCAAACGATAGAAGAGCGGTCAAGAAAATTGTTGTTGAAAATTAATCACTTAAGCTTTACGTAAACCACGGCTTTAGTTTCGAAAAATTCTTCATTGAACCAATCTGAAACAGAAAGTACTTCTGTAGATTTTTTGATTTCGCTTAGTTCTTCTTTCAGATCTCCCCCCTTCAAATAAAGAATGCCATTAGGCCAAGGGTTTAGACATCTGTCGCTAATCTTATTTTCTACCCAAGGGATGAACTTTTTCATTCTTGTTACTGCTCGACTTACTACGAAGTCGAATTTTCCTGGGACTTCATTTGCGCGTAGGTGGTAAGCTTTGACGTTCTTCAACCCAAGATCTTGAATTAACGCTTTAACTACTTTGATTTTTTTGCCTATACTGTCACAAAGCACAAATTCCACTTTTGGGAATAAAATTGCTAATGGAATTCCAGGCAATCCTCCACCAGTTCCTACGTCAAGAACTTTAGAGCCATCAGCAAAATTCATTGCTTTTGCAATTGCTAGGCTGTGTAGTACATGGCGAGTATTGAACTCGTCAATGTCTTTTCTAGATACTAAGTTGATTTGGGCGTTCCACTCTCTGAAACTCACTCCCAATTTTAGAAACTGAGACTTCTGTTCTTCTGTTAGTTCAGGAAAGTATTTTTCTAATACATTCAATCTAAATATATCCTTAATGGATTATACCTATTTGATTTACAGACCTCAGACCATTAGCGTTTATCCAAGTCACTACATACATTCCTTCAGACCAAGAGCTAACATCTATTTGAGTATTTTGAAACTCGCTCTTTCTATCCGTGTATACTGTTCTACCCGCAGCGTCAGAAATCACTAACTCACCGCCAGTAGAATGTGTCTCAATGATTATGATATTATTAGCTGGATTAGGGTAGATATCAAGTTTAGGAGCTGTTAGTCCAACAGATGACCATTCTGTACAAAATTGATCTGATTCTGCGTCCTCAAATACTCCGTTTGATTCGATCATTACGTTATTGTCGTCATCAAGAACCATCCAACTGCCTTCACCGTATTCACAACATAAACCGTCTCCATACGTATCGTATACATTTACGATGTAGCATCCCTCTTCTAGACACATGTCTACAATAATTTGTTCACCATCAGTTCCGTCAGAATATGGTCCTCCTTCATAAATTATTGTACCGAGTCTTTTAATATTCCATGTAGTCTCTGAACCGTAATCGTCAAGAGTTAATACAAAAGAAAAGTCGTAAGTGTCGTTAGCGAAAGTAGAGAATTCAGATTCGGTTACGTTGTTCAAAGAGTTCTCATCCGCAGAGCCATTAGGGTTTGAAACTGAAGCTTCAATAGTATTATTTCCATTTACAGGAGTAAATGCAGGAAGTGAAATTATTTCACTTTGGCCTTGAGAAAGATTGCCATTCCAATTTATCTGTTGAGAAGAAGAATTATTGAAGTTGTAAGTGATAGAACAAGATGTTAGGTTATTATTACCTGGGTTACTTAAAATCAAATCAACTTGCACAGGTTCAGAGCCACAAATCAAGCCCTCCGGAGCACCTGAAATTGTTACGCCTGCGTCATTGTCATAAGAAACAGCACCGTCAGGATATCCATCCCAAACCATAGTGTTACCACCTGATGGATCTAAATATTGAGAAGCTCCATTATTCCAACTAACATCAAGCCTGCCGTAGTAATCTGGTTGACCATTGTTAACACTACCGTTACATGCAGCTGATCCGCCGTAAAGTTGGCCAATGATTCTGTGGTTGTGGTCAAAAAGTGGAGCTCCAGATGATCCTGGTTCTGTTACTCCATCTTCCCATTGATTTATATACCAAACCGCTGCACCTCCAGCATTTGTTTGAAATGGACTATCCTCTTCAAAACATATTTTCTTTACGTCTCCTCCAGGGTGGTGAATGCATACTCCAGATTCTGGAGAGTTTCCTGTTGCATCATAACCTGCGTATTGAACATTAAATCCTGCAGGGGGAGTTTCACTTAATTCTAAAAGAGCATAATCAGAAGAACCATTACTTACTAAAGTTGTTGCTCCGCTTATGCTCTGATTTGTAGGTCCAGTCGAACCGCTACAAGATGCGCTTTCGTGATTAAAGTAAAAAAGCCAAGAACCAGGGTTCCCAAGACAGTGATTTGCAGTTAGGAAATATGGAGTGCCATCATTTGAAGTGTTATTTATTAAAGCTCCAGTACATGCTCCCCAACCCCCTTCAACAATAATTGCTACACTTCTTGATTCTGTCTGCCAAGGTGCTCCCTCAGGGCAGTTTACATTAATGTTACACGCTCCAGAGTTTCCAAATGGGCCTCGAAACTGAGCAGCAACATCTTCAGCATAATTAAGAAGACTTCTATAGCCATAAACTGCTTGGTCTATTCTAATTGGAGCAGTTGTGCCTCTTGAGATTGGTTGATGATATTCAACAATTATCTCAGGACCAATTATTACTCCTGTAGCTAAACCTCCCCAATCCTTCACATTTCTATGATCAAAGCGACCGATATATTGATGTGTAATCGGAGACCAAATAAATAAATAAGCGCCTTTTTCTAGATTGTATTCTGAAAATCTCACTGACATACATGTTGCATCCTCTCCAGTTATTGAGATTCTCCAAACATTTTCGTCTCCCTCAACAGTCCAGTATCCATGAGTTTCAGGACTAATGTCAACGGCATTTTCTACTCCAAATCTCCAAGGAATATCCTTGAATTTGTCAGTTACAGCATCTTCTTCAGCTAGAGTTTCTCTGTCTATTTCAGGAAGCTGAATTTGTGTAGAGTTAATACTTTCTTTATTTACTATGAATGAAGGTTCGCCGCCGTAATTGATTTGGCCATAAACATCACTAAATGATTTAACGCACAATAAAAGAATTAAGGCAAGTGAAAGTATGTTTTTCATTTTAATACGAATAACTCAGGGTTGTATTCCAATTTTCTAACATAAGAATAGTGGTGCCATGAGGCGTTCCTCTGTAATCACTTATGTCGAATTTTAAATTTTCAATTATCATAGACCTGCAAGGATCAACATCAGAACGATGTTCAAGGCGAAGTGGTTGCTTTGGAGGTAAACTTTTTAAGAGGACTCCATTTGATTCAAGTAAAAACTTATGATTGCCACAGCCACCTGAATATGATACGCTCGCGTGAAGAGTGTCTCCAACTACATAACATGTGTCAATATTGAATGGCGCAAGTTCCATGCTAACTATCTCTTTAGAAACAGTAGAGTTTTCCTCAGAAGATCTGCAACCCCAAACTAATAGGATGAATAATAAAGTAATAACACTTGCAATTTTCACGCTGTAAAGATACTCCCTACTTGCTGCGTAGTTTAATTAAGTTTTCAAGAGCAAAATACTCATCTCTTAATCTTGCAGCCTCTAGGTAATCCATGTTTTTAGAGGCTTTAATCATAGCTGTTTTTGCATAGTCAGACATTTTCTTGAGTTCCTCAATTTTCATAGTTCTTAGAACAGGGTCTGAAGCTGGTTTTATGAGCTGTTGGTCTGGCTCTACTGCTAAATTTTGAGGCATTCTAGTTACGTGATGACTTTGGCTATGAAGGCTGTGCTTTTCCCTATTGATTTGTTGAGGTTGTTGGCCTGTTTTTTTATTGTAAGCTTCCTGCTTTTCTCTTCGCCTTATGGTTTCATCAATGGTTTGTTTCATGCTTCGAGTTATTTTGTCTGCGTACATAATTACTCTTCCATTTATGTTTCGGGCAGCTCTTCCTGCAGTTTGGGTTAAAGACCTGACACTTCTTAAAAACCCCTCTTTATCTGCATCCATAATTGCAACAAGGCTTACTTCAGGTAAGTCCAAACCCTCTCTTAAAAGATTTACACCAACTAGTACATCAAAAACCCCTTCACGAAGGTCTTGAAGAATTGCAACACGTTCTAAAGTTTTGACATCTGAGTGAATATACCTAGTAGAAATATTGATTCTTTCTAGATACTTGGTGAGCTCTTCAGCCATTCTTTTTGTGAGAGTTGTTATAAGGACTCTGTCTCCGTCTCCGACTGTGTTTTTGATTTCTTCAACTAAATCGTCTACTTGATGAGTGCAAGGTCTTACGTCGATTGGTGGGTCAAGAAGTCCTGTTGGTCGAATTACTTGCTCAACAATAACACCACCAGCTCTTTCTAGCTCTATATCAGCTGGTGTAGCGCTAACATAAATGCATTGATTTAGCATACCTGTAAACTCTTCTGCTGTCAAAGGCCTATTATCAAGAGCAGACGGAAGTCTGAACCCATGCTCAACTAAGTTGATTTTTCTTGATCTATCTCCTCCATACATCGCTCCAACCTGAGGGATTGTTACATGACTTTCATCAACAACTAAAAGGAAGTCTTCAGGGAAGTAGTCTAATAGACAGAATGGCCGCTCTCCTTCTTTTCTACCATCAAAATATCTTGAGTAATTCTCGATTCCAGAGCAATATCCAAGTTCCTTTATCATCTCTAAATCATAGAGGGTTCGCTCTTCTAATCTTTGAGCTTCTACTTCATGTCCCTGATCGAGATAAAATTGTTTTTGCTTTTCTAAATCCTGTTGGATTTCCCAAACACACTTGTCGGTATTTTCCTTACTGCTTACAAAAAGATTTGCTGGATATATTTTGAAGGTGTCAAAATCGTAAATCTTCTGTCCATTATCAGGATCAATTGTGTAGATACTCTCTATTTCATCTCCCCAGAATGAAATTCTAAGAGCGTAATCTGCGTATGCCATATAAACATCCACTGTGTCACCCTGCACTCTAAAAGATCCTCTGACCAAATCAAGTTGTGTTCTACTATACAAACTATCTACAAGCATATGAAGAAGAGTATTGCGGCTAATCTTCATTCCTTTATTGATTTCAATTACGCTTTTGTGAAACTCATTTGGGTTTCCAATTCCATATATGCAGCTAATACTTGCTACAACAATTATATCTCTACGTCCACTTAATAAAGAAGAAGTAGTACTTAATCTAAGCTTTTCAATTTCCTGATTAATCTGAAGTTCCTTTTCAATGTATGTTCCTGTTGTTGGAATAAATGCTTCAGGCTGATAGTAATCGTAGTAGCTAACAAAATACTCGACTAAATTGTCGGGGAAAAATGCTTTGAATTCGCTGTATAGTTGAGCGGCAAGAGTTTTGTTGTGAGAAAGTACAAGAGTTGGTCTCCCTGTTTGGGATATAACATTGGCTACAGTAAAAGTTTTACCTGACCCAGTTACTCCAAGAAGTACTTGATGTTCGCTACCGGAATTAACTCCATCAACAAGTTGGTCAATCGCTTCGGGCTGATCGCCGCGAGGAGAGAAATCACTTTTTAATTTAAATTCTGACTTTACCACGTGCCTCAAATTTATAACGTAAAAAGGCCCGCCTAAGCGAGCCTTCTTAAAAGTGTATTTGTTTGAGCTTATTCAGCTACAACTTCAAACTTTACAGTTGCAACAGAGTCCTTGTAGACTTTAACTGTAGCCTCGTATGAACCAAGTTCTTTAATTGTATCGTTTGAAAGCTTAATCTGCTTGCGTTCTACGTCGTATCCCGCAGCTTGAATAGCCTCAGCTAATTGGATGCTGTTTACAGAACCAAATATTTTTCCGGATTCTCCAGCCTTAGCACCAATCTTAACACTTAGGTTATTGAGTGCGTCAACAACTCCTTGAGCTGCTTCAATTGCATTAGCCTCTTTGTGTGCCTGTTGGCGAATTACTTCAGCAACTACCTTTCTAGCTGATTCAGTTGCTGCAATTGCCTTGCCCTGAGGAATAAGGAAGTTGCGAGCATATCCAGTTTTTACAGTAACAATGTCATTCTTGCTACCTAGCTGGTCGATGTCTTCTTTTAAAATAATATCCATGACACTTTTTAGAAGAGGTTGTCAGCTACATAAGGCATAAGTGCTAAGTGACGAGCTTTTTTAATAGCTTGGCCAACCTTGCGCTGATACTTCAGACTTGTACCGGTTAAACGACGTGGTAAGATTTTACCTTGTGGGTTACAAAGCATTAAAAGGAAATCTGGATTCTTGTAATCGATGTACTTGATACCTTTTTTACGGAAACGACAGTAGCGCTGTGCTTTGGTTTCAATATCGATAGCTTGTAAGTAACGTACTTGCTTATCTGCCATATTTTCTAGGGATTAAGCGTTTGGAACCTCAGATGCAGTAGCATCATTTTCAGGCTCGGCCTTGCGGTTAGACTTATCGCGGTTAGATTCCGCATATGCGATGTGGTGCTTATCCATTGCAGTTGTGAGGAATCTAATGATTCGCTCGTCGCGACGGAATTCAGTCTCGAAGGGACGGACTGTAGAGCCCTCAGCTTCCCACTCAATCAGATGATAGAAGCCAGTAGACTTCTTTTGGATTGGGTAAGCGAGTTTTCTAAGCCCCCATGCATCCTCATGGAGGATCTTGCCGCCGTTGTCAGCGATAAATGCACGGTACTTCTCAACTGTTTCCGCTACCTGTTCTGCAGATAGCACGGGAGTCATAATGAAAACAGTTTCGTATCTATTCATTGTAAAATGATTTTAATGGGCCGCAAAACTACGTAATACTTAGGAAATCAACAAAGTTCTAGCTAAAAACTTTATGGTTGTTTGTTTAGTGTGTAAAACTAGCTTTGTTTAGACCCCAATTCAAAACGATATTCGCAATATGAGTGATACCCAATACTTAGTCTCTGCAAGGAAATACCGCCCACAAGAATGGGATGAAGTTGTAGGCCAAGACGGGATTACTCAGACTCTTAAACAGGCTATTTCTACAGGACAAATCGCACAAGCCTACCTTTTTTGCGGGCCAAGGGGTGTCGGAAAAACAACATCAGCCCGAATTTTTGCCCGCGCCATAAATGGCTTTTCTCCTGATGACGATGCAATATCTTTTAATGTATTCGAACTCGACGCAGCTTCGAATAACAAAGTAGAAGATATCCGAAGTATAGTCGATCAAGTTCGCATTCCACCTCAATACGGTAAATACAAAGTGTACATTATCGATGAGGTACATATGCTAAGTCAAGCAGCATTTAATGCTTTTCTTAAAACATTGGAAGAACCACCTGCTCATGCAGTTTTCATTTTAGCTACAACTGAGAAGCAAAAAATTATACCGACTATTTTATCTCGTTGCCAAATCTTTGATTTTCATAGGATTTCAGTACCGTCCATGGTTGATCATCTGAAAGACATTGCTGCAAAGGAGGGGGTTAATGCTTCTGAAGAGGGGCTGCATGTTATTGCTGCAAAGGCAGATGGCGCTCTGAGAGATTCTCTGAGTATGTTCGATCAGCTTGTCGCATTTGCTGGTAAGGAACTCACATATGATGTAGTTACAGACCAACTGCATGTTCTTGACCACGACACTTATTTTCAAGTGGTGGATTATGCCTTGAAGGCTAATATTCCAGATTCGCTTCTTTTATTCGACAAGGTTTTAGCTAGGGGCTTTGATGCGCATCACTTTATAAATGGTTTGGGCTCACATCTTAGGAATCTTTTGGTGTGTAGAGATCAAAAGACACTTAATCTTTTTGAGGCCACGCCCGAAGTAAAGAAGAAATATTCCGAACAAGCTGCAATAGCAGATTTGTATTTTATTATTGGAGCCATTGAAGTTTTAAATGAGGCAGACACTCAATACAGAATGTCCCAACATCAAAGGCTTTTGGTTGAATTAGCGATTATGAAAATTTGTTCTCTGCAGTCGGCGGAGAAAAAAAAAACTGACGACTTAATTGCTCCAGAAGGCTTGGCGCCTTCTGTTGAAGCTTCTAAGCCTAAAGTAGATGGAATTCATGTTGTTACAGAAGTTTCCCCACCTCCTGTAGCTGATACAGAAGCTACAATTAAGACTGTACAAGAACCTACTCCACCAGCACTAGTTCCTGCAGCTAAGGTTAAGCCAACTGGTGTTCTTAGAAAAAAGGGAGTAGCACTTGCTGGTAAATCTGCTGCTCTGGCAGAACCAAATCACGGGCAAGTAGTAGGAGAAGAAAATATTGTGGATCAATCGTGGACTGAAGAGCCAACTCAAGAGAAAGTACAGGAGGCTTGGAATTCATTTATAGATATTAAAAGAAAACAGGACAGGGTGAGTTTAGTGTCTTCACTAACTATGTGTGACGTAGTATTGATGGGCAAAAATGTTAGGTTTGAGGTAAAAAACGCATTGCAGGAGGAGCAGCTCAATAGTGAAAGGGTTGGCCTGTTATTTCACCTAAGACAGGTACTGAAGTGTGCAGATTTAGAATTATCTATAAAGTTAGAAAAGACAAGTGATGATGTTCCTAAAGTGTTTCTAACTGACAAGGAGAAGTATATGCAGATGGCTGAGAAGAATCCTGTTTTAGAGGATTTGAGGAAAAGATTGGATTTAGATTTGGCCTAAATCAAATAGCTTTAAGGATGCGAATTGACAAGTACATTTGGGCTATAAGAGTTGCCAAAACACGGTCAATGGCTAGCTCGTTGTGTAGAGACGGCAAGGTTGAAGTGGATGGAAAAAAGGTGAAAGCGTCTAAGGTTTTAAAAGAAGGAGAGGAATTCACAATTAGAAAGGGCGCAATCTTTTACACTTATAAGGTATTATCATTTCCCAAAAGCAGGGTTGGAGCTTCTTTGGTTTCGGATTATTCAGAAGATATCACTTCAAAAGAACAATTGGAAAAGCTAGAAATGATTAAACTTGCTAATATTGATAGGCCCAAAGGTCTTGGTAGGCCAACAAAAAAGGACAGAAGAAATTGGGCCAAATCTTTAGGAGATGATTGAAGTGCGTCGTGTAAAAGCTAAGGATCTGAGAGAGGTGCGTTTTAAGGTGCTTTGGCAATATTTAAACTCTGCATCTGAGGCAAATATTGACATTGATGAAAGTGAAGGTGCAATACATTTGGCCGGAGTTATTAATGGTGAAATTGTAGGGTGCGCCTCTTTGTTTATTCAAGATTGCGATAGATATCCAGAGATTTTTAAAGGTACAAAAGTTTATAGGCTTAGAGCTATGGGGGTATTAGAATCCGTACAAGGAATGGGGATTGGTGCGGCTATTATTAATCATGCTGAAAATTTGTGTTCTAAAAATGAAGCCCAAACCATTTGGTGCGACGCTAGAGAAATCGCTTGGGGTTTTTATTCAAAACTTGGGTTTATTTACGCCTCTTGTGATGATGGATATGAGTGCGACGCTTACGAAGTAAGAAACGTGGGCCTTCATAAAATGATGTACAAGCACATCTAGAAATTTTGGTCTTACTTTTACCTTCCTAAAAGCAAGAATAGATATGCCAAAAATTTCGTCTATAGGCAACGCAATGCCTAGCAGTCCTATTAGAAAATTGATGCCATTTGCTAACGCAGCAAAGGCTGAAGGAAAACAGGTAATTCATCTAAATATTGGACAGCCTGACATTGATACACCTGAAGTAGCACTAAAAGAATTAAAAGCTGATTCACGTACTGTTGTTGAGTACAGTCCCTCTGAAGGATATGCTAGCTATAGAGATGGTCTTTCTAAATATTATAAGGGTGCAGGCATAGATGTGAACTCTGACGAAATAGTTGTGACAACAGGAGGGTCAGAGGCATTGGTGTTTGGATTTATGTCTTGCATGGATCCTGGAGATGAGGTAATCATTCCTGAGCCTTTTTATGCAAATTATAGAGGATTCGCTCAAATGGCTGGAGTCAACATTGTTCCAGTCACAGCTGTAATTGATGATGGTTTTGAACTTCCTCCTATTAGTGAGTTTGAAAAAAAGATTACTCCTAAAACAAAGGCTATTTTAATATGTAACCCGGGCAATCCTACAGGTAAAGTATATGCTCCTGAAGCTCTAGATAATTTGGCCCAAATAGTCAGCGATAATGACCTCTATTTATTCTCTGATGAAGTTTACAGAGAGTTCTGTTACGATGGTGCTGTGGCCAAGTCAGTACTTCAATTAGATGGAATTGAGGAAAACGTAGTGCTTATTGATTCTGTTTCGAAAAGATATAGCATGTGTGGAGCGAGAATCGGTGCTTTAATTACTAAAAACAAGCAGCTTAAGGATACTGTTATGAAGTTTGCTATGACTAGGTTGTCACCACCTACGTTTGGCCAAATCGCTTCAGAAGCAGCTCTTAAAGCACCTGAGCAATATTTTTCAGACGTAAGAAATAGATACGTTAAGAGGAGAGATTTACTTGTTGAGGGTTTGAATGCAATTCCTGGTGTAACATGTCCCAAACCTGGAGGGGCATTCTACGCTGTTTGTAAATTACCTATAGATTCTAGCGATGCTTTTTGCCAATGGATGCTAGAGCACTTTTCTCATGAAGGGTACACAGTAATGATGGCTCCGGCATCAGGATTTTATGCATCAGAATGTGCAGGAGCGGATGAAGTGAGAATAGCATACGTCTTAGATCTTCCGCTTTTAGAACGTGCAGTTAAGTGTTTGGCTTTAGCACTTGAACAGTATCCGGGAAGAACAAAATAATTTATCTTAATTTCATGGCTATGAATAGATTAATCATTCTTGTATTTACACTTTTAATCACCTGTTTCATAGTTCCTTTAGAAGATGTAGTAGCTCAAGACACTACTTGGGTGCAAACCTTCACTTGGGATGCCCAAAACAATCCTGAAACTTCATATGATTCTCCCGGAAGAAGATGGTTTGAATTTCCAGCATCAGATAATGGAGAGGAATACAGAAAGGTTCTCATGTATTACAACCTAAAGTGTTTTGAGGATGGTACTGCAGGTAATTTGGGTTATGCATGTGGAGAGTGGGATTACCTAACATATAATTACTTATTTGACCACACGGGCCTTCTGGACTCTACATATTATACTCATCCATTGTATAAGATTAATAATCTTGACTTTGAAGTTGAGAACATGGTCTTTGAACCTGAAGGAGGTACGCCATATAACACTGTAGTTAGCGAATTGTCAAGGACAATAAATGAGTTTGATGGATCTGAAAATATTGCAGAGCAAGAGGTTACAGAATCTGTTTGGGAGGTATTTGATTTTACAACAAGTCAAAGGATTCAAATGATTTATACAGCTGATGAGCTTGTTGCAATGGGGCTAGTAACTAATCAGCCTATCCATGAGATAAGATTGCCAAGTACTGGTTTTAGCTATGGGGTTACTACTTTGAGGTATCAATTCACTGAAAATGAAACTATTTCTCAGCCAGTATTAAAGGGGTGGAATGAAGTTTATAAGTACAACACTGATTATTCTTTTGATGTACAGTTTGGCTTAAATCAACCAATTATTTGGAATGGAGAATCTAATCTACTTCTCGACTTAAGCGTTGAAAATTCTAGTTCAATATCATGTGATTTCACAAGCGCTCCAGACAAGGTCATTGCTATGACACCTCAAGGCAGATATGTAAATTTTGATGGTGGCGATTATATGGAGCTATTATCAAGTGCACTTCAAGATTTAAACGATCAAATAACATTAGAACTTTGGTTGAGAGGTGATGAGTCGATTCCTTATAATACTACTGTTTTTGAAGGGGTAAATGTATATGACCAAAGGGAGATAAACACTCATATACCTTGGAGTAATTCTAGAGTTTATTGGGACGCTGGGTATGATGGTGGATATGATAGAATTGATCAATGGAGTGAAGAAAGTGAATTGGAGGGGAATTGGACTCATTGGGCATTTGTGAAAAATGCAACTGAAGGAACGATGAGCATTGTTAGAGATGGTCAGGTTTGGCATACAGGTGAGAACAAAGACAATTTATTCGGGGAAATTGTAAGAATGTTCTTAGGCGCATCTGCCTGGAACGGAAACAACTACAAAGGTGACGTAGAAGACTTTAGGATTTGGAGCGAGGCGCTTGATGCAGAAACTATTAATGAATGGAGATATACATCAGACTATAGTTCTCACCCATCTATCTCAAATTTGATGGCTTCTTATGATTTCAATGGAGTAAACGGGACTTTTGAAAATGACATTGTAGGCTCTCCGTTTGGAGGTTATTACTTTGGAAATGCTGGAAGAAAAGAATACGATGCTTCAGAGCTATTCCAAGATCCATTTGTACCTGGAGGAGACAGCAATTATAGACCAGCGTTCAAGTTTGTTCAATCGGATAATGTTTCAACATCTCAAGTTTTTGAAACAATTGAAGAGCAAGTTGAAGTTCCGCCTCATAGCATAGTTTCATATGAAGTAAATGGCAACAGTGTTGATTGGACAAACATTGAATACGGATGGCCAGAAGGTTTGGAAGTAATTACAACAAATCAACTAGGGGATACTCTTTCATCTTACTTATTAATTGGTGAATCTTTTGAATATGACAATACGAGTCTTTTAGAATACTACGGAGTGCCATATGAAGTTATTGATAGGTATGAAATTGGCCGATTCATTACGCCATATGGTATTAATCTAACTCTAGGCCCTGATGGTTGGACGTGGATTTATGATGTTACTGATTACTTACCCTTACTAAGGGATAGTGTTGAGCTTGAAGCAGGTAACTGGCAAGAATTATTAGACATGAAATTTGCCTTTATTCACGGCACTCCTCCAAGGGATGTGGTTGATGTTGAGAGGTTTTGGAATGGAACATATTATTTGAATAATTGGGACGATAATGTTTTGCCATACACATTTGAAGCAGAAGCAGGAGAAGAAATGTTTAAGCTTGTTACTCGTGCAAGTGGACATGGATTTGGAACTGGAAATAATTGCGCTGAATTCTGTTACAACACACACACAGTAAAAGTTGATGGCATAGAACATTGGAGTTGGGAAATAATGCAGGAGTGCGCTGATAATCCTCTTTATCCTCAAGGAGGAACTTGGATTTATGACAGAGCTGCATGGTGCCCTGGAGACAAGGTGACTCAACAGGATATAGAATTAACCGGGATTGTGGATGATGAATTCACTGTAGAATATGATATCACTCATGATCCACATGGTAATTATCGCATGGAAGGCCAAATAATTTCGTATGGTGCTCCTAACATGACTCACGATGTTGAGTTGATGGATATCATAGCTCCTAATAACAGGAAGGTCCTTTCAAGGTGGAATCCCGTCTGTGAGGATCCCATCGTATTAATTAGAAATAATGGCACGACTCCTTTGAGTGAGTGTGTTTTTGAATATGGAATTGAGGGGAGTGGGGTGCAAACATTTACTTGGACGACTAGTGATCCATTAGAATTTTTAGAAACAAGAGAAGTTAGTTTGCCATTTAATGATCCGACTTATACTGAAGGTGGAAATGAAGGGATAATGACATTTATGGTAAGTGTAGATATGGTAGGAGATCAAGAAAACACAAATGGACTTGCTTATTCTCAATTTGAAAGAGTGAATACATATTCGTATAACGACCTTGACGACAATAGAATCATTATTTGGGTTAAAACCAACCTCATGCCTCAGGAGACTTCTACTGAGATTAGGAACAGTGAAGGAGAGATTATTTGGTCTAGAACATATGATATTCCAAACACTCATTATAGAGATACACTTGAATTGAACACGGGATGTTACAGATTCAACGTAATGGATTCAGATGACGATGGAATCAGCTTTTGGGCAAATAACGATGGCGGAGGATATGCAAGATTGAAAAAAGTATCGGGAGGTAATATGTATGTTATTGAAGAAGATTTTGGAAAGTATATAAGCCATGCATTTAGATTTGAAACAGATTTAATTTCTGATTTAGAGGAAGTTGAGGAGAGTGTTGTAGAACAAGAGGTTGTGGTTTTTCCAAACCCAACTCATGATGTTGTTAAAGTCAAGCTCATTAATTGGACTTCTGATGTGGTTTGGAAATTGAGGAATGCCATGGGATCGCTTGTGAGTTCAGGAGAATTTACACCTGGATCAGGGTATTTACTAAATATTGACATGAGTGCTCTTTCAAGTGGTGTTTACTCACTTTCTTTAGATAACAAAGATGCTTCCTCTCTAAATTGGATAGTTAAAAAGTAGATTTCGATCTTTTTTCAAAGTTATCCCCCTAAAAAATAGGGTGTTGTTAATGATTTTATGTATTTTTTATGTTGTCACCCCCTAAAATGGAGTGTAATTTTGCGGTTGTATAATAATTTCTCACCCTAGACCCCTCAAATCACAATAAAATGAGTTTGAATCGCCAACAGGTTATGCACGATGTTCTAGAACGTGTGCCTAAACTCCCTACTCGTCCAGAAAACAAAATCTCGGCTTACTACGGAGAGAATGTGTTCAACAAATTCGTAATGCGTTCATATCTTCCAGACGAAGCGTATAAGGGTATACTTAAAGCAATGGAGGATGGTACTCCAGTTGATAGGAAAGTGGCAGACCAAACTGCAACTGCTATGAAAGAATGGGCTATTTCTAGAGGTGCTACACATTATACTCATTGGTTCCAACCCTTAACTGGTTCGACAGCAGAAAAGCACGATAGCTTTATTGCTCCAACTGGAGATGGTAGAGCAATTGAAAAATTTGATGGTTCATTATTGGTTCAGCAAGAGCCGGATGCTTCATCTTTCCCCAACGGTGGAATCAGAAATACTTTTGAAGCACGTGGATACACTTTATGGGATCCAACATCTCCTGCTTTCGTTATGGGAGAGACACTTTGTATCCCTACAATTTTCATTAGTTACACTGGTTTTGCATTAGACAATAAAACTCCACTATTGAAAGCACTTGCTGCAGTGGACAAGGCTGCAACATCAGTATGTCAATATTTTGATAAAAACATCACTAAAGTTAATGCATCTCTTGGATGGGAGCAGGAGTACTTTTTGGTAGATAAGGCGCTCTATGCAGCTAGACCTGACCTTGCAATGACAGGAAGAGCCTTGTTTGGTGCACAGCCTGCTAAAGGTCAGCAATTAGACGATCACTACTTTGGTTCTATACCTCAAAGAGTAAGTGCATTTATGAAGGATTTTGAGCTTGAGGCTCACAAACTTGGTATACCTGTTACTACTCGTCACAACGAGGTTGCTCCAAACCAATTTGAGGTTGCTCCTGTATACGAGGAGGCAAACCTTGCAAATGATCACAATTTATTGTTAATGGAGTTGTTAGAAATCATTGCTCAAAAGCACGATTTCAGGGTCTTACTTCACGAGAAGCCATTCCCTGGTTTGAATGGTTCAGGTAAGCACAACAATTGGTCTCTTGGAACAAACACAGGAGTTAATCTTTTAAAGCCAGGCACAAACCCGAAAACAAATCTTAGGTTCCTTACTTTTTTCGTAAACACCCTAGCTGCTTTACATACTCATGCAGATATTGTTAGAGCTTCTTTTGCTGGAGTTGGAAATGACCACAGATTAGGTGCAAACGAAGCGCCACCAGCTATTATTTCTGCATTTATTGGTAGTCAACTTTCAGAGTTGTTAGATGGTTTAGAAAAGCATATTAAGGCTGGTAAACTAACTCCAGCTGACAAAACTGCTTTAAAGCTTGAGATTGGGCGAATTCCTGAAGCTCTTCTAGATAATACAGATAGAAATAGAACATCACCATTTGCATTCACTGGCAACAAATTCGAATTGAGGGCTGTTGGTTCTTCTGCAAACTGTGCAGTTCCAATGACAGTATTAAATACTATTGTTGCTGAACAGCTTGGTTTATTCAAAAAATCAGTTGACGCTCGGATTAAAAAAGGTGATGGTAAGGATGAGGCAATTTTGAAGGAGCTTCAAGCTCTTATCAAGCAGAGTAAGGCTATTAGATTTGAAGGGAATGGTTATGGCGACGAGTGGGTTAAAGAAGCAAAGAAAAGAGGTCTTTCTAACATGAGAACTTCACCAGAAGCTCTTGGAGTTTGGGGAAGAAAGGAGGTTGTTTCTCTTTTCGAAGACCTCAAAGTACTTAAGCCAGAGGAGCTTGCTGCTAGAAGAGAGATTGAGTACGAAAAGTATATGATGAAGAGACAAATTGAGGCAACTATCGCTTGTGATTTGGCTCAAAACACAATTCTTCCGGCTGCAATCAACTACCAAAATTTCTTGCTAGAAAACATTATGGGAATTGAGGAGACCTTTGGTAAAAAGGGGTCTAAAATGATAAGACCACAAAAGGATTTACTCGAAAAGACATCTACTCTAGTGAATGATCTATACACTTCAATGGGCAAGATTAGTAATGAAATGGATAAAGCGAATTCTGCTTCTTCTCATCAAAAACAAGCTGAAGCATACGGGAAAATTGTAACCCCATTAATTGAAGAATTAGGCGTTTCATGTACAGTATTGGAGGGTATTATAGATAATGAATTATGGCCTCTTCCAAAATTTACTGAGTTACTTTTTACACGTTAATTTAAAATAGCACTCGTTTGAATGCCGGAAATTCAGTATTTTCGACAATTGTTAAACAAACGAATTCGGAATGCATAACAACCTGCAAGCAATCCTGACACGTACAACCGTGTCTTTCCTACTAGTTTTAGGCGCTACCGGTGCCTTAGCTCAAGAATTACAAGAAGAAGCGGATAATCTATTTGACCGCCGAGCTTATTTTGAAGCATCATCTGATTATGTAGCGGCATACGCTAAAGAAAAGAATTTGGACTCAAGAGCTCATTGCGCTTTCCGCGCAGGAGAATGTTTCCGTCTTTTACATAATAATGATGAAGCATTAGAGTGGTACGATAAAGCACTAGGTCTCAGATACGCTAGTACTAATCCTAAGATTTATCTTCTTTACGGAGATATCCTCAGAGATCGGGAAAACTTTTCTGACGCCATGAAGTGGTATGAAAAGTACGGCGCCGATGGTGATAGAACAGTTGCAGACGATAGAATTGAAGCAGCAGAGATCGCAGCTCTATCCATTGATGAACCTCCAAGCAGGTACATCGTTGAGCCCTTGTATACTCTGAATTCACCATCGTATGATTTTGCTCCTATGTACTCTTCTAAGAAGAACAATACATTGATATTTGCTTCATCAAGAGAGAGTTCAGCAGGTTCAGGAGAGGATCCAATTACTGGAGAAGCTTTCATGGATTTATTTACTACTACTAGAGATAATAAGGGTAAGTGGAGTGAGCCTGAACCATTAGGAAATACTATTTGTACTGAAAGCAATGAAGGTTCTGTTGCATTTGATAAAAAGTATAAGACCATATACTTCACTCGTTGTGTAGATGAGGGTGCATCAAATCTTGCATGCGACATTTACTATGCTCCTGTTGTTGGAAATTCATATGGTGCATCTCAACCATTGTACTTTGTAAATAGAGATGAGGATGACACAACTCAAATTGGTCATCCAGCAATTTCTCCTGACGGAAACTACATGGTGTTTTCTTCAGACCTTGCAGGAGGAAATGGCGGAAAAGATTTATGGTTTTCACAGTATGATAATAATTCAGATTCTTGGGGATCTCCTTCTAATCTTGGTTCAAGCATAAACACTCCATATGATGAGATGTTCCCAACATTCCGTAAGGACGGGTCACTTTATTTCTCTTCAAACGGACATGGTGGTCTTGGAGGATTTGATATTTGTGTAGCAAGTGTTAGAGAAGGAGAAATGGCATTTGCTCAAGTTGAATTGTTACCTTACCCACTTAATTCCGCAAGTGATGATTTAGGAATAGTGTTTGAAGGAATGGATAATTCAGGCATCTTCTCTTCGAATCGTAAGGGAGGAAAAGGTCAAGATGATTTATACAGCTTTAGAATGCCTCCAATGGAGTTTTCTTACATCGCATACGTATATGATGATGAGACTACAATGATTCCCATTACTGAAGCAGTCATAACAATTGAAAGCTCGGATGGAGAATTAAATACTTATACGACTGATATCAATGGAATTGTTGAATTATCTGACGGCCAAATTGGCGAAGATATTTCTTATGAAGTTGACATTGCAAAAGATGGTTTTATTAGTAAAGGAGATAGATTTTCTACTATCGGTTTAACTGAATCCACAAAATTTATAATGGAATACTTTATCGAAGAAATCGAACTTGAAAAGGAGTATGATATGCCTCTAGTACTTTACCCGCTTGCTAGTGCTGATCTTCTTATCAATGATGAGGTGAATTCGGCTGATTCTCTTAATTATCTTGTTGATCTGCTTACTCGTAACGAGAATTTAGTTATCCAATTAGAATCTCATACTGATAGCAGAGGTACATCATCTTCTAACTTGCAATTAAGCCAAAGACGTGCAGAGACATGTGTTAATTTCCTTGTTGGAAAGGGGATATCTGCAGATAGGGTTGTTGCTGTAGGTCATGGTGAAGAAATTCTAAAAATTACTGACGAACAAATTGCATCTCTACCTGAAGAGGAAAGAGAAGCTGCTCATGGAGAAAACAGACGTACAGTTTTTAAGATTATTCGTTTCGATTACGTACCCACTGAAGAATAAATACAAGTGCCATACACTTCACGTTATGCTGCGCGCGGCGTAAGCTCCGGCAAAGAAGATGTCCACGCAGCCATTAAAAACGTGGACAAGGGTTTATATCCTAAGGCTTTTTGTAAAATCATTCCGGACTACCTAACTGGCAGTCTAGATCATTGTGTAGTTATGCACGCTGATGGTGCTGGCACAAAATCCTCCCTTGCTTATATGTATTGGAAGGAGACCGGTGATATGAGTGTTTGGAAGGGCATTGCTCAAGACGCACTTATCATGAATGTTGATGATCTTATTTGTGTTGGTGCTACAGGACCAATGCTTGTGTCGTCAACCATAGGAAGAAATAAACATCTAATTCCTAGAGATGTGATATCTGCAATCATTAATGGTACTGAAGAATTACTTACTGAGTTAAGAGAGGAGGGTATTGATATTATTTCTACAGGTGGTGAAACAGCTGATGTTGGGGATCTTGTTAGAACAATAATCGTTGACTCTACTGTTGTTGCTCGTATGAAGCGTGAAGACGTGATAGATAATGCCAACATCAGTTCAGGTGATGTTGTGGTTGGACTTTCAAGCTTTGGACAAGCTAAATACGAAAAATCATATAATGGCGGAATGGGGTCAAATGGATTGACATCTGCTCGTCATGATGTGTTTAATAAGACTTTGGCCACGAAGTACCCAGAGAGTTATGACCATGGTACTGATGATACATATATCTATACAGGAAATCATGCGTTGACTGATTCAGTAGACGGCACTACATTAGATGCAGGTCAACTTGTATTAAGCCCAACAAGGACGTATGCTCCAATTATTCAAGAGTTCTTAAATGATTGGAGATCTTCAGTTAATGGTATGGTTCATTGTTCTGGTGGAGCCCAAACAAAGGTTCTACATTTTGTTAATAATGTTCATGTAATTAAGGATAATTTATTTCCCACACCTCCATTATTCAAAACCATTCAGGAAGCTTCTAGCACATCTTGGGAAGAAATGTACAAGGTGTTTAACATGGGACATAGGCTTGAAGTATACACTAATGAAGAGGCAGCAAGTGCTCTTATCGTAATTGCGAAATCATTCGGTGTAGAAGCCCAAATCATAGGTCGATGCGAATCTTCTTCAACTGGAAAGGTTACAATCAATTCAGAGCACGGAGATTTCGAATATTCTAATTCATAATCTCTTCAATAATGGAGGAGCTATTGTCAAAACTCGAAGCAATTAGCCTTAGGTTTAAAGAGGTAGAGAAATCCATTGGAGATCCAGACCTTATTGCAGACCAAAAAGCTTATCGTGATGCAATGCGAGAGTATCGCAGGTTGGAACCAATAGCTGAGCATGCTGATTTGTTTAGAGGTGCTTGGGATGATTTAGTGCAAGCAAAGGAGTGGTCCGCTTCTGAAGATGAAGAATTCAGACAAATGGGGCGTGAAGAGATTCCTGTTTTAAAAGAAAAGCTAGAAGAGTTAAGCCAAAATGCACGCGAAATGTTGCTTCCTCGAGATGAAGTTGACGATAGAGATGTTGTCTTAGAAGTGCGTGCAGGAACAGGCGGAGATGAGGCTGCTATTTTTGCGGGGGAATTAATCCGCATGTACCTAAGGCACGTTGAGTCAAAGGGATGGAAACACGAATTTGTTTCGTCTTCAGAGGGTACGGTTGGTGGATTCAAAGAGGTAGTTGTTAGGTTAAGCGGAGATGGAGTTTACGGTTGGTTAAAATTTGAGAGCGGAGTTCACAGAGTTCAAAGAGTTCCTGCAACAGAATCTCAAGGAAGAGTACATACTTCTGCAGCTACTGTTGCTATTTTGCCCGTAGCAGAGGAAGTTGATGTTGAGCTTAAAACTTCAGATTTAAGAAGAGATACCTATAGAGCATCGGGTGCTGGAGGACAGCACGTGAACAAGACTGAATCTGCGGTACGTCTTACTCACCTCCCAACTGGAACAGTTGTAGAATGCCAAGACGGCCGTTCTCAACATGCTAACCTTGAACACGCAATGGAAGTGATGCGTACCAAACTCTTTGAGCAAGAAAGGGCGAAACAAGAAGAAGAGCGTTCTGAAAACAGAAAGCAATTAGTTTCTACAGGTGATAGGTCAGCAAAAATCAGAACTTACAATTATCCTCAAGGTAGAGTGACAGATCACAGAATAGGATTTACATCTCACGCTCTTTCAGCAATAATTGCCGGGGATTTGACAGAAGTTATAGAAGCGTTGCATCTTGCAGAAAAAACTGAGCTGCTAAAAAATTTATAAAATGGGAAGACAAGCTGAACTAACATCGTCGTCAAAGCTTTACAAGGCTATCCTTGCTAAGCAATCATACTTATGTGTTGGTTTGGACCCAGATATTTCAAAAATCCCAGACTGCTTTGGCAAAGGCGTTGAGGCTGTTGAAGTATTTTGCTTAGAGGTTATTAATTCTACAAAGCACGTTGCAGTTGCCTACAAACCAAACCTAGCATTTTTCGAACTTTTTGGCTCAAAAGGATGGGAGGTGCTAGATAGAGTAATTGAATCTATTCCTTCAGATTGTTTGGTTATTGCTGATGCCAAACGCGGTGATATTGGTAATACATCATCAAAATACGCAGAAGCAATATTTGATAGTCTAGGAGCAGATGCAATTACAGTTGCACCTTATATGGGGGCTGATTCTGTGAAACCATTTACTGATAGGAAAGACAAGTGGACAATTCTACTAGCATTAACATCTAATCCTGGAGCCGACGATTTTGAATTCCACGGAGATACTCCTTTATTTGAAAAAGTTCTATCAAAAGCCCAAGAATGGGGAACTCTAGACAATTTAATGTTTGTTGTAGGTGCTACAAGACCTGAAATACTAGCTAGAGTTAGAGAATTAGCTCCGTCATCTTTCCTTTTGGTTCCTGGTGTAGGGGCTCAGGGTGGTACTATTGAGAGGGTTGCAAAATTTGGCCTAAATGCAAGATGTGGTCTTCTTGTAAATTCTTCAAGGGGAATCATATATGCAGGCGAAAATGAAGAGACTGTAGAAGCAGCAATGTCGAAGACTAAAGCTGCAGCTGAAGACCTTGCAACAAAAATGTCTGAAACACTACGTAAATAAAATAGTAGCCCCCGTTTGTGAATCACTTCTTTAATATTTAGGTCTCTAATGCTTGTTGTGCGTATTTTAGAGCGTGCTATATAAGTTCAAAGCCTTTACTAGATTTTTCCTTTCGCTTGTCTTTGTTACATCTGTTGTAATTATTGGTAGTGTTGGGTACGTCATAATTGAAGGATACTCTTGGATAGAAGCTTTCTACATGACTGTAATAACTGTTTCTACAGTTGGTTTCAGAGAAGTACAGCCACTTTCAGATAATGGAATGATATTTACTTCTGTGCTTATTATTTCAAGTATTGGAGCTTTTGCATATTCTATCTCAGCTCTCACGACGTATTTTGTCGATGGTGAGTATCGTAACACTTTTAAAGCAGCTCGTTTGAAAAAGGAAATAGACAAATTAAACAATCATGTTATCGTATGTGGATACGGTCGTGTAGGTGAAATGGCTGTGTCAGAACTCCGAGATCATGACACCACAGTAGTAATAATTGAAAGTGACGAAAAGAGGTGTGAATTTATTAGGCAAAAAGGAATTCTAGTAATTGAAGGTGATGCATCAAAGGATGAAAATCTTGTAAAGGCTGGTGTAGGAACTGCAAAAGCATTGATTTCTACTATGCCAATTGATTCTGAGAATCTTTATGTAATAATGGGTGCTAGAGAGAGAAATTCTGACATTTTACTTATCAGTAGAGCATATCAATTGAATTCTGTACATAAACTCAGAGTTGCCGGAGCAGATAATGTTATAATGCCTGACAAAGTTGGGGGAGCTCATATGGCCTCATTAGTAGCTATGCCAGATGTAGTAGAGTTTCTCGATCATATTAGCATTCAAGGTTCAGATTCAATTAATTTAGAAGAGATTTTTATGGAACAACTACCTTCAGATATTAAAACATTACAGCTAGGAGATATAATAGAACAGAACAGAGTGGGAGTAAATGTAGTTGGAATAAAGAGATCAAGTGGTGAGTATGAAATTAATCCCGGTCCTGAAACAGAAATAGATGCCTCATGTAAGTTGTTTGTACTTGGTACTGCAGAACAAATCAGAGTGCTAAACCGTATGATAAAACATGCGAAACCCAATTCTTAAGATTATGCCTAAGGACAATCATATTAAAATGAAGTTTACAATTAAGATTGCTACGGCTGTTCTGTTCTCTTTAATTCCTTTTTTTACAATATCACAATTAGAGTTTGTTGATTCAGTTCAAACTGAACAAATTATAGATGACCCTATGATTGTTGTTGATGATGATATTCCTGTATTGACTCTTGATGATAGAATCAATGAATTTATGGGTCCAATCACTGAGAAAATTACTTCGATAATTTTCTTTCAAGTTGATTTATTTGGGTTTACAATACCATTTGTTCTGATTTGGTTGAGTCTAGGAGCGTTTTTATTCACCTTGTATTTTGGGTTTATAAATCTCACAGGATTTAGGCATGCAATAGATGTTGTAAGAGGAAAATTCGATGATCCTAATTCAAAAGAAACAGGAGAGGTAAGCCACTTCCAAGCTTTAACAGCGGCTCTTTCAGGAACTGTTGGAGTAGGTAATATTGCTGGTGTTGCAATTGCTGTATCTATAGGGGGACCAGGTGCTACGTTTTGGATGATAGTTGCTGGTTTGTTTGGTATGAGTGCTAAATTCGTAGAATGTACTCTTGGAACTAAATACAGAAGACAAAATCCAGACGGTTCAGTTTCTGGAGGACCTATGTACTACTTAAGTAACGGTCTTGCCAAAAAGGGTGAAACTATTGGAATGATAGGAAAGTTATTGGCAGTTCTTTTTGCCATTGCTTGTATTGGAGGTTCATTTGGAGGTGGTTGCATGGTACAAATTAACCAAGCTACTAAACAGTTGATTTCTGTTACCGGAGGAGAAGCATCTTTTCTTTCGGGACAATCATGGATATTTGGTGTAGCTATGGCTGTATTGGTTGGTATGATAATTATTGGTGGTATTAAGAGTATTGCACAAGTGACGGATAAGGTTGTGCCATTTATGGTTGGAATATACGTGCTTGGTGCATTATTTGTTTTAGTTGGCAACCTAAGTTCTATTCCATCAGCATTTGGCCAAATATTTAGTGGTGCTTTTGCTGCTGATGCGATGTACGGAGGAATTATTGGTGTCATGATTCAGGGATTCAAGAGAGCAGCTTTCTCTAATGAGGCTGGTATTGGATCAGCTTCTATTGCACACTCTGCAGCAAAAACAGATGAGCCAGTATCTGAGGGCATGGTAAGTTTGCTTGAGCCATTTATTGATACAGTAGTTATATGCACTATGACTGCTCTTGTGATTGTGATTTCAGGTTACGGAGATTATACATCGGCTTCAGCTTTTACACTTGCTGAGTCAGGTGATCTTAAAGCAATTGAGTTAACTTCATCTGCATTTAGCCAAACAATACCATGGTTCCCAATTGTTCTTTCAGTTGCTGTAATTCTTTTTGCTCTTTCTACAATGATTAGCTGGAGTTACTACGGACTTAAAGCTTGGACTTATTTATTTGGCGAATCACGAACATCAGATATTTCATACAAAGCGTTGTTCTGCCTAATGGTGATTATTGGGTCAGCTATATCTGCTAAGAGTGTATTTGATTTTGGTGATGCTATGATTTTTGCAATGTGTTTCCCTAATGTGCTTGGATTGTATTTCTTAGCACCTGAAGTGAAGCAGGATTTAAAGGATTATTTGAGCAGGGTGAAATCAGGTGAGATTAAGAGATTCGACTAAAAGAGATCTTAGTAGAGGTGAGCTTTATCATCTAATATCTCCCCGGATCCCTAACCAATAGTAAAATCTAGAGGTTTTGATTTTGTTTAGCTAGCTTGAATTTAGCTTAATTCGTTGGATAGTGCTGCGCTTAAGGGGGTATCCTTATTTAGACTATAAATTGGTGAGTAAAGTATATAAGTTCAATTCTAGCAATACTTTTTTAATTTTTATATCAAGTCGAATCTTAAACTTATTTGTTAGAAGATATTTTGGATAAATTCAGACCATAATTTTAAGATTTGTAAAAACGATTAACTAAATAAGGAGTTTTCATCACGACATTTGCGCTATGAAATTTCAATTGACAGAAGACCAAAATATGATTAGAGATTCTGTTAGGGAGTTTGCTCAAATGCGAATTCTGCCTAATAGGATGATTTGGGATGAGGATCAGATTTTCCCTCGTGAGTTATTCTCAGAGATGGGCGAAATAGGATTAATGGGTATGTTAGTTCCCGAGCATTATGGTGGAGCAGGTCTTGGTTACATTGAATATAAAACCGCTATTGAAGAGATTGCTAGTGTTTGTGGATCTATAGGTTTAAGTATGGCTGCTCATAATAGTCTGTGCACCGGGCATATTTTGCAGTTTGGTTCGGAAGACCAAAAGAAGAAATACCTTCCTAAACTTGCTTCAGGCGAATGGATCGGTGCTTGGGGACTTACTGAGGCAAATACTGGAAGTGATGCTATGCGTATGCAGTGCGTTGCTAAAAAGAATGGAGAGCATTGGGTTATCAATGGTACTAAAAATTGGATAACTCACGGAATTTCTAGTGATGTTACAGTTGTTTTAGTTCGCACTGGTGATCTATTAGATTCTCATGGAATTACTGCATTTATAATCGAGAGAGATACTCCTGGATTTTTTGGAGGGAAAAAGGAAAATAAGTTGGGAATGAGAAGTAGTGAAACTGCAGAGCTCATTTTTGATAACTGTAGAGTACATGAATCTCATGTAATTGGTGGGATTGGAGAAGGGTTTATTCAAGCCATGAAGGTTTTGGACGGAGGGAGAATTAGTATAGGAGCCTTAGGTTTGGGCATAGCCAAAGGGGCATATAAAACTGCTTTGGACTATTCAAAAGAAAGAGAGCAGTTTGGTCAACCTATTTCTAAATTCCAATCAATTGCTTTTAAGCTTGCTGACATGGCTGTGCAAATTGAAGCATCAGATCTGTTATTGCTTAAAGCTTGCATTTTGAAGAATGATGGTAAGCCTTGTACGCTTGCAAGTGCGATGGCAAAATATGAAACAAGTGAAGTTGCAGTAAAGGTGTCTACTGAGGCTGTTCAAGTGCTCGGAGGATACGGATACACGAAAGATTTTCCTGCAGAAAAGTTCTACAGAGACTCTAAGCTTTGCACAATTGGAGAAGGAACTTCAGAAATCCAAAAATTAGTAATAGCGAGAGAGTTGGTTCGTTAAAAAGAATCATCTATCTTTGCACTCCAAATTTTTATAACAATGCTAAGCATACCAGTTAAAGAAAACGACAATATTGAACGCTGTCTTAAACGTTTCAAGAAAAAATTCGATCGCACTAAGAAGATGAAAGAGCTTCGCAATCGCCGCGAATTTGTTAAGCCTAGTATTGGAAAGCGTGAGATGATGAAGAGTGCAGTTTACAGAAACTCTAAGTCTTTAAAGCAAGAATAATTCTCATTTTATAGATTATTTACGATATTGAAAGCGAGATTGGAGTCTCGCTTTTTTCATGCCAAAACTTTCAGAATTTATAGAACACCTCAAGAAGGAAAGACGGCTTTCTGAACACACAATCAGAAACTATAAGTCTGACCTAGATCAATTGTCTGTTTATATAATGGATGAATTTGAACTAAAGTGTCTTTGTGAAGTAAAGTCTCAATTTCTTAGGTCTTGGGTAGTAAGTTTGATGAAGTCCGAGAAATCGCCTAGATCTATTCATCGTAAAGTTTCGTCTTATAGGACTTTTGTAAAATTTGCTCGTAGAAAGGGGTGGATGGTTACTAATCCAATTGAATCGGTTGTTTTGCCCAAACTCGAAAAAAGATTACCAAACGTAGTCCCAGAACATGTAATGAATAGTTTGTTTTTAGGGGATATGTTTCCTAGTGATTGGCTGGGAAGACGCGATCAGGTATTGATTAGTTTGCTTTATGAGACGGGGTTGAGAAGAAGTGAATTGATATCATTAAAAACTTCAAGTTTAGACGAGGGTAGAAATGTATTAAAAGTTTATGGAAAAGGAGGTAAGGAAAGAATGGTTCCGCTTTTAAAAACGACTATAAATTCTTTAAAGAAACACATTTATGAAAGACCATTTGAGTCTGAAAGTTTACTGATTACTGATAAAGGGAAAGTGTTGAGTCCATCATTTGTATATCGTAAAGTAAATTTTTACCTTAGTGAAGTAAGCACGCTACAAAAGTGCAGTCCTCATGTACTTCGACATACTTTTGCCACACATCTCTTAAACAATGGAGCTGAATTGGCAGCTGTAAAAGACTTACTTGGGCATGCTAGTTTCGCTTCAACTCAGGTGTATACTCACCATACCACGTCTAAATTGAAAGAGTTTCACAGGTCTAGTCCTTTGGATAGACGAAAAAAATAATCGAGATGGATATTCAGATACACTCAATTCACTTTGATGCAGACAGAGATTTGCTTGACTTTATCAAGACCAAACTGAATAAATTAATCACGTTTAATGACACCATAATTTCCGCTGATGTTTTTCTCAGAATTGAGAAGAATAACGAAAGAGAAAATAAAATTGTGGATATTAAGGTGCATGTGCCAGGCAAAGAGTTGTTTGCAAAAAGGCACTCAACGAGCTTCGAATCTGCTGTTGATGAGGTGACTGAAGCGCTAAGGAGACAAGTCTTGAAGGCTCACGGATAGCTGAAGATTCAGCAATTTTACCTATCTAAAGTTTTTCACGTGGCATAGTGTTTGTTTGTGCCAATTTCTGTTGTACATTTGCAGTCCCAAAATCTTAGGGTCTTGTTCTTTGAAAGTTCGCCTTTGTAGCTCAGCTGGCTAGAGCAGCTGATTTGTAATCAGCAGGTCGTGGGTTCGAGTCCCTCCAAAGGCTCATGTTTTACAAATAGTTTACGGAATCTTACCGTGGACTTTTTGTTGAGGGGGTGCGCCGGAGTTGGAGAGCCGGGGCAGACTGTAACTCTGTTGTTTTATCGCTGAATAGGTTCGATTCCTATCACCCCCACTTTTCTTCTCCAAACCTGTTGGAGAAACAAAAGTACAAGCGGAAGTAGCTCAGTTGGTAGAGCATCAGCCTTCCAAGCTGAATGTCGCGAGTTCGAATCTCGTCTTCCGCTCAAGCCAGCCGATGTAGCTCAGGGGTAGAGCGCTTCCTTGGTAAGGAAGAGGTCACGGGTTCAATTCCCGTCATTGGCTCTCAACACAG
>PBMY01000009.1 GCA_002722795.1 Crocinitomicaceae bacterium
ACAGGAGATGTAGGATCTACAATAGTAATCGTCTGAGTAGCAGTAGTAGCGTTACCACAGTCGTCAGTAGCTGTGAACGTACGTGTGATGACATAGTCGCCAGCACATGAACCGGCAGTAGTTGCCTCGTCAACAGTAATCACTACCTCACCACAATTGTCTACTGCTATTGCATCTTCATATGTGATAATGTCAGAACATTCAATAGTGTAGTCTGATGGAATAAATGTGAATTCTGGAGCAGTTGTATCAACAATTGTAATTATTTGGGATTCGCTTGTAATATTTCCACAATTGTCAGAAGCTACAAAGGTTCTGATGATAGTATAATAGTTTGGACATTCGCCTGGTAAATTGTAATCAGTATAAGTTACAGTAGGTGTTGAACATCCACCTTCTGCTGAGGCAAGGCCAAAATCTGATTGATCACACTCCGCAACCATATCCTCTGGGATATATAGGTTTGGTGGTAATTCAAGACCATCACAAATTAAATCCCCATCTTGGTCAGAAATACACGTTCCATCACAGTTGTATTCTGGAAGAGGGTAGATACATGAATCATCTGCATTAGTAGCTTCTTCATTAAAGTTACATGCGATTGGGTCAATGCAACCTTCGATTTCGAACATGTCGCAAATTCCGTCATTGTCAAAGTCTGCAGTACATGTTCCATCACAGTAATACCCAATTTCAGGGAAGATACAGTCTCCAGGAATTGTAGCTGTTGGATCGAAGTTACATGCACTTACAGATATACAACCAACACAACTTGTGTACTCACACGACTCGTCGTCAATATTTGCCTCTGAATCATAGTTACAAGCTTCTAGGTCCATACAACCAGGTGTTTCTATGATACACGAACCATCATTTTCAGTTGCTTCTGCATCATAGTTAACGGCATTTTCTAGAGTACATCCATAAATTTCAAACATGTCACAAACACCATCACTATCGGTATCAAATACACAGTTTCCATCACAGTCATATCCCTCTTCAGGATATTCACAGTTTCCTGGAATGGATGCGTCTTCATTATAGTTACAAGCAGAAGGTGCCATACAACCTATACATGAAGTGAACTCACAAGTCTCATCATCAACGTTTGCTAAGTAGTCGTAGTTACATGCTTGAGAGTTTGTACAACCTTCTATGATTTCAATACAAGAACCATCATCGTCTGTTGCTTCTTCATCGTAGTTTAATGCAGTTGCGTCAGTACATCCACTAATTTCGAATTGATCACAAATTCCATCCCCATCAATGTCTTCTATACAGTTTCCATCACAATCATACCCGTATTCAGGGAATTCACAATCGTCAGAAATAATTGCTTCTGCGTCGAAATTACATCCTTCAGGATTTATACATCCAGTTGGTAAACATGATAAGAAGTCACAACTTCCATCATTCGAGTTAGCGTTTTCGTTATAGTTACATGCACCCACTAAAGTACATCCTGCAATTACACAGTTGCCGTTATCAATTGTAGCATCAGGATCGTAGTTGTCTGCTGTTAAATCTGTACATCCGTAACATGAAGTGTAATCGTAACATGTTCCAGGTAGTGTCGCGTCAGGGTCGTAATCACAAGCGTTTGGATTCATACAACCAGCACAAGTAGAAAACTCACAATTTCCGTCATCGTAGTTTGCATCCTCGTCGTAGTTACAAGCGTTGGGATTAGTACAACCAAAAGAAAGACAAGAGTAGAAGTCACAGCTACCATCGTTTGTTGTAGCTACAGGATTGTAGTTACAAGCAAAAGGAAGAGTACAACCTAAAATTTCACATGAGTCGTAATCACAAGAGCCATCGTTGTCAGTTGCAGATTCATCATAGTTACATGCAGACTCGTCGTTACAACCTAAAATTTCTAATTCATCGCAAATACCGTCTTCATCAGAATCGTTCACACAGTTCCCGTCACAGTTGTAGTACTGTTCTGGGAATTCACAATCAGCAGGATAGATCGCATCAGCATCGTAGTTGCATGCATCAGGGTTTAGACATCCAGCACAAGACTCATACTCACAAGAGCCATCGTCTGAATTTGCGTCAGAGTTGAAGTTACATGCTGTAAGGTCAGTACATCCTTCAACTTGGTATTCACAAGAATCGTTGTCGTCAGTAGCGTCTGCATCATAGTTTAAAGCTGTTGAATCAGTACATCCAGCAATCTCGAACTCATCACAAATCGAGTCGCCGTCTGAATCGTTTAAACAGTTCCCATCACAATCGTATCCGTTTTCAGGGAATTCACAATCTCCTGAAATAATAGCTTCTGGATCGTAGTTACATGCAGTATCGTTTATACATCCAGCACAAGATTCATATTCACATGACTCGTCTTCGATATTGGCGTTTGGGTTATAGTTACATGCTACCGGCACTGTACATCCGCTAAAAAAACAGTTGCCACTGTCTTGAGTTGCGTTTGGATCGTAGTTGTCTGCTTCAGAATCTAGACAGCCAAAACAAGATGTGTAGTCATCACAAGCACCAGCAATTGTTGCTTCAGGATCAAAGTCACATGCAGATGGGTTCATACAACCAACACAACTGGTGTATTCACAAGAGTTATCAGAATAATCAGCTTCTGGATCGAAGTTACATGCTCCTGTATCCATACAACCGAAGTTTAGACATGAGACGTAATCACATGAGCCATTGTCAATTGTTGCATCTGGATTGTAGTTACAAGCAAACGAGCTTGTACAACCTGCGCAAGTCGTGTAATCACAAGAGCCATCGTTGTCAGTTGCAGATTCATCATAGTTACATGCTGTTGGGTTTGTACATCCGTCAACCTCGAAAGGATCACAAACTCCATCGCCATCACTATCAGTTTCACAAGAGCCATCACAGTTGTATCCTATTTCTGGAAATTCACAATCAGCAGGGTAGATGGCATCAGCATCGTAGTTGCATGCATCAGGGTTTAGACATCCAGCACAAGACTCATACTCACAAGAACCATTGTCTGAATTTGCATCAAAATTGAAGTTACAAGATTGAGGATCGGTACATCCTTCGATTATGTATTCACAAGAGCCATTTTCGTCTGTTGCTTCTTCATCATAGTTTATAGCTGTTGAATCAGTACATCCATCAATCTCGAACTCATCACAAATCGAGTCGCCGTCTGCATCATTTAAACAATTTCCATCACAATCGTATCCAGCCTCGGGGTAATCACAGTTCCCATTTTGAATAGTAGCTTCTGCATCAAAGTTACATGCTCCTTCAGTCATGCAACCTGCACAAGTAGAGAAATCACAACTTCCGTTGTCGTAGTTTGCATCCTCGTCGTAGTTACATGCACTTGAATTCGTACAACCCTCAAACTGACAGTTTTCACTATCGATAGTTGCATTAGGGTCGTAGTTGTCAGCTTCAGAATCCATACATCCTAAACAAGACTCAAAGTCTTCACACACTCCAGCGATTGTTGCTGAAGGGTCATAGTCACATGCTTGGTCGTTCATACAACCTTGACAAGTTGAATATTCACAAGATCCATCGTCGTAATCAGCTTCAGCGTCATAGTTACATGCGATCTCCTGAGTACACCCGAAAATGATACAGCTTAAGAACTCACAAGAACCATCATCCACAGTTGCTTCAGGGTCATAGTTACATGCAAAAGAGTTAGTACATCCTTCTTCGTCTTCAGATCCATTGATTGAATTCGCTAAGGAATTCATTGAGGTTAAGAAAATTAGCATCACTAAGGTGATGATGCTATGAGAAGTTGTTGAAATTGATTTTTGTTGTGAGGAGAAAATCATGTCAAACGTGTTGATAGATAGAAATCTAAATTAATTCGACAAAATACGATTTTTAGAAGATAAAACCCATAAAAACCAAGCTAAAATATCCTCCAAAAAACCATCGAAAATTACTTCCCTGAATTTATGAAAATCTTGCAAAAAAACAGTCCCACTCTAAATGAACAGGGCTGAGTTAAAGTATAAGATAATTAATGACTTATCCCTTTAATTTCTTACTGAAATCAAGTACGCTTGGAGTTGCAATAAAGATCGAGCTGTATGTACCTACAAGTACACCAACCATAAGTGCAAATACAAATCCTTTGATGTTATCTCCACCAAAAACGAAGATTGTAAGTAGTACAACAAACGTCGAAAGTGAAGTATTAATTGTACGACTAAGCGTGCTGTTTAAAGCTTCGTTTACTAGCTGATTATCATCCTTCTTTCCGCCATACATACCTAAGTATTCACGAATACGGTCAAATACAACTACCGTATCGTTTATTGAGTAACCAATAACCGTTAGGATGGCAGCAATGAATGCTTGGTCAATTTCCATTGTGAACGGTAGTAATCCCCAGCACAAGCTGAAAACAGACAGTACAATCAGCACATCGTGAGTTGTTGCAAGCAATGCTCCAAGGCCAAACTGCCACTTCCTAAATCTAAATACGATGTATAGGAAGATGATGATTAATGAGAAGATTGTTGCGTTCTTGGCTCCATTTCTAAAGTCGTCTGAAATCGTAGAATCTACTTTATTCTCAGAATCTATTGTGTATTTACCAATAGATGCAAGAGCACTGTTACGAGCAGTTATGAAATCTTCGTCAACAGTTTCCGAATCAGAGTTGATTTTGAAATTAGTCTTAATACGAAGTTTTTCGTCTGATTCTTTTGTTTGGACTAGAGGGTTACCCTTAATACCATCTTCAGTGAATGCTACAGAAAGAGCTTCGCGAACTTCGTCAGAACTTACAGGCTCTTCAAAAGTAACGTCGAAAGTTCTGCCTCCAGTGAATTCAACTCCATAATTAAATCCAGTTGATAATGCCTCAATAAAACTATACGTAGAATCAGTAGATGTAAATGCGAAAACTTTGTCTGTAGATACTCTTTCAATTCCTTTATTGATTGTAGTATAGGATCCAACTAAAATTAGAATCAAGCTTAAAATGTATGCAATCTTACGTTTTTCGATAAACTTAATGTTAGTGTTCGTAAACCAATTCTGAGTGATTTTAGATGTAAAAGTGATGTTCTTCTTTGATTCTAGACGAGAGAAGAAAATCAAACGTGTAATCAGAATCGCACTGAATAGCGAAGTGAAAATACCTATGATAAGAATCGTGGCAAAACCTCTAATTGATCCGCTACCAAAACTGTAAAGAACGATGGCTGTAAGTAGGGTAGTAATGTTAGCATCGATAATGGCTGTGTATGCTTTAGAGTATCCGTCTTTCAGAGCTAAAGCCAAACCTTTACCATGGCGCATTTCCTCTCTGATACGCTCGTATATCAGTACGTTTGCGTCAACCGCCATACCAATTGTAAGAACAATACCCGCAATACCTGGAAGAGTAAGTGCAGCACCTAATGCAGCAAGAGCTCCAACAAGGAAGAATAGGTTTGCTAGAAGTGCTACGTTTGAGACTATACCAGCTCCTTTGTAGTAGAAAATCATGTAAAGAAGAACTACTAGAAGTGCGATGATGAAAGAACTTAGACCTGCGTCGATATTCTCTTGGCCTAGTTGTGGTCCAACACTTACCTCATCCACAATTCGTGCCGGAGCTGGAAGTGAACCTGCTTTTAAAAGACCTGCAAGATCTTCAGCTTCAGTAAGCTTGTCAGCTGTAGTTTGGTCTGATCCAAAACTAATTTGTGAACGACCGTTTGTAATTGCTGAACGAACGTTAGGAGCGCTAAATACTAGGTTGTCAAGAACAACTGCAACTGCACGATTGTTTTGGCTTACACACTCTTCAGTCATACGACTCCAGATACCAGTGCCTTCACCGTCCATAGTCATACTTACAACTACGTCGCCAATTTCGTCATAAGAAACTCGAGAATCTACGATACTCTTTCCTGAAAGAATAGCTTTTCCTTTTCCGCTATCATCTCTAATTCCGTATAGAGCGTGAACCGGAGAATCTTTAGTAATAGGCTTTGCCGCCCACATTAAACGAAGGTCTGTGCCAATTTCAGCCTTAGCAATTGGGTTACTTAAAATATCATTAACCTCAGCAGTATCTGTAGCTAAACAGTATCCTACCACAGCTCCTCTACGTCCTAGCTCCAACTGAAGTTTAGACATAAGTGGAAGCTTCAGTTTAATTTGGTCTTCAGTAAGATTTGAATCAGCAGGAGCTTCTTCACCCCAAAGCTCAGGGTAGTTAGCTTCACTTATTTTATCATTAACCTTACCTAAACGTCCAATGATTTCGTCATTAAAGTAAGTAGGCCAAAACTCCAAATTAGCTGTTGACTTAAGTTGCTTTCTAGCACGCTCTCTGTCATCAATACCAGGAAGTTCAACTAGGATACGACCATTTTGTAGTTTCTGAACGTTTGGCTGAGCAACACCTAGTTGGTCAATACGTTTTCTGATAATGCTCTCAGTATTGTCGATTGCAGTCTCAGCTTCAGCATCTAGAATTTCAATGATTTCTGCATCAGTACTCTTCGCCGGGAAGAGATCTTTCTGCTCCATGTTATGGAAGATTCTCCAAAGCTGAGTTGGGTTTTCCTGTCCAGCTACTTGAGCACTCCAAGCATCAGCAAAAAGCGTAATGAAATCATCGGATGAACTCTTTTGGCTTGCCTTAGCAGCAGAAAGAGCCTCTCTGAAATCTGAATTATTTGAATAATCTGAAAGAGCGATGATTAGATCTTGAAGACTCACTTCTAGAGTAACACTCATTCCACCCTTAAGGTCAAGACCAAGGTTAAGTTCCTGCTCTTTTACCTCTTTGTAAGTAGCTCCAAATACGTGAGCCTTAGCATTTACACTATCTCTTAAGTACTCGCGAGTAGCTATGATAGATGCCTCGTCCCATGTTAGACCATTTAACGCGCTATCCGCCTCTAAGCTGTCTGCAACAAATGCACCATGTTCTGCAGCTTGCGCTTCGAAATTCTTAGAAGCCCAATTAAAAGACAATGTGTATAGTGTCGCTAGAGCTAGAGAAATCGTAAAAAACTGAATAGCAAACTTGTTTTCCATAGTAAATAGGATTCAATTATAGGGCGACAAAGATAATGAAAAAAACACTAGGTTTTAAGAGGGATATAAAGGCGTAACTTGCGTTTGGAATGAGTGAGAAGATTATAATAGTAATAAGGTCGATTTTGGGCGGTTTGCTTATCGCTATTTTTCATATTCAGGGCTTAGCCCAAACAGAAATCTCTTCGCCGACTTACGGATTTGCAGTTATGCAATACGGCGGCGGCGGTGATTGGTATTCTAATCCAACTAGCATGCCAAATTTGGTTAAATTCTGTAATGAAGAATTAGCCATAAATGTTAGTGATAAAGTTCCTTACGTGAGTGTTGGTTCTGCCGAAATTAGTATGTATCCATTCATACATATGACAGGACACGGAAATGTGGTTTTATCTACGTCAGAGGCTAGAAATTTACGAACCTATTTAGAGGCAGGTGGATTCCTCCACATCTCTGACAACTACGGGATGGACAAATACATCAGGCAGGAATTCAAAAAGGTTTTTCCAGAATATGATTGGGTAGAAATACCTTTTGAACACCCTGTTTATCACCAAAAATTTGACTTCCATCAAGGACTGCCCAAAATTCATGAACACGATGATAATCCACCTAGGGGCTTTGGAATATTTCACGATGGAAGGCTAGTTTGCTTTTACGATCACGAGTGTGATCTAGGTGACGGATGGGAGGATTATCAAGTACATAGAGATCCAGAAGAGGTGAGATTATTAGCACTTCAAATGGGGGCAAACTTGGTACAGTTCGCTCTTGGAGGCGATTAGAGTTCGCTGATTTTGGGTGTTACAAATCCCTTTTCGTCTGACGATTTTTCTAATTTCAATCCCTTGAAATCCATGGCTTCTACAAGGTCATTCCAGCTATCGGCAATACCGTAAGCATACTTCGTTCGTAAATCGTTAAGACTCTCGCCAGCAACTTCCTCAAGAACACCCCAATACTCTTCGGCAGTCAATCCTTTACGAGACTTCCCAAACCTATCCCATAAAATTGTCATCGCTGTAGAAAGAGATTGTTTATGGCCCGAAACTTTCATAATTCTACAGTCACATAAGAATGCTAGCACTGCACCTTCAACATATATTGAGCACTTTCTCCCTGGAACACCTGGTCGATATCCATCTAGCCAAGTATCGTAGCTTGAATCAGCAACTGACATATTGAGTCGACCTTGGTTGTTTAGGTGGCGTGTTAGAAGAACCTCCATTTTACTACACCAGTTTTCTAAATCAATACAGCCAGCTTCAAATAGGAATAGATCGCCCATGTAAGTTGTAACTCCTTCTGCTATGTAACCGAGTTGTGATGGGCAAGCCTTTGTGAAATCGTATGGCGTCCACTCTGAAGGTCGTATCCGTTTAACGTTCCACGCGTGGTAAAGTTCATGCGATCCAATTGAAATTAATTCGTCGTATCCGTAATCCGAATTAATTATGTTTTCAGGGCCCAATACAATGACTGTGCTATCCTCGTGCTCTACCCCGTGCCGCACTTCTATTTCAGGAGGGAGAAGGTATAAGAAGTGATAAAATGGAGTAGGGAAGGTGCGGAAGTAGGCGATTTGGCTTTTAGAAAAAGCGATGTGATCCTCGACAAATTTTTGGGCATTAGGTGGCTTGCATCCATAAGACCAAACATAAAAATCCACTTCTTTCTCTTCGTCCACTACTTTATATTCTGCATTCCACAACTCAGGTGCAGCCATCCAAGGGCAATCCATTAGATGTTGCATATCTCGCGCTTTCATTACAAAATTCCCATCAACTACAGAGTAGGGAAGGGCAGTGGCTAGTTTCCATTCTGAAGGAACATCACAAAGGCAAATCTCATAGCCGACATCTTCAGCACCCACTTCGTAGACCAAACAATTCACAGGGTTCACATATTGCAAATCATCCCGAACATAAGTTGATCCTCCGTTGAGAATATTCGCATAAAATGTCCAACGCATAGTTCTAATATTTTCTGGGATCTGCCATCTGTGGTGATTCAGCTTTTCAAGCTTCACTTCTGAACCGTCATCATTAATCCCAACCATTTTTGTAATGTATTGAGCGAAATTTCCAAGTTCGTATCTTCCTGGTCTCCAACAAGGGAGTTGAAGTTGCCAATCACTACCACTAGAAGATGGAAATACCGCCTCGAATTCAAGTGAAGGTGCGTTAGTTGATTTACGCACGCTAACTGAAATAACCCCCATTATTTTAGAGCTTGATGAATAGGTGAACCAGTACATCCGTTAGGGTACTGTATATTCAAGAGTGCTGAAATTGTTGGCGCAATATCTCGAGTAAAGGTTTGCTCATAGGTAAAGCCTGGAGTAATTCCCGAACCGTAAAACAAGCAGGGAACGTGAGTATCATAAACATAAGGACTTCCGTGAGTTGTTCCTGTTCTCCCGTATCTCATCCACCCTGGATTTAGAACTAAAAGGACATCCCCGCTAGCCCCTTGCTTATGTCCGTGGTATAACCTTTCCACTAAAGGGTCAATTGCTGCTCTTGCAGCAAGGTCTACTTCTGCAATGGCCATCATCACACCCTCTTCCTCAACACATAATGAACTCGCGAATCTTTGTATTGTTGTTGGAGTAGAAGGAGCCGCTCTCAATGCTTTGGGGTTAAGAAAAACTGATGCATTACTAATATTTTGCACCCAGTCTCTAGGGCCAAACCTGATGTCCATCTCCACCTCTAGCCTATCCTGCAAGTTCCCAGGTGACCAATAGCCTGATGGCATACCAAGTGAAGCAGCGTGTGAAGGAACAGCAGCAGCTCCATGATCTGAAGTAATAAAGACTGTCCAGTTTCCTTCCCCAATTCTATCGTCTAACTCGTTGAAGAATCTCTCTAGATCGCGGTCTAACCTTACGTACATATCAAGTGTCTCTTGAGCGTGAGGTCCATTTCTATGCCCAACATAATCAGTTGCTGAAAAACTCATAGCGAGTAAATCACATGCGCCAGATTTGCCTAGATCTTCTCCTTCAATTGCTGCTAAGGCAAAATCGACAATTATTGTGTTACCCGCAGGAGTTGCCTTAAGCACGTCGTATCCTCCATTAGCAGCCATTAATGCATTAAGATCATATGGAAAAGTAGGTCTTATATCACCATTAAATGCTCCCTCATATGGATTGTTATCAGGTAAACAATCTGAGTAAGCACTTTCAGGCAAAACCTTCTCCCAACCTTCATCGCAGAGCCTTTTAGAATGTCCGCCATTATTAAAGTCAATTACCCACTGTGGAAGTACTCTGAAATAATGTGTGCTTGAAATAAAGTGCCCCTTCTCTTTTCCGTAGAACCAGTAAGCACCATCTGAAGAATGCCCAGCGGGCAAAATCGCACCCCTGTCTTTCATGCTTATCCCCACTACTTTCGGAGCATCTTTTCCAAGTACAGCTAGCTTCATCTCATCACCGATAGTGTTCGACAGGAGATGTTTAGGCGACATTTGTCCAGCTGCTTGAAATACAAGTGGACTTCCATTAACTCCATCAATCCCATCAACACCGACGCCCCTAGCGTCTGAGTCCGAAACGCAATAAACGGTAGTCCCGTGTTCTCTGTCATACCAATCATTTGCTGTTATTCCATGAATTGCAGGTGTAGTTCCAGTGAATATCGAAGCGTGACCAGGACCAGTAAAAGTTGGAGAATATCCGTAGTGGTGGTCAAGGCAAGAAAACCCACCATTAACAACCCTTTTAAATCCACCATCTGTAAAATGATCATCGAATCGAGCGATGAAATCCGACCGCATTTGGTCTATAGTAATACCAATTACCAAAAGAGGTTCTCCATCCTTAACAGTTACAGCATCTGCTGGCTTGGTGTTACAAGAGTTTGGGCTATCAGAAAAAAATGCCGCTAGTAATAAGATGGAAAAAAGTCCCATTAATTATCAATTTAAGATTTGCCCCAGACTAAATAAACAGTCAAAGCTACAGCAAGGCAAGTTAAGACGCTTACTACAATGTTTAAGATCCCCCAAATTAGATTTCCTTCTTGAATAAGTTTAAATGTGTCTAGACTGAATGTTGAGAAGGTAGAAAAACCACCACAGAAGCCAATAGCAAGCAGAGTCATCCAGAAACTGTTTCCATCACTACTTAATTTTTCAGCTTGAGTGAAAATTAGAATTGCTAAAGTTAATGTTGCAAGGACATTTGCAGCCAACACACCCATAGCTCCAGCTACTACTGATCCGCTTAAAGCAGAAAGCTTACTCACACCATTTCCAACAACCCACCTAGCCACACTTCCTATACCACCACCGATGAATATTGCTAATGCAGAACTGAAATTCATAATCGCTTATTTATTACTTGATAAACTACTCCTCCAATTATTCCACCAAAAATCCATCCACACAATACGTCGTAGGGGAAATGAACACCCAAATGAATTCTAGAATATCCTATCAAAAGCGCCCATAAAACAAGTCCCCACATCCATGCCCCCATTACGAAACCTCTGCAGAGAAGAGCGCCAACAAGAATTGCAACACCCATATGATTTGCTGAATGTCCACTTACAAAACTGTACTTACCACCTTTATAATAGGTGCCGTCATTTTTTTCGTAAAGGTGAATGTCATCTACAAAATCCAACCTGTGTGAAGGACGAAGTCTTTGAAATGAAGGCTTAAGAATATGAGAAGATATTGTGTCATTGAGTCCAACACATAGAATTAGACCTAAAAGAATCAATAGTCTTTGAGCCCTTAATTTATAATTGCGCATAACTGCCCAACATAAAACTAGATAAAGAGGAGTCCAAGCAAGCGTCTTACTTACCCACCACATTAAAGTGTCGCCTGAAGGCCATGCGCCATTTACTGCATGAAATAAATACTCATCAAATTCAATAAGAAATTCGAGCATTCTTATTCGTAAATACTATCGATTAATTCTCCGTATTTTTTCTTGATAGGATCACGCTTCAACTTAAGAGTTGGAGTTAATTCTCCACCATCAATTGAGAATGGCTCCGGAATAATCTTTATCACTTTCACTTGCTCCCACTTTGCAAAAGGTTCCATCAGACTGTCAACTTCTTCCATGATGCGATTGAAAATCACTTCGTCAGAAGCAACATTACCATCACTAGGATATGTGTGATTATGAAGCCTACACCATTCAGCTACAACTCCTGGTTCAGGAGAGATAAGAGCGGCAGGGTGCTTTCTATTTTCTCCTACAACCATTACCTGCTCGATAAATAGAGAAGCTTTTAGAGCGTTTTCAAGAAGGGCAGGGGCAACATACTTACCTCCTGATGTTTTGAAAATTTCCTTTTTACGACCAGTAATTTTTAAGAAACCTTCATCATCAAATTCCCCTTTATCACCTGTGTGGAACCAACCATTTTTGATTACCTCATCAGTTTTATCTTGGTCTTTGTAATAGCCAATCATAACGTTGGGTCCCTTCACAAGGATTTCGTTGTCTTCAGAAAAGCTAATTTCTACTCCATCAATCACCTTACCTACAGTTCCAATCTTTAACATTCTAGGACTGTTGATAGTATTTACTGTTACTACAGGTGAGGTTTCTGTAAGTCCATATCCTTCAAGAACAGGTATGCCAGCTCCATTGAAGAAACGTGCTAGCCTTGCCTGTAGTGCTGCCGACCCAGATGCTACAGCCTTAATTCCACTTAATCCCAAAGCTTCTTTCACTTTACTGAAAACTAGTTTACGGGCAATTTTCAGTTTAAAGCCATATAGTCCGCGGCCCTCTTTTTCAGGTTCCCATGCAAGAACTACATTTAATGCCCAATTAAAGATTGCAGTTTTTACTCCTCCAGCAGCTCGACCTTTTGCAACAATTCCGTCAAAGAATTTTTCGAGTAATCTAGGAACAGCAGTAAACATTACGGGCTGAGCATGATTTAGATCTTCTTTAATAGTCTCTAGAGCCTCTCCGAAATAAATATTTGCTCCCATGTACATGTACAGGTAGTGAAGCATTCTTTCAAAAATGTGGCAAACAGGAAGAAAACTTAATACTCTTAACTCACCTTCAAGACCATCAAGTGGAACTCGTCCAACAGCAGTAAGTGCATTGCCACAAACATTGTCGTGAGTAAGCATAACTCCTTTGGGTAATCCTGTAGTTCCAGACGTATAAATAATTGTTGCTAGTTCGTTAGGTTTGATGGAATCTCTACGAGAGTTTAATTCTTCTTGTTGAGTATCTGAGCCGGCGCTTAAAACCTTTTGCCAAGAATCAGCTCCCGCTACATCTTCAAAAGTGAAGACACCTTGGAGACTTGGGCACTCAGCTTTCACCGCATTTACCTTGTCTAGTAATTCTTTATTTGAAACGAAACAGAATTTTGATTCGCTGTGATTGAGGATGTACTTGTAATCAGACTCAGTCATTGTTGGGTAGATAGGGACGTCTATTCCCCCGGCTTGCATAATACCGTGGTCCATAACATTCCACTCGCATCTATTGTTGTGAGAAATCAAAGCGATTTTATCGCCCTTCTCCATTCCTAATGCGATTAATCCTCTCGACGCTTTGTCTACTTCATCTACAAATTCTTGTGTTGAATATGAGATTCTGTTCCCTGCATTTGGCATGCTCATCATAATTTCCTGAGGGCAGTTAGCTAACTGATATCTAGGAAAATCAAATAGTCTTGTTGGGTTTTTCATAAGCCCAAAATACACACAATCTCGCTTTTTCAAAGACCCTCTCCGCACTTATTGCAGTACTTGGCTCCGTCTTGATGCTCATCCTCGCTACACGATCTACAAGATTGCGTGTTCTTTGAAACCTTACTTTCTGAACCCTTCACCATTTCAGCACTTACAATTCCTGTTGGAACGGCAATAATAGCATAACCAATTAGCATGATGAAGCTCGCTATGGCTTGGCCTATAACAGTAACCGGGGCAATATCTCCATAGCCGACAGTTGTTACGGTTACAATAGCCCAATAAATACTCCTAGGAATACTAGTGAAACCAGATTCAGCATCTTCAACAATGTATACCAAGGTGCCTAAAATTGTCACAAGCACCAACACCGTTGACATGAACACCATGATTTTTTTTCTTGCACCCCACAAAGCACCCCTTAAAAAGCTTGCTTCTTTAATAAATCCAACTAACTTCAAGACCCTGAACACTCTCAAGAGTCTAAGAATTCTGATTACTCTGATGCTAGCTACTCCAGGCAACAAAATTTCCACGAAAGTCGGTAAAACACTAAGCAGATCTACTAGCCCAAAAAAGCTGAATGCATAGTTAAGGGGTTTTTTTACAGAGTAAAGCCTAAGTAAGTACTCAACCGTAAAAAGCGCAGTAAAGAAGAACTCAGTAATTCTGAGTTCTTCTGCATACTTAGCATTAATATTTGGGACTGATTCGAGAAACACAACACCTACACTGAGTAGGATTGCCCACATTAATAATACATCGAACAGTTTGCCCATCGGTGAATCTGCCTCGAAGATTATTTCGTGTAGTTTCTCTTTCAAGATGCTTATTTGTTACTGATTAAATATCACTTTCTTCTCTACAGATCCGTCACTATAGATAAAGATTAGGGGAGTGTTTAGTGCGATTTGGCTTACCTCTTGTCCCAAAACATTTATCACTTTAACAAGTGTTCTATTAGGACCTTGATTTAGAGTTCCAACTGAATTGTTGTGACATTCTGAAATACACCAACCTTCACTATCATATTGCCCACTTCCATCTCCAGGATCTATACATTCTCCGCTAATACAGTCCCAAGATTCAATAATTGAAACACAAGCAGCGTTGCATGCCAAAAGGCTCATAAACTCACCTGTTCCATCCTCAGGATCATAGCATTCACCATTCATACAATCGTAAGAAGGATTTATAATAGCACACTCACTGATGCACCAAGTTTCGCTATCGTATTCTCCAGATCCATCACCTGGGTTATAACAATCTCCGTTTTCACATGTCCAAGTGATTGGGATTACACCGCAATTAGAAATACATGAGTTGAGGCTATTGAATTCACCAGAGCCGTCTCCAGGATCATTGCAGTCTCCATTTATACAGTTCCAACTTTCAGATATTGTAGAGCAAGCATTTATACAAACTGATTCGGAACTGTATTGTCCCGATCCGTCACCGGGATCTTCACAATCTCCGTTTGTGCAATTCCATGTTGGATTTACTTCAGAATTCACACAAAATTCATTAGATTCAGACTCTCCAAAATTTGCATTAGATGCTTGAAGAGATGCTAATGTATTCCCACTGCTTCCAATGATGTCATAATCTCCATTTAATCCACAAGCATATTCGGGATTTGCACCATTTAATCCATCGCCATAACTATCGTAAACTGTAAATGTGTAACAGCCATTAGTTAAACACCATGAATGTTCAACTGTTTCTGGGTCAGATTCCATTGTGTCTGCAGATCCTCCACCTGGGTAAAACCCTTGTCCAATAGAATATACTATATTTCCATTGCTGTCTTCAAGGTCCCAAGAAATCTCTTCTCCATAACAATCAGGCAAAAATGATAAAGTCACTTCATTTGCAAAACAAGGATATTCACATGAACCATCATCTATTGTAGCGTTTGGATTATAGTTTAAGGCGTCTACGTCAGTACATCCAGGAATACCATTACAATACATACCCATATGAGTGAGTACACCTGTGTTATTTGGGTCTAGCCAAGGTTTTAATTGCTGATTAGCGCTATTGCCCATTTGATCCCAACTATACCATATTTTCCCATAAATATCCG
>PBMY01000010.1 GCA_002722795.1 Crocinitomicaceae bacterium
CTGTGTTGGTTCATTTGACGAGTGTGGAGTATGTAACGGTCCAGGCGCTATTTACGAGTGTGGCTGTGCAGACATTCCAGAGGGAGACTGTGATTGTGACGGCAACGTACTTGACGCCCTTGGCGTATGTGGTGGTGACTGTGCTGCTGACGCTGACTCTGACGGAGTATGTGACGACGTAGACGACTGTGTTGACCTCGACGGAACAAACTGTGGTATTGGGGGATGTATGGATCCTGAAAATCCAGCATATGACCCAACTGCTACATACGAAGATGGATCTTGTTTAATTGGTGGATGTATGATTGAAGCAGCATGTAACTATAATCCAGAAGCTGAATATCAGATGTCTGGTGCTTGTGAATTCACTTCATGTGCCGGATGTATGGATTCAGTAGCTTGTAACTATGATTCTGATGCCACAATTGAATCTAATAACTGTGTGTACCCTGAAGCATTCTACGATTGTGCAGGAAGCTGTCTATCAGATTCTGATGGGGATGGAGTTTGTGATGAACTTGAGGTATATGGTTGTACAAACATTGATGCTATTAACTATAACCCAAACGCAACAGAAGAAGATGATTCGTGTTTAACTTCAGGTTGTTTGATTCCATTTGCTTGTAACTATGATCCAACAGCTGATTACATCGATATAGATCTATGTGACTTCAATACTTGTGTTGGATGTATGGATGAAGAGGCATGTAACTTCGACTCAGAAGCAACACTTCCTTCATCAGCTCTTTGTGAGTATCCAATTATATACTTCCTAGATTGTAATGGAGATTGTATAAATGATGCTGACGGAGATGGAGTATGTGACGAGCAAGAGATACTTGGTTGTACTAATCCAGTGGCTGTAAACTTTAACCCATATGCAACTGAAGACAATGGTTCATGTATTATTCTTACTGGTGGATGTGTAATTCCATTTGCTTGTAACTACGATCCCGGATCAGATTATTACCTACCAGGGTCTTGTGACTTTAGCTGTCTATTTGGAGACCCAAGTGGTATGATTGATTCTGATTGTATGGACCAAAACGCTTGTAACTATGGTGCTGATGGGTCTTGCCAATACTTCGATATTCACGGAGAACTTTGCATACTTGGTGGTTGTACTCTTGCAGATGCATGTAACTATGATTCAGAAGCTGAATACAACGATGGGTCATGTGACTACTCATGCACTACAGTTGGTTTAGAAGGCCAAACTCTTGGAAATAATATTGAAGTTGTAAATGGATGTACAAATCCAGCAGCTTGTAATTTTAATACACTTGCTAATCAGGATAATGGACAATGTGAGTTCTCTTCTTGTTACTCTTTAGGTTGTACTGATTCATCAGCTATAAACTTCAATGAGAACGCTACTATGAATGACGGAAGTTGTGAATACCCAGTTGTTCCAATTGGAGTAGGTGGATGTACAGATGCAAACGCTATCAATTTTGATTCAAATGCAACAATGAATAATGGTACTTGCCTGTACGATATTTATGGGTGTACTAACGACATGGCTTGTAACTTCGATTACAGAGCTACTGTTGATAATGGAAATTGTGAGTATGTATCTTGTTACGGATGTATGAGTAAACGAGCATGTAATTACAATGCATATGCAACACATTTTACAAATTGTGATTTTGTTCTTCCTCGAACTATAAATGGAAATACAAATCCAAAAATAGGAGAAGAGGTGATTTATACTTATCCGCTAACTATTGGTTCTGATTACAGTTGGTCCATTAATGGAGGCCACATAATATCAGCTAATAGGAATGAGGTTAGTGTTTTTTGGACTTCTAAAGAAGGTGCAATTACAGTTGTTGAGACAAATTCAAACGGATGTGAAGGCCCTGAAGTTGTGATGCATCTTGAAAGAACAAATGCAATTGAAGTAAGATTTACGATGTATCCTAATCCTGCAGTTGATGAATTTACACTGAATATTGACAGTGAAACAGCTTATGTACAAATAATTGATGTTATGGGTAGAGTGTTGGTAAGCACTCAGGTATTTGAAGGAGCGAATTCTATCGATGTAAGTGAAATGGCATTTGGAACTTACAAGGTGGTTGTAATGACTGAGGTAACTCAGTCGTTTGAAACACTTGTGATAGGGAAGTAAATCCTGACTAGATAACAGGAAAAAGAAAGGCCCTTCGAAAGCGGGGCCTTTTTAATTACTTTAAAATTTAGATCTATCTGACCCAAGGTCTAACATCTGCTTTTTATTCTTTTGCCATTCTAAGTTAGATTTTGTCTATATGTCCCAAATAGTTAATAATTGGTATAATGTGCCTGATCCAAAATGTGTTAGAACACCTCTTATTATGTGTAAATGAGCTTCAGATAAATTCAGAGACTTTAGTTAGGTTATGTTCTCAGCTCTCAAGTTAGCATAATCGTCTAATAGACTTTTAGGAGTTTTATCTTTGGTCTCATCAAATAAAGCTATCTATCAAAGCACGCAAAACTTTTATCTTAAGAATATGAAAGAGTAATATTTATACTTTTTGCTTAGTCTTTTTTCTCGATGAAAAGATAGCCTACTGTCTCATAAGGTCTCCAAGTATTGTATCCTTAGTATCGATTATCCCAAAACACATCAATATCTCTTAAGTATTCATCTAGAATAGCTTGTTGTCATCCAAGAACATCAATAATCTTATCTAGTTTAAAAGCCTCCGCAGCAATTACTTTTCAATTACAACAGGAACGGCTTTAGATTCTATTAGAAGAATGTAGTTCCCAGAAATTAAGTCTGGAAAATTAAAATCGTAAATATTACTTAGGTTTGAGTTTGATATTCCAGATTTTATTTCTGTGCCTCTCATGTCAAACAAACGCCAAGGTTTTAGTCCTGTTATGTTTGGAATAGAACAAGAGAAATCACCACTATTTGGATTAGGGTAAATTAATATGGAATCATTATTACCTAATTCATCTATTCCAACATTTACATTTACTTCAATACAAACCTGATCACCAACACAACCATTAGAATTTGTTTCTTGTACACAAACAAATCCGCCACCCTCAGTAGTCCATAAAAGAGATATGGCAAAAATGTCTGAAACTACTAGTGAGTCAGCACCACCAAATGTCCATTCATAAGTACTCCCAACTGTAAAATCATATTCATAAACACTAGAATCACCAAGCAGTACTTCAGTCTCGCCATCTAAATCTCCATCAATTGGAATGATAGCAGCGTCAACAACAACTTCTTCACTAAGCATACAGCCATTTTCGTCATAAACGTCGACAGAATATTCGCCTGCAGCTACAGCATTTGGGTCAATGCCGTTCCAATCAATAGTAAGTTCGCCACTACCCCCTGCAGCATTAGCTATGATTGTTCCAGAGTTTTGTTCAAGGCATTCAGGTATTGTTGACTCTAATGAAAGTTGTAAAGCAGGAGGTGAGCCAATAGAAAATTCTAATACAGCTGCACAAAGATTGTCATCAGTAACTGTAACCTCATAATTACCAACATATAGTGAATTTGGGTCAAGATTACCAAAATCTGTGTCATATGGGCCTACACCCCCAACTGTTTCAATTGTAACTGCACCGTCATTTGAATACCAACAAGATGCATCAACTGTGCTAGAAATATTTGAAATAAGATCAGTCGTTTCATTTATTACTTGCACAAATTCTTCACTTATGTTACCACAATCATCAGTTGCGATGAATGTTTTTGTCAATTCAACTGCGAGGGGACAATTCCCAGGTCCTATTTCTGATTCTACGCTAACAGTAGCGTTACTACATAAGTCTACAGCTGTTGGAGTGCCAAAGTCACCATTTTCAATTTCATCAGATATAATTTGTTCCGGTATTAAGACATCCCATATTGGAGGTGTATCATCAACTACAATTATTGATTGTTCAGCTGTAGAGCTATTTCCACATGCGTCTGTTACTGTCACTGTTCTGTAAAGAGTGTATTCACCATCACAAGTTCCAGATAAAATTTCTTCTTCACCAATAAAAACATTTAGTGGTTCACTGCAAGAATCTTCAGCCCCTGCGTTTACAAAATTAACTTGAATTGGGCAAGAGGTGGTTTGGGTTTCTAAACCAGAAGTAAATTCAGGTGGAGTGTTGTCTACCACATCAACTTGTTGAGTATAAAAACACTGTCTTCCCATACAGTCTGTACCAGTGTAATGTCTAAGTAGTTGGTAGTTTCCGGGACAAGAACCAGGAATGAATTCTTCAGTCATTGATACTTCTACAGTCCAAGTAGCAGCATAGCAATTGCCATTTGGATTATAGGTTTCTTCAAAGTCTGAAGCAAATGGAGAAATAGTAGCATATACGGTAGTTGGTTCACTTACGTTTGCACAACTCGATGTAATATTTACAGGGGCATTATTGAAAGTAGGTAACAAACTATTTCCACTACAATCTTCATTTGGTTCAGGGTAGAAACAAGTATCATCTTCATCAGTAGCAGTTGAGGTAAAATTGCAGGCAGCCATATCAGTACATCCAGGTACTTCAAACACGTCACATATCCCATCACCGTCACTATCTACAATACAGTTTCCATCACAGTCATACCCAAAATCTGGATATATACATAAACTGTTGTCAGAAACAGTAGCGTCTGGATCATAATTACATGCCCATTCGTTAGTACAACCAGCTTGGTCACATATTCCATTAAGTATAATGTCTAAATCATAGTTCGTATTTCCTGCGATGGTCCATCCATTTTGTACAGTGAAGTACCAAGTTCCATCACCACTTAAATAGTTGTCAGGGAGATACATGGTATAGGTATAGTATCCATTTGCAGTTGTAGTCCAATTAGGTGGGAAGTTTATGTCGTAGCAAGTAGAAGGGGGGTTGATATTATATCCTTCTCCACCTACACAGTTACCGTTAGGGGAATATATAATAACAATCATATCAGCAGGCCACTCACCGCCAGGACCATAAAAGTCTAATTGGAATGTGATAGAAGTAACAGCTCCACTTAAATCTTGATTTTGATTTGCGCTTTGGCTAGCGTTAAGCCAGACATCAAAATTTATTGTTGTACTACATTGAGCACTAGAGTAAATGACTACAAACAGAAGTGATGCTGCTAATAATATGAATTGCTTAATTGATTTCATGTTCTAATTTACAGATTACATGATTATTTGTGTAATATTAGCTTTTTGACTGCTTTTCCTTTATTTGAATTCATAACAATTGAATAGCATCCAAATTCAAGATCCCTCAGGTTGAATTCGTAAATAGTCTGAGGATTTGTTACTGTATGAGTGAATACCTTTTTACCAATACCATCAAAAATTTCAATTGAATTAATCTCTAAGTCATGGTCAGTTTTGATTTGAATCAACCCTGAAGATGGGTTAGGAAATATGCTGAATTCAGATGTGTATTCCTCATAAACAGTATTCCAAAGCACAGTAACTGACGTGCTGTCTTCACAACCATTTTCATCAGTAGCAAAAACAATATAATTTCCTTCCTCAAGAGATTCAGGATTAGCTTCGCTTCCGTCAGTAGAAAGCCAGATATACTCTACATTACCGGTTCCTCCTGTATAAGAAGCTGTCCCTACTCCGTTGCCAAATATCGATGCCTCTGATGCAGTTGCTGTTACTACTAATTCCTCTGGTTGAGTTACAATAACATCAACTGAAGTACTACAATTAGTAATATTTATTAATGAATCATTTATATCAGCATATACAGTATAAATCCCAGCACCAACTTCAAAGTATCCAATGGTGTTCGAGTCTTCTCCATAAATAAAATAGGTTACTTGAGTTTCAGGATAGATGTTTGTTGGAAATGCTTCAATTATTCCCAATCCACCAAAGCAATCAGCTGTAGTTGTTTCAGCATCTATTGATAAATAACAGCACAATCCATCATCGTAAACAGCGTTTGGATCATAGTTGTTAGCTTGAGAATCTGTACATCCGTAACAGCTGTAATCACATGAACCGTCGTCAATATCAGCATTTTCATCAAAGTTACATGCTATGTCATCTGTACAACCAAAACATTCGTAAACACATGATCCATCATCTTCAAGTGCATTAGGGTTGTAGTTACAAGCTTCAGTATCCGTACACCCATAGTCATTATTCTGCTCTAATATTTCTAATGTAATTCCATCAAAACTTGCTTCTTGAGACACCGGGAAACCTTGGAATCCAATCCAACCATTTATTGTAATTGTGCAATTGTAAAATCCAGCAGTGTTTGGTACTCCTTCAATTGAAGCGCAATATTGGTTATTCCCTAGAAATGAACATGGGTTTCCGGAATCACCATTGTTATTACATACAATTTCTAAACCTAATTCCTCAGGAGTGTAGATAGTTTCAGGTTCTGTGATTTCAAAAAGAGTAATACTGCTAAGCTCAATTGAATCCAATTCTAATGTTCCTGGAATAGGTAGGGTAGAGTCAACATCTAGTGCATATTGAGGAATAAGCATATGGATTACGTCGTAGTACTCATCTCCAACATATCCAGTTTCAAGGCCTTCACCAATGCTGAAATCTGGACTAATGCCAAATGCGTCATCACCAAATTCAAAATCAGCTTCACATTGGGCAAAGCTTATATTTAGAGTTAGAACCGTAAGAAGGGAAGTAAGTATATATTTCATTAATTCAGTTTTCATTTTCTACTCACATTGAGTTCCATAAACAGCAAGTATTTCAAGTAAATCTGCAACACTTACCACATCGTCATTTGTTAAGTCAGTATTGCAATCACCCTCACATCCAAATGAAGCAAGGAGAATGAGTAGATCAGCTACTGTAATAGCCCCATCATTATTGAAGTCACCAAAACATTCTAGATATTCACATGAATTATCAGGAATTAATGCTTCTGGATTATAATTAATCGCTAATGGGTCAGTGCATCCTGAGCAACTTTCATATTCGCAGCTACCATCATCAGAATTTGCTTCAATGTCATAGTTGCATGCGCCTTCATCTGTGCATCCATAAGTCGGTATTTCCTCATCGAACTCTACAATTGTATTGCAATCATTATCAATTCCAGAAAATGTTCCTACCGCTCCAGGATACATTGTGGCATCTTCATCATTGCAGTCCTGACCATTAAACGCAACAGAATCTTCTAATTCCGGATCGCAACCATTTACAGGAAATTCAGAGTTTCCATAGCCATCTTCATCTACGTCTAAATAAGCGTCAATATAATCGTAAACAACTATAGTTTCCGTATCTTCAAATTGAGCAGAAATTGTTTCTGCAACAGTTATTATTGCAGTATTTCCTCCTCCATTAATAGTGTATTCACCGGGCGCAGATGCAATAAATATTGCATTTCCTAAATAATCATTAGCACTTATTAAGTCTTCATCATAAAATGAAACTGAGTATTCTGACCCATATGTTAAGGGAATATTTAATCCTGAGAAAGTTGGTGTTTCATTTTCATCAATAGCAGCTGAAGTAAAATCAATTCCGTCTCCATTGATATTAAAAAATGGATCTGGTGAACCCCAAAATAGCTCTTCCGGATCTCCGCTCCAACCTCCACTTAAAGAAACAATTTCTAACTGTGTCAAAACTAATTCTGTCACTGTGGTAACTAAGCTTATATCATATTCTCCAGGTTCTGAGAATAAGACAGAAGGGTTTGAGGATGTCAGATCTGTTCCTAAACCATAACCATCTAAATCCCATAAGTAAGTTGTTCCAGGTCCGCTAATTGTATTTATTAAATCAACTTCTAATGGTGAACATCCAGAAAATGTTGATGCAGAAAAGGAAGCATTCGATGTTTCGCCTTCTAAAACTGTAAATGGTAGGCTAAAGCTTTCAGTTACCGGAACCTCAAATCCAAAAGCAGATGCAATGACATCTACGGTTAATGCAACAGAATATTCACCTGCAACTAGTGGTGTTCCACATATAGTAACACAACCGTGATTTTCGCCACTAGAAGGGTAATAAACACCCGTAGCGTTATTAGGCACTATTTCTAATCCAAAAGGCACTCCGGTCATGCTAGCTAGAGATACAGAAATTAGGGAAGCTTCAATTCCGTCAACCTCTATGTTAGATGGCATATAAAATGTTGCAATAGATGAATAGTATTCCCCCTCAGTAGCGTCATCAAGTTCATTCGGACAAACTGATGGCATTCCATCGGGTGATGAGCAATTAGTGTCGGGAATGCAGTCTTGACATTGAGAAAACCCAACGCCTACTGAAAAAAATAATATCGTCAAAAGTGATAATAAAGGGTACAGTCTAACCATATGATTCTGTTAATAGGTCAAAAGATAATGAATATATATATAAGTATTTGTAAATTGACATGTGATTCGATTGAAGCCTAATCAATCTACTTTCTACTCAAAAGCCTTGATTCAAGGGTTTACTTTTGTATGCATTTTTGTTTTTCACCTATCTATTAGCTTATCTCAGCTAATGGATATAAGCAATTTTGTTAATTTAGAAACTGATCATACAGGTGGGTTTCTAGGAACTGGAGTTAGCCTTGTGGATTATAACAATGACGGTTTTGATGACTTGTCTTTCAGTCATCATCAGGGTGATTTGATTTTTTATCTAGGAAATGGACAGCTTGAGTTTACATTAGACCCATTGAATATTGATAATAATGGGGCTGAGGCCAAAGGGATTTATTGGGTCGACTATGACAACGATGGAGACCTCGATTTATTTGTAACCAACAGATTGGCTGCAAACAAGGTGTGGCGCAATGACAATGATTCATTCACTGATGTTTCAAGCATATGTGGAATTGATCAGTCTGCTTTTACTAGAAGTTATGGTATGTCATTTGGCGACTACAACAAGGATGGAAACATTGATTTTTATGTGTGCAATTATCACACTTGGTTAGATGCTTTGGAAAATGAACTCTACATGAATAATGGTGATGGAACATTCTCAAACACTACTTCTTCAGCTGGTGTTGGTAACGGATTTCAGCAAACATTCCAAAGTACATGGATTGATATTAATAACGATGGTTGGCTAGATTTACATTTGATAAATGACAGAGTTGATATGCTAAACGCTTTCTACATTAATAATGGAGATGGAACATTTACTGATCAATCAGGAATTCTAGGGGTAAACATTGGTATCTACGCTATGTGTACTTCGTTCAATGATTTTGACAGAGATGGTGACATGGATTTATATGTTACTAATGGTATTGATGGAAATGTTCTATTTGAAAATAAAATTAATGAGATTGGTATGTTTATTGACGTTACTAGTAATTATAATGCTGCAGTAAATATGATTTGTTGGGGGGCCGAGTGGATAGATTATGACAATGATGCATGGTCTGATTTGTACGTTTGTAGTGGATTCTCAAACTACACTGATTATCCAGAAATCTTTGACAATTTTCCTCCACTTGATAACTTACTCTTTACAAATAATGGACAAGTGCCATTTACTCCTGATGATGAAGAAATTTCAGATATGCCTCAGCATTCATTTGCATGCGCGCAGGCTGATTTTAACAATGATGGATTTCCAGATTTAGTGTCACATAAGGTTGGTGAATATGCAACAATGCTTTCTTCTACCCCCAACAATAATAATTGGGTTAAGATTAAGCTTGAAGGACATGATTCGAATAAAAACGGTATAGGCTGTAAAATTCAAGTTAATAGATTGCTTGAAAATGGCTCAGTTCAAGAAATAAAAGATGTAGTATTTGTTGGAGATAATTATTTAAGCCAAAACTCATATTGGCAACATTTTGGTTTAGCACAATCAACTCATATTGACAAGATTATTGTGACTTGGTCAAATGGTGTAGAAGAAGAATATGGTCCATATAGCTCCAACCAAAACATCTTACTTACTGAGACGTCAGGTGCAAATAATGAGGAAGGCGGCAATGATGACGATTGTGAGGAATTTGTTTATGGCTGTACTTACATAAAGTCTTGTAATTTCAACAGTGCGGCAACATTTGATGATGGAACTTGTGATTTTGGATGTTTATGTGGCGATGGTACAATTTGGGATGTGCAACAGGTAAAATGTATTGCTGACACAAGTTGTAATACAGATGTAAATCAAAATGGTGCAACAGAAGTTGGGGATTTATTATTGATTCTTTCTTCTTATGGTTCAACGTGCCCTGATTAATTGTGATATTCGCATGCATTAACAATTAACTATGGGAAGAGCATTTGAGTTTAGAAAGGCGAGAAAGATGAAGCGATGGTCAGCGATGTCTAAGATCTTTTCGCGATTAAATAAAGATATTATAGTTGCCATTAAGGATGGTGGCAATGCTGATCCTGAAACAAATTCTAGACTGAGAGCTGTGCTACAAAACTGCCGAGCAGCAAATATGCACAAGGATAATATTGTTAGAGCAATTAAGAAGGCAACCGACAAGGACACTTCAGATTATAAGGAAGTGACCTTTGAAGGTTATGGGCCTCATGGAATTGCTATATTTGTTGAAACTACTACTGACAATAACAATCGAACAGTTGCAAGTATCAGAAGTGATTTTTCACATAATGGAGGGAACTTAGGAACGTCCGGAAACGTTGAGTTTCTGTTTAATAGAGTTTGCTTTTTTAATATAAAGGGAGAAGATGTAGATTCTGAAGAGCTTGAGCTTGAGCTAATAGATTTTGGAGCTGAAGAGATTGAGGTTGATGAAGGCCAAATCATTATCACTGCGTCTTTTGAGTCGTTTGGCTCGTTACAAAATCAACTTGAATCAATGGGGCATGAAATTGTAGAATCTGGATTTGACCGAATTCCCACTACTACTTCTGATCTAAATGCTGAGCAAACACTTGAGGTAGAAAAACTTATTGAAAAATTGGAGAACAATGATGATGTACAGAATGTGTATCACACAATGTCTTCATCTAGCGAATAATTAGCAGGTGTTTCATAGTACCTTCGAGCCATGGAAGGATTCGAGGTACAAAATGCCGGTTCACTTGTAGATGCATTAACTGCTCAAGGTGGCTATTCTACGCGTACAAAAGCTAGAAAGGCTATTAAAAATGGTGCAGTTAAGCTAGATGGAGAAGTGGTGAAAATACCTTCAACGGAGGTTAACCCTGGAATGCAAATAAGTCATGACAGAAACCGAAATGCAAAAAAGAAAGCAGCAATTAAATCTTCTTTTACAAAATCTTCTGACGCTCCTTTTGAAGTAGTGTTTGAAAACGACAATTTTCTAGCATATGTAAAACCTTCAGGTTGGATTACTGCTTCGCCCAAACCTCAACTAAGCACTACATATTCTAGGATGAAGCAATGGTTGCAAGCTCAGTCTAGATCAAACAATGATCTCCATTTTATCAATAAGCTACAAAAGGATGTGAGTGGTATTTGCTTAATCGCAAAGAACAAGCAATGGCGCGAACACCTTCAGGAAAATTGGAATGACTTTAGACAAGGAATCTATATTCTTGTTGAAGGTCACCTTCCAGCAGATGATATTCTTCAGTGTAGGGAAGAGGACGGTGAGAAAGTGGATGTATCATATCGTACAATGAGAGCTACAACACAACATACTTTATTAACAGTAGATGCTCCAATTGAGGCAATTCATTTGGTAATGCCATCGTTGAGAAGAGAAGGGTGTATAATAATCGGAAAGGGTAAGAGTGCTCCTGATCCATTAAAGCGGGAAGGAGTTCACATGTTTGCACTTGAGATTGAAGGATTAAAAGGAGAGGATTTCCTCGTGAAAACAAGAGTTCCAAGAGAATTTTTAAATTTAATGAAGGGCGGCGATTCGCCAAAACCAGCAAAAAGAAGAGGGCTTAATGTAAAGTTTGGCTCATCTTCAAAAGGAAAAAGATCACTAAAACATAGTAATAGAAAATCAAAATCATAATGGTATCAAACGTATACATAGTCTCAGCAGTACGAACCCCAATGGGTAGTTTTCTTGGTTCACTTTCAACAGTTCCGGCTACAGTACTTGGTGCAACAGCAATCAAAGGAGCTTTAGATAGTGCGGGTGTTACGCCAGAAAACGTAGATGAAGTGTTTATGGGTAATGTTTTGCAAGCAGGTGAAGGACAAGCTCCAACACGCCAAGCTGCAATGGGAGCAGGTGTTTCAGAAAATGTTCCTTGTACAACTGTAAACAAGGTTTGTGCTTCGGGTATGAAGTCAATACACCTTGGAAGAAACGCAATTGCTGTTGGGGAGGCTGATATAGTAGTCGCGGGTGGAATGGAGAACATGTCTCTTGTCCCTCATTATATGTCAGGAAGAAGGGGTAGTAAGTTTGGTGATATAAAGGTTAAAGATGGAATGCTTGTAGATGGACTAACTGATGTTTACAATAAAGTTCACATGGGAAACTGTGCTGAGCTATGCGCAAAAGAAAATGGTATTACACGTGAAGATCAAGACGCTTTTGCAATTACTAGCTACGAGCGTTCTGCGGCTGCTTGGGATAGTGGAGCATTTGACAATGAAGTGGTGCCGGTAGAGGTTCCTCAAAGAAGAGGTGAGCCTGTTGTGTTCGCTAAAGACGAGGAATACACAAATGTAAAAATGGAAAAGATTCCTGCTTTGCGTCCTGCATTTGACAAGGAGGGTACTGTAACTGCAGCTAATGCATCTACTTTAAACGATGGTGCTAGCGCTGTTGTCCTTGCTTCTGAAGCAGCTGTTGAGAAATATGGACTAAAGCCAATTGCGAAGATTCTAGGTGCAGCTGATGCAGCTCAAGCACCAGAATGGTTCACTACAGCGCCTGCTAAGGCATTGCCAATTGCTCTTGATAGAGCAGGTGTTTCTAAAGACGAAGTTGATCTGTGGGAGCTTAACGAAGCGTTTTCAGTTGTAGGCATAGCAAATAATCAGATTCTGGGACTAGATCCAACTAATGTGAATGTAAATGGAGGAGCAGTTGCTTTAGGACATCCTCTAGGTTCTAGTGGATCTAGAATTGTTGTTACTCTAGCTCATGCACTTAAATTGAGAGGCCAAAAAATAGGAGCAGCTGGTATTTGTAACGGTGGTGGTGGTGCATCAGCAATTGTAATCGAAGCATTGTAAAGTAGATGGGTGACAATAAAACATTAATATGTGTTTTTCCTTTTATTCCACTCAGGGCAGAGCCAAACGATCGTTCAGAGCAAGTGAGCCAAATCCTGTCAGGAGAGCTTGTTCTCAAGCTTGAAGAATGTGAGGGTAATTGGATTAAAGTATCTTCTTTAGAAGATAATTACTTAGGATTCGCTGACCCAAGGCATTTTGAATTACAAAATTTCGATATAAATAGACAACTAGTCTATAAACCAACTACAAGGAATAAGGGCCAATACTCACACATCTTGCCTGTAGGCAGTTATGTTCACTCAAATGATTCACTTGACCTTGGCCCAATCCCAAACTCCCTATCTGAAGCTGCGTCAACCTTTCTAGGAACACCTTATCATTGGGGTGGTAAAACCCACCATGGTATAGATTGTTCAGGACTTACTCAGATTTGTGCTAGACTCGTTGGTATCAACCTTAAAAGGGATGCTGCAGATCAATCCGAACAAGGAGTTGAAGTTGACTGGGAGGAGCGAAGTGCTAACGATTTAGCATTTTTTAATAGCAAGAATGGAATTGTTACTCACGTAGGTATACTAGTTAGTGATGATAAGATTATTCACGCTTCAGGCGAAGTAAAAATTGACACATTGACTCAAAGGGGGATTATTCACTCTAAGACGGGTGATATAACACACAAGCTTTACTCTATCCGTAGAATTTTTCCCCAGACCTAGCCATTTCTCTTAAAATTGGGCTAACTCTATACCTAGAATCGCCATAATGTTGTGAAAGAGAATCAATTATGTTGATGACTTTAGATGCACCCCATTCATCTGCCCATTTAAGAAGTCCTTTTGGATAGTTTACTCCTTTAGTCATAGCAGTGTCGATGTCTTCTGCAGATGCTATATCCCAAAACACAGCGTCTGCAGCTTCGTTTATTAACATAGCTATAACTCTCTCAGCTATAGAGTATTGAATATCTTTATTTGAACCAATACTATAAAAATTTCTAGTCCCGTCATTTATGTATTTGTAAAAACCTCTTCCTGACTTTTTTCCTAACCAGTTTGCTTCGACAAGTTTTAGTTGTGTTAGGCTTGGCTTGTATCTAGGGTCATAATAAAATGACTTGAATACTGATTCAGTTACTGCATAGTTTACGTCGTGTCCAATCAAATCCATAAGTTCAAAAGGTCCCATTCTAAAGCCCTTATCTCTCATAGCTGAATCGATAGTGTCAACATCAGCAAGACCCTCTTCTAGTATTCTAAGGCTTTCACTATAAAATGGTCTAGCAACTCTATTAACAATAAATCCAGGGGTGTCTTTAGCAAGAACAGGTGACTTGCCCCAATCTATCATAAGCTTGATAAGCTTGTCTGTGATTACCTCTTTTGTCTGCAGAGCTGGAATAATCTCTACTAGAGGCATTAAAGGAGCAGGGTTAAAGAAATGAAGACCAATAACTCTGTCAGAAATTCTACAGTTTTTAGCAATTGATGTAATTGATAGTGATGATGTATTTGATGCTAAAATTGATTCATCAGATACTATTGTTTCAAGCTCATTAAAAACGGCTTTTTTCACATCCATATTTTCAACTACCGCCTCTATAACTAAAGAACAATCACTTTGGGTTTTTAAATCAGTAGATCTTTGTATTCTCCCTTGAATTGCCGTTGAATTATCTTGCGTGATTCTTCCTTTTTCTACAAGCCTAGCCATAATTTTCTCTAATTTAGACGCACTACTTTTAAGCACATCTTGGTTTAGATCTGTTAGTACAACGTTATGACCTGCTTGAGATACAACTTGGGCTATACCTGAACCCATTTCTCCAGCACCTATTACACCAATTTTCATCTCTTTGAGTAGTTATTTTGTAACGCAAATTAACGTCTATAAACTCAGATACCACTTTTATAAATCAACCAAATTTTAATACACCTGTTTTAAGTACTTCGTACCATGAAATTACTTAATTCAGTTAGATTTAATTTTCAATTATGAAAAATTGGAAAGGTGTTGGATAAACAATAGGTGTTTCTTAAATAAAATCAGGCATCAAAATTGCATTTGAAAATGCTCTAAAAAATTATCACTGGCTTAAAAGCAATGGGTGTGACTTTAATTACCACACTCACATTGAGTCCCTAGTCGATGGCATGTTAACTTATAATGTGTTACGAAGAAGAATATGTACTTGAGGCAGATGGAGTAAACCTATTTCCTACGTCTTGTGCTATTACCCATTGAGTTAGATGATGATTTCTTACTTTTCTTTTTGTGAAATGCTCCTTTGTAATTGGGGTCAGCTTTTCTCTTTTGGTAATCAATATCCTTTGCCATCTGTTTTTCCTCCCAAGGTGGTGTTTCCTCGATTTGAATAGAATCAGGCATAAAGCACTCCTCTATTTCATTTTTAGAGGGCAAATGCTTCTCAATAGAATCTAAAAATAGTTTTTCACTAGGGTCGTATAGAGTATGAGCAATTCCTTTGCTAAATGCTCTTCCCGTACGCCCAATTCTATGAACATAATCTGAAGAATTCCTAGGCACAGTAAAATTGATTACAAGTTTAGTTTCAGGTACATCAATGCCCCTGCTTGCTACATCTGTACTTACTAATACTCTAATTGATCCTTCTCTAAACAAAGACATTGAATGTAGTCTTGTATTTTGCCCTTTATTACTGTGAAGTCCACGAACACCACCTGAAATAGTTCGCTCTAAATACTTTGAGATTTGCTCTGCTTGTTCCTTTGTTCTGACAAACACTAAAGCTCGATCTTCTTTGTATTCATTTTCTATTAAGTGAGCGACATAGTGAAGTTTAGTTCTAATGTTTGGAACAGGTGTTTTACGTTGAATAACAGTAGATACAGGAGTAGCTTGAGGGCTCACTTCAATTTTAGTTGGCCATAGAAGGAATTCACCTGATAATTTCTCTACTCTATCTGAGAATGTTGCACTGAAAAGCAGGTTTTGCCTTTTGCTAGGTATTACTTCTAGAATATTTCTTAGCTGGGGCATAAATCCCATGTCCATCATTCTGTCACACTCGTCAAGCACAAGGGTTTTTATCTTTTTAGTTTCAATTCCACCTCTTAAATACAAGTCTAAAAACCTACCTGGCGTAGTAATTAAAATGTCGGCTCCCTTTTCTAGGTCTTCAAGTTGTGTTTTGGGACCCACACCTCCAAAAAGCGCCAAACATCTCAAATCAGTGTATTTGGCAAGTGTTTTAAACACTTCTTGAACCTGAATCACAAGTTCTTTTGTAGGTACAAGCACTAATGCACGAGGTGGTAGGTCTTTTGCATATTTAATTTTTTGAAGAACGGGAAGAGCAAATGCAGCGGTCTTACCAGTGCCAGTTTGGGCTATACCTATAACATCTTGACCAGCTGATATTCTTGGAATTGCCTTCTCTTGAATAGGGCTAGGTGAAGAATATCCACAATCCTCAATTGCGTTTAAAAACTGCCTAGTTATTTTGAGTTCTTCAAAAGTCATAATTGTATGCAAAGGTAGTAGTGCTATCTTGCCCCGTGATGTCAAAACTAGACTTTGAAAATATAAGGCCATTTTTTGACAGTGAAGTTGGAGATATTGTTAAGGAATTAGCAGTTTCACTTGACTGGATTAAACTCATGTCTCCAATCATTGGACATGACAATGCAGTTGAAATAGCTGACGCAATGCCTCATGTCGAATCTATAGAGGAATTCCAAGATGAATTAACGTCCCCATTTCTAGAAGCTCTAATTGAGGGGACAACTGCTGGAGTTACAGTTAGCTTTGAAAATGAAGATTTGGATGATTACTTTTCTCAACCAATTCTTCATCTAACAAATCACAAGGATATAGTATTAGATCCTTCATTAGTTAATATTGCTAGGTTAGGTAACGGCTACTCTTCAACTCAGGTTGGGATTGGAGACAATTTATTAACCCAAAAATGGGTCGAACATCTAGTTAGACTTAATAAGTGTTTCGTTGTCCCGAGAAGTGGTTCAACAAGAGATAAACTTAATAGCAGTTTGCTTGTTGCATCATACATAAGACATGTTGTCAAAGAAGGAGGTGCAGTTTGGCTTGCCCAAAGAGAGGGCAGAGCAAAAGATGGAAAAGATGCAACATCACCAGCATTAATCAGAATGCTTATTTCAGAAGGTGGTAGGGAATCATGGGAATTTCTAAGGGTTTGCCCTATAAGCATTTCATACGAATGGGATCCTTGTGACGGTTTGAAAGTAAGAGAACTTCTTGTGACTGAAAGAGATGGTGGATACAGTAAAAGCCTAGGAGAAGATGAGTTAAGCATGGCATTAGGATTAACTGAGTTTAAGGGCAGGGTTCATTTGCATTTTTGTAATCCAATACCTTGGAGTGAAAAGGTGGGTGAAAGAACAGAAAGAGTAATAGCTGCAAAGATTGATAATGCCATCTCTAAAGGGTATAAAATATTCCCTAATCAGATGCTTTCAGCCCAGAAACTTGGCTTTGACATTGCCTTAAATGTTGAAATTACAACTAGAGACAGACAAGAGTTCGAGGAGAGATTGTGTAAAGTGGTAGATTTCGTTGGTGATGAATTTACTAGGGAAGAAATTGAAAAGAAATGGTGTGAAATTACTGCGCAACCTCTTCTGATAAAGTTATCTGTTTAAACTATACCATCTCTTTGCTACAACGGAACATGCTATTGCGCCTGCAATTGATGCATTGAGTGATTCTGCTAATCCACTTCCAGGAATAGACCAAACCTCATTAATAGATGCAGAAACAGATTCTGATATGCCATGAGACTCAGAGCCAACAATAATGGCCCCTGGCATAGTGTCAGTTGAATGTAAATCTGATCCACCTGCATCAAGACCCACTCCTAAAATGTTATTGTCTACAATAAAGTCGCCTATTTCGGAAACGACTATAGGAATATTAAAGACTGATCCCATTGAAGATTGGATTGTTTTTGCATTCCATATATCAGCAGTTCTTGGTGAGCAAACTACACCACAAAGCCCAAACCATAATGCGGTTCTAACTAAGGTTCCAACATTTCCAGGATCTACTAGATCATCCAACATTAAAATTGTTGGAATAGTGTTTTTTTGAGGCTTACATATTGCCTCGATTAACTCATCTTTTGTAGAATATTTTATTTTTCCAACTGCTAATATACCTGGAGCTTTTTTAAGACTAGACATAATCTCCATGTCTCTTTTTGAAACCTCACAAAGATCAACCAATTTTTCTTTGGCAACACTTTTAATTCTTGAGCATTCCATACCACTTGTAACGTAAATTCGTTCTGTAATAATCGAACTATTGAGCAATTCTAATACGCCTTTTACTCCCTCAACAACCATTCGGTTTTCTCGATGGCGATTTTCTTTGACGCGCAAAGATTTGATTAAATTACGTTCGTTTTTTGTTAGCATATCAATTAGGGTGAAAGCACCGACAAGTTACGTAGTTACAGTTCTAGTTTTGTCTATAATTTGCACTACTTCTTCAGCCCAAAACACAATCGAATCTCCCCTTTTAGACCAAAGATTAATTTGTGAATGTGAATTGTCTGAAGGTTTAGAGGAGGAATTAGAAGAATGTTATCTAATTAAGCCCTTCGATAGATTCCCAGCATTTAATATTACTTTAAGAGGATTGTTTAACAAAGAAATAGCGGTTTGGGACCAAGAGCAATTAGAAAAATCGGCATTTAAAATTAATCAGAAGCTTAAGCATAAAGGCTATTTACAATCTAAAGTTGTATTGTCTAAAAACTATGAAAGTAAAAAGGGCGATGTTGCAGAGTACAAAATTGAGTTGGGGCCTAGGTGGTTTTTGGGTGAAATTAAATGGACGACTTTGCAATCGGGAATTCCAAACTCTGAAGTGCAACAAAATACCATTTTAAATACAGGAGATATTTTGGATATTGATTTGTTGGAGGAGGAGAGGAAGAGGTTGTCTGAGCAATGTCAAAACTCAGGTTTTGCAACATTTAACGAGGGGTTTATTCATTTTGAAATTGATACAAGTAGAACAAGTGGAGTTGCCGATTTGGAGATTTTAATTAGGGGGCAAAAGCTTGAGGGAGCAGGCGATTTCGTCGAGCATAAACGAATGAAAATTGGCAGTATTTATTACGACCAAAGCTTTATGTCAAAGCCTATAGGGGAAAGTATTCTAAAGTATATAGTAATGCTTGATGAGGGGAAGTTGTATGACCCCTTTAAATTCGAGTCAACATACCGTAGACTTTCCTCTGTTTCTTCAATAAGCTCAGTTCAACTTGCTAAGGATTATCCAAGTGAAGTTGATGGAGATTTTGGTGTTGTGGATGTTACCGTAGTTCTTAAAAGTGCTAGTAGATATAATTTTTCTTTTTCACTAGATATGACGCGGGCGGATACACGTTTTGGCCCACTATCAAGTTTGACATGGAAAAATAGAAATTTAATAGGAAAAGGTGATGTCTTTTCGTGGACTACAACTGCATCTTTTTCTTCAACTCAACTGTTTTCAAATACTGATATTAATCTGTTGCCAAACACCGGAGAACTTGGCTTACAGATGTCATATAGACGAATTGGTATGCCATTTATTTCAATAGAAAATTTGCCCAAATCAACTTATTCTCACTCTGAAGTTATACTAAATGGTGCAATTGAGGCTAGGCCAGAGTACAATAGGTCCTTTGTAAACTTACTATACAGAGTTGATTGGACTGAAAATCCGACTAGAATGAGCAAAATCATAGTTGACCCAATTAGATTGAGTTATGTCAAAATTGCCAACTCAAGTGATTTTGAACAATGGTTAGAGGATTTTGGTGATCCTTTAACTCAGTATAGATTCAGTGATTATGCCAATCTTGGAAGTAGTCTGTCATGGTCACAAAATGCTAAAAGTAAAATATTTACTTCAATAGAATGGTCTGGTCAATTAACAGGACTACTAGCTCCAATAATTGGGTTTGATACTAATGATAATGGTGGACTTGAAGTCAATGGTTTGCCTTTGATTAATTACATTAGATTTGATGCATCGTTGAGTAAAACTCTTCAATTCAAATCAAATGATTCTGATAAAATCGCTTTTAGAATAAGAACAGGAAGTGCTTGGGTTGGTAAAGGGACTGAAGCACTACCATTTGATAGAGCGTTTTATGGAGGAGGTGCTAATGGTGTAAGAGGTTGGCCAATTAGAGGGCTCGGCGGTGGTGAAGATTTAATTGGAGTTGGCGATTTAAGATTTGACGTCTCTCTTGAGCACAGGAAGGACATTACAGATGCTTTTACAATTGCTGCTTTTTCAGATGTTGGAAATGTTTGGGTTCATGATAGTCCAAACAAACTAAAAGATCTCGCTTTCAGTATGGGTTTGGGATTTCGATATGATTTAGAGTTTTTCCTTTTTAGGATTGATACAGCTATAAGATTGTACGACCCTACTCAAAATCAAGAACATAGGTGGATAGTTCAGAGTCCACTAAAGGGGGCTGTGCATTTTGGTCTAGGACATCCATTTTAATACTCATAACTTAGCTCCCTGATTAAAACAGAAAAACATGGGTTGGTTCCAACGAAATACAGAGGGGATTAAGACAACATCTGACGAGAAGAAGGAAATGCCAGAGGGCGCTTGGTATAAGTGCCCAAGCTGTAAAACAGTTGCTTCTTCTCAAGATCATGAGGATTCTATGTGGGTTTGCAGCTATTGTGGACACCATGAAAGAATTGGCTCTAAAGAATACTTCAACATACTATTCGACGAAGGGAAGTACAGAGAACTAGCACCTAAAATGTCTTCATTAGACCCTCTTGAATTCACTGATAGCAAGACTTATCCACAAAGGTTAGAGGCAGCTAAGAAAAAGACGGGTTTAAACGACGCTCTTGCAGTAGCTTCTGGAGAACTATGTGGCTCTTCTGTTGTAATTGCATGCATGGATTTCTCTTTTATTGGAGGATCTATGGGGTCAGTTGTTGGAGAGAAAATTGCAAAAGGAATTGATCACGCATTAAAAAAGGGTGTTCCATTTATTTGTATCTCTAAATCTGGCGGAGCAAGAATGATGGAGGCGGGGTTAAGTCTTATGCAAATGGCCAAAACATCTGCAAAGCTTTCACTTCTAGGAATAGCGGGATTGCCATATATAAGCATATTAACAGACCCTACTACAGGTGGTGTAACTGCTTCATACGCAATGCTTGGAGATCTAAATATTGCTGAACCAAACGCCTTAATTGGATTTGCAGGCCCTAGAGTGGTTAAGGAGACTATTGGTAAGGATTTGCCGGAGGGTTTCCAACGCTCTGAATTCGTTCTTGAGCATGGTTTTCTAGATATGATTGTAGAAAGAAAGGACCTCAAGGAAAAACTTGGTTTTGCCTTAAAAATGCTTTACACATCCCACTAAGATTCGACTTTTAGTCAATTGTGTACGAATAGCTGAGAAATGACGTATCTTTGCACCTCATTTTTTTATTAGCATCACGAACATCTAAAGATTTCGAACAATGTACTATTTAGACTCAGACAAGAAGAAAGAGTTCTTCTCAAAGCACGGTAAAGGAGAGGCAGACACAGGGTCGCCAGAAGCACAAGTTGCAATGTATTCTTACCGTATTGCTCACCTTACAGAGCACCTTAAAGGGAATCGTAAGGATTACAACACACAGAGAGCACTAGTAAACCTAGTTGGTAAGCGTCGTAAAGTCCTTGATTATTTAATGGCTAAAGACATTACTCGTTACCGTGATATCGTTAAAGAATTAGGGTTACGTCGCTAATACAGACTTCCGGAAGTTCCGGATTTGATTTACATATTGGTATTGTTTTTGCTACAAAGGAAGCAACTAACTGCTTGTGCTTAGGCTGAACAAAGAAGATGATGAAGAAAAGAAGACAAATTAGATGAATTACAAGTTACACAACCAAACAATAGATCTCGGCAACGGGCGTGAGATCACACTTGAGACAGGAAAATTAGCTAAGCAAGCAGACGGTTCTATCGTCCTTAAGTCAGGAAACACAATGTTACTTGCTACTATTGTTAGTAGTAAAGATGCAAGAGATGAGGTAGACTTTTTACCCTTAACAGTAGATTACAGAGAGAAATACGCATCAGCCGGAAGATTTCCTGGTGGATTTTTCAAAAGAGAAGCTAGACCTTCAGATTCTGAAGTACTTGTAATGCGTTTAGTGGACAGGGCTCTTCGTCCAATGTTCCCAAAGGATTACCACGCAGGCACTCAAGTAATGGTGCAACTTATGTCTGCGGACGAAGAAGTAATGCCAGATAGCCTTGTAGGCTTAGCAGCAAGTGCATGTATCGCAGTCAGTGATGTTCCATTTAATGGACCTATTTCAGAAGTAAGAATTGCTAGAGTAAATGGTGAGTTCATTATTAACCCTCTTCGCTCAGAACTTGAAGAAGCAGATATTGACCTTATGGTTGCTGGTACTGTTGATAGTATCGTAATGGTAGAAGGCGAAATGTCTGAGGTTAGCGAAGCTGAAATGGTTGATGCAATTATTTCTGCAGGATCTGCTATTAAAGAGCAGTGTGAAGCACAAATTGATCTTGCTAAGAAAGTAGGTACATATGGAGTTGAGCGAGAGTACTGTCATGAGGAACATTGCGAAGATCTTCGTTTTAGAGTAAACGATACTCTATATGCTAAGATGTTTGAAGCTGCGCAAAAGGGTACTTCTAAGTCAGAGCGTAAAGAAGCCTTTAAAGCGATTACAAATGAATTCGTTGAGTCTCTTTCTGAAGAAGAAAGAACTGAAAAGGCATTTATGCTGAGATCATACCTTCACGATGTACAGAAAAAAGCTATTCGCGATCTAGTATTAAATGATGGTGTTCGTCTTGACGGAAGATCAACTACAGATATTAGACCTATTTGGGGTGAGGTTGATTTTCTACCTGGATGCCACGGTTCGTCAATTTTCACAAGAGGTGAAACACAATCTTTAACTACTCTAACTCTTGGTACTAAGCAGGACGAGCAGTTAATCGATGGAGCATTAGAAAAGAAGACAGAGAAATTCCTTCTTCACTATAACTTCCCTCCATTCTCAACAGGAGAAGAAAGACCTCTAAGAGGTACAAGCCGTAGAGAAGTTGGTCATGGTAACCTTGCTCTTAGAGCTCTTAAAGAAGTTCTTCCTCCTGTAGAAGATTGTCCATATACTATCAGACTAGTTTCTGAAATTCTTGAATCAAATGGTTCGTCATCTATGGCAACTGTATGTGCTGGTACTTTAGCATTAATGGACGGTGGTATTCAAATTAAAGCACCTGTTTCAGGAATTGCAATGGGTCTTATTACTGATAAAGAGAGCGGTAAGTACGCTGTGCTATCAGACATTCTTGGTGATGAAGACCACTTGGGAGATATGGACTTTAAAGTAACTGGTACTGAAAAGGGTATTACTGCATGCCAAATGGATATGAAGATCCAAGGTATTAGTATGGATGTATTACGTGAAGCTCTTGAGCAAGCATGTGACGGACGTCATCACATTAGGAAAGAAATGATGAAAGTTATTTCTGAACCAAGAGATGACTTTAAGCCACACGCTCCAAGAATTGTTTCATTCAGTGTTCCAGCTGATACAATCGGTGCAATTATTGGACCTGGTGGTAAAATAATTCAGGAACTTCAAGCTGAAACGAACACTAACATATCAATTGAAGACGTTGATGGTGAGGGTAGAGTTGAAGTTGCAGCTTCTGACAAAGCGGCAATTGAAGAGGCAGTTAAGAGAGTTAAGGCTATTGCATTCCCACCTACCGTTGAAATAGGAGAGGAGTACGAAGGAAAAGTAAAAACTATCATGCCATATGGTGCATTCGTAGAAGTTCTGCCCGGAATTGACGGTCTACTTCACGTAAGTGAGCTTGAGTGGAGAAGAGTTGAGGACGTAAACGAAATTCTTAAGGAGGGTGAAAAGGTTAAGTTTAAAGTTGTAGGTAGAGATGCTAAAACTGGTAAGATTAAACTAAGCCGTAAAGTCCTTTTAGAAAAGCCAGAAGGTTATGTTGAATCTCCTGTGCGTCCAAGACGTGGCGACAGAGGCGATAGAAGAGATAGAGGTGGAGACAGACGAGGTCGTCGTAACGAAAGAAGAGAAAAAAGAGAAGAATCTAATTCTTAATCTTAAGACTAAATCACTAAACTCGACGTTGTAAAACACGATATAGATAATTAAATAAGCATGAGGCAGCTTAAAATAACGAAACAGGTAACAAACAGGGAGACCGCTTCTCTTGATAAGTACTTACAAGAGATTGGTCGTGTTGACCTTATTACTGCTGAAGAAGAAGTTGAATTAGCACGTAAAATCAAGGCTGGTGATAAAGCCGCCCTTGAGAAACTTACTAAGGCAAACCTTCGTTTCGTTGTATCTGTATCAAAACAATACCAAAATCAAGGCTTAAGTCTTCCCGACCTTATTAATGAGGGTAATCTAGGCCTTATCAAAGCAGCTCAAAGATTTGACGAAACTCGTGGTTTTAAATTCATTTCTTACGCTGTATGGTGGATCCGCCAAAGTATTCTTCAAGCTCTTGCTGAGCAGAGCCGTATCGTTCGTTTGCCTCTAAACAAAATCGGTTCTATCAACAAGATTAATAAGGCATTCGCCAAGCTCGAGCAGGAATTCGAACGAACACCAACAGCCGTTGAACTCGCAGAGTCACTTGATATGACTATCGACGAAGTGAAGCAGAGTTTGAAGAATGCTGGGCGTCACGTGAGTATGGATGCCCCACTTAAGCAAGGTGATGAGAGCTCGTCAACGATGTACGACGTACTTCGCACTGGTGACAGCCCAGCTCCAGACGATCAGTTAATGACTGAGAGTTTGAGGAGGGAGATTGAAAGATCACTTAAGACTTTAACGCCACGTGAAGCTGACGTTATTCGTCTTTACTTTGGTTTAAACGGGGAGCACCCTATGACACTTGAGGAGATTGGAGAAAGGTTTGATTTAACTCGTGAAAGGGTTAGACAAATTAAAGAAAAGGCAATACGTAGGCTGAAGCACACAAGCAGAAGTCGTATTCTTAAGGGTTACTTAGGTTAATCCTTAATCTATTCAAGAACTATATAGTCGGCTAATGGCCGACTATTTTTTTGCCAAAATTTTTATCTGTTTCTAGATACTTCCAAAGATGAATACTTGCAAGTGTGCGATAGGGGCTCCAAATCTTTGCCTGATCAACCCAAACTCTTTCATTACTATCCATAGGCACCCCATATAACAATGAAATAGCCTTTTTAAGTCCTAAATCACTAGTAGCAAACACATCTAGTCTTCGCATCTGAAACATTAAGAACATTTGGGCACTCCATATTCCTATTCCTTTAATGTCAGTAAGGTCTTTAATTACTTCTTCATTAGATTTCTCTAAAAGACTATTGAAGTTTTCACAGTTTGGTCCTGCTGCCTCAGAAACACCTTTTATATAAATAGTTTTAGATCTACTTAAACCTATACTTTTTAGCACATCGTCTTCAAGTTCTAAAATGTGATTTGGCTCATAGCCTTTACCAACCAAATGTTCCAATCTTCCATAAATAGTTGATGCTGCTTTGACGCTCAACTGCTGTCCTACAACAATTCGGACCAAATGTCTGAAAGGTGTATCCGTATCATGCAATAAAATCTCACCATTTGACATTACTACCTTATGTAATATCGCATCGACAGAAGAAAGATGAGAAAGGAAGTCAGAGTGATAATGTTTCATAAGGCAAAGATTGTCATATTTGCACAATGATAATCAGTATGAGGTATTTGGCAATATTGGTATGTATTATTCTAGGATTATCACTAGTCTTTAATAGTTGTACAAAAATCACCTATTCATCTAACTCGTCAGAGGTATTAGACTTTTCAAAAGACACAATTCATTTTGACTCGGTATTTACTACTATTGGATCTGTGATGCAATATTTCACTGTCATTAACCCGCATTCAGATGCTTTATTAATAGACGAAATTTCACTTGAAAAGGGAGTGAATAGTCAATTTAGAATCAATATTGATGGCCAAGCTATTATAGTGTCAGATTCAAATAAATTAACTACAATAGAGGATGTTACCATTCTGCCTGGAGATAGCATGTTTGTTTTTGTAGAAGTAACAGTAGATCCGACAAATGATATTTCGCCATTTTTAGTTGAAGACAACATTAGATTTAAATCACATGACAACTCAGTTGATCAAGTTGTGAAACTTTTGGCCTATGGAAGAAATGCATATTTTCATTATCAAGATGGGAATTGGTTCAACTACAATGAAAATTTGGATAACATCCTTAGCCCAAACGAGTACTGGACTAACGATTTGCCTCATGTAGTATATGGCCAATTACGTGTAATGCCTGGTAATTCACTCACGATTGAAGCAGGCTCAGAAGTCTATGTCCACGATGGGAGTGGGATTTGGGTGCAGGGTGGTACACTAAATATTGAGGGAACACTGAATAATAAAGTAGTAATTCAGGGGGATAGGATGGATGGTAACTACCCAAATGAAGCTGGTCAATGGGGTTTAGAATTTCCATTAGAATTTGAACATGAGGGTGAGTTTGTTTATTTCACCGCAAATAGGGGTGGAATTTGGTTCGATAGAGCCATGAATTGTAATGTCAATCATGCTATCATCAAAAATGGAACAGCTGGGTTTTGGGTAGACAGTGTTGCTGATGGAGCAGATTATGCGCTTAACATTACAAATACTGAGATCAGCAACATGACCACAATAGGGATGGTGTCTCAGGGTGGCCATATTAAAGGAGTTAACAATCTATTTACTGATTGCGGGGAAGCATGTGGTGCTTTTTCTCTTGGTGGTGATATTGTAATGCACCTAAGTACGTTCGCTAACTATTGGGCTTCTGGAGGCGTAAGGCAGGGGCCATCAGTATATGTCAACGATTGGTATGAAAGTTCAGGTGGAGAGGTTTACAGGCCATTCTCTGTAACTACAGAATTTAAAAATTGTATTATCTGGGGAAATAATGCTTCTCTAGAAGATCATGATGAGTTAGTTGCTAATCTAAGGTATCCAAATGATTACACCTCACCACTATTTACTGCATGTGCTTTAGATGTACAGGACGAGGACTTCCCTCTGAATATTTTATCAGATGACTGTACAAAGGACACTGAGCCTCCATTTGTAAATACAACTTTGAGAGATTTCCACTTGAGCAACAATAGTTCACTTTGGGAAGGAATTAGCTCTGTGCCTCCATTTTCAATTTCAGAAGTAAGCACTGATTTAGATGGCATTCCTAGATCAATAGATTACCCCGATAGAGGTTGTTATGAAAGAAACTAAGGAGTGGTTTGCTAATTGGTTTGATACTGATGAGTATCACACTCTTTACGGTCATAGAGATTCTAAGGAGGCTGAAGACTTTGTAAATAGAATAATTAAAAAGTTTTTACTTACACCATGTAAAATTTTAGACGCTGGATGTGGGGCTGGACGTCATGTCCATAGTTGGGCATCTCGAGGTTTCGATGCAACGGGATTTGATTTGAGTCCAAACAGCGTAAATCTTGCTAGAGCTAAATCTGTTGAATTAAATGTCCCAAATGCTCAATTTGAAGTTCTAGACTTAAGGAATCTTCACATCACTAATAAATGGGAAAGTGAATTTAACATTGTAACTAATTTGTTTACGAGTTTTGGGTATTTCCCAGTAGAATCAGACCATAAGGATGTTGTCAGAGGTTTTTCATTTGCTCTAAAAGCAGGAGGGATGCTAGTGCTTGACTATATTAATCAAAAGTATTCTGAGAAGAGATTAGTACCAAGTGAAATCCAAATCAAAAATGACATCGCTTTTAATATTAAACGAGAAATTAAAGATGGCTTTTTTACCAAATCAATTACTTATAACCTTCCAGGTGAAAAGGCCCAAACTCACACTGAACTAGTGAAAGCTTGGTCACCTGATGGCTTATCTAAACTATTATCTTCCGAAGGTTTGCAAGTAAAATCGTTTTTTGGTGATTACAATCTGAATGAATATCACGAAGATTCTCCTAGAATGATTTTGATAGCTGAAAAGAAATAGATGCTTTTAATTGGACTAGCGGTTTTAGTCTTAGGCCTTTCTATTACTTATTCAATATTAGCCTAATTGCCAGTAAAAATCTCAGTGGCATAAGATTGAGCTTGAGACCAAGCGTGCACATTGCTTGGACTCCAAGAACTAGTTTTTTTGAACAGCTCAACCATCCTTTCAGTTGGAGTATTTCCTACTAGACTATCTTGAGCCAAAGGGCATCCGCCAATTCCACGTATTGCTCCGTCAAACCTTCTACAACCTCCCTTGTATGCTGATTCGATTTTACCTAATCCATCAGTAAGTTTTAGATGTAAATGAGCGCCAAATTCCACACCTGATATTTCATTATTTACAGCAATGAAAGCGTTTTGAATATCATCATTATTAGCAGTTCCCACTGTGTCACTTAATGCAATCACGTTCACTCCTAAATCGTTTTTCAGTCTGTGTGAAAATTCAGTTAACATATCGGGATGCCAACTTTCTCCATATGGATTGCCAAATCCCATACTCAAATACACAACAAGTCTTTTTTTGTTGTTAGTACAAATATTTTGAATCCCTTCAAGCCTTTTAAATCCTTCGGAAATGCTTGCTTTAGTATTTCTTTCCTGGAATGTCTCTGAAAGCGATAGTGGAAATCCTAAATCGTCGATTACTGAATATTTACTAGCTTCCTCAGCACCTCTTTGATTTGCAACAATAACTAAGGTTCTAGTATTAGAGTGTGGAATCACACCCTCTTGTTCAAGAAGCTCAATTATATCAGGAGTGTCAGCCATAGATGGAATTGCTTTTGGCGAAACAAATGAGCCCATATCTAAAGTGTCGAATCCAACACTGTAAAGCGTTTTGTAATAACCAAACTTATCTTCTAGACTTAACTTATGAGGCCAACCCTGTAATGCATCTCTAGGGCATTCGACTAGATGAACTTTATCCATGTAGCGAATTTAACTCAGCCTTGACAATACTAGTAGCATAAAGAATTGATAAGTGATGATGTTGATACTACAATAAAAAATAATGAGGGAGGACATAATGAAAACACCAATTAATTGATACCATTATTCCATTTATGAATAAATGAAAGTCATAAATTTTAAATGATAAAGAAGCTTAAACTTTATTGATTCAATCAATTGAACAAGTAATGAGATGATCTTAGACGTAATAATTCATAAGGGCTCCTTAAATATTTCTAATCCTAGTCTCAATAGTTAATTTAGGGATATAAGTTTAGAATTTATTGATTAACCACTATAGTTTTTACTAGACGAATTTCGATTGATCTAATTGAGAATACTTTTTGATTCCGCGAAAGAAGTAGTCGATGATAATACTTCGAGTATATCTACCATTTTTATTGTGAGATGAAGATTGTTTGGCCTTATTCTCTATCCTTCTTTTATTTAAAAAGCTAAAAATTAAAGTATAGAAAACCAGATGAGCTTTAGCTACAGAAAAAAAGAAGGACATCTCACCTTTTAATAAAAACCTTAAAGCAGCTATTCCGTCTAGAATTAGCCTACGAAAAATAAATATTGGCCAGAATCCATCTTCGTTTTTTAATAGAAGAAGTAGATTATTTCTAAAATTCAAAAACACCTTTGTAGAACTCGATTTGGAGAGTGTTCCTCCACCTAAGTGGTGAACGTTGACTGATCCACAAACCCCTACCTTGCGGCCTCTGTTTTTCAGTCTCCAACACAGGTCGATTTCTTCCATATGAGCGAAGAAGTCTTCGTCTAGACCGCCTACTTCTTCCCAAGATGTAGCATCAATAAAAAGTGCAGCCCCTGAAGCCCAAAAGACCTCTCTATCATCTTTATAATTAGAATCAGCATCCTCAAAGGAGTCAAATATTCTTCCTGCACAAAACATGTATCCATCCTTATCAACATAACCTCCTGCAGCGCCGGCATATTCAAATTGACTAGGATAAGAAAGGTTGAGAATTCTAGGTGAACAGGCAGAAAACTCCATTTCATCCATAGTGTTGTTTACCCTCTTAATCCAATCCTCACTTACTTCAACATCTGAATTTAGAAGGACATATCTATCTGCTTTTATTCCACTTAAACCTCTATTATAACCTCCGGCAAATCCATAGTTGTGTTCTAAGTTTAATAATTCTACGTTTGGGTAATTTTGCCTAATCCATGAGCAACTTTCATCAGTTGACCCATTATCGATAACTAAAACTTTATTTCCTTCACCAATAGAATGCTTTACTACTGATGGGAGAAAAGTCTTAAGATGATTAAGACCATTCCAATTGAGAATAGCAACGACTGTAATCATCTTGGGTTATAGTATAAATCTTCTGGTTCCTCTCTAGAATATGTGTCTCTAGGATTTAATCTATTGATTTGAGAGTCAATAACCTGAACTCTATTTTCCCTAGATTTAAGCATCTGTAACCAGTCATCATTCTTAATCTCTCCCGGCATATCTGATTGTAGTATCTCCATACATTCAAGTACTACATGAGGTGCAAAAAATAGAAATCTTCTGTTAGAAAATCCATTTGTATGATGATAATGCCAAATCTCATATGGGTAGTAATCTGTATCGTGATGCCTTTTAACTATAGTGTTAGGTCTACCATATTTAAGATATACATACCCCATGTCGGTGTCAGCACCATGACCACCTCGACATCCGCCAAAAACACTATCAACAACCGCAATTTCTTCACAGTATTCCATCCAAGCTGCCTCAGGATCATTTGGTTTTTGTTTAATCCAAAACTGCTCTAAATACCCCCTTAATACCTCCATGTCCATATTTCCTTTTAAAGACTTGGCTATCGTGTTTTGCTGAGATGGAGAGGCTAGGGGAAGATGGTCCTCTAAATGCCTGTATAGAGTTGCTACATCATTGAATTTATCCCCAAAATGGATGTTTTCAATAGAAATATTAGTTTGTTGCTGCCACCTAGAAATGGGGGTGTTTGACTCACAAATCAAATCACCATTTCTAGTTTTGGCCTGAATAACAATTAAACCACCAATAAGAGGTGGAGTAGTTGAAGAAAGTGGCAATGTTTCGAATATCGGAGTTACCTTCTTTGCATTAAGCCTTTTATATCTAGTATGCTTAGGATCTAAAAATCCATTTGCATCTGTTAGTCCAAACACTAATAGAAATAACGAATCTTCCCCGACAACTTCATTGATATTATAAAGTTCTGAGTATAATCTTAATTTGTCAGCTACAGGAGAAATTTCTTTACCTGCTATTGGAATCATATCAAATCCGGATCTAAAGAATTTACTACCTCCATTTTCTTCAGCAGGAGCATAGGCTTCAACTAATAAAGTGCTTGAAATTTCAGGAGCTCCATGGAGAGTAATTTCAATATTCTCTTCGAATTTGTGCTTATTTTTTGCATCAATTTCAATTGTCAATTTATAACGCCCAGTAACTAAAGGCAATCTTTCAAGGTGTAATTGATTTGTAGAATATGCTTCAGTAGAATCAATTATTTGTGGACTTAATAATTCTGTTTTTTTGTATTGAGCGATTTTACCTTTTGATTCAGCTATTACAGTTATTGTTGTAGTTGATTGCCAAAAGAAATCCTCTTGGTCATATTCATATCTACATTGATCGCCAGGAATGTCTATAACGATATCTATATATGATTCACCATTAGCTGTTCTAAATTTCAAAAATTCGATATCTACTTGAGACATAGATGTTAATGAAATAAGGAGTAAGCAAAGCCAAGAAATTATCGTCTTGAAATTCATTATTGTAAATTTAACTTGAAATCCATCAGATGCATCTAACGAGACATCTTGATTGTTTTTATTAGTTAGGTTTGATTAAAAAAAAATCCATCGTTTGAGTTGATGGATTTTCTCTTTGCGGAGGCGGAGGGATTCGAACCCCCGGTACCTTGCGGTACGCCGGTTTTCAAGACCGGTACATTCGACCACTCTGTCACACCTCCTAAATTGCGCGACAAAAATACATTATCAGATTCAAATACTCTAAAAAATAACGTGCCACTTTTGAATGATAATAGATATTATGTTAAATAGTATAAACTTCTTACTTAACTGTATCATCTTATGGTTTTATTAATTAGATGTTTTAAGGGAATCAAAAACAGCCTTAAACTCTAAATACTTATCATCCTGCATTGTCTTTGCATAAAGATCCTTAAGAATACGAACTGTCTCGAAATCGGTTGGGTTCACTTTATAAGCTGATTCAAAGTATAAAATCGCCATTTTAATATTTTCATCAATCCTAATTTTAAGTTCGGATCTTTCTTTTCTCTGTGATGAGTTTAGCTTTAATGGAAAGCTATTAAATTTTTCTTGGTCCAAAGCAGCTTCATTATTGTAAATAATTCCTAATCCAAAATTTGCACCAAAAGAAATCGAATCTAGGGCAAGAGCAGTAGAAAACGCATTTTTGGCTTCTTCTGAATATCCAAGCATTTGATAAAGATTTCCACTTAGGACTATATATTCATAATTAGTTGGATTTTTAAGTGTTGCATCTACTATGCAGGCTAGTGCACTTTCCTCATCATTATTTTTAATATGAATATTATATTCTTCTTCTATGTATGAGATTTCATCTGGGTGTTTATCTCTTGCTTCACGTAAGATGGCAATTGCATTTGACATATCACCATTACTTTCGTAGATCCGGGAGATATCTAGATAGCAATAAGGAAGGGCGTATTGAATTTCAGCACATTTCTTAAATCTTTCTATTGCTTTATCATTCAGCCCCACATTTTTATAGCTAAGTGCTGAGTAATGAATAAATACTGAATCTATTATATCAAATGATTTCGCAATGTCTATAGCTAAATCAAAGAATTCACCAGCTATTTCGAATTCATTTTGGTTATAACTAGATATTCCTTTATTACCTGCCAATCTTTGAACTTCTGCTAGAAGAATGTTGCTTTCATCTTGATATCTTTTTTTAGTATCCAAATCTTTTGCTTTTATCAAGCTTTCCATTGCAAGGTGTAGAGCATTAGGAAATTCTGCATAAACAGAAGTGTCTGATGCGATTTTTAAATAAATCTCACCTCGGTATCTCCAAGTTTTTTCTTGTTGTTTAGCCTTATATGTTGATACAACTAGAATAGCTTGCTCTATGTATGTCGCTGCGGCTCTTAAATTACCGTCTTCTTTAGCATTATATGCTGATACAACATCCTTCTGACCAAATGTTGTAGCTGTTATTAGTAGTCCAATTGCTAGAAATAGATGTTTCATTTTTTTAATGTATTTGATGCAAAATTAGTCAGTTAATCACTTAATCGATGAACAATAAATTAATTCAGTTACAATTTTTATACCGTTTATACTTTCGTAGGTGAATCGTCAGTAGTGTCTTTTGTTTCACTATCGTTAGATTCTAGTGTTATTGCTTCGTCGTTCAACTCCATCCCTTCATTTGCTTCACCTTCTTTAATTACTTTAGGAATCTGTTCATCATCTGCTTTTGGTACTCTACAAACTGATGCTATCTCATCAGATCCTTTTAAGTTAATAAGTCTAACACCTTGAGTAGCTCTTCCCATTACTCTCAAGTCAGCTGCTGCCATTCTAATTGTAATTCCACTTTTGTTTACAATCATTAAGTCGTGCTCATCTGTTACGTTAAGGATAGAAATTAGTTCTCCAGTCTTTTCAGTTATTTGAAGAGTCTTAACACCCTTACCGCCTCTATTAGTGATTCTGTAATCATCAACAGCTGATCGCTTTCCATATCCGTTTTTAGACACAACAAGTACAGAGCTTTCAGTGTCTTGAATACAAACCATACCGATTACCTCATCATCAGGTCCTCCCAATCTTATACCTCTAACGCCCATAGCTGTTCTTCCAACTGCTCTTGTTGTAGATTCGTTGAAACGGATTGCTTTACCTGACTTTAGAGCAAGAATTACTTCGTTTTCACCATTTGTGAGTTTAGCTTGAAGAAGCTCATCCCCTTCTCTAATAGTAATTGCGTTAATTCCATTTGTTCTTGGACGGCTGTAAGCTTCTAAACTAGTCTTTTTAACCAAACCAAGCTTAGTAGCAAGTACAACATAATTAGCATTAGCGTATTCAGGATCCTTAATGTCTTTTACAGGTATATATGCAAGAACCTTATCGTCAAGACCTATGTTTATGAGGTTTTGAATAGCACGTCCTTTGCTTTGCTTACTTCCCTCTGGTACTTCAAAAATTCTCATCCAAAAGCACTTACCCTGCTGAGTGAAAATCAATAACCAATTGTGATTTGTTGCTGTAAATATCTCTTCTAGGAAGTCTTCGTCTCTAGTAGACGATCCCCTAGACCCTACTCCTCCTCTTGATTGAGAACGATATTCAGCAAGTTTAGTTCTCTTAATGTAACCAGCATGGCTAATTGTAATGACTACTTGCTCATCCGGGATAAGATCTTCAATACTAACGTCCGCACTAGAGAATTCAATTTGTGATCTCCTTTCATCTCCGTACTTGTCTTTCACCTCTTGAAGTTCAGTCTTGATAATATCCATTCTCCTTTCTTTCTTCTCTAAAATATCTTTTAGATCAGCAATAAAAGACATTAATTCGTCATATTCAGCTCTTAGTTTATCTCTTTCTAAACCAGTTAGCTTTTGAAGACGCATGTCTAAGATCGCTTTAGCTTGAACCTCACTAAGCTCAAACTTTTCAATTAATCCATTACGTGCATCTTCTGGAGATTTACTAGCTCTAATTAGTTTAATAACTGCATCAATATTATCTAATGCAATAATTAAACCTTGAAGAATGTGAGCTCTCTCTTCAGCTTTACCTAGCTCAAATTTTGTTCTTCTTACTACAACTTCATGCCTATGTTCAACGAAGTGTTGAATCATGTCTCGAAGATTTAATAACTCAGGTTTATCTTTAACTAGAGCAATGTTATTGACTGAAAATGAGTTCTGTAGAGCCGTATACTTATAGAGCTTATTAAGAACGACATTTGGTATAGCGTCTCTTTTTAGCTCATAAACTATCCTCATTCCCTTACGGTCAGACTCATCTCTTATTTCGCTAATTCCATCAATTTTCTTGTCATTTACTAAATCAGCAGTTTTCTTGACCATATCAGCTTTATTTACCTGATATGGAATCTCCTCAACAATTATTACCTCCTTACCTGATTTAGTTTCTTCAATTCTTGCCTTACCTCTTACTACTACTCTTCCTCTTCCGGTTCTAAATGCTTCATGCACACCTTCTACACCGTGAATTACACCTCCTGTTGGGAAATCAGGTGCTTTTACGTGTTGAATAAGATCATCAACACTACACTCATTATTGTCGATGTAGTGTATAACACCATCTACAACTTCACTTAAATTATGAGGTGGCATATTAGTTGCCATACCAACTGCAATACCTGAAGCTCCGTTAATAAGAAGGTTAGGGAGTTTAGCAGGCAAAACAGTGGGTTCCTTTAAGCTCTCATCAAAGTTGGGTCTGAAATCGACAGTGGATTTATCCAAGTCACCCAACATATCCTCTGCTGGCTTTCTTAATCTTGCCTCTGTGTAACGCATAGCGGCTGGATTGTCTCCGTCAATACTACCAAAGTTCCCTTGACCATCCACCATTGGGTATCTAAGTGACCAATCCTGTGCCATTCTTACCATTGTATCATATACAGATGAATCGCCATGTGGATGGTACTTACCTAGTACCTCTCCGACAATACGAGCAGACTTTTTGTGTGCTCTGTTTGAAAGAACCCCTAAGTCTAACATACCATATAGTACCCTTCTATGCACTGGTTTTAAACCATCTCTTACATCTGGAAGTGCTCTTGATACAATAACTGACATCGAATAGTCGATGTAAGCTGATTTCATTTCATCAGATATATTAATCTGAATGATCTTTTCTCCTTCTGCCATTTTATCCTTTTTCTAAACCTTTTTTATTTTCCAAAACCTTTTGTTATTTTGTTTGAAAACACAAGTGAAATCTGTGGTTTTGAAAGGCAATCAAAAATACGAAATTGAGTACAGAAAACTGCCCTTTTTTTCATTTCAATTCTTCACAATAGACAACTTTTTAATGTGGATAACGAATAACAAATTATATCAGTTGATTGGTCTGAATATGTAGATTTGATAAAACTTGATACAACGATTTGCATGCTTTTTGCGTTTTATTGTTGAGAGTTCTATTTATATACAACTATTGAGCGAAGAAGTATGGAAGCAAAGTTTTCACCTAGAGTACGAGAGGTAATTACCTACAGCAGAGAAGAAGCTTTAAGATTGGAGCACAATTATATTGGAGTTGAGCATCTTTTGCTTGGCATAATTAAAGAAGGAGAAGGCACTGCTGTCAAAATTTTAGAAGGTTTAAACTGCGATATTCAAAAGCTAAGAAAGCTTGTTGAGACTTCAATTAAACCAGCTGCTGGTCAGTCTGTAGGTGCAGGAAATATGCCTCTTGTAAAGCAAGCGGAAAAGATTTTAAAGATTACCTACTTAGAAGCCAAAATCTTTAAGAGTCCAATTATTGGCACTGAGCATCTGTTGTTTAGCATTTTAAAGGATGCTGATAATGTTGCTACTAAAGCTCTAAACCAATTCAATATTGATTACGAAGTAGCTAAGGAAGAATTCGAAAACATACTTCCAGACAGAAGTGATACTTCCCCTGCCCCATTTGAAGCAAATATTGCTGATGACGACGATGATTTAGCACCAGATCATAGCCCAAGCGGTCATTCTGGTAGAGGTAATAGTGGATCTTCTGGAAGAGGCGACGCAAAACGTAAAGGCGACTCGAAAAGCAAAACCCCTGTACTAGATAATTTCGGAAGGGATCTTACTAAAATGGCAGAAGACGGTAAGCTAGATCCTATAGTTGGTCGTCAAAAAGAGATTGAACGGGTTAGTCAGGTATTGTCGAGAAGAAAAAAGAACAACCCAATATTAATTGGTGAGCCAGGAGTTGGGAAGAGTGCGATTGCTGAGGGTTTGGCTATGAGAATTGTAAACAAGAAAGTAAGTAGAGTTCTTTACAATAAGCGAGTAGTAACGCTTGACGTAGCTTCACTTGTTGCAGGTACAAAGTATCGAGGACAGTTTGAAGAAAGGATGAAAGCAGTAATGAATGAACTTGAAAAGAGTCCTGATGTAATTCTGTTCATTGATGAAATTCATACTATAGTTGGCGCTGGTGGAGCAAGTGGCTCACTTGATGCGTCAAATATGTTCAAACCAGCACTAGCAAGAGGTGAGATTCAATGCATTGGTGCAACAACATTGGATGAATTCCGTCAGCATATTGAAAAAGATGGTGCATTGGAAAGACGATTCCAAAAAGTTCTAGTAGAGCCTACTACAGTTGAAGAATCAATTGAAATCCTTAATAACGTTAAGGATAAATACGAAGATCATCATTGCGTGAGCTATACTCCTGAAGCTATTAATGCTTGTGTTAGATTGACATCTAGATACATTACAGATAGACATTTGCCAGATAAAGCTATTGATGCTTTAGATGAAGTTGGATCTAGGGTTCATTTGAACAACATACATGTTCCTCAGGAAATTTTAGATATTGAGGAAGAAGTAGAAAGGATCAAAGAAGAAAAAGTAAGAGTAGTTAGGTCTCAGAGGTATGAAGAAGCTGCTAAACTTAGAGATACTGAGAGAAATCTAAATGAAAGACTTGATTCTGCTAAGAAGAAATGGGAAGAAGAAAACAAGACTTTTAGAGTTACTGTAACTGAAGACCACGTTGGTGATGTTGTTGCCATGATGACTGGAATACCAGTTCAAAGAATTGCTGAGAAAGAAAGCGGTAAGCTTGCAAGAATGGATAAAGACATTGAGGGCAAGGTTATTGGCCAAGAAGAAGCTATTAAAAAGGTTGTAAAGGCAATCAAGCGTAACCGTGCTGGCTTAAAAGATCCAAATAAACCAATTGGCTCATTTATATTTCTTGGACCCACTGGAGTTGGAAAAACTCAATTGGCTAAGGTTTTAGCTCAATTCATGTTTGATAGTGAAGATGCTCTTATCAGAATTGATATGAGTGAATACATGGAGAAATTTGCTGTAACTAGACTTGTAGGAGCTCCTCCTGGTTACGTAGGGTATGAAGAAGGTGGTCAGCTTACAGAAAAGGTTAGAAGACGCCCCTACTCTATAGTATTACTTGATGAGATTGAAAAAGCTCATCCAGATGTATTCAATCTTTTGCTTCAAGCACTTGATGATGGTCAAATGACAGATAGTCTTGGCAGAAAGATTGACTTTAGAAATACTGTTTTGATAATGACATCAAATATTGGTGCTAGACAGTTAGCTGATTTTGGTACTGGTGTTGGATTTAGCACTTCTGCTTCAAAGAAAAACGAAGAAAGCAATAAGAATAGTGTTATTCAAACAGCACTAAAGCGTGCGTTTGCTCCAGAGTTTCTAAATAGAATTGATGATGTGATTTTATTCCAATCATTAAGCAGAGAACACATTCACTCTATTATTGATATTGAATTAAGCTCACTTTCAAAGAGGGTGTTCGATTTAGGATATGGATTAGAAGTAACTGATTCTGCAAAGGATTTCATTGTAGAAAAAGGATATGATGAGAAATACGGAGCTAGACCTCTTCGAAGAGCGATTCAAAAGCATTTAGAGGATCCTTTTGCCGAAGAAATAATCAACTCTTCAGTTGAGGAAGGAGATATACTTAAAGCAGACTATAAAGAAGGTAATGACAATTTAATAATATCTGTTTTGAAAGGTGGATTATTAGAGATGCCTGATGGAGCTAAAGAAGCTTTAGAAGTTGAACCAAAAAAGAAACCGACTTCAAAGAAAAAAAAGACTACAACAACTAAGGTGAAAAAGGAGGATTCAGATACTACTGAACAAGAGAATGCAGAAGCTTAAAGTCATTTATGAGTTTGTTTTAGGCATACTCAAAAACAGATATGGTGCAGCAACAGTGCTAGCATTGGGATGGATAACATTTATTAGTGACATCGATTTGCCCTTCATAATTGGAGAACAGATAGAATTAAAAAAGATGACTATAGAGGTTCAAAAAATCACTGAAAAAAACGATGATCTAATACTTAAACTCATTGAAATTGATGAGAATCCTAAAGTTCTTGAAAGAATTGCTAGAGAAAGATATTTTATGAAAAAACCATTTGAAGAGGTATATAGAATAGTGGATTAACCACTTGAATGGTCTGCAATGATTACCCAACGACCATCTATATTTTTCCAAATTAAACTATACATTCCGTTCTGTTCTTCGCTAATTTGCCAAGACCCAATAAGAAGAGCTGCACTATCAGATAAAGGTGTCCAGGACATGTTTTTAAAACTCAATGTGCCCATAGTATTTTTATCTGGATATGCCTTTTTGTAGTTATTCAAAGTGTTTAAATACCCGTTATTTAATCCACTTTTTCCAATAAATAAAAGGCTGTCAGATTCCCAATATCCATTCATGAATGCGTCTAAATCACCTTCATTCCAAGCGTTTTGTTGAGCCTCCATCGTTTGGAGCACTTCAAGCGGCATTCCTGAGACATGGATTTGGGCTAAAGTAATAGAGCTAAAAAAAGCAAGGATGTATGTTGCAAAAACTCTATACATTGAATCTGAAGTGCATTACGTCTCCATCATTTATAATATAATCTTTTCCCTCAACAGATAGCTTTCCTGCCTCTTTAACTGATAGTTCTGAGCCAAACTCTACGTAGTCGTCATACTTAATAACCTCGGCTCTAATAAATCCTTTTTCGAAGTCTGTATGAATAACTCCAGCGGCTTGAGGTGCCGTGGCACCTTTTTTTACTGTCCAAGCTCTTACCTCTTTCTCTCCTGCAGTAAAATATGTTTGAAGATTTAGAAGTTCATATGCTGTTCGGATTAGTTTGGCTACACCCGGCTCTTCCAAGCCCAAATCAGTCAAAAACATTTCTCTTTCATCTACGTCTTCAAAGTCTGCGATATCTGCTTCAATAGCCGCACCAATTATCAAAGTTTTGGCGTCTTCTTGGTTTGCGATATTAATAACCTTATCAACGTAAGCATTTCCACTTACAACACTACTTTCATCAACATTACAAATATATAGAACAGGCTTAGCAGTAAGAAGTTGCATCTCTTTCAATAAAGGCTCTTCTGATTCCTCAACCTCTAGCATTCTAGCGTTTTTACCACTAATTAAAAGAGTATGAAGTTTATCGTAAAATTCAAGTTTTTTTATTGCTTCTTTATCTCCAGTTCTAGCAGCTTTACCAACCTTTTCTTTCTTGGTTTCTACAGTTTCCAAATCCTTAAGTTGAAGTTCTAAATCAATAACTTCTTTGTCTCTAATTGGATCAACACTACCGTCAACGTGTACAATATTATCGTCGTCATAGCATCTAAGTACATGGAGAATAGCATCAGTTGTTCTAATATTTCCTAGGAATTTATTGCCAAGCCCCTCACCTTTACTAGCGCCTTTTACTAAGCCTGCTATATCAACAATCTCTACAGTTGTTGGTATAACGTTTTGGGGATTAACTAGTTCTGCAAGCTTGTTTAATCTTGGATCAGGAACTGTGATTACTCCAAGGTTTGGCTCAATGGTGCAAAACGGAAAGTTTGCACTTTGAGCTTTAGCATTAGACAGACAATTAAACAAGGTCGATTTACCTACGTTTGGTAACCCTACAATTCCACACTGAAGCGCCATGACAATTAATTTATTCGGATTGTAAAGTTAGATAATTAACCTCTCAACGAATTACTATAGTTTATCCACACTCAATACAATCTGCAGGTCCACTTCAGTACTTTTGTATCGCAATAAAAACTATACTAACTCAAGCATAAAAATAAATGAGTATACAAGCTACACCATCCCTTTGTTCACAGATTAGAAGAGATATAGTTAGAATGGTTCACGGAGCGTCTTCAGGTCACCCTGGAGGGTCGCTAGGATGCGTGGAATTATTAGTAAAACTTTACTTCGATGTCATGAATGTAAATCCTGAAAACTTTCAGATGGATGGTAATGGAGAGGATCTTTTCTTCTTGTCAAATGGTCACATTAGTCCTGTTTGGTATAGCGTGCTTTCTAGAAGGGGCTTCTTCCCTACTGAGGAACTTTCAACTTTCCGTAAAATTAATTCTAGATTACAGGGTCATCCAGCTACCGAAGAAGGTCTACCAGGTATCAGAATAGCTTCTGGGTCTCTTGGTCAGGGATTAAGCGTTGCAATTGGTGCTGCTGAAACAAAGAAACTCAATGGAGAAGATACTTGGGTGTACACTCTTCATGGAGATGGTGAGCTTCAAGAAGGCCAAATTTGGGAAGCAGCTATGTATGCCGCTCATAACAAAATGGACAACATTCTTTCTTTTGTTGATTGTAATGGCCAACAAATTGATGGTCCGTGTGACGAAGTTCTTTCTCTATCAGATTTAAGTGAAAAGTTTAGGGCATTTGGTTGGCACGTTATGGAATGTGATGGACATGATCTTAATGATCTCCAGAGAGTTATTGATGAAGCTCATGCTAGACGTGGAGCAGGTATCCCATGTATTGTTTTAATGACAACAGTTATGGGTAAGGGGGTTGATTTTATGGAGGGTACTCATAAGTGGCATGGAGTAGCCCCAAATGATGATCAGCTTGCTGATGCACTTATATATCTTGAAGAAACGTTAGGAGATTACTAAACTCCCTTGAATTACAGAAAGGACATAAAATCAATTTTAATAGGATATAAAAAGTCCTTTGTCCTTTCGGCGGCTATCATTTTATCTATTCAAACTTTATACTCACAAGAGGTCAACAAAGAGGCTTTATTGAGTTACGATAGTTCAGAAGAGGCGTCTGATGTTGCAACTAGAATACTATTTGTCTTCGATGCTTCAAATAGTATGAATGCTTTTTGGAGTGGTGAGAGAAAAATTAAACTAGCTACTAAACTTCTTTCAACATCATTAGCATCTTTATATGGTACTGCTGATTTAGAATTAGGTCTTAGAGTATATGGTCATCAAACAAAACACGTTGAAGGACAACAGGATTGTGACGATACAGAACTTGTAGTTCCTATAAAACACGGATCTAACCTAATTATTAAGCAAGAATTAAGTAGGCTCAGGGCTCAAGGCACAACTCCTATTGCACGTTCTCTTGAAAAAGCTGCAGGAGACTTCCCGGAAGAGCCAGGTAGAAATATTATAATTCTAATTACTGACGGAATTGAGGCATGCGATGAAGATCCTTGCGCAGTTAGCAGAATGCTTCAGGCCAAAGGAATAGTAGTAAAACCATTTATCATTGGAATTGGAATAGAAGACAAACACAAAGAAAGCTTGATGTGTGTCGGAAATTTCTATGATGCATCAAACCCTGAAGTATTTGAGTCAATTCTTGACCTAGTATTAGAACAAGCATTGCACAATACTACGGTTCAAGTCGATTTACTTGACAATAGTGGAAAACCTAGCATAACAGATGTACCATTAACTTTTACAGATAAAAGAACTAGGGAGTACTATCCTCAAGTCATCCATACTTTAGGATATAATAATCTTACTGACACATTTTATTTAGATCCTGTGCCTACATATGAATTAAACGTTCACACTCTACCTGAAAGAGTTATAGAAGAAGTGAATTTAGCTCCTGGTAAACACAATATTATCTCTGTTCCAAATATGTCACAAGGTGTTATTACTCCTCAATTTCCTACTACTAGAAGGACTGATTATGGTAATATTAGTGTTGACTTATTTGAATCCGGAAAATGCGAGTCATTCTACTCAATGAATTTGGGCACTTCAATTCGATTATTGACAGGAACATATGATTTGGTCTTTCACACAACACCAATAACAAGAGTTGATGATGTTGAAATTCAAGATGGTGATATAATGCCTGTGACTATTGCTTCTCCAGGATCTTTAATGCTTCAGTCATCAGTTGCTGGATATGGTAGCATAGTTAATGCTAGCACATTAGAACATGTGATTCAATTTGGTAACGGTAACCCAGCTGGTAGATACACACTTCAACCTGGCACTTACACATTAATATTTAGAGCTAGACAAGCTCACTCATCGAAATACAGTATTAAAAAAACTTTCACAATTACATCGGGGTCAACCCAAAATCTGAACATACATGAATGAATTGTCTGATAAAATCACATTAAACCCAACAGAATCTAAGGATACTCGATCTGGTTTTGGCGCCGGACTTTCTGAGCTTGGAGAGAAAAACGAAGACGTGGTTGCTCTTTGTGCTGACCTAACTGGCTCTCTTAAAATGGATGCATTTAGAGATACACATCCGGAGCGTTTCTTTCAAGTTGGTATTGCAGAAGCCAATATGATTGGTATGGCTGCAGGAATGACAATTGGTGGCAAGATCCCATTTACTGGGACTTTTGCTAACTTTTCTACAGGAAGAGTTTATGATCAAATCCGTCAAAGCGTTGCCTATAGTGATAAAAACGTAAAGATTTGCGCTTCTCATGCTGGGCTTACTCTTGGTGAAGATGGTGCTACTCACCAAATTCTTGAAGATATTGGAATGATGAAAATGCTTCCAAACATGGTAGTTATCAATCCAGCTGACCATGAGCAAACTAGGCAAGCTACATTAGCTATTGCTGATCATCACGGTCCAGTTTACTTGAGATTTGGACGTCCAAAAGTTCCTGTATTCTATAAGAAGAGCACAAAGTTTGAAATTGGCAAGGCTGACCTACTTATGAAAGGTACTGATATTACAATTATTGCAACAGGTCATTTGGTTTGGGAAGCGCTTCAAGCTGCTCAAAAACTAAAAGATGAAGGCGTAAGTGCTGAAGTGATTAACATGCACACTATAAAGCCAATTGATGAAAAATCGATTATTGATAGTGCTGCTAAAACAGGAAGAGTCGTTACTGCTGAAGAACATCAAAAGCTAGGTGGTCTTGGAGAAAGTGTTGCTCAAGTATTAGCTGAAAACCATCCTACACCTATGAGGTTTGTTGCAGTTAATGACAGTTTTGGTGAAAGCGGAAAACCTGCCCAACTAATGGAAAAGTATGGGCTTTCTGCAAGTAACATCGTCGCTAAAGCAAAAGAACTGCTTTAACACTTAAGCGATCTCAACATCTAAATCTGCTAAGCAGCTGTAGAGCTTGTCTCGCAGTTGCTTTGTTGCTGGTACTAAAGGCAGTCTAACGCTGTCTTCACAAAGACCTATTATATCCATTACAGCTTTAATTCCAGTTGGATTTCCTTCCTCAAATATCTTATCAATAATTGGGCACAGCTTGTGATGCATTTCTCTTGATTCAATTATTTGGCCAAACAATGCTTGGTTCACCATTGAACCAAATCTCTTTGGTAGAGCATTTCCGATTACAGAAATAACACCATCAGCACCCGATGAAATCATAGCCAAGGTTAGTGCATCGTCACCTGAAAATACTTGAAATCCTTCTGGTTTGCTCTTAAGTATTTTGTCAACTTGACCTAAATCACCACTAGCTTCTTTGATCGCAAATATGTTTTTGTGTTTCGCTAGTTCAAGTGTAGTTGATGCCTTCATATTACTTCCTGTTCTAGAAGGAACATTGTAAAGAAGAATTGGCTTTGGAGATACATCAGCAACTTTAGTGAAATGCTCAATTATACCTCTTTGACTCGGCTTATTATAATGTGGTGAAGCACTTAATATGGCATCAACACCCTTGAAATCAAATTCAGATATTCTTTCACAAAGAGACTTCGTGTTATTGCTTGATAATCCCACAACTACAGGCAATCTCTTGTTGTTTAATTCAACTATAAAGTCTAGTACACTTCTTTGCTCCTCAAAGCTCAATGTAGGTGTTTCAGCGGTTGTTCCTAATACAACAAGAAAGTCAACATCTGAATTAATCAGGTGCTCTGTATTTCTTTGAAGTGCTGGATAATCTACTGCACCATTTTTATTAAATGGTGTAACCATAGCTACTCCTAATCCGTTTAGACTAATCATTTTATTGAATGTTTGCTTCTGATATGAATTTAAATGTTCTTTCTATTTGTTCTTTCCAAACAATCATTGGATCTACTATTTCCTCATCATTATTTGGAGTATGTTCTATTCTGCCAATTTGAACGTCATAATCTCTATTAGGCCAATCTTCTTGTTCTGATCCCACCTTCATTTTAGCACATGACATATTTAAAACGTGTTTTAATGGAAGGTTTGGCTCAAGTTCTAAATCAAAAAGAATGTCGAAATCAACTTCAATAAAAGCATCGATTTCCTTTTTGGGTCTTCCATACCAATTGAGGTCCGACTTGCAGAAGTACCCACTATCAAGTTTTTTAACTAGCCAACTTGGTGTTCGTTTAGCATTATCATCAACATATGAAAGAATAGATACTTTTTTCACACCAAATTCCTCATGAAGGTGCTTTGCAAGATCTTTAATCGTTCTGTAAAACGCGTGATCTCGTTCCAAGTACAATAGACCAACACTCTCAGCCTTTCTAAGGCTACAGCCCTTCCTTTCCCTGTTATCGTCTCTGTAACGACTTAGGACAAACCTACTGATAAGCTCCTTCCATTTCACAACGTAAAGGTACAAGGCTATTTTTATGTGGCACGGTTACTGTATACTTTTCGTAAAATTGCATTATGAAATTATTCTCAACATCTATTCTATCAATGGTTTTGCTTTTGGCAACTAGTTGTTCATTATCAAATGGCACTAAAGTTAAAGAACCATTCTCAGGTAAAAAGTACACTTCAAACGCTAGGTATTTTAGGGCGGTTGGTAAAGGAGTTAGTTCACGTGACAACGTTGCTGAATCAAAAGCTGAAATTGAAGCTCATAAAGATTTAGCTCAACAGGTAAGTACAACAATTAAAGTAGTAACGGATGCATATGCTCAAGATGTTCAAGGCGAACACGTTGATCAAGCTGTTGAAAGATTTGAAACGCTAGCAAGAGAAATTACAAACACTTCAATTGGTGATTTAAGACAAATAGGAAATGTTAAATACCAATTAAAAGATGGTAATTACTCTGTGTATTTGGCTTATGAGATTAAAAAGAAAGCAATGTTTAAATTTTTAAAGATGAAAGCAAAAGCTGATTCTAAAATCTCTTCGATGGCAAGAACACAAATAATTAACATGTGTGACAAGGAAATAGAAAGACTTGATTCACTTGAGTAGATCACTGAATCTACTTTTAAATTTTTGAAGTTTAGGCTCTATTACGGCATTGCAGTATGGCGTAACTGCATTTTTAGAAAAGTAGTTGTGATGATAATCTTCAGCTAAATAAAATTCATCAAAATCCTCAATTGTTGTAACAATCTCATTATCCCATTCCCCACTGTTCTCAACAATATCAATTGCAAGTAGAGCTAATCTATTTTGCTCTTTTGTTGTTGGGAAAATCGCAGACCTGTATTGAGTGCCTACATCTCCACCTTGCTTGTTTAATGTAGTAGGATCATGAGTTGCAAAAAATACAGCGAACAATTCAGATAAATCAATTTCCTCTGGTATAAACTCAATTTTGACAACTTCTGCATGGCCAGTTTTTCCGCTGCATACTTCTCTATAAGTAGGATTTGAAACCTTTCCGCCAGCATAACCGGGTAAAACGCTAACAACTCCTTTTATTCTAGAGAAAATAGCTTCTACACACCAAAAACATCCAGCAGCAAGTACTATTGAGTTTGTGCGTTTCATAAATAAAGTTTAAACCGGCACATTCCATCCGTATGGATCCTCAGAAACACCTCTTCTAAGGTTCTCTAAGGTCTTTTTAAGTTGGGGTGCAACTGACCAACTATCAACAGAAGGAAGGTCAAAATCCCATGTCTCAAATCCAATTGTACACATTAAAGAAACTGTTGCGGCAGTTCCAAGCCCAAAAGCCTCTTGAAGTGTTCCCTCTTTAGCTGCATTTTCTAATTCTTCAACTGAAATAATTCTTTCTTCAACCTCAATACCTAAATCTTTCGCAATTTGGATAGCCGATTTTCTAGTCACTCCATCAAGTATTGTATCACTTGTAGCAGGAACTAATAGTTTGCCCTTAACAACAAATGCAGCATTCATAGTTCCACATTCTTCGATAAAAGAGTGAGTACTAGCATCAGTCCATAATAATTGATCATACCCCTCCTCTCCTGCTTTCTTAGTTGGGTAAAGAGATCCAGCGTAGTTTCCAGCAGCTTTTGCAGCTCCTGTTCCACCCATAGCAGCTCTTGTATATTCAGTTTCAACCTTTACACGTACTGGTTTGCTGTAATAAGCACCGACAGGACATGTAAAAATCATAAATCTATAGGAGTTACTTGCTCTGACACCCACGTGGCTATCTGTAGCAAACATAAATGGTCTAATGTATAAAGATGCATCATCTGACGAAGGAACCCAATCATTATCTAATCCAACAAGTTTAACCAATGCCTGTAAAAAAATATTTGCTGGCACTTCAGGCATGCACATGCGTTTTGCGCTTAGATTAAATCTCTTAATGTTATCAGTAGGCCGAAACAGACTTGCGCTTCCATCTTGTTGGCGATAAGCTTTCATTCCCTCAAATATCGCTTGACCGTAGTGTAGTACCATACTTGCAGGACTCATTTTTATTGGTCCAAACGGTTGAATTACCCCCTTTTTCCACTCACTATTTTCGTAATCCATAATAAATACGTGATCTGAAAACACATTTCCAAAAGCAATATTGTCAAAATCTACCTCGTCAATTGCCGAGGTTTCACAGTGCCTTACGTCGAAAGTAGTGTCCATTGTAATCATGCTAAATAGGTCGAGTATCGGGGTGCAAATGTCGTGAATTTCATTGGGTCTTTGCAAATGAAATCGAACATTGATTCCTCAAATTGAGTTAAATCACTACCGAAACAAATTTAAAGTCAGTGTTTTAGATTCTATGATGCCTGAAAAAGAAACTTATTTGGGCTAACTAAACCTGACTTAACAGCATACATGACAATACCGGCAGTATTCTTTACTCCTAGCTTGATCATAATCTTTTTTCTGTGAGTAGTAACTGTATGAGAAGAAATGAATAATATCTCACCAATTTCTGAGTTGGTATTTCCTTCAGCTATTAAGTATAACACCTCTTTTTCTCTCTTGCTTAACTCAATTGCATCACAAGGTAGTTCTGTCACATTATTGAGCTCATCAACTACTATAGATGCCTTTCTTATTTCGTCAAGAATTTTACCACAGAAAAAACTCATTCCACCAGAAGTCTGCTTGATTGCATCTGTAATTTCATCAAGATTACAACTTTTCTTTATGTAACTATCAACACCAGCTTTCATAGCATGAACAAAGGTTTGACTACTCTGCATAGGAGTTACAGCAAGGATCTTTAAACCATATAAATCTCTTTTGATTTTGACAATTACATCTATATCAAATCCCTCACTTAAAAAGTCAATTATTAATAAATCTGGTGAGTACTTTTTGATTGAAGATAGCAGGTCATCAGAAGTTTCAACTTCATCAATAACATCAAATCCATTTAATGAATCAATTACAGTTCTTAACCCAATTTTGCCAATTGTGCTACTATCTGCTATAATTATTGATTTTGACATTATATGGAATGATTCTAAATAGCAAAAATACTAAAATTATTCTATTGAATAGGTCTTACCCTCGACACTTAATGAAGAATTTAAAAATACCTCTTGTGATTCAGATAATAGATTACTTAAATCACTATACCTATTTGAATAATGTCCAAGCAATAATTGTCCAACATTTGCTTGAATTGCAACTCTTGCAGCGTCTTTAGAAGTTGAATGTTGTGTCTTTTTTGCAATGTCTACATCTTTTGATTCGAAAGTTGCTTCATGGTATAATAATGAGCATCCTTTTACCGCATCAATAACTTTAGGAGAATAAGCTGAATCAGCTGCATAAGCATACGATCTAGTTTCCATTGGCGGCGAACAACAACCTGAGTTTTTAATTATCTCTTCACCTCTGTAAACATCTTCACCTCTTTTTAGTTTTTGGATTTCTAAATGAGTTAATCTGTACTTCTTACGGATATTTGGCTTTAAAGTATAGCATCTTTCCTTTTCAGAAATGACAAATCCGCAAGTAGGTATTCTATGTTTAGTTGGAAAGGATTCAACTACATATGATTCAGTCTCTAAAACTGTTGTCTTTTCTTCAGTATTTAACTTGTGAAAATATACATTGAATTCGATATGGGTTCTTGTTAAATGCAAAACCTTTTTAACCATTTCTTCTAATTCTTCAGGGCCATATATATTAAGTGCAGTATTTCGACCCAAAAGGTTCATACTAGCGATCAGTCCTGGTAATCCAAGTGTGTGATCACCATGCATGTGACTTATTAAAATGGTTTTAATTTTTTGAAATTTGTCTCTAGATTTTCTGAGAGTAACCTGAGTGGCCTCACCGCAATCAATTAGTATCAATTGATCATGGATATTGACTAGTTGAGAAGTAGTCAAAAAATAAGGGGTGGGCGCCGCAGCGCCACACCCCAATACAGTCATTTCAAATCTTCTCACTTTACCTCTTAATCACAAGGCGTGAAGTAGATCTACCAAGCTCGTTTGATACTGATAGGAAGTAGATTCCTTCATTCCATGAACTAGTGTCTAAAACTGTGTTTTTAATGATTTGAACTGAATAAACAAGTCTACCTCTAGCATCTCTAACGTCGATATTAGATTGTAGTTCATAATCAAGATAAATTGATACCACATTTTTAGCAGGGTTAGGCATTAAGTATACACCATTTATTTCAACATCATCAATAGAATTAACAGCTACAACAATATCTTCTAGGATTAGAATACATCCATCATCGTCAGTAATAGTTACTGTATATTCACCAGCTGTCACGTTTGCAATGTCTTCATCAGTTCCAACAATAATCCCTGAAGCATCAGTCCAAACACAACTAGGATAACCATTAGCTCCTGTGATTGATAAATCGATACCCCCAAGTGACTCTCCAGGGATTTCATCAGTCACTATGTATGAAGCATCTAAACTACTACAATCAACGGCGTTGTCTTCAATTAAAATATTTTCAAAGTAGCTTGTGCAAGCATCTGTCACTATAGTTAGAGTGTATACTCCTGGGAATAACCCATCAATGTCTTCGTCTGTACCAACGACTAAACCATCGCTATTTGTCCATTCGAAAGAAATTACTTCAACTCCATCAAGTATAGTTACATCTACTGACCCCAAAGTTCCGTTGTTTCCATCAGCGTTTGTTATTATGGGCTCTTCAATAAGATTGCAATGAACGTTCAATATGAATGTTGAGAAAGTAAGTGGCACTTCTACAGTTTCAAATATTGTAATAAATCCTACAACGTGAACATTCATTTGGAATACTCCTGACATTGATGGCACTCCTTGAAGAGTTGCACAGTACTGTTCACCTCCATGGAAAGAACAAGGGTTGAATGAATCACCATTGTTATTACAGAATACTTCTAGTCCCATTTCTTCAATAGAGTATTCCATCCCAGTAACAGTGTCTGTGAGGGTAACAAAATCCAAGTAAAGAGAATCAACTGGAAGTGTTGGTGGATATGCAGGATCTACATCAGAGGCATATTCTGGAACTAATATATGTAATACATCCCAATAGTCTTGGCCTACTTCGCCATTCACAAAAGTTTCGCCAATAGATGCATCAGGACTTACGCCAAATCCAACATCTCCAAAATCATAGTCATTTTCACATTGACCAAATGTGTTACCTGCTAAAATTAGCATCAAAAGTAACGAAGAGTAAAATTTATTCATGTGTGTTTTATTTCAATTAAAAAATGATCTTTCTTGCTCTTCCATGTAAACCATATCAACGGCTTCATTTCTTGTTGGAACAATATTAAAGAAATCCTCATCAAATTTTTCATCTAAAGCTTTTTGAAGATTATTATTTAATCCACAAAGGACAAATGATTTAACCTCTGTCTCAAAATTTTCTTGGATTTCTACTAAACCAAATAATTCTGAATTAACTATTGATACAACAGAACTTAAATCTAGAATAATATTTTCGAATCCATCATCAACTTTTGAAATAGCATTAGAGATTAATGCTGAATCGTCAGCTGATTCAATATTACCGTCAACAATAATAATTGTTAGTGCTTCCTGTTTTTCAGTGAGAACTTTCATAAAGTTTCTCAAAGATAACTATCTATTTGCTAGAAGATACATTATGGCCATTCTTATAGCAACTCCATTTTCCACTTGCTCTAGGATGATTGCATTCTCGCTATCTGCAATCTCAGAAGAAATCTCAACACCCCTGTTTATTGGTCCGGGGTGTAGAATTACAAGTTCTTTATCTAATCTTTCAAGTCTTTCTGTGGTTAGGCCAAAATTGATTGTGTATTCCCTTATCGACGGGAAGAAACTGATAGCATCATCTTCACCCTGTCTTTCAAGCTGAATTCTAAGCATGTTTGCAACATCAGCCCAAGCTAGAGTCTCATCTAGATCATGACTAACCTCGACTCCAAGACTTTCCATATGTTTAGGAATAAGCGTTGCTGGCCCACATACTTTAACTGTTGCTCCTTGAAGCTTAAGTGCAAGAATATTTGATAAAGCAACTCGAGAATGCATTATATCTCCGACAATAGAAATTTTTTTTCCTTCTAAGTCTTGTCCAAGTTTTTCTCGAATACTAAAGCTATCAAGTAATGCTTGCGTTGGATGTTCGTGTGTTCCATCACCAGCATTTACAATAGTTGTGTTTACTTTATTAGCTAAGAAATGTGGAGCTCCAGGGTGAGGATGTCTGATAACAAGCATATCCACTTTCATGGCTAGGATATTTTTTACTGTATCCACGAGTGTCTCACCCTTCTTTACTGAAGAGCTTGCAGCAGAGAAGTTGACTACATCTGCTGAAAGTCTCTTTTGAGCTAATTCAAATGACAACCTTGTCCTGGTTGAATTTTCAAAGAATAAGTTGGCAACAGTTGTGTCTCTTAAAGAAGGTACTTTTTTAATTGGCCTATTAAGAACCTCTTTAAATTCAGCTGCAGTGCTGAATATTGTCTCAATATCATCTCGGGTCAATCCTTGTATCCCGAGTAAGTGTTTTATTGAGAGATTACTCATTCTGGTTTAGCATTAAAAAGGATTACTCTATCACTCTTATTCTCTTCAGACCATTCAACAACAACGTGTTGGTCTGATATACTGTCAATTTGTTGGCCAATATATGTTGGTTCAATTGGAAGTTCTCTCTTAAATCTACGGTCAATTAGCACTGCAAGTTCCACCTTTTTGGGTCTTCCATAGGCCAAAAGAGCATCTAAGCCTGCTCTAATCGTTCGTCCAGTAAATAGTACGTCATCAACTAAAATAACCTTTCTGTCTTCAACTAAGAACTCCATTATATTCTCTTGAGGAGCAATTGGCTTATCTCTTCTCCCTAAATCATCTCTATGAAAAGTAACATCTAGCGACCCACACCTAATCTCTTTACCATCAAGTAGTTCTGACAATCTTTCAGCTAATCTATAAGCTACACGAGTACCTCTAGGCTGAAGTCCAACTAAATCCGTTTCATTAAATTCGTGGTGCTCGAGCAATTGATGCGCAAGCCTGTCTAATATTAGAGCGAATTGTTCCTCGTTAATTAGAACTTGTGATTCCATCGGTGTAAAGATAGTGACAAGAAAAAGGGAGGTCGACGCCTCCCTTTTAATTTATTTTCGAAATAACGAATGTTTCTGAAATTATACTTCAGCGTTTTTGTCATTTTCAGCATCTTCTTCTACATTTTCAACGTCCGCTGCAGCTTTCGTTACAATAGTTTTC